>NZ_SODQ01000001.1:0-995211 GCF_004368805.1 Novosphingobium sp. PhB55 | reverse complement strand
TAGCGAAACGGCAGCAGGGGCACCTAAAGGTCCGTCCTTCCGTAAAGGGTTCAATGACATTGCGAAATTTCACTCACGTAACGTCACCATGGATGCCAACTTTGTCAACAGCACCTAACGTGCAAGCCTGCCCGTGTCCGAAGCCATCGCGCCCAAGCCATACGGAACGGCGGAATTGTGCCAGGCCCCGTCAAAATTTGAATGTCCTCTTCCGACGCCGGGAACATCGCTGTCGAACGGCGAGAATGGGCGCAGAGCAGCTGCCAAGCTGTAGGCCCTGGGTCCTTGCAACGGCAAGGACCTTCAGATTTCAGTGCCCTCTGCGAGCGTCAAAGCGTCCTCCACGTCCACGCCGAGGTATCTCACCGTGCTTTCGATCTTCGTGTGCCCAAGCAAAATCTGGACGGCGCGGAGATTTCCAGTCGCCTTGTAGATGATCGAGGCCTTGGTTCGGCGCAGAGAGTGCGTGCCATAGTCCTCGCTGGGCAGTCCGATCCCCGTGACCCATTCGTCAACAAGGCGAGCATATTGCCTTGTGCTTATGTGGGCTGCGTGATCGGTGCGGCTCGGAAATGCAAAATCCTCCAAGGATCCGCCTCTCAGTTCCAGCCATTTGAGCAGGCTGGCGCGAGCATCGGTCATCAGTTCAAACTGAACCGGTCTGCCGGTCTTTTGCTGTACAACCGTGGCCCGTGTTCGAATTTTCCGATCACAAACGATATCGCTGATCCTGATCTTCACCAAATCGCATCCGCGAAGCTTGCTATCGATGGCCAGGTCAAAGAGGGCACGGTCCCGGATCCGCCCATGCTGGTCGAGAAAGAAACGGATCGCCCATATCTGACGGGGCTTTAGCGCTCGCTTCGCACCAACCTTGCGCCCGGCGTTCCAAAATACCCGCTCACGAGCGGCGGGATCAAACTCTGATAATCCCATGACAAATCTCCTATGGCCCTGCGGCCATAGTTAGAACGCTTCAGGAGAGGCCCGACCCTTCTCGGTCATACAGGCGCAGATTTCTGCTCTCCCGGAGCGGACCGGCAACTTTTCTATACTGATTGCCCTGCGATGGCCGATTGCGGACAGACCACTTTTAGACGGTCAGGAGCGCAACGCAAACGCTCGATCAGAAGCTTCCCTGCGTATCCACGAGAAGATCAAAGCCCGGCACCTTGCCTTTCTCGGTTACCTGTTGTGTTAGCAGCTGGATCGTCCGGCACATCAAGCTGCCTAGCTTTCCTCGCGCCCGCCGTGTCGCGACCAATCTCAACGGAAAGTATCCTATAAGAGGTGCCTCGTCGCCACTTGCGGCTATGGTAGCCCCTTACGGTCCGCTCGCCGATTAGCCGCCGAACGACAGGGTATGGGCGGCGGATCAGCATCGGATGGAGTTATGGCGTTGAGTAGTCGGGGGGACGGGATATCGTTGAAGGCGCGGGGAAAGAAGCCGCTCAGCAGTCTGAACCGCGCCCTTCGCGATCAATTTAGGGATGCACCGAGGGCATTCCTAGTCAGACGGCTATCTGACCTTATTATCGAGAAAGCCCCGTCAGCCCCCGGCGAGTTGGTGACCGCCCTCGCCGAGCACCTCGCCACCACCCCCGCAGCGCCGTTCAATTGGGACGGAACGGATGATGTCGGCGTCGACATCGAGTTGACCGGCCACGACCTGATGCCGGCATTCGAAGCCGCTCTCAAATTCGCGTCTGAAGAGCTGCCTGAGATTATTCCTAAAGCACTCGCGAGCGCCGCGGAGGTCATCGTTCGGTCGCTCCGAGCCGACTGGCCAGCGCAGCGGGAATACGACCAGATGGTCATGGCGGGGTTCTCCGCCAACCTGCACGACCGCTGGGGCGACGCCTTTGCGACACTACGGATGATGTACACGATCTCGGTCGAGATCGGCGACGGCATTGCAGCCGCTCGCCGCCGTTCGCGCGCTAAGCGCAAGCCTGTGCTTAACGACACCATGCTCCACCTGCACGCGAGGGCCTGTCAGGTGGTATTCGAGATTATCACTTTGATGGAGAACGGCCTTGCGGACGGCGCGATGGCCCGTTGGCGGACGCTTCATGAGATCACGGTCGTTGCGACGCTTCTAGCGGAGCACGGCGAGGAATTGGCGATCCGGTACAGGTCACACGCAGCCATTGAGTCAAAACGGGCGATGGACCGGTTCGTCTTATCGTACGAGCAGCTTGGCTACGCGCCGCCGACGAAACGGGACATCGCCGAAACAGAGCGGGAATACCAAGCGTGCCTCGATCGTTTTGGGAACAACTTCGGATCGGAGTATGGCTGGGCGGCACAGCATCTCGGGCTCAAAAAGCCACGGCTGGTCGATCTCGAAGTCGCGGCGGGTAAGGGCGCCATGCAGTCTTACTATCGAATGGCGAGCTACAACGTCCACGCAGGAGCCCGTGGCATCGACTTCCGGCTTGGCCTTCTTGACGGCCATGGCACCACTACGGCACTGGCCGGCGCTAGTAACGCGGGCTTCGTAGATCCGGCACGGAACACCGCCTACGACTTGGTGTTCGTCACGACCCTTTTGTCGTCGGGCACCACACGGTTCGACCGGATGCTCGAGTGGCAAATCCTAGCGCAGCTAAGAGACGAACTCCTGAACCAGCTAGATAAGGCGCAGCGTGCGCTCGATCGCGCGCACCGCGCGCAACTCAAGAGGGAGCGCGCGAAGCGGTGACCCAATCCCGACCGTTTCCGCCCGACCCTTCCAAGACGCTCAGCGCCCAAATCTCGCTCCCCACGTGCAGACCGCCCGCTAATCCGGCAGGTGTCGACCAAAGCTGGCCTTTTGATTTATCTATTTTAAAGGTCCGGGTTTAGACGGAAGCTGACGATTGCGCCGGTCAAAGCGTACGCTCGGTCACGCGACCAATACTCTATGCAGCACGCCGTATGGTCTATGGGCGCCGGCCGAGACGCTAAATTTCTCCGCTTGATGTCATGACATCGATCGCGGGCGCGACATGGCTGTCCCAATAGCGCAGGATTGGCGCGAGGGTCAGCATGTAGACCATCCAGCATGCGGTAATCGCCTCATCGGTGTAGAACTCGTTCCAGGCGAGCTTGCCGTGGGCGAGCTCGTTGCGAAGCGCGGGTCCGGGGCGGAAGTTGAGCAGGCTGTCGATCTGCCAGACTATGTTTTGGTCGAGAATGACCTCAAGATCGGCGCGATAGAGGGTCAGCAAAACGTTGAGCGGGCGATCGCCCTCGATGCCATCCTCCTCGATCTTGGCCGCGTCGCGCCCCGCCATCTGGAGGATATGCCGCAGAGAATTCTCGACCTGCGGCAGGAGCAGGTGGGTGGCGGTGGCATAGTCGCCCTGCCAGAGCCGCGCGAAGCCGATCGAGAAGATGTGATGGTGACCAGCGGGAATGAAGTTGCTCGCCTGGACGATCGGCAAGAGATGCTGTTCATTCACCGAGTAGCGCTCAAGGACGGCCTGGCGGGCAGGCTCGATATTGCCATGGACGCGGTATCGCCGGATGATGCCGAGATAGCGGATGCCATGCTCCTTGTACCAGGCTTCGGTCGGCTCATCCTGGAAATCGAGCGACGGCCCGCGCGCCACTTCACGTCCCTCATGGTCAGCATAGCTTGCAGCAAATAGGTTCGAGATCGGGAACTCCCGGCCCTGCTTGAGTACTGCGGCTTTCAACTCCTCGACATCGTCGGGAATCGAAAAGCCGACCATGGCGCGCATGGCGTCCGAAAGGCTGAGCGCCTTGAATTTATCGAAGGTCTGCACGCGCAGCTCGTCGATGCCGTCAAGCGGCACGGAGAAGCTGCCGAATTCGTCGAGCGACATGTCCTGCAACTCGCGCAGGCGCCGACGCATCTCGGTGACGCGCTCGGGCACACCGCCCAGGGCACGGAACTCGCGGAGCGTCTCCTTGACCCAATGGGCCTTCGCCGAACTCTGCGTCACCGTGTCGACCATGGCGAGCGTCTGCTCGATTGCCTTGATCGAGGCTTCGCGGCTAGCCTCGGCATCGCCAGCGCGGTCATAGGCGTCGGCGGCGAGCTGCCAGCATTCCTTGACCGCCAGACAATAGTCGTCGGACACCGCGCTAGCAGCTAGATCGGCCGCCGCCGCCGCGACCTCTTCGGCGGGTATCAACCTGGCCTGGAGCACGCGCCGACCGATCTGGGTGAGAGGAAAATAGGCACGCGCGTCGAGGGCATGGGCGAAGGCAAGGCGGACGGTTTCGGCCAGAGGTTCGACGAGTGTGCCGCGCTTCGCGATCCGCGCATTGACCATGAAGCAGCGCTCGAGCGGTTTCACGCAGTCCATCGCGCGGGTCCCCATTTCAGGAAACTGGAGCTCGGCGCTGCCGTCTGCGAAGCGGCGCGCTACCTCGCAATAGGCCTCGATCGCGGTTCGCCCGGCCCGGCGAACGCCGGTCTCATAGGCGATATCGGCGAAGCGAGAGCGCAGGGTCGGATGACGGATGGTAGGCGCGATATCGGCAAGCACTTCGCTTTGATCGCCGCTGAAATTATGCGGCAGGGCCGTCCGGCGCGCCTCGCTCTGCCACTGCAAGCCGAAGGGATCGCCCTCGGCTTCGACGCGCAGGTGCAGGCCGACGAGGGACGAGACCAGGCGATAGACGCGTTCTGCGACCGCGTCCCCGGCGTCCTGAGCTTCCTTGACCTTGCTCCAGAAGAGATCGACGAGCGCATGGCGATCGAGTCGGCGCAGGCCAGCCGTGAGCGCGTCGAGATCGACCGCAGCGAAATCTTCGCGAGAGACCGGGTCGAAAAGCGGCTGCTCTCCGATGACATCATCTGTCACTGGTTCGTCGTTCATCTTTAACCTGTCAATTTAGACCGAAGGATCGGTAAACGCTAGTGTCTGCTCGTGCCAGAAGCTGCCGTCAAAGACATCGCTTAGGAAAGACAGAAAAGTCCCAAGTGCTGGCGGTTGAAGCCAGCGAAACCGACCCATCATTGCCGTTAAGGCGGGGACTTTCTGTTACCGAGTGCGGAAATTCAGCATTCTAAAACTACTTTTAGATTGCCTGACCACCTGCCCTGCAAGGCGGTCAGGCATTTTCAGTTACGTACTTTTGAGAAGTGCTTTTGATGCAAATGCAGCGCCAAGCAGTGGACTGGCACCTCGTTCCTTCGTTCCCATCATAACAACACGATAGCGAGCTCGGCTTATCGCGACATAGAGCCGATTGTGGGCCGAATACGACATGTACGCCTTGCTCTCGGCGCGCTGACTGAGAAACGTTGGCGGGACCCTTCCTTCATCCACGCCTACGAGAATTACGCCGTCAAACTCGAGTCCGCCGACATAGTCTGGAAGCGACAAAACAAACCGCCCTGCAGTCTTGGCTCGCTTCGCGATCTCATGATCATTGCGCTGCTTTAGCAGCTCGACGGGCTTACCGTTACTCGCAGCTTCACGTTGAAGCCCCGCAAACAACTCCTCAGTGAAGGCAATAATTGCAATTTCGCCGCGAGATGTCCCCATGCTTGATCGCATTTCATCGGCCAATGAGAAGGCGCTGTTGATCATCGCGTCGTCAGTTGCATATTCCCGATAGCTTGGCGTTTCAGCCTTCTTCTCCTCCTCAAAACTCATGTTACTGTGAGCCTTGAGGAGTGGGTCCTCAAAATTAGTGAACAGATTTGCACCGGAAGAGGTAATCGTAAATGCAAGATTGACGATGTCAGGAGACGACCGAAATATCGATCGCAACGCCGTTTTGCTCGCTTGAATATCCTGACCATGTGGCACCAACACAGAAACGTCGATGTCATTAACCCAGCCGCGATCGCCGATCGCCTGAGTGCGATCTACTGCAAAAGCGATGGGGAATCGAACATCTGATTTAGTTAGATGATGAAATACCGAGAGTTCATTCATATTGAATAGGTGTGTTTCGTCAACGAATACTGCATCAAAACCAAACCTCACTCGCCGCCGTCGCCAGATTGGCGTAGTCAATTGGCTTAAGGCCGTCAAAACGACGTCGTCAGTGTCAAATTGGGCGCCAGCTTCTAGTTGATGGCGATAAAATTCATAAACTCGCCAAACAAATCCTTTGTCCCCATCTTTAGATATGGGCAATCCGGTACTTAGTGGCGGGATTCTCTTGTATATGTCAAAATTCTCTTTTGATCTTCCTTTTATAACTACTGAAATTTCATGTTGAAGCATCGATATTTTTAGGCTTTCCTCTTCCTCCTCAAGATATGCTCGGAACGCAGGAGACATAAATCTTTCGAACGACGGCAGCTCAGAACTAACTTTCTTTAGAGCTTCTTCGACATACATTGTCTGTAGCTGCTTGGCGTCAAAGGCATCGGGGTCAACGAGTTCTGTCGCCGAAATCTCTGTCCGTAATATTTCAGCGCAGTAGCCCTGCAATGTCATGACCCGAAGCCAGCGCTGAATGGGGTCACGCGACATGAACCGCTCGCCACCCATCGATATTAGCATTGTTTCAATGCTTCTGCGGCTTGCCTCACTGTGTGTGATGAAGATAGCCTGACAATCCGCATCATTCTTCTCAGCGGCGATCATGGTATGGATTGCCGACAACGATAGCGAGACTGTTTTACCGGAACCAGCAGGCCCATCCACCCTCTTGGGGGAAGCCAACTCCGATGTTACAAAGTCTGCCTGATCAGATGTTAGCAAGTGCAACCAAGTTTCGTAGGCTTGGTGCGGATCCACCTTGCCATCGATTTCGCTGAGCGTTGTGCTGGAAAGCGCAGGAATTCCGACGTTAGAAACTTCAGGCTGAGCCGAGTTCAGCGTCGCCTCAACATCATCCAAATCATCCAGGAATCGACGAAATTCGCCGAGAGTGGGCTCCTCCGTGCCATTTTTCGCGTTTTCGGCAGCTCTGAAAACGAGCAAATAACGACCTGCCTTTCCCCGCTTCGAGAGCCGCTCCCCGTCTGGCGAGAGATCGATAACAAGCCGGATTTCAGTCTGCTGACTGATAGGAAACGGAAAGACGATCCCCCTTGCGCCATCCCTCGATATTCCCTCATTGGGGCTTAGAACAATTCCCTGCCAATATTTAGTCGCAAACCTAAGGGATTTTTGTATATAGTTTAAAGTAACAGAAAGGCTATCTCCCGGGCCGAAGCCCTCACACTGCCCCGCATCGAAAATGACAAACTTTGTCTCTTCAGGCCTATTAGAGTATACGAAAAGGCCATTTTTAGTGGACATCATGCGTATACGGGTGGATATTTTACCGGGTTGTCGTGATTGTATTGCTTTCGCCAACTCCAGGCCATCCGGAAATTCCGTAGACTGAAGTAGTCGTGCAGAGATAATTTCTTCTAAGGCGTCGCGGCGGATTGCTATATAACTCATTTCGTATCTTCCTGCATGACCTTCACCCATGAGTGCGCTTCAACAATCCACTCCTTCGGAATGTCTTCAACACCAATTCTAGAAAATAGATTAGCAAAGCGCTGCATAACCAACTCAATTAAAGGCGATGAAATGCAAGATAGAGGCATGGCGAAGTCCTGATCTTTGGAAAAGCGAACATGATTCAATCCCGGCGCATAAGAATCTTTCTCAGCATCGAATTCATTTACATCCAAGCCTATGGCTATCTTTTTTCCCAGTGACGAAGAAATAAATCGTATTTCACGCATCAACGCGACATATCCGCGGGTTTCCTCGCCACTGTATGATTTTTGTATGTAATGGAATTCCGCTATACCATTATTAATCAACTCTTTTATTACAGATTTATATATTCCATCGTTTGATGATAGGTATTCGAGGGAGGATTTAAGTAATCTATTTTCTTGATTTATAATGTGTTTAGCTAAATTATAAGATGTAAGAGCTTTCTCAAAGCGTGCCGCGATGGATTTTTCCGGCTTTGATGTTCCCTTTTTTAGTTCTCGAAGGATTTCATCAAAGCTTATAAGTTCAATTATGACATCATCCATGCCAGCGTCGGCAATGGCCTTCTTCATTGAACCCATTTCATTGGCGGCCGCGCGCTTCGCAACGATTTCCAAGCCATCTTTTGCAATCCAAGATTCAACCGGCACCAATGGTATGTAATTGTATACTTCCGCCTTATCTTGCGCCGTGTCACAGCGAGCAGTGATCAGCATGCCGAGAGCCGCAATATTCGGATAGGAATCTGAAAGCGCGCATGTAAATATTGTTCCTTGGATAAACTCACCGGGAGCCAAGTTTCTTAACATCACCACCTTCATTTTTATGTATTGTTATATAAGAAAATAATTCGTTAGTATAAATTGTCCAATTTTAGTAACTATTAATTTCCGTGAATATCATTTGAACCGGAACCAGTAAGCCATCGTATTGTTCGCATCTCCACCTGTTCCGCAAGTTGGATGGTCACCACAGGCTTGCGTCCTGGTTCGACCAACCGGCCGCCAATTTTCCGAAGGTTGAAAATGAGATTCAACTCTTCTCCATCCAGACCAAGTTTGCATGGGCTGTCAACGATCTGGCTTTCATGCCACTCATTAATGACCAGAAAGTTAGATGCCTTCGGATTGCCGGCGAGTGTGTTCCCAAGACCACCCTGATCACTTTCGAAGACCATTACGAAATGATCCACTCCATCTGCCGGACCGATTACTTCGCACCCACCTCTCAGAAAAGTCCTTCACGCCGTGGTAAAGCTCCCCCGGGCTATGCCCTGCGTCGATCCGCTATGGCCTAAAGGTGCACGCAATGCCCGGTCCAAGATTGGACGCCGATCACAGGCCCAGTTCCGCACCGATTGACGCGGGAAATTCCCGTACAGCATTAAGCGACCCGCATGGGGGCGTCGCTGCGCTTCTTCTGTTGACTTTTTATGGGCTGTGAATGGCGGCCTTCCTAGATGGGTCTTTCTGAAGCCGACCGTCTCGAATGTCCCAGATTCCGCCCTTCAGGCGGGCAGGCGCTACGGCGCCGGGAACGGCAGTTCTTGCGAATGACCCCGACCAACGACGGGAATGGGTGTCGGATTTCAAGGGGCTATGCTGCTGTGGTGAGCATTCGGTACTAGCGTGCGTTATTGGATTATCGCGAAATCCAATCCGAAACGAGCCAGATACTTCCTGAGCCGGTCGGCGTCGTTAGTGGTATTGCGGCGCGCGCGTGAGGCGGAAAAGAGGCGTCGTCCGGCTTCCGATAAAGAAGTGCTCTCGCGGCATATCTGCATGACGTAAACCAATTGGACGCGGTCGAATGGGTCGATCTCGGCCAGTCTCTCGGCGTCGAGGACCGTTGCCAGGCCATCGTCCTTGGTGCGCGTTTTGCCTGACCAGAGGCGCCCGAGTCTGGTGATTTCGTTGTCGACCGTCACCAGATCGATGCGGCCTTTCGGCGCGAAGGTTGCCATGCGCGTTACGCTGGCTGCAAGGTCGCGGAAGTTGCCGTTCCAGTGCGCTTCTTGGGACATCGCGAAGGTCAGGTAACGGCCGCGCGCTTCCTTGTTGAACGAAATTCTTTCGCCCTCGCGTTCGGCATGGCGATCCAGTTCGTAGTCCAGATTGGGGGCGATATCCTCGCGCCGGTCGACAAGGCCGGGGAGCGAAAATGTCCAGAGGTTGAGGCGCGCGAAGAGGTCTTCTCGAAAGGTCCCGTCCACCACGCAGCGCGCCAGATCGCGATTGGTGCCGGCGATAAGCTGGAAGTCGCTGGAGGCTTCGCTGTCGGCACCTATGGGCAGGAAGCGCCTGTCCTCGATCGCGCGCAGGATCATTGCCTGTTCGTCCAGGCCGAGTTCGCCGATCTCATCGAGGAACAGCATCCCGCCATCAGCGCTGCGCAGCAGGCCGGCACGGTCCGCCGCCGCTCCGGTAAAGGCGCCTTTCTTGTGTCCGAACAGAGCCGACATCGCGCTGTCGCCGCGCAAGGTGGCACAATTGACCTCGACGAACGGGCCGGAGACTTGCCGCTTCACTTTCTTGAGGTCGTGGATGCGGCGGGCCAGCTGGCTCTTGCCGGCGCCGGTCGGCCCCATCAACAGGATCGGCGCGCGCGTGCGAGAGGCGACCTGCTCGATCTCCTCGATCATTGCGTTGAAGGCGGCGTTCCGGGTTTCGATCCCCGATTTCAGGAATGACGCGCTTTCCCGGCTGTCTTCAGCAAAGCGGGTGGCGATGGAATCGTAGCGCGACAGGTCAAGGTCGATCACGCTCCAGGCACCTGGTGCGGTGCCATCGGCGCGGCGGCTGGGCTGCGTCTGGAGCAGTCGGCCGGGCAGGTAATGCGCTTCTGTCAGCAGGAACAGGCAGATCTGCGCAACATGGGTGCCGGTGGTGATGTGGACCAGTAGGTCTTCCGCCTCGGGGTCGATCTTCAGGGTGCGGGTGAAATCGAGCAGCTTTCCGTAGACTTCCTCGAAATCCCAAGGATCCTGAAAGTTGACGACGTGCCGCTCGACCGTCGTTTCGGGCGAGACGGAGGCGATGTCCTCGCTGACAAACTCGGCAAGGCGGCTGTGCCCGGAGCCGTGCATCATCACGAAACGATCGACACGCAAGTCGTCATGCATGGCCAGCGCCACCGAGGGGCGCCATTTCATCCAACGCGAGGGGCCGAACTTCGATGCGTCGAGCGTGGAGCCGAGGAAGCCGATGACAGTGGTGGATCGCATATAAATCTGGATATCAGCTTATATGTATGGATACAAATATTGGATCACCATCTTTAGACGATGGGAGACAGGCATAGTGGCGGACCGAAAAATTCCGCAGATTTCTGCGATTCTTGAATTTTTCTTCAGCGCAGAATCGAGTTTGGCACGGTGCCTGCAATTACTCTTCCGTCGGAGCGGTCGAACACTCCGACATGATGAAGCGGGAAAGCGGGGCGGCCGGAATAGGCCGGCCGCCTCCAGTCCCGAAACGAGGAATTGCAACCATGGCTCTCAAGCGCCTCTTTGCCAGCACTGCTTCGCGGCTCCTGCCGCGCGCTGACGTGGTGAACCATGCAGGCGGCGTCGCCTATGCCTATGGTCCCGAAGCGAAGCTGGCCCAGCTTGCCGCCACCGGTGCGCTGTCCGACGGGTTCTACTCCGGCGCCGAAGCGCAGCTTGCCGATGTACTGGCCGCCGCCGCGGACGTTTCGCCGGAATTCGTAGCCAAGGCTGCGATCTATGCCCGCGAGTCCGGCGCGATGAAGGATATGCCCGCCTTGCTGACGGCCTATCTGACCACCGCCGACCCCGAGCTTGCGGTGCGCGTCTTCCGGCGCGTGATCGACAACGGCCGCATGCTGCGCACTTTCGTGCAGATCATGCGTTCCGGGCAGGTCGGCCGGCGCTCGCTGGGCTCGCGTCCCAAGCGCCTCGTTCGCGAGTGGTTGGAAGCAGCCTCCATGCAAAGCCTGATGGCGGCGGCGACCGGCAACGATCCCTCCCTGGCGGATATCATCAGAATGGTTCACCCGGTCCCCGTGTCGGCAGAACGGCGTGCGTTGTACGGCTGGCTGATCGGCAAGCCCTACGACCTTGCCGCCCTGCCAGCCGAAATCGCCGCGTTCGAGGCGTGGAAGCGGGATACCTCGCTGCCGCTGCCGCCGGTGCCGTTCGAATGGCTGACTGCGCACTCGCTCTCTGCCGAGCAGTGGGGCGAATTGGCCGGACGGATGGGCTGGCAGGCGCTGCGCATGAACCTCAACACGCTTGCTCGCAGCGGAGCCTTTCTGGTTCCGGGTGTGAGCGGCACGGTTGGGAGGCGGCTTGGTGATGCGGAGGCGCTCTCTCGTGCGCGGGTCATGCCTTACCAGCTCATGGTCGCGATGGGACAGGTGGGGGAAGGTGTGCCGCTGGAAGTGCAGGCGGCACTGGAAAAGGCGCTGGAATCCTCGCTTGCGAAAGTTCCGGTCCTCTCCGGCAATGTCGTGGTCTGCCCGGACGTTTCTGGTTCGATGTCGAGCCCGGTGACCGGTTATCGCAAGGGCGCGAGTTCGAAAGTGCGGTGCATCGATGTCGCGGCGCTGGTCGCGGCGGCGATGCTGCGCGGAAACCGGCAGGCCCGCGTACTGCCCTTCGAGTGCAGCGTGGTTTCGCTGAAGCTCGATCCCAAGGCCCACGTCGCGGTGAATGCCGCGAAGCTGGCTGGGGTTGGTGGGGGCGGCACGAATGTTTCCGCACCGCTAGCTCTGCTCAACCGAGAGAGGGCAAGGGTCGATACCGTGGTGATCGTCTCGGACAACGAATCCTGGGTCGATCCGTCTCGCAGCGGTGCCACGGCGACGATGAACGAGTGGAACCGGCTGAAGGCCCGCAATCCGGGTGCGAAGCTGATCTGCATCGATATCGCGCCTTACGGCACCACCCAGGCGAAGAGCCGGGACGATATCCTGAATGTCGGTGGCTTCACCGATGCGGTGTTCGACGAAATGGCGCGCTTTGCCTCCGGGCAGACGCGCGACTGGGTCGAAATTGTCAACGAAACGGAGGTTTGAAGACTGAAAGGCGAGTGCATCCTCGGCGAATGAGGCAAGGACTACACGTGTCGCAGGTTCGAATCCTGCCCGCCCGGAAACGGGTGGTAGCTCAGTGGGTAGAGCGGTCTTTGCCATACCTCGTCGCCGAGGACACATCGCTTCAGGCCGTGGCGAATGCGGCAGGGACTACATTGGCACCATACGCAGGTCCGACGAGTAAAGCGCCCCGATCCTCCCGTCCTTGCGATGGGATGGAGAGGGGAGATGCGGGTTCGAATCCCGCCTTGCCATGTAGCTTAAGGACCACGTCTCGCCATTTCTCGTCGCCACGGCCGACCCATTTTTTCACGGCGAATGCCGGGCAAGGACTACATCCTGTCACGATGCAGGCGCGGGTTCGAATCCCGCCGGATCCACCGTTTGGTGGGCCTGTAGCTTAGCGGTCAGAGCGGCGCCCCTTTTGGGGCAACGTCCTTCCCAATCCTCGTCGCCGTGACTCTATTCAAAGCTGGCGAATGCCGGCGGGACTACATCGGTAAAGGCCGAAAGGCCGAGCGGTTCGATTCCGCCCCGGATGAAGCCGAAAGGATTTCACCGGGATGTCTCGCCAAACCTCGTCGCCGGCACCTATGACGTATTTTCAAGGAGATCGGCCATGACCGACACCAGTTTCGAATTCCGGCAGGTCGAGGGCGGCGTGCCCATCAAGATGTGGACCCGCGGTGTCCCCGTGGACGAGAAGGCGAAGAACCAGCTTGCCGCCGCCTCGAAGATGCCGTTCATCTTCCGCCATGTGGCGGCCATGCCCGACGTGCATGTCGGCATCGGCGCGACCGTGGGCTCGGTTATCCCGACCAAGGGTGCGGTGATCCCGGCGGCTGTCGGCGTCGACATCGGCTGCGGCATGATGGCCGCGCGCACCTCGCTGATGGCGCACGACCTGCCCGACAGTCTGGACGGCATCCGTTCTGCCATCGAGCAGGCGGTGCCGCACGGGCGCGTGGTCGGGCGCGGCAAGCGTGACAGCGGTTCATGGGGGGCTCCGCCGCCGGCCATCGTCGAGGCCTGGGCGACGCTCGCCGTCCGCTTCGAACGGCTGTGCGACAAGCACCCGCGCCTGAAGAACACCAACAACCTGACGCACCTCGGCACGCTGGGGACGGGCAACCACTTCATCGAGCTTTGCCTCGACGAAGAGGCCCGCGTCTGGATCATGCTGCACTCGGGCTCGCGCGGGGTCGGCAACGCCATCGGCACGTTCTTCATCGAACTGGCCAAGCAGGACATGCGCAAGTGGCATATCAACCTGCCGGACGAGGACCTTGCCTACTTCCCGGAAGGCACCGATCACTTCGACGACTATGTCGAGGCGGTGGAGTGGGCGCAGGACTTCGCGGCGCTCAACCGTCGCATGATGATGGCGCAAGTCATTTCCGCGCTGCGCCTGAAGATCGCCAAGCCCTTCGATGCCGAACTGGAAGCGGTGAACTGCCATCACAACTATGTGACGCGGGAGAACCACTTCGGTGAAAACGTACTGGTCACCCGCAAGGGGGCGGTACGGGCCGCCAAAGGCACCTTGGGGATCATCCCGGGCTCGATGGGCGCGAAGAGCTTCATCGTGCGCGGGCTCGGCAACCCGGAGAGCTTCCACAGCTGCTCGCACGGGGCCGGCCGGGTGATGAGCCGCAACGAGGCCAAGCGGCAAGTGTCGCTGGCCGAGCACGTGGCCGATACGGCCGGTGTCGAATGCCGCAAGGATGCGGGCGTCATCGATGAGACGCCGCGCGCCTACAAGCCGATCGAGGCGGTGATGGCGGCCCAGGCCGACCTCGTCGAGATCGTCCATACCTTGAAGCAGGTGGTCTGCGTGAAGGGGTGATCCCTCACGCGGGCCACCGCACCCGAACTCGAATGGAGTGATTACCGTGACGGGGCAAATCGACCCGACCGTAAAGGCTGAAATCGGCCGCCGTCTTGCCGCAATCGAGGCGGACGATGGCGCGCACCTGTTGCTGGCGGTGGAATCCGGCTCGCGGGCCTGGGGCTTTCCTTCGCCCGATAGCGACTATGATGTCCGCTTTGTCTATGTGCGCGCCCGCGATGCCTATCTGGCGCTGCGACCGCCGCGCGACGTGATCGAGCGGCCCATCGTCGACGAGGTCGATCTGAACGGCTGGGATCTGCGCAAGCTGCTCGGGCTCATGCTCAAGTCGAACGCGACGGGCAGTGAATGGCTGCAATCGCCGATACGCTATCGCGCGGATCATCCGGTCATGGCGCGAGTGGCGGCCCTGGCAGACATGGTCTTCGATCCGCGCGGGGTCGCCCGGCACTATGCCAGCCTGGGGCGCAATGCGGTGGATCTGTGGCCTGAAGACGAGGCCGCGGTCCCCGTGGAGCGGTACTTCTACGCCTTGCGTCCGGCGCTTGCGATCCGTGCCATGCGGCTTGATCCGGCGCTTCGGCCGCCGATGAATCTCCAGCAGCTCATGGCAGTGACCGATCTTTCACTCGCTACCACGGCGATGATCGAGGATCTCGTCGCCGCAAAGCGCGAGATGCGGGAGCAGGGCAATGCCCGGCGTTATCCCGAACTCGACGCGATGATCCGCGATGAACTGGGGCGCTTGGACGAAATGCCCGTGCGCGCGATGGCGTCCGATTCATTCCGGGCGGCCGAAGAAATATTTTTGGACTTGGTAAACGCATGATTGAAATCGATGGATCCGAAGGAGAGGGCGGCGGACAGGTCGTGCGCAATTCCTGCGCGCTCTCGCTCGTCACCGGCAAGCCGTTCCGTATCGCCAATGTGCGCGGCAAGCGCTCGAAGCCTGGCCTGATGCGCCAGCACGTGACCGCCGTCGAGGCGGCGGCGCGGATCGGCAATGCCGAAGTGGAAGGCCTTGAAGTGGGCTCGACGGAAATCGCATTCCGGCCCGGCCGGGTCGAGCCAGGCGAATACCATTTCTCGGTGGGCACGGCGGGCAGCACCGGTCTGGTCCTGCAGACCGTGCTCATGCCGCTGGTGCTGGCTGACCGGCCTTCGCGGCTGGTGCTGGAAGGCGGCACGCATAACATGTTGGCGCCACCGTTCGACTTCATCGAGCGGGCCTTTCTGCCGGTGATCAACCGGATGGGCCCCCGGGTCGAGGCAAGGCTGGTGCGGCACGGTTTCTACCCGCGCGGCGGCGGCCGTATCGAGGTGGACATCACGCCCGCTCCGCTTCGCCCCATCGAGTGCCTAGAATCCGGGGCTTTGGGCGATGCTTCGGCCCAGGTGGTGTTTGCGGGTCTGCCCGGCGAGATCGCTCTGCGAATGATGACGCGGCTCCGTAAGGATTTTCCGGATTGGCATGAGGAAGCTTTCTCCTTGCGCGAACTGCCGGCGGATCAGGGGCCGGGGATCATTCTGATGATCGAGGCGCGCAAGGACACGGTGACCGAGATCGCCAGCGGTTTCGGACAGCTCGGCGTTCCGGCCGAACGTCTGGCGAAGACCGCCGCTGGGCGGCTCAAGGGCTACGTCGAATCCGGGGCCTTCGCAGGCCCGTACCTGGCCGACCAGCTCGTGTTGCCGTTTGTGCTGGCAGGCGCGGGGTGTTTCACGACTGTGAAGCCCAGCGGCCACTTGCTGACGGGTATAGAGATCGCCCGGCGCTTTGTTGGAACGCGCATCGATCTTGATCTGAACGAATCCGGGCATCATCAGGTCACATTCGCATAGGCGGGCCCGAAAATGGGACCTGATGAGAAGCTGGCTCTGACAGGTGACGCGCTGCGGCTTTATGCGTTCGAGTACAAATCTCAGGAGGGGCATAAATAGCGATTATTCCCTCTCGGGTTTATCTCGCTTTTATACCCCCGGGGTTGTCGAGGCAGAAGGTCGTTGGCCCAGTTCGTACTGCTCGCGAGCACCTCTGTGTGCTCCTTCGGACGGAGCGGCGTCGTCAATCCTACTAAGCGGAAACTGTGGGGCCCCCCGGCGCTCTGGCTTCGCTGGGATTAATTAGCCGATGAAGGTCCGGTAGAGCCCAGCGCGGCCTGTATGAGGACCTACGTCTTGGACTTTCCTGTACCGCTTGATTTGGGCGGCTGCTTGTATCGGATATGGACGCCGCGTCCCGGCGTGCGCCTCACATCGAACGCGCCGGTCTTCTCGACCAGGTCGCCGAGCTTGGCCTGGCCGAAGGTGCGGGGGTCGAAGTCGGAGGCTAAGGTCGCGAGGCGCTGGCCCACCCCTCCCAGAGATACCCAGCCGTCGTCGTCTTCGAGTTGCTTGACCGCGCGGCGGATCAGCGGGACCGCCATGGAGGGTGAGCGCGCGGCCGAGGCAGGTCGCTGATCCGGCCTTTCCGGTTCATCGGAGGTCGGGGCTTCGGGCAGGAGGTTTTCCGTATAAATGAATCGCTTGCAGGCCTGACGGAAGCTTTCGGGCGTCTTCTGTTCCCCGAAACCGTAGACATCGATACCCTGTTCGCGGATGCGGGCAGCGAGGCGGGTGAAGTCGCTGTCCGAAGACACCAGGCAAAATGCCTCGAAGCGGCCGCTATGGAGCAGATCCATGGCGTCTATGACGAGCGCAATATCCGATGCGTTCTTGCCCACGGTGTTGGCAAAGTTCTGGTGCGGCATGATCGCATGGGTGGCCAGAACGTCCGACCAGGATTTCAGTCTGCTTCCGGAAAAGTCGCCGTAGATACGGCGCACGCTGGCCTCGCCGATCTTGGCAATCTCCGCGAACAGTCCGTCCGCAATCCGGTAGGAAGCATTGTCCGCGTCGATGAGGACGGCGAGCCTTGGAGTTCTTGGTTCTGAAGCCATGGCTTATCATGACTTTTCCTAGGGCTGTCTTCCACCCTTAAATCGTTCTTGGTTTTGTCGGCGTTGTCTGGGGTTCCCGGTGGTCCGGCTATGGCCGGGTGGGCTGTCACCGCGCGTCCCGCGCGGCCGGGCTCTATCTCGCTTTGCTCGACCGAGCCGCCTTTGGCGTCTCGTCCCTTCGGGTGACGATCCCTGACAGGTGGGGCCCTTGCGGGCCGAATGCGGACGCCCTGCCTGCGGCATGGCGGCGCTTGCCCTGCTCCTGGCTGGCGGGGGGCGTCACGGACCGATAGCCACGCCATGGCGCGCCGCAACCCGGGCTTCGCCCGCTCCTCCATTTCATTTCGGCCCTTCGGGTGCAGCCCGCCATCTCGGCGAGGCTCCTGGTCCGCTCCTGCCGCCCCCCGCCACCCCGGCGCCGGTCAATGGCGGTTTAGAAAAAGGAGTAGGGTAATGAGCAGGACAGAGCGTCTATCGCTTTATGGAGAAGTTACTGCCCGCATTATCGGCGAGCTCGAGCAGGGAAGGCTTCCCTGGGTGCAGCCGTGGGACTCGTCCCGGTGCCCCTGTATGATGCCGCGCAATGCCGCTTCAGGGCGGGCCTATTCGGGGATCAACATCCTCATCCTGTGGTGCGAGGCGGTGGAGCGGGAGTTCACCTCGCAGCGCTGGCTGACCTATCGGCAGGCGATGGCGGCGGGCGGAAATGTCCGGCGCGGCGAGAAGGGCACGGTTGTCTGTTATGCGGACCGGTTTATGCCAAGGGACGAGGCGGAGAAGGCGCGGGGCGAGGACCGGGAGGCAAGGACGATCGCGTTCCTGAAGCGCTTCGTGGTCTTCAATATCGATCAATGTGAAGGGTTGCCGCAGGGTTTCGAGGGCGAGGTTGCCGTGCCCGATCCGGTCTTGAGCCATGCAGAAGTGGACCGGCTGATTGCTGCGAGCGGCGCGGATTTCAGGATTGGCGGGGGCGAGGCCTATTACTCTCCAACGCTGGATTACGTGCAGGTTCCGCCGCAGGCGGCTTTCCATGAACCGGTGAACTGGTTTCGCACGGCGCTTCACGAAATGGGGCACTGGGCAGGCGGCAAGGGCCGGTTGGACCGCGATATGTCCGGGAGGTTCGGCTCTGCCCAGTATGCCCGCGAAGAACTGATTGCCGAGATCACGGCGGCTTTCACTTGCGCGGCGCTCGGCATCCATCCGACGGTGCGGCACAGCAACTATATCGGGGCATGGCTCGAAGTCATGCGCGCCGATGAAAAGGCGATCTTCCGGGCTGCCAGCGCCGCCAGCAAGGGGGCCGATCTTCTTCTCTCATGTGGGGAGAGGGCGGCATGATCCGGCTTTCCATCAGGCTGCCCCGGCGCTTGTTCTTGCGTCGTCAGGGACCCGTGCATGCTCCTAGGCCTGGCCGTGGGGAGGGTGGGCAGGGGCCGGTTTTGCAGCCGCGTCCTGACCCCGAAGTCGATCCAAGGCCGTTGCCGGAGCCCAGCGCCGAAGAGCTCGAGCGGATCGAGGCTGCGGTGGCATCGCTGCCTCCTCTTGAGCGCGAAGTGTTCCTTGCGGCCCGGCTCGACGGCATGGATTACCGGGAGATTGCGCGGCGCACGGGGCGATCCGTTCACGACATCGAGCGGCGCATGAGCAGGGCCATTCGCGTCATCTCCAAGGCGCTGGAAGAGGGCGGCGGGCCATGAGCCCGCCGTCTTTTCCTTGCGCCGCCTGAGCCTTGCGCCCACAATCCGGATAGCACCATGAAGACAAGCCTCGATCACCTTCCCGACCGCAAGCGCCACGACCTCGAACGCGTTGTGCAGATCATCTTCGCGGAATTCGAGGACGCCCATGCGCTAGCCACCCAGACGTGGAAGAAGCAGGGGCGCATATCCAAGGTCATCCTCTACGGCTCCTATGCCCGGGGGAACTGGATCGAGGATCACGCCGGTGGCTACTATTCCGACTACGATATCCTCGTGATCGTCAGCGACGAACGGCTGGCCGATCCCGAGCTATGGTACCGGGCACAGGACCATCTCGCTCGCGAATATGATATCGCCAAGCGTATTTCGGCGCCGGTCGGCATGGTGATCCACAGCATGAAGGATGTGAACGCGCAGCTCTCGCGCAGCCGTCCGTTTTTCATGGACGTCGTTCGCGAAGGCGTGGTGCTTTACTCGCTGGAAGAGAGCCAGTTCGAGCTGCCCAAGCCGCTTGATACGGGCGTCGAGCTGGAAGAGGCCGCGCGCAACTATAAGCAGTGGTTTGAGAGCGCGAGCCGTTTTCTCGCCGGATCAAAATTCATGATTTCGCAGGGGTGGGGGAACCAAGCCGCGTTCATGCTGCATCAGGCTACCGAGCATGCCTACCACGCCACGCTTCTCACCCTGACGCTCTACACCCCGAAGTCGCATAACATCGAGTTTCTGCGAAACCGTAGCGAGGACCTGGTCCGCGACCTGATTCCGGTCTGGCCGCGCGACAGCAAGTTCACGCGGCGCTGTTTCGAGCTGCTGAAGCAGGCCTACGTCAAGGCCCGCTACTCGCAGTATTACACGGTCAGGGACGCTGAACTGGAGTGGATCGTCGAGCGCGTCGAATTGCTCCATACGCTCGTGAAGGAAGCCTGCGAGGCGCACCTCCAGAAGCCTGTTCGCGCCTCCTAGGCGACTTCTTTAACTTCGATATCCAGCGTCAGCTGCAGCACGTCCTCGCCGTCGGGCAGGGCGTAAGGCTGCAGCGTTTCCGTGCCGCACGCGAGCGTGATCCAATCGAAATTCCAGTCTAATTCCAGCGCTTCTCCAAAGCCCTGACGCACGATTTTGACCATCGCGGCACCTTCGGCTGCGATGGCAAATTGGCATGCGGGGCCGCCGGGAATCCAGTTCGCACCCACCAAGGTTCCATCGGAAAATGCCAGCGAAAATCCCTCGGTAATCCCGCGTGCCGGGACATCGAGGACGGTGTCGATATCGCCGCATAATTGTAGGCGATTTCCCTCCAATGCTTCGATCCGCACGCCCATTTTCCAGCTCCTGTTCGCGGCTCAGTGAGCACAATCAATAGAACATATAGCGAACATCGGACAAGCTCTCTCGAGGGGATAGCGGCTGAATTCTTGAGCGCGGGAAAAGGGGGGAGGGGCTGAAGAGGGGGCGGAAAGGGCGGAGGGCAAGATAGAAACAGGGCCTCCCGTCCTCTTTTTTTTGCTGTCTGCACATCGGTTTAGCGGGAGGCTCCCGCATTTTGGAAGAGCGTGGTCGGAGGGTGCCAATTCTTGCGATAGCAGAGGCGGAAAATGGCTCTTCTGCGTTCGAGCCGGATGCTCCGGGATCGGCCGAGTGTTGCCGTATGGTACGTGCTTTCAAGCAGGACGGCATGGGTCAACTGAGGTGCCGGATTGCCGTCCGATCGAAACTCTTTGCGAAGGTAGTGTCTCCGGACATGGCGCGCCTGGAGAATATCCAGGGTGAGGGGAGTACTCCCTGGGCGAATGCGTCACGCATTTCAGGACCGGCAAAGACGTCGTCTTTGGCAATGGGATTTCCGGGAGCGACTACCCATGATCGCGGCGATTTCGATTGATCTTCGCGCTTAATGTAGGCGAGCAGCGCTTGGCTATGCGGCCTTGACCGTCAGCTGCTGCAGAACCTCGAGAATGACCCTGCGGCTCGTCTCGGTGGGGGCGATAGGCAGTCGCCATGCTATGTCTTTGCGCGGCGCTCACAGGCAGGCCATCGATCTTGTTATTGCCTTTGACGAAATCGTGCGGGAAAACGCCTTGTTCCGGCCCAGATATTACTGAGCTCAACCTGCGTGACGCGACGAAAGGTGAAATGGAGTGCTGCCATTGCGCTCGAGAGCTGCGGAACGGTCCTCAGGGGAATGGATGGCGCAATGACAAGATTGCTGCCGCGGACCGCCAGCTGAAAGCCATACAAAGCTGCTGCAGAAGGATAAGGGGATCCAGGATCCCGGCGAGATCGTGGGTATGGTCGAGGAGGAGGGGGCCTTTTCGAAGAGCAGCGTACTGCCGCTACCTGTTCGTCGCGGTTGGCAATGGAAACGCAGGATGTTGGCTCCGAGCGCGAACTTGACGCGATTGCGATAGTGATGGGCCTGCCCGATTGTTTTTCTCGGATCCGACGAGCAGGCGCCCGCGATCCCCACCTGGAAATCGGACTTATCGTCGTCGTTTGAGTCGATGCGATGCGATGCAGGGGATAGACAGCGGTTGGCTTGAAAACGGAATTGTGACTTTCCCGCCGGGCCTAAACCCTCGATCGATCACGAATTTGGTCTGTTTAAAGCCGCAGCATATGCGCGCTACCCAGATGCATTCGAAGCCGCCCCGGCCGGAAAATTCGTGGCGTAATTATTCGATGCCACTCATGGCCGCTTGAGCTTGGACTTGCGGTTTTAGATGAAGGGCTGAGATTCCCGTGTTGGAAAGGGGGACATATTCGGCCTCTAAGCGGCGGTCGCAAACGCCGGTCAGATACTGAATTGAAATCTGGGCTGCCCCAGAAAGTGTCTTGGGTCCACCGGAGGGCGCCTGCCGCTTGATAGCCGCAGAAGATATGCTGAGGATCATGCAGATACACGGCGTCAAGTTGTGACCTTACCTCCGTGGCAATCTCGGTTCGGCGCGAGTTCATGTCCGAACGGGCGTTTGGCGGATGACTTGGGTGTCAGGCTTAAGTGGCGCGAAGCGGATGGCCACCGCACAACCGGCAGGGCCTTCGATCGGCAGGCGGACGAGCGACGTTTCTTTCTAAGGAGTGAAGCGATGGAGAATGGCGAGAAGCGTTTGGCGGGAAATCGGCGGGTTCTGTCGCCGACTGAACCACTCGCGGTGCGTATTCCCGAAGCCTGCCGCCTAATCGGCATAGGCCGGTCAACTCTTTACAAGATGATCGCTGAAGGGAATTTGGAGATCGTGAAGATCGGAGGTGCAACCCTGGTGCCGATGAAAAGCCTGCGAGAGTTGATCGAGAATTTGTGAAGCTACGGCACGCTTATGTCTTAGGCGTGGGACAGTCAGGAAGGGCAGTTACGCTGACATGAAAGCGGATAGTGGACATTACAACGCCTCGATGTCGGCTTTCGGTGTCGGCCCTACTAAGTCATTCGGCCAACGATTTTCCATTCCCAAGTGCGGATCAGCCGCTTTCTGTTCCCCGCTCAGAAAGGCCATGATTGACGATTGGCAACAATCGCATTGCCTTTGCAGGCTCCCCTTCAGGCAACATCACTCAGTGCCGAAGGTATGGTGGATAGATGTAGTCGACGAGGGGCGGCATGGGATATAACTTACGAGAGGATGTGTGCAGCCTTGGGATCGCTGTTGCTCGTTTGGGCCTCGGTCAAGAAGGCTGTGCGCCGTGACGATCTTCTTGGAGACGACGCGGACGCGGGCAGTGGTTCGGTGAAACTCACGAAACGCCGTTGCATACGGTGGGCTTGCAAACGATGTCGTCGTCTGTGCGTCGGCTGGTGCGCTCAGGGCACCTTCCGGGATGCCGTCCTGCCACCCCTGCGCGAGAGCGAAATCGCCGACCAGTTCAGAAAATCCCCGCCCAGCATATTCCAGTCCGCAATTGCGCTCGGAAATGCGGTCGCCGGAGACTTCGCAAACCACGCTTCCGGATCGATCCGCGTGCATCGCGAAATATGCGATGCGCGCGCACTGCAACTCAGCCTGAACGACTGTTCGACAGGCATCGACGAGCTGATCAAAAGCCCCTTTGGGAGCTTCGTTCATTGCCCGGATGAAGCTGAAGTCCGTTTCGCTACGTCCAGCCGGACAACCCAGAAGCCGACATTTCTACCCCCGTTAGTGATGTTCAACCGGGTCTCGAACCGGTCCACCCCCACCCCGATCTTGCTTGGACCGTCAAGGCCGCACATGTCGTAACGCCGGAGCAGCGCCATCAGGTCATCATGATCTGCCGGATCCGACACGGTTGCACTAACCGGACAGCGGTCGCGCAGTTCACGGAAGTAGTGAATTGCCGCTCCTCGGGCCGGCCAGTGCCGTTTATCGGGCGAGCGGTGAGATGGCGCAATAGCTCGATCGCCGCCACGTGGAAGAAAGCGAAGCATTTTCGCGCAACAGTTGCGAAGGCCGTCGCCCAGCTTCCAAAGGAGCGGCCAAGCGTGATCCATGTCGGTGTTGAGACTTGGTCGGGCTGATCAGCCGCCAAGCGAATGACGGCGAGGCGATCCGAGGGCTTATCAATCGCACAGGGTTTGTGCTTCCTCCGGCGCATATTGCCGATCGACCGCGTCCGACCTTTTTGAGCTGGCATCGTGAGCATTGCATTAAACATTGAGAGCGGGCTTCCTCCGCCGGCCGATCTGGAGTGGCATGTAACGAAACCTCTGATAGTAACATTTTTAATCCGAGGATTTGTTTCGTGTTTGTCGCTTCTGAAACGCAACATGCCAGACTGCTCCGCCTCCTGGAAGCGGGCGCGATGCTGCGCCCATCAGAGATGCGTGCGGCAGGCATCAACCCCCAGACGATCTCTAGGGCGGTTGAAGCGGGAGAGATCGAACGGATCGGGCGGGGCGTTTATCAAAAGCCTGATGCTGAGGTCGAAGAGGGCCAGATCCTTACTGAAGTTGCGCTCAGGGTTCCCAAAGGAATCGTCGCGCTTGTGTCTGCCCTCGCGTTCCACGATCTGACTGACCAGATACCCCGCCGCGTCTGGATGGCAATCGGAGCCAGTGATTAGGCGCCGGTGCAATCCTACCCGCCGATACGACTGGTCCGCTTTACCGATGCTTACCCCCCGACACGGTATTGAGCACCACGCGATCGCCGGCTTACAAGTACCGATCTACTCGGTCTCGAAGACGCTGTCGGACGCCTTTCGCAACCCAAAGCTGGTGGACCGATCGGTCGCGATCGAGGGCCTGCGCGCCGCACTTCGGCTGCGCAAGGCGACACCGGCCATGATTGCTGACGCCGCGAAGATCGGCGGAGCCTGGAAAACGATGCGGCCTTATCTCGAAGCGCTCACCTAAAATGGCTAAAGCGCCCGTCAACATCGCGAAGTCCGTCAAGGACCGCCTGTTCAATATCGCCCGCAGGGAAGGGCGCGTCTTCGACATAGTCCTGGTGCGCTTTGCTCTCGAGCGCCTGCTCTACCGCTTTTCCGTGACCGAGCCCCGCGATCGGTTCATTCTGAAGGGCGGAATGCTCGTCACCGTCTGGATCGACGACGACAACCGCGTGACGCGAGATGCCGATTTGTTGATTGCCGGTGAACACGTGACGCAAGTGTGCTGAGCCCCCCTAGTCATCATAAGCGCGAGCTCTTGGCGAGCGTTCACTGGGAAACTGGTGACGGCGGCTGGGCCACCGGGCAGTCCCCCGAATAAAAGTCGGCATGGTAAGTCTCTCCGTGCGGCAACGCTCCAGTGCCCAGAGTAAGGCCGGGGCCGTTCGGACCGACTTTCGTCCGCGCGCCGGCATTCAGCCATGCAGCCATCCGCTTGGCCTCGTCGAAGGAGTCGAACAGGAGGCGGCGCTGGTTGCTCCCGGGCGGGGATACCAGCACCGCGGATCCGCTCTTGGCCAGGATCTGGTAAAGCGCTCCCTGCGCGTCGGAGGCACGGATCAATGTCTGTGTCGTAGTCTCGCCAGCAGCAGTGACGATCTCAACAGACTGTTTGCCCTCGGTGTAAAATTCGCGTCCACTCGTGATCCGCCGTAACTGGAAATTCAGCGCGACATCGACCTGAAGGTCGCAGCGCGCAAAGTAGGTGAGCGGTTGGACTTCCATGCTCGCCGCCCCTTCTGACAGCATTGAGCCCTTGTCCCAGAGTTTGTTCGTACCGGCCAGGTATGCGCTATGAGCGCGCTCGCTATCGATTGGTGCTGCAAGGGTAAGTGCGATCAACGTGTTGCCGACCACATCGAGTCCGCGCTCGCTCTCGCGAGTGATGATCATCCGGTTCGGCAGGATATCGATACCCAAATTCTCGTATTGCTGGGTTATATCAGCCGAAGTCGTGCGCGAATGCGCCAGCTCTCCAGCGACGCTATTGTCGCCAAACCCGCCGATTCCCGGTGCGAGGCTCGCAGATAGCTTGGTGTCAGTCGTTGTTTCGAGTTTGGCGATGCTTTGAACCTTTGTGTCGGTCGCAACCACGCTGTAACCAGCGAACTCGAATGGTGGGCCGGCTTCGCCAGCCGGGATATGCGGAGTAATCGTCACGACCGTACGCATCAGCCGGTCGCCCGGTTGGCTCACGGCTCCTTTGCGGACCGAGATTACCAGGGTCCGCGCCAGCTTTGAACGATCGACCGAACCGGTAGCACCAGCTTCACTTTCGAGCGGAGCCGACAGCGCCTTGCGCAGCGCGGCGGCGTCCGCCGGGCTATTTGCAAGCGCATCGATCCATGCGGCTTGCCCATGATCGGACAGATCCTTGACCCCGGTCTTGTTGCCGGCCTTGGGTGGCGCGAACGCATAGACAGTGACGCTAGGCGCCTCATCCGCTGTGATGGAGTACGAAGCTGTCATCGCAGTCCAGCGACGATCCTCGGGGTGGGTGCAACCGCCTGCGAGCAAGGTCAAGGTCAGGGCAGGGACGGTAAGCGCGCGCATCATGGCCTGCTCGCCACGATCGCCGCTCGCGAGCGGTGTGTTGCCGTGCTGCGGACATTCATGTCGCGTACGTTGGTGAAGCCGCCTTTGGGCCAAGTGGTCGCGACCGCGTCTGGGTCGACATCCATGCCATCGGCGAAGTCGTCCCGATCACACTTGATGCTCACTGTCACCGGATCTTCGCTCAGATTGCTTTTCAAAATCAGTCCGAACATCTCACGCCCCTCTACCTTGCCCCCTAGAGATCAATCGTCATGCTGGTCTCGGTCTTGCGCAGGGATCGTCGCTCGATCCCTGCGGCGCGCGCCGCATCGTCGAACAGGCCCTCGACCTCGGCCCACAGGTCAAGGAACTCGCTGGCCCGCACCGATGACCAGTTGAACCAGAAAGTGGTCTTACGGCCGCCGCTCAAGGGCGACGCCTTGATCGCGTCGATGTAACCCTTCACCACTTCCGGCTCGGGATTATGATGTTCGCCGTTGCCGCAGAAGATCAGATGCTTGGCGCGAACCGCTGCCGCGAAAGCCTTCGAGAAGCTGTTATGGGCGCCGTGGTGAGGCACCTTGAGGACATCGACTTCGATCCTGCCTGCAGCGCCGAGCAGGTTGGCGGCCCTCAGATACTTGAGCAGGCTTTCGTCGCCTGCATCGCCGGTAAGCAACAGCCGCTTGGGGCCTTCCTCGACGAGCAACACCAGCGAAGCAAGATTGGGCGGGGTCACATCCTTTTCGACCGCGAGGGCGATCTGATGGCTGAGCTGAGCCAGATCGAGCGCCGTGGCCCCGGTGCCGATCGCATCGGCATCGTGCTGATGCCGTTTACGCAATGTTTCAATGCGCTTCTTGCTCTTCTTGAGCCAGGCAATCCACGTCTCGCGCAGAACGCCAAGCTCCTCGGCGGTCGGGCCGAGAATGGTTATCTTGAAAGCTCCAAAGGTGATCGGCTCTTTAGGCCGCGCGGTCATTAATTCGCCGCCAAAGCCCGGATTCAGCGGAATGTCGAGCTGGCCAGGCCCGATCCGCCAGTTGACCTCGATTGCCTCGCCGACGCTGAGCGCCAGCATCTGCGCTGTGGCTACCGACGTCCGCATGTCCCGGTCGCCGAGCGCTGCGGCGTTTAGGCCAGCCAGCACGCCTGCGCTCGACGCCAATGCGGCTCCAAGGTCAACCGCCTCGGTGCGCTCGATATCCTCGAGAAAGGCATTGTGCCACAGCTGACCAATCGCTGGCGGTCGCGGCACCTTGGGCTTGCCTAGCCGGCCGCCATGGGCCTGGGCATGGCCGTAAGCCCGCCATGCCGCTTCGTCGGAGAGCAGCCGCAGCATACCGCCGATATGATCCTGATCGATATGCGAGATATAGGCGACGTCGATCGATTCTCCCGCGTCGCGCAGTTTCGAAAGCGGCTTCGCGATGAAGTTCGTATAAGCATCGGGCATGCCGCCATCGGCGAGCAGCCTTCTGCCATCGGCGGAGGTGACGAGGAGGCAGTCGCCGCTCGCGCTTGGGAAGATCTCGATCTTCATGCTGTGCCCTTCTTGGTGAGATCGGTCGTGGGCTTGCCAATCCGCACGGCTTCGGCGAGGCATGCGGCAGCGTTGATCACACCGAAGCCGGCATCGTTGGTCCAGGCGTAGCTGGCGCCTGGCAGCGGCTGCGACGTCCTGCGAATGATGCCGCTGATCTGCGCGGCGGTAAGCTTGGGATTGAGCGACAACATGAGCGCCGAGACCCCGGCCACATAGGGGCTGGCCATGCTCGTTCCACTCATCGAGATCCACTGCGCTTCGGGGTCGAATCCGCAGGCGGCGACGATGTCGGTTCCGGGTGCGGCGATCTCCGGTTTTGAACGGCCGTCGCGCGTCGGTCCTTGGCTGGAGGTCGCTGCGAGCTTCTCGAGCGCCGCATCATAATTGGTGACGCCGGTGACGCGCGGGCCGCAGGCGAGCGAGCTTAGCGTCGACTGGTCGACGTAGCTCGCCGCTCCGAAGAACGACGGCAACCGCCACTGGCTGTCCGTTCCGCGCGCCGGGTCATCACGCTCGATCCAGGCGTTGAACTGGCCGTTGCGGATCACCTTGCCAGTCAGACGCACTTTCCAGCTGCCCGCGGTGATGCCGATCACGGGCCGGCCCATGAACGGGCTCAGATAGACCGAGATGCAATTTTCACCATTCTTGGGATCGCTCAGCCGGTTGTAGATCGACACTATCGTACGGTCGGCAAGCATTGTGTTTTCGATATGCTCGCCGGGTGCGACCGGTCCGATCTGCTGGCCATCGGGTGCGAACAGTGTCACGACGAATTCGTCCTCGGCACCATACCAGATTGCCATCTGGTTTTCCGAGATGTCTTCAAGTCCATTGCCGACCACGACCCATTCAAGGTCGGTGCGCAGATTCGCTGCGACGATCTGGCCGCTGGCGTGAACACGGCCCGACCAGAAGCCGATGTCGCCATCGAATTGGGGTTGATCCTGCCCTGAATTGCCGGCCGCCACTGCGATCGCGCGGCCGGGCTCGAACATGGACGTGTCAATCCAGCGCGAGACGAACTCGGACCCGTCATGCGCGCCGCCATTCGTGCCAAGGCTGATATTGATCGAAATCCCGTCGAACTTTTCGCGTCGGGCGAGATCAAAGAGATAGGCGAGGCCATCGACGATCCGCGTTGTGTCGTAGAAGCTCTTGCCCCTGTCGAAGCCGGCATCCCCGAGCGCAATCATGACCGCGGCGATTTTCGCGCGCTTGCAGAGCCCCGACCGGCCTGCGGCGATACTCGCGACATGAGTCGCATGGCTGCCACGTTCCCGCACCGATTGCGGGGCAAGATCGTGCGGCGAGAGCTTCGATGCCGCTGCCTCCTTCATTGCGAACGAAATGTCGGAAGCGCGAATCTCCGATCCGTAGCCGGTGGTCCGGCCCGCCTTGTCTTCGATCACGCTCAGCTTCGGCGGCTCGAAGGCATCGCCGCCCTGATCCCAGACGGCGATGACACGCGAGGCGCCGTTGTCGTCGAGAAAGTCTGGATGGGCGAAGTCGATCCCGCCAACGTCAATGATCCCGACGAGTACATTTTCTCCAACCCCATCGAGAATGAAGGGGCCGGCATGACCAGGCGACTTGCCGCTGTTTAGCGCGGCATGACGGTCTGCGGGTGGAGGCGGAGGAACCGCCAACGCGATCGACGGGGTCGGAGCCCTCAAAGTCTCTCCCAGCTCGATCAGCTGGACATCAGGATTATCATCGAGCCTGGCAAGCTGCGCCAGGGTTGCGGTGGCTACACCGACGCGACCGTTGCGGCGCGTCACCATTCCGGGAGTGGGAGCATCGATGCGGTTCAGCAGCACGAAGACACTCACCTCGACGTCGTTCGGCAATTCGGTCTGCTTGGCGCCGCGTTTTGCGGCGCGCAGCGGCAGGCCGAATGATTTGAGCGTCTCGCCACTCGCAGGCAAGACAGTTGCCGGTGCCAGCTTGGCACGTGCCTTAGGTTTAAGGCGCACTGCTCCATTCTGTTCGGCCCGGATGGCGTTGACCTCGGTTGCGCCATTGGCGACGCAGCGCAGCCGGCTATCGAGCTTCGTTAATCGATCAAGTGGCCCCGGCATTCTTCCCCCGAAGAACTGGACAAAACCTACGCGAATCGGAATATTATTTGAATCGCATAATGTTCATTATGGGATTAACATGATTTGAGGCGGGGATGCTCGGGAAATCATAAATTTCGGATAGTAAATTTTGGTGCGCTAAGGGGCAAAATTAATTCAATAGGGTGCGGTCGATGCCGGAAGGCAGGACCACGGATTTGAGTTGAAAATCGACGGCGGGGCGCAGCAGGTGATCCTGCACGAGAACGACCCGTATGGATTGGTGGGGAACCTGGCCAAGATCCCCGAAACGGGCCGAAAGCAGGCGCAGGCTGAGAACATCGTCGAAATAGTGATCGAGGATCCTTGCGCGTGATTCGTCACCGATAAGTGCAGAGCCGCGTCTGGAATTGCATGCGCATGCCGGAAAAGGGTTGGGGC
Organism: Novosphingobium sp. PhB55; assembly: GCF_004368805.1. NCBI lineage: Bacteria > Pseudomonadati > Pseudomonadota > Alphaproteobacteria > Sphingomonadales > Sphingomonadaceae > Novosphingobium > Novosphingobium sp. PhB55. The sequence goes on along the minus strand of NZ_SODQ01000001.1, from coordinate 965,300 downwards.
CAAATACCACATAAATCGCGTGGTCCATTTGCGTCATGAGGCGGTCGAGTGTGCGGTTGTGCCCCGATCCGCACATCGGACATGTTCGCGGGCGACTGGATCTGGCAGTTCGATGGTGGGTACCGCGAAGGCATTGCTGTTCACCGCTACATCTCGGTGACAACCAATACCCTCTGCGCCTCGGTTGGCTCGAGCCGCTTGATCTGCATCCATCTACTCCACTGTTCTTCGCGCAGCCCCATGAATCAGACATCACGTCATTTGTTGATCCTGAAATGTCGATCCGGCGTAGAGGACTAAGTGGTTCGCTTCGAATTTTGCAGTTAGTCCGCGGAGTGTAACGGATTAATGAAATTGTGACCGAAATCGGCCTCCTGATTTTAAACCGTGCGGAGGGGATTTGAAAGTGCTACACTTGACTATAGATCAGCGAGGTGATTCAAGCGAAAGATAACGCCTTAATCAATTAAATTTAATTGATTAAGGTTTCAAATTTTATTCAATGGTGCTGTCTATTCGATCGATTCTCGTGTAAGTACGGGGGTGCGTGTGATTGTCTCTATGCGACTTATGGTGATAATCCATGCTACGGCTTATGGCATCGTGATTTTCGTGCCTGCAACTGGTTTCGCGCAGAGCTCTAATACGGAGATATCGTCTGCTACTGAGGATGCAGAGACTTCTTTCCGATCAGCAAGAATTGCAGCCGAAACGGGCGATTTCTTCGGCGCCATAGCGGACCTTGAGCGTGTTCTTCAGACGAACCCGGACCTGGCAAATGTAAAGCTGGAGCTTGGCCTGCTCTATCTGCGCGTGGGCAACCCCGATCTTGCACGTTCCTATCTTAAACTGGCGATCAATGCCCCGGATGCGCCGTTCGAAGCGCGCACGCGCGCCGATCAGGCCTTAAGATCGGCATCTGGGGCTCTGGGCCGATTGTCCCTGAGCGGATCGGGCTACGCATCCGGAATGTTCCAGACAAATCCCAACGGATCGCCGTCCGCTGTCAGCATTGTCGGAGCGGGCGGCGTGCCGGTGCTTATATCGGGCGATGACCTTTCGATACCGCGTGGCAGCGATGTATCGGCGAATATGGGAGGATCGCTCGAACTGCGCTATGGCTTGGGAGGTCAGCAGGGCAACGACCTGACCGCCAATCTTGCTGCTGGCTATGTCGGTTATGCTGACGCCCAGGAGCTGAATGCGTTCTACATGAACGGGCAATTCGGTCCGCGCTTCTTTTTTGGCCGTGCCGATCCAACGTCGGGCTATTTGAGGCCCTACGGCACTTCGACGTTTCTGCGGCTGGGGGGCGCTCGCTATTTCAGCGCAAACGGTGCCGGGCTAGCCGTCTTTGCACGCGCCGGCCTCGCTGTCTCGCTAACGGCGCAGATCGGGTGGGAGGCTCGCGACTATTATAATTCCCGACTGCGTCCCACAGCTGCAGAACAGGAAGGGGACTACTGGTCCGGAATCGCGGAAGGGGCTGTCTCGCTGTCGCCGAGGACGCGCCTGAGTGCGGCGTTCCTGTTCGAGGCGGTCGACGCCCGACGGGCCTACTGGACTCGCACCACCTTTGGAGGGCAGGTGGGCCTCACGCATGCCATCGCTCCTCCGGTCGGGCAGACGAGCTGGCTCGGCCGATTGACGGCGACATATCGCCATAGCGGGTACGACGCGGCCGACCCCCTGGTCGATCCTGAGGTGGTTCGCAAGGAGGATCGCATCGAGCTGGAAGCCAGCCTCAGCATTCCAGTCACCTCGGCCCTTGCGGTCGAGTTGCGTGGATCTCAGACCTGGAACCAGGCGAACCTTCCGAATTACGAATACGACAACAGTTTGGTGTCCTTGGGAATGAGCTGTCGGTTCTGACGGGAGGCTGACATGGAAAGAAGGGCTGTAATCGGATCAACGGCTTCCTTGCCTATCATCGCTCTGATTCTGGCGTCGCCCCTCTTGTGGCCCCAAGTGTCGCTTGCGACGGAGCTGGAAGTTGCACCCACAAATGGGCCGACTTCTGCTGCGCATCGCAAGGTAATGCGGATCGAACTAGGGGCCACCGCGCAGCGGTCTTTCGCGACGCGCGGAGGCGAATCCCTGGAAATTCTCCTTGCCGATGGAGCCTCTATCGTTCTTGCTCCCTGGTCTAGCCTTGCTATCGAGGGCTACAATCCGAATGCCGCGTCGGAAGTTCGGGCTAATCTGGAGGCCGGTGCGGCCCGGTTCATTGCGGGAAGGTCCGCTGCGGGATCGATCACTTTCGACGCAGCAGGCGGGCAATTCATGCTTGCAGTCGGCGGGGCGTATTTTGAACGCGAAGGCGACGGTATTCGCGCATCGCTGCTGTTCGGCGGTCCGCTCGTGGTCGCAAGCGGTGCGAAGCGGAAGACGGTGCACCGGCCCGGGTTCGAGATCCAATGCTCGCATTCGGGATTTTTCGAGGTTCGAAGGCAGGCATCGGGGCAGGGTTATCGGGATGCGCAGCGCCTCAATCCCGGGCTTGTGTCCGGTGGGATCGCCCACGTGCAAATTGGAACCTTGGCCGATCGCAACGTGAGCGAAGCCGATTCTAGTACGACCGATGAGGGTAGCCTTGTTCGTGCCGGAATCCTAATCGCGAAATCGGATGGGGCGCCGTCACCGAGCCCGACACCAACACCGAGCCCGACACCAACACCGAGCCCGACACCAACACCGAGCCCGACACCAACACCGAGCCCGACACCAACACCGAGCCCGACACCAACACCTACTGCAAACCTCGGTGTCAGTTACGCTGTGTACTTGCCAAATGGGCAGCCGGTGGGGGTGCTCCCCGCATCATCCGGAGTGGTCAGCAGCAACGGGTATAGCAGCACGAACGATGGAGCCTTCGATGTCGTGCTCGGCCAAGACAGTTTCGATGTGATCGACCAGGCGTTTAGTGCCAACGTGCCCTCCCAGCAGCGCGCGCACGGCTTGACAACCAATCGTATAGCCAATTCGGCGAACGGCGAGTTCCAGATTGCGAGCGGAGCCGCAATTGGTGCGTTGACCTCCGCAGGGGACGGGGCGGCAAAAGGGTACGGCGATACGGCCTATCTGAGCTATGTCGTCTCGGCGACAGTTCCCGAGGAGGCCAATGCTTACGGCCGAGGGGCCTACATCAAGATATTGCAGGCTGGTAATCAGATCAATGTCGGCGGCGTGGATCAGATCACCTTGTTTCCAGGTAGGTCGAACGAGGAAGTTTTTGTCTCTACCGGAACTGTGTTCGTAAATGGTAATCCACCCTACGCGAGGTTCATTGGCAGTACGTCCGCGAGGGAGATAATTGGCGTTATCAACAATGGATCTTTCGATTATTATACGAGATTAAACAGTTTTGAAAACGACAAGCTCTTCGTCCTAGACAGGGCACCGGGCTATATTAAGCAACAGCTGGACGGTCACGCGTTGGCCGTTCCCATTGACATGGTGTTCGCAGCGCCGGACCACCTCATGGTCGGGACTCTTACAAGAAAATTGTCACTTACAGGTGTTTCGGGAACATCATTATTTTTCGATCTGCCAGAATTAAATACCAATTTTTACGATTTTGATTTCAATAGCAATTCTACCAATGTGCCGCAAAGTATCGATGAATATGGTGATTATTATATAAATCAGCTGTTCGTTGGGAGTTCCATGGGAATACCGATCGATCCGGCGGGTTTGGTCGTGCGCAGTCTTTCGAGCGGCTTTCAATACATCGATGATTGGCCATCGCTAACCTTGGATGATCTCGCTTTTTCGAACAATCCCAGGGCGGCCGATAATTTCGTCATGCTCGAAGTGGAGCCCCAACCAGGGGAAGTCGTCACATTCGCGACAGGCGATATCGGCCGGGATGGGCGCAATCAGGCCGATGGCATGACACTTGACAGCTTCGTCCTGTCCAGAGGTCTGAACGAGGCCGATTTCAGCAAGGATCCTGCGACCGGTCTGTCCTCACCGCGGGGGCCTGCGGTCCAACAGCAATTCCGCAGCTTCCTGCCCGCATCCTCGTTGCCCGCCGGTGTTCAGCCGTATTCAACACCCATGTTCGCCTTGAATGCGGCGCCGGAGCCGAATGGAGACATGACTTCAAGCCTTTATCAGGCAGACCTTTTCCTCTCCGCAGACGGGCGCCAGAGTTCGGCATCCGTTACGCTTGGCAAGGTCGATTACGCCAGCAATGGTTTTGGCCATCTGCTGGTTTACGACGCGTTGACGGATGAATTCGCCGATAACGGGGTGAGTGATCCCCGAGCCAGGGTTTCGTTTTCGGGCCAGGTGATCGGCAGTTCGCAATTCCTCAACCCGAGTGGCGCGACAACCGGGCCGACCCTCTTCGCAAGCGGCCTGATCGCCACGGCAGTTGGGGGTGGCAACGTGTGGAACGAGACGATCCGCCGTCCAGGATATGCGGGCTACTTCGTCTTGGAGAACGTAAGTAACGATGCTGTTCTGTTGAAATTTATGGAAAGCCAAAAGGCGATTGCGGCGAAAGAAATTCTCAAAAATCCGATTATAAGCAATCTGAATTCTAATGATATACTCGAGATCAGATATCAGTATACCGATATAGACAACTTGCGAAATTTCTTCAGCAGTCCGTCAATTCCAGTTCCGCGCTACCCCACAAATCCTACCGACGCTGAACTGACGCAGGTCTTGGATGCCATCAATTCCAGCGCGCTCACAAGCCTGACCGACGATCAACTGCGCGCTCTAAAGGGAGAACTGTCCCTTGCATCGCTCTCTCCGGCCGAAGTGAATTTGCTGTCGTCGGGCGGATCGGCTAGCCCTCTGGGCGGCACCCCGAGCAACTACGGATTGCTTCGTCTCGCTACCGGGGTGACAAGCGAAGCTCTTGCGGGGAGCCGGGCTGCCGCACGAAGCGCACTTGATGGCAAGTACGAGGGGTTCGTCGCCGGGTTTCACCAGGTCGCGGGGACCGGAACGGACGGCCTGTATTTTGGCGAGTTGATCCTGCACATCGATGCAAGGGCCGGGACGGTAGGGGCATCGATTGCCTATACACGGCCTTTCGGTCAGTCCGCCGCGACGCCCGCGCAGCAGATCGTCAGCTACGAAGACGCTGGACCGCTCCTTCTCGGGGCGGAGGCCGGCGTCGGGGGGGCAAGTGCCTATCTCGAACCGGGCATTTATGGTGCATCCGTGCTCGATCCTGACGGCGCGAATGCAGCCCTGATCGCCGGAGACGCGGTCAAGGACGGACTAGGCGCGGACCGTTCCACTCTGATCGGGAAGCGCGATGCGACGGGGGCGATCCTGCAGACTAACGGAAGGACGGTTTCCTACGAACATGTGCAATGGGGCTTCTTCTTCGGTGACCTTCTGCCCCAGCAGGGCGCAACCACTCATACATCTCTTTCCACCTGGGTAGCGGGACGGCGCTTCGATGCTGGCTGGGCGGGGGTGACGAACGGGACTATCCGTGGCACCGCGAGCTACGCAGGACACGTGATCGGATCCGTCGCGAGTCAGGGAAGCGTCTATACAGCAGTCGGCGATTTCGAGCAGGCTTGGAATCTCGACGCGCGCAACGGCTCGATGATGATGCGATTCGATGGGGGACAGTACGCCACCTCCAACCTCGTACCGGTTGCCGGGCCCGGTCTTGCCTACGGTGGCACGATGGAAGAAGCCGGGGGTGCGCGTCAGGTGGGAATCCGGGGCGAACTTGTCGGCGTTGCGGCGCAGGTCCCGCAAGGAACGATCGGCCGCTTCGAAATTCGCGGTGTCGACGCCAGTTACCAAGCGAACGGCACGTTCGCCGGTGACCGGAATTAGCGCAGTGTTGCGTAGGCATCCCACCGGCCCTCTAGCGCTGGCATCAGGGGTCCTGATTATTCTTGCTTTGGTACAGGCAATCCCAGTCCTTGCAGGCACGTTGCTGGAAGACATCGATACCGCAAGAGCAGCCGCGGCTCGCTGCGATCTCCCCCGGGCCATCGCGATCGGGAACGAAACACTTGCGAGGGCGCGGAAAGAATGGCCGCCTGGGCACGAGGGCTTCGTCATTCTGCACCTTGATCTGGCGACATGGCTGAACGAGCGCTTCGAGTTTGGGCAGGCGCACGAACATGCTCTGGAGGCCGAAAGTATCGTCAAGTCATCGCGCGGTTCTGAAAGCCCGTTGTATGCTCTTGCATCCCAGAACGAGGCGGTCGCCCTGTCCGGGATGAACCAATACGACCAGGCAGAAACGATACTTGCGGCAGACGAAGCCATTTTCGCCCGTGGTAATACGCCCGAAGACCTCACGAACCTCCTCAATGTCCAGATGGCCCTGGCAAATCTCGCTTTCGCCCGTGGGCAATTGAGCGCGGGCCTTGCTGTGGTGGATCGGGCGGAGGCGAATCTGGCACGCATGCTGCCCCAGCCGGTTTCCCTGAGAGTGAAGGCAGGACTCAGTATCGCTGACGCGAGGAGGCGGATGTTGGATGTGCGCGGAGCCCGAGTCGCACTTGATCGGGTCGAACTCGATCTGAAATCGGCACCCGTCGGGCAGGGTCGCAAAAGGCTGAGTTTGGTCAAGGCGGCTGTCGCCTATGAAGAAGGCCGGCTAGGCGATGCGCTTAACATCCTCAACGATGCATCGCAGGCCCAGACCGACCCCTGCGATCTCTTGGCAGAAACAGACATCGAGGCTCGCAGAGGGGCGATCTATATGGTCCGGCGTGAATTGCCCGAAGCTTCCCGTGCCTACACGCAGGCCCTCCTGGCCCTCGCCGAGACCAACCTCAGGAGGAATCCCCGCGAGCCGGAAATCGTCTATGGCCTTGCAGTGATTGCAGGTATGTCGCGCAAGTTCGACGAAGCCAGCGCACTGTTTGACAGGTCGGCTGCCCTGTTCCGCAACATCGAAGGACAGCCGACCGAATCCGAGGCCATAACCTATCTGGAAAAGGCGCAGATGCTTGGACTTGCGGGGAAGGGGGAGGATGCAGTCAAGGCAGCCCGGGATGCCATGGGCATTCTTTCCCAGGGCGTGTCACAATCCCCCCTGACTGACGCTTATGCGCACGCGGCTCTGGGATTGGCGCTGTTCCACGACGGTCAGTTCGATCTGGCGAGGAAAGAACTTTCCGAGGCGCTTGGCGGCTTCGAGGCCGTGCGGGGGAGCGCATCGTTCGATCTGGCGCCGGGCCTCGATGCCTTGGGAGAAATGGCTCTGGCCTCGGGTCTGACGCGTGACGCCATCGACTACTTCACGCGTGCAGCCGACGTGCAGAGGCAATGGGGGGGCTCGAGCGCACTGGCGCTGGGTTCCTCTTTGTCGCGGCTGGGCGTGGCGCAGGACAATGCCGGTCAGCACGGAGAGGGCCTCACGAGCAGTGCTGATGCCGTCGCCATCCTACAGAGCCGACTGGAGCTTGGCGAAGGCATGCCCTGGAACGATGCGGACGTAGAGCGGGCCGCCGCGCGCTCGATTCTGACGTCTGATCTCGAGATGGTATCATCCCGAGCAGGCGAACGGACCCTCCTGATCGACCAATCTGTGATCGAGCGCATGCTTGCCGATGTTCAACTTGCCAATGCGACGCGCACGGGCGCCGCGATTGCGCAGATGACACAGAGTCTGAGCCAACTAGACAGTTTGACGGGCGAAATGCTGCGTCAAAGAAATGATCTTTCCGCCGAATGGAGGGCTGTCCAAGACGAGGTCATGGGTCTTCTGGCTGTCGATGCCCGGATCGCCGACGAGCGCAGAAAGGTCCTGCTTGTGCGGCAGGGCGAGGTTGTCTCGAGGCTCCGGCGGTTGGACCAAACGCTAGTGGCACGCGATCCCAGCGTCGATCTGATCATCAAGTCCAAGATTGCCCGGCTAGCTGCCATACAGAGCAGCATCCGGCCCAATGAGGCGGCCGTCGCTGTCGTCACTGCGGCCGACGCGACCTATGTCGTGATCATTCGGAAGGACCAGGCTGGCACGTATCGGACTTCGCTTACGACGAAGCAGTTGGCTGCCAGCGTAGACGCCTTGCGCGCCAGTCTCGACAAGTCGCGCTGGCGAGAGGAACTTCCGGCGTACGATACCCAGGCCGCCTATAGCCTGTTTCACGACTTGCTTGAACCAGGAATGCCGTTTCTGACGACGGTCGACAGTTTGCTCATAGTCAATGACGGTGCGCTCTCCACGTTGCCGCTTTCGGTCCTTCTGACGGCTCCGACGGCCCCCATCGAGGGCGTGCCCGAGGATTATACCGCGCTTCCCTGGCTGATCGATCGCTTTGCGCTCTCCACGTACCCTTCGTTAGCCTCCATCGTCACGTTGCGCGATCTGGCGCGGCAGGTGGGGGCGCAGGATACTTTCTTAGGTGTCGGCGCCCCGCAATTCGAAGGGCGCGCGTCGGAGGGGGGGGACATGCATGCACTCCGGGAGGCACGGACCGATACTGCCTTCACAGACTTGGCAAGCCTGCGTTTACTCTCCCCGCTGCCCGACGCCCGCGAGGAAATCCTTTCGATTGCCGATGCCCTCGGGAAAAAGGAGAAGACACTGCTGATGGGGCCAGACGCCACCGAACTCCGATTCCGTCAGGAGCCACTCGAGGATTACAGTGTCATTTTGTTCGCCACGCATGGCCTTATCGCGGGCCGCCTGAGTGGAAATGCCGAGCCGGCGCTTGCTCTGACGCCGCCGGCGGCAGCAACGCTTGGCGATGACGGGCTGCTCGACGCGAGCGAAGTGGCGATGCTCCGCTTGCGCGCGAATTGGGTGATCTTGTCCGCTTGCAATACTGCGGCAGGCGATCGGGAGTCGGGGGCGGAACCCCTCTCCGGCCTCGCCAAGGCGTTCTTCTACGCGGGTACGCGGTCCCTTCTCGTGACGCACTGGCCGGTCTCGTCAAGGGCGGCGACGAAATTGACGGTTGAGACCGTGCGTAGGGCCGCGGCAGGGGAGGATCCGGCAAAGGCTCTGCGGGAGGCCGCTCTCGGGTTCATCCGGGACGACGATCATTCGCTCCGCACTCACCCCTATTTCTGGGCACCGTATGCACTTGTCGGCGGATAGGATGCGGGAGGCGTCCATTATGCTCCGTTTGCGGATGGCGGTATTTTTGCTTCCGCTGGCCTGCGCGGTAGGTCCGGGCGTGCTCGCGCAGGAGGCCATAACCGTCGGACGCTGGGCTGAGGGTTCACTGTCCCACGGGGATCTGCGAACCGACGACGGCCGGTTCTTCGACGAATACGCAGTCGATGTCATCGAAGGACAGGTCTACACCATCGAGGCTCTTTCGGACGACTTCACGCCAATGATCCGTGTCGAGGGTCCAGGGGGAAACATCGTGCTCAGCAAGCCCGCATCCACCGGTGTGCTGATCGAACGGTTCAGGTTTGCTCGGGGTGGCCGATACGTCGTGCAGGTCTCCGGCGTCGGCGATGGTGCGACGGGCGGATACCGCCTCAGAATCCGGCGACTCGGGCCGGAAGTCGACGATACGCGCAACGACCAGACAGACCGGATCGGCGTGGTGACGGCGCTTCCCCCCGCCTCGCTCAAGACGGCAATCCGCAGCGACTGCCTTTCCGGAAAGCTCGACTTCGGAGAGGTTTTCGACAGACTGAAGGCATCGAGCGCGGAATACGACGATCCTGGCCTGTTCCTGACACGCCGTGGCTTCGGGATCGTAACTAGATTCGAACGGATCGACGACCGGGGCGTGGCGATCGCGAGCGATCGCTGGGACACGGCGCCATTCTACAACAGCTTCTTTCAGGTCATTTCCCACCAAGCGCAGCCGGGGCGCTACCGGTCCTACATGTTCGTGTACGACACCGGCATGCCTGACAATGCTTCGTCGCGGACGCTTGCCGAGATCGCGGATTGGGTAACGGCAGGTGCCGGGCTCGAGTTGCCCTCGGCCTATCGCGGGTTGAGGGGCGGCAAGGATCACTACCTCCAGATCTTCGTATACGAATACGAGCGCGCTTCGATTGGTTCGCCGACCCTGCTTGTGCGGCCCACGCCGCGCCAACGGGGGCACTTGGGGAGCGCCGTCGCAAGACGGGTTTCTGTAATTTTTACCGGGGGTGATTGTGGTTAGATATCGCATGATCATCACGTTAATATGGTGGGGCTTCGGGCTCGCGATCCTCCTGATGTTTATCTGGGCGGCGTTCGACGAGGCCGTGTTCGGTGCGTTTCGAGAGCAGGCGATCGACTGGATCATTCCCCACTTGATCCCGACCATGTCTTTGACGGGGGCGGTGGCTTACACATCCTCGTCCGATCCTCAGAAAGAGACCTCTCCGCAGGCGCGCTTCGCGTTCCTGCTCGCATGCCTGATTAGCGTGGTCTACCTGCTGGTCCTCGCGGCAGTGATAATTCTCGCCCTGACCGGTAGCGTCGGCGAAAGCAGCCGCGGCGCTGTCGACGCCCTTGCTGAGTGGAACAAGCTCTTGGGGGTTTTTCAAGGCTTGGCGGCATCGGCCATCGGTGTCTTCTTCGTGAAGAATTGATTGGTTATGTTTAAGTCGCGCCACGAATAGCCGGAAAATGCTAAATCCAAGCGGTGGGATCAATGCACCGCTTAAGGCAGGCACGGAAGTGCGGAAATTTTCTCGCAAGAAGGGCCATTATTTCCGAATACCGCCGCCGCACCCATTCTGCTTGGCGCAGTTATTGCACGGTTGGGCTATTCACTTATTGGTTGGGGGTAGAATTGGGGGTGGCTCTTTTCTCAATTTCTAGAAATTGACAACAATTTCAGTTCGATAAGGGTAATCGGTCGATCCCTCCTCCGCTACCATCACTTTCCCATAGAAAACTTTTATCTAGCCGAGCCTTAGCGACTTCATACGTTCAGCTTAGCGCCGTTGTCGTGGTCGTCGGACCAGCGGCGTGCTTCGGCGAGGGCGGTTCGGGTGGCGGCGCCGATTATGGGTTGGACCGGAACGATGTGCACGTTGCTGGAAGGCAGCAGTTTTCCCGATCGGCGGAATTGTTCGGCCAGGCCGTCGCTGACGCCGCTGAGGTAGAGCGTGCCGCCTTGCTTCGACAGTCGGTGGGCGTAGTCGTCAAGCACTTCGATCAGGGTGGCGTCAACGGCGCTGTGGCCGCGCATGCGCAGGATGACTGCGGGCTCTTCCGCTCCGGCGGGATCCGGCAGGTTTTCCTGAAGGGTCCGCGCTCCCGCGAAGAACAGGCTGCCCCAGACGTCGAGGACGAGGATCTGGTGGCTGGTGAGGGCGGCCGGCGGGGGCTGTTCCTCCGCCTGTCCGTCAGGTCGCTGCACCACCATCCGCATGGACACGTCCGTGGCCGAGGACGAGACGAAATAGACGATCGTCACCAGTACCCCGATGCCGACTGCTACGGGGATGGATAGGGCCAGGCAGGCGCTGAAAGTCGCGACGATGGCGAGCCGCGCGCCGCCTCCCACGCGCCAGATGGAGAGCGCCTCGCGCCAGTTGATCGCGCTCGCTCCGGCGCTGACCATCAGCGCGGCGAGGCCGCTCGTCGGGACCAGGCCGACCAGATTGGGGATGAGCAGGATGAAGACCAGCAGCCAGATCCCCGCGCTGATGCCGGCCCATCGGGTCACGGCGCCGAGACTGACGTTGAGGGCGGTCTGGCTGACCGACCCGCCTACGCCGATCCCCGACATCAGGCTGCTCGCGCAATTGGCGACGCCTTGCGCCATCATGTCGCGGGAGACGTTCGCACGGCGGCCGTGGGCGACGGCAAGGCCCTGGCTGACCCCGGCACCCTGTATCGCCACAACCACGGCGATGGCGAAAGCCGATCCGACGAGGTCGAGCGTCAAGCTGTCCAGCGCCGGCAGGCGCGGCAGGGGGAACCCGCGCGGAATGGGGCTGCCGCTGGCGACAGTGGGAACGTCGCTCCATCCCAGTGCTGCCATGGAGAGCGTCGGGACGGCCAGTGCGAGAAGGGGGGACCAGAGGCTGAGCCGTGTGCGGCGCAGTATCAGCAGCAGCGCCAGAGTGGAGAGGCCGATAATCGCGGTATGAGGCGCGATCCGGCCCAGATGGAACAGCCGCGAGAGCAGGGGGCCGACTTCGGCGGGCGGCTGCGGAGAATAGCCAATCAGCGTGGGCAATTGCGAGAGGATCAGCATCACCGCCACGCCTAGCATGAAGCCGGTCATCACTGCATGGGAGACGAAGCGCACGAGCCGGCCGGCCTGCAACAGCCCGAACAGGACCAGGAAGCCGCCGGACAGAAGGACCAGCAACATCAGTGCGCTGGTGCGTGCCTCGCCGGAGAACGCCGCAAGCGCCTCTGCGGCCATGACGGCGGAAGCGCTGGTGGTCGCGACGATCATCAGGCGGCTGCTCGTCAGCATGCCGCCGACTGCTGGGCCGATCGCGGCGGCATAGAGGCCGGCAACCGGGTTCACGCCGATCAGCGCGGCGGTTGCGAGGCCATCGGGAAGGGCCACGACCGCGTCGACCAGCCCCGCCAGCGGATCGCGGATCCAGCCTCTGCGCCCGGGCGATGTGTCCTGGGCTGTGCCGCTGGTGTCAGCTTCGGACATCGGCTTGGCTCACGCATCAGTTTCTACAGGACAGCACGCTATCGACTCCTCGCCCCGAGGCTATGGGGGCTTTCCCTGTGGCCATAGGGGCACAGCCCGGAAGGGCGCGAGGGCGCGCGGATCCGCTGCGCAACTCGATGGTCGTGCGTGTGGGCGCTGCAGCATGTCCGGGGCGTTCGACGCACCCTTTCAGGCAGGAAATGGCGATCGGGTTTCCGCGAGGTCCGGTTTTCAGCAACGTTTGCAGGCGATGCGCCTGGCCTGCGCCGATGCTGCAGGACAGAAAAGTTCAGTTGCCACGTTAGCTAATGGGCGGTTCTGGAAACAATATCACAATAAGTAAAGAGCTATACGGGTAATTACGGAGGCGCGAAAAACCTATCCATTGTGGTTAGTCATGGACTTGGAATAATACAGCTAGAGAATCATACTTAGTTACGCTATTGATCCGAAGCGCAAATTGCTGCGTACTCACGGGGGCTGTGCGTATGACGAACCCGAAAATCGATTGCAGCGGCGTCGTAGTCAAGATGCCGCTCGTAAAGAACCTCAGCTATGATGAGAACCGCGCTACTGTCCTGAGCGGGTTAATCCAGGCGCTGCCGCTCGATGTCTTCGTAGTGGCGCCGAGCGGCAAGGTGGTCCTTGCCAATCTTACCGATGCGGCGCTTGCGGTGCTGGGCATGGACTTCGCCCAGAGCGTCAATTCATCGTTCGAGAGCGTGCTGGAGCAGCTTCCTCTCGACCAGGAATCCCGATCGGACATTCGCGGGCACATCGTTCGCATCCTGGGCGGAAGCCTGCTGTCCGTCAGCCGCAGCTATCCCATGCTGACCTCACGCGGAGGGGAACTGGGCGTCCAGATCACGAGCATTGCCGAGCCCTTCGGCATGATCCTGGTCGTGCTCAAGACCGGCCGCAAGACAGGGGAGCGGCTGACGCGGCGGGCGCAGCAGGCCAGAATTCTCCTGGCGCAGGAAGAAGAGCGCCGCCGGATCGCGCGCGACCTTCATGACGGCACCGCGCAGCACCTCGCGCTGGCGCAAGTCATGCTGGAGACGGTGCGCAAGGCCCGGACTTTCGACGCCATCGAGGAAGCCTGTATCGACATCGAAAGCGCGCTCAGCACCGCGCAGCATCAGATGCGCACGCTCAGCTACGTGCTGCATCCGCCGGAACTGTCGTCTGGGGGCATCTACGAGGCGCTGGGAGCCTTCGTCAGGGGTTTTGCGCGGCGCACGGGGCTGGACGTTCGTTTCCAGAACCTTGCCGGGCGTCTGCGGCCCTCGGCCGATCTCGAGATTGCACTCTACCGCGTCGCGCAGGAAGCGCTGGTCAACGTGGGCAAGCATGCCTTCGCCCATACCGTGGAAGTGCGCCTGACGACGGTGGCCAAGCATCTCGTGCTGGAAGTAGAGGACGACGGGATCGGCATTCCCAGCGACATCATCGAAGGACGCCGCCGCGAGGCCATGGGCGTGGGACTGTCAGGGATGCGTGAGCGCGTAGAGGCGCTGGGCGGTATCTTTTGCGTGGAGCGGCGCGCCAATGGCACGCACATCGGCGCCTATTTCCCGCAGCGGCGCCAGACCGATGCTGCGGCGAATGCGGTCAAGGCTCAACGATATTGTTCCGAACCGCATAAAGCACGAGTTCCGCCGTCGTCCTGAGCTTCAGCTTGTGCATGGCGGCGGCGCGGTGGGTTTCCACCGTCTTCACGCTGATGCCCAGCATATGGGCGATCTGCTTGTTCAGCTTGCCTTCCGCGATCAGCTGCACGATCTCGCGCTCGCGCGCGGTGAGCATGATGCTCTTGTCGGTAGAGTGGTTGGTATCGATGAAGTGTTCCAGCAGCGTTTCCGAAATCGCGCCGGAGAAGTACGGCTTGCGTTTCGCCAGGGCCTTGGCCGCAGAGACCAGATGCACGCCGCTGTCCGACTTGAGGACATAGCCGCGGGCACCGGCGCGCAGGACATCTATCAGGATGCTTTCGCGGTCGTGCATCGTGTAGATCAGTATTTCGGTACGCGGCAGCTCGTGCTTGATCGCGCGGGTCAGTTCGAGGCCGTTCATCAGCGGCAGCGAGTAATCCAGGATGGCGATGTCCGGCTTGGTTTCCACCGCCAGGTTCAGCGCCTCGCGGCCATCGGCCGCTTCCCCCACGACCTGGAAATCGGCATGCGATTCCAGCAAGGTCCGAACGCCCTGGCGCATCGCTTGATGATCGTCAGCGATAAGGATTCTGCTTGTGATCGGGCGCATTCGACCCCCCCTTTTTCTAGCGGCGTTGCAGGTGCCATCGGTTGGCTGCGGGTCTATCTTCGTTCCGTCATGACCCCGTTCAATCGGGAGTTTCCCTAGCATTCCGGCATAAGTTCTCCACAATTCCGACGAACGGCGAACGCAGATGCAAAGGCACTTTTCCAAGTCGAACCGATCTCCTGAATTTTCAGGAGCCGTTCGCCTTTGAAACCGGCCCGGATATTGATATTAAATATTTGAAAAATAGCCAGAGGTTCAAAAGGTAAATTGAGAACATTCTGCCGGACTAGTGTAAGCTTTCATGTCTGGTCTGGCAAAAACGACTGACGCTTTGCTCGCTGTCGCATGGTGGAATGTATCGCACGATAACATTGCTATCGATTTCATCCAGCGATCCTCCCGGCAGGTTGCCCGACTGCCGCGGCGTAGTCGCCGGAGCCGCCCTTCGGGAAGGGCAACTCCGGCGACCTGCTCCACCGGCGCGGGACCGAGGGGGTACATGAGCCTCACCCCGGCGGATTGACGATGACGTAGGTAACCCCGGAGGATTGGTACTGCGGGCGATACCAGATGTTGTTGCAGCTGAAGTAGGTCACGTCGCCGCGCACCACTTTCGGGCAGTTGGAAGGGAGCGTGTAGACCACCGAGCCGACGGTCGTGCTCTGGATGACCACCGTGTCCGGCTGGCTGGAACTGGCGACCACGGCTGCAGTGGTGCCGGCGACGATGCCGACGGCCGCAGCATCCCAGAAGGGATCGTCGTAGTAGCCCCAGCCCCAACCCCAGCCGGGCGGCGGGGGTGGCGGCGGCGGTCCCGGACGAGGTCCTGGTCCCGGGTGTGGTCCAGGTCCAGGTCCCGGGCCAGGCCCAGGTCCCGGATGCGGTCCGGGTCCAGGGCCAGGGCCAGGGCCGGGGCCAGGGCCGGGGTTAGGTCCGGGGCCGGGATGCGGACCGGGGCCGGGTTCAGGTCTTCCGCCGCCGCCGCCATCGGGATGCGGCACGGGATGCTCGCGCGGGATGTCGGGATTGCGGATGCCGCCGCCGCCGCTGCCGGGGGCATGGAAGTTGCTGCGGCCCTGAAAGCCTCCGCCGCCGCCCAGCCCGCCGCTCATGCGTCCGCCGCTCATATGCATGCCGCCGCCGCCGAGACGGCGCTGGGCCTCCGCCGGAGCAATCGTCGCCGCAAGGACTGCGAGCGACGTGGCAAGGGCTCCGATCCGAGCGATCCGATGGTTTCGCATGTCAGTTGCCCTCCAGGCTGGAAAGCGCGGCCAGTTGGATCGCGGTGGCGTTCTTCCCCGGAACGAAGGCGAAATCGCGCGCCGTCAGGGCAGGGGCGGTGTTCCAGGTGAGTTCCGCCACGTAAGACGGCCGGATCGGGTTCGACCGGTCTATGATCACGACCTTCAGCGGCACCGGCTTCTTGCCGCGGGCGATCCAGAGCTGCCAGTCGAGATCCTCGCCGCGATAGGCGAACTGGTCGGTTTCCTGCCCGTTGACCCGCGCGAAGCCCACGCGGACGGCCGAAGTGATGCCATCGGTCACGGGATTTTCGGACCAGTAGAACAGATCGGCAAGCGGCAAGTCGATGCCGTAGTCGAGATAGATCTTGTCGACCGTCTGGCGGATCGTCGCCGGGGCGGGCACTTTGGCATAATAGTTCTGCCGCGGCACGTTCACGGTGAGTGATTTGCCGTCATAGTAATATTCGCGGATCGCGCGGTCCGACTTCAATTGCACGAAGAAGGCGGTGGGCCGCATGACCTTGTAGGTTGCCTCATAGCCGAGATGCACGGCGATGTCGGTGTCCTGCAACGTCGATTCCATCGTCGCCTTGGACTGGATCTCGAAGCTCTGCAGCGTCTTGAGATAGTTGCCCATGCCCTTGAGCGCCTGGATGGCCACCGGGTCGAGCGTCTGCGTCGCCGTGCGGGGCCCAGTGGCTGCGGTCGTCGCCGCGTCGGCTGCGGACGGGGTCTGGTCCGCAGCGGCCTGGGCGAGAGTGGGCGTCGCGGCACCCGCGAGCAGCAGCGCCAGCGTGAAGGCTCCGGCGGTAGGCCGGAAGCGCGAAACGGGCATCGGTCACTCCTTTGATGGCTGAACCGTTACAGGGTCACAGTTTCCCTGCCGGCGTCACATCCGGGGAATCCCTCTGATCGCGCTGGAATTGCCTCGGGAGATGCCAGGGCAGTCGGCGCGGCGAACCTCGGGGGCTGTCCATGGGGATGCCCGACAGCCTGCATCAGGGAGATTCCCGATAGCTGAAAGCCATTGCCAGCCGAATAGTTCAGGCCTCGATACAAGGAGAAGGCCATGAACTCGCGAGCGTTGACCCTGGCATGTTGCGCACTGCTGACGGCATCTTGCGCGACCACGCCGAAAGTAACCTTCGATGCCGATCCTACGGCGAATTTTGCCGGTTTCCGGACGTATAGCTGGGCTTACACTGCCGCACCGCAAGGCGTGAACCCGCTGCTTACCCAGCGCGTCAAGACCGCGGTCGAAAGCGAGATGTCCAAGCGCGGCTATACCCAGGCCGGCACCGGCGATTTCGCCATCGGGTTTACCCTTGGTTCGCGTGACCGCGTGGAAGTGTCCTCGCTTGGCTCCTACGGGCCCTATTTCCGTCCCTGGGGCGGCTGGGCCGGGTACAACCAGGTCGATGTGCGCAACGTGACGGACGGGACGCTGACCATCGACGTCTACGACAGCGCGAGCAAGTCGCCGGTGTGGCATGGCACTGCGACGCAGCAGGTGACCAGCAGCAGCGTTACTCAGGAAAAGGTCAATGCGGTGGTGACGGCGGTTCTCGCCAACTTCCCGCCGCCGGCAGGAGCGGCGAAATGACCGGCGAGCCGTTCGAGAACGAGCGGGGCATCGCCACCCCCAGGCCCGAGCGGATCGACCTGCCTGCCGTTCCCCCTCTGCCCGACGTTGCCGGAATAACCCCCGACGAGGCTTCGACCACTTTCTCCCGGTTTCGCAGCAATCTCTCGCGCTTTCGTACGAACCTTTCGGAGCACCGCACGGACCTGTCCGAATTCCGGACCGATCTTTCGCAGCATCGCACGGGTCTTTCCGAAAACCGCACGGAAATGTCGATGCGCCGCACCGGCATGTCCTTCCACCGGACGCGGATGAGCGCTGATCGGACGCTGATGTCCGAGATACGCACTGCGCTGTCGCTCATCGGCTTCGGTTTCACGATCTATCAGGCCTTCGCGAAGCTGCACGAAGCGGGTGTCATCGGCCAAAGCCAGACACCCCGGAACTTCGGCGTGGCGCTGATCGTGCTGGGCATATTGCTGCTGTTCGGCGGCATCGCGCGGCACGTCCAGTTTGCCCTGGAGCTTCGCGCCAGCCGAAAGGCCATGACGGGCGACGGGCTGATCCACGGCGAGACGGTGTTTCCGGTTTCGCTTACCCTGGTCGTTGCGGTGCTGCTGGCTATTCTCGGCATAGCGGCGGTGCTGGGGATCGTCTTCAACATCTCGGGGATGAACTGAACCGTGGCATCGAATGCAGCAAAGACCCGCCCCGGATCCGATCGCGACATGGTCTGGATCGAAGGCGGGCAGTTCACCATGGGCTCCAACCACCATTATCCCGAGGAGCGGCCCGAACGGCCGGCCGCGGTCGAAGGCTTCTGGATCGACCGCAACCCGGTGACCAACCGGGAATTCGCGCGGTTCGTGGCGGAAACCGGCTACCGCACTTTTGCAGAGCAGGCGCCGGACCCGGCCGACTATCCCGGCGCCCTGCCGGAGATGCTGGTACCGTCCTCGCTCGTGTTCCAGCCGCCCGCCCGCCCGGTCGATCCGCGCGGGCCGGTCAGCCAGTGGTGGTCGTTCCAGTCCGGCGCGGACTGGCGCCATCCCACCGGTCCAGATAGCTCCCTGGACGAGATCGCCGAACATCCGGTGGTCCATGTCGCGCTGGTCGATGTCGAGGCCTATCTCGACTGGGCGGGACTCTCGCTGCCGAACGAGGCGGAATGGGAGTTCGCGGCGCGCGGTGGCAGCGAAGGCACCGAATTCGCCTGGGGTTCCGAACTCGTGCCGGGCGGTGTCCATCAGGCCAACACCTGGCAGGGCGCTTTCCCTTATGCGAACTTGCGCGAGGACGGGTGGCTGCGGACCTCGCCCGTCGGCACTTATCCGGCCAACGGCTATGGGCTCAACGACATGATCGGCAACGTCTGGGAATGGACCGCCGACTGGTGGCGCGATTCTCCCGGTGCGGCGCCGGTCAGGAGCTGCTGCTCCACGGCGCGGGCCAAGGCGATGCAGGACAGTGTCGACCCGAACGATCCCACGCGCATCCCACGGCGCGTGCTCAAGGGCGGCTCGCACCTTTGCGCGCCGAACTACTGCCAGCGCTATCGACCGGCGGCGCGCCATGCCCAGCCGGTCGATACCTCGACGTCCCATGTCGGTTTCCGGGCCATCGCCAGGATCTGACGCGAACAACTGAGCCTGCAGGGCCCGGGGATCAGACCTGATCTCCGGGCTTTTCCTGTCGCCGCAGGAGCATCTGGTAAGGGATCAGCACCAGGAACCCGACTATCAGGAACAGCAGGACTGCAGCCGAAAGCGCCGCATTGGCGTGATTGGCACCGGCCAGGGCCAAGGCGATGCCAGGGTGTCGCATGGCGGCGGAGATGGCAAGCGAGCCTCGGTCCGCCAGGTTGTCGCCACCAAGAAAATGGCCGCCCGCGATGGCCACGACGACGACGAGTATCATGGCCAGAACCGTGCCATTGCCGATCAGCGCCATCATCGCCGGCCAGACTTTGATCAAGATCGGCAGTGCGGCCAGCACGAGCAGCAGGTAGGCGGCAATGGTCACGGCTTTCGTCAGGCGCGGAGCGGGCGCCCTGAGCAGGACCCGGCCGACTACCAGCCCTACCACAAGCGGGATGGCCACGCCGATGAGGATATTGCGCGCGACCACGCTGACCGGGAACTGGGCGTGAACGCCGTAGAAGCGGGCTGCCAGGGCGCCAAGGATCGGCACGAAGATCACGGCGAAGACGGCGCCGGTCGCCATGAGGCCGTAGACATAGGGCGTGTGACCGCCCGCCTTCAGAGCCTTGCCCGGCATCAGTGGGGGCACGGGCGAAATGGCCATGAGCAGGATGCCTGCTTTTGCCGCCTGGGAAAGCGGGAACAGCGCGACGATGGCCATGGCCGCGAGGATCGGGATCACCATGATCGCCACGAAAGCGGGCAGCAACAGCCGCGGGCGCTTCAGGACATAGGCGAAGTCACCGCGCGACGATGCCAGTCCGGCCGCAACCACCAGCAGGCCGAGGCTCAAGGTCAGCAGTAACGGTATCAGTTGTTTCACGATCTCCATCGGTCTTCACCTTCCGTTGTGCTTTGCGATCATTGCCTTGGCAGGAGCAAAAGTTGATCGGGGAAAGTCCCTAGCCGCCTCGTGAAATGCCGCTATCCGCCTCTTCCGTGAGGCGGCGTCGCTCAGAACGCCTCGCCGATTCCGAAGTAGATGGCCTGTGAATCCCGACCCATCGCGATGTCGAGCCGCAAGTTCGTGCCGGTCTCTGGCGAGGCCTTGAAACGCAGGCCCATGCCCACGGCGGGCAGGAACTTGCCATGGTCGAGATCTCCGAGGCTGTCTCCGATCCCGCCGATCCCGCCGAACAGGACGCCGCCGAACCTGTCGCTCATTTGCTGGCGCCATTCGACTTGCGCGGTCCACATCGCGCGGTCGCGGTAGCGGCCCATTTCGTATCCCCGAAGGTCTCCGTTCTGGCCGTACATGCACAAGTCGTAGAACGGGGCCCCCTTGGATACCGCGCAAAGACTGCCGTGGATCGCGAGCGTGCCGGTGGAGGTCGCCGGGAAGTACCCACTGGCCGCGAACTGCCAGGTGTCATAGGAAAAATCGCTGCCCAGCGCGTCCATGTTGAAGACGCCGACGAGCGTGACATTCGCGCCCTTGCGCGGCGCGAACTGGTTGTCCCGGCTGTCGTAAGTCACGGCCGGGCCGATGCCCGAAGTCTGGCTGTCGAGCAGGTTGCCCGGTAGATTGAGATCGGGAAAGAGCGGGTTTTCTCGCTTTATCCGCGAGTTTACCTTGAGAAAGCGATAGCGCGCGCCGACGTAGAAGTGCTCTGCGATCTCGTACTGCCCCTGCGACAGGATCATGGTGCCCCGGTCCTCCAGGTCCACTGAGATGTCGCGGTCGCCCGCATTGGCGCCGATGCCGTAGAACTGCATGTTGATGTCGGCATAGCCGCCGAAGAGCAGCACCTTGAAGCGGTCGTCGTCCAGCGACATGCTGTGCACCGCGCCGGCGCCCCAGCTCTTGTTGGTGGTATAGAAGGCGCCGCCGCCGGTGACCCAGGGCTGGCTGGAGCCGTTGGGGTTGTAGAACAGCACCCCCGCCACGGTGAGCCCGGCCCCGACCGTCGGGTTCGACATCGGAATGGGAACGACCAGCAGGTCGGGTTTCATCTTCTTGGCGGCGGGAGGTGCCGGCGGCGCGGCTGCCGATGTGGCGGCGTCGCCGGTGCCAGGCCGGTCGTTCTGGGGGGCGGACAGCGAAGTCGTCGCGATGACGGTGTCGTTCGCCATCTGCTGCACCGGCAGGTTCTGTGCCATGACGGGAAACGGAAGCCCGGCCAGCAGCAGCGTCGCCAGCATCGGGGCAGACCGGAGCGGGACCGCGGACAGGGGCCGAGGGGGCGTGGCATCCGGCCGCTGCTGCATGGTCGGCTCTCCTTCTGGATGGGCACACGTCTTGCGGCGCAGTGGCGACCGGCAAGACGCGGCCGATCGGTGTCCGGTCAGTTCGTCGCGGCGGCCGGCGGGAAGATCTTGAGCGGCAAGGTCAGGCTCAACATGCCCGCGGTCCCTTCCTGACGGCGGCGGGCGTCGAATTCCTGGAATACGCGCACCCGGAAGGTGGCCGGGCTGCGGCCGAGGATCAGGTTATAGGCCGCCGTGCCGCCCAGCGCCGCGACCCGGCCCTTGTTGGGGCCGAGCACCGCACCTTCGCCGGTATCGCCGCTGATCTGGTCGTAATAATAGCCGACGATCCCGGCGGAGAATTTCTCGGAGAAACTCTTCTCCACCGCGGCTTCGACATGAAGCTCGTTGCCGGTGTTGTAGTCGGTGACCTTGTTGTTGCCATTGAAAGTGACACCGGCCTTGGCGCTGACGTCCCAGCCGGAATCGGTATCGTGCCAGCTCGCCGCCAGCGAGGCGTCGCCAGCCCAGCGGTGAAACGCGATGTTCGCCAGCTCGCCTTCGCGGTAGTGGCCCACCGGGATATTCACGAAGCCGCCGACCTGCAGGTAGAACTTGTCCCACTTCCAGCCGAGCGACATGTTGGCGAGGGGGTCGCCGATCGCCAGGGTATTGTCGGTGCGGGAGCGGGTGATGGACTGTCCGCCGGGCCCGGAGACGATCACCGAGGCATCGACGAAGGGCGCGGCCAGCGGCAGCGAGCCGCCAAGGGCCAGGGTGCCGCCCAGGAACTTGGTGGAGGGTACCCAGACCAGGGTGGTGAACTGTGCCGCCACGAAGGAGTCGAGGCCCAGCGCGACATTGCCGCCCACGACAAGGCTCTTGTCGGCCGCGATGTCGCCGCCGTAGAAATACATCGTGTCGTCCACGAAGATGCCTTCGACGGGCGGCTGAACGGCGGCGGCGGGGCCGCCGGATCCCAGCAGGTAGATGCTGGTGCCGCCTTCCGAGGCCTGGGCCGTGCCTGCGGCCTGGCTGCATCCCAGCGCCAGGAGACTCCACAAGACGTGCCGGAAATTGACATGGGGCATGTACCGCTCCTGATCCTCTGACTGGTCGAGGAGAGTGCGGCAGGCAGGCCGGGAGCTGAATCGGGGATTACCCCCGGATTGCCCGACGCATGCCCGGGTGGGCGGGGCGGGAGCGGTCAGGGCGGGAGCGGGCCGTCGCTGGGGAACGGAGTAGTCCCGCGCAAAGCCGGTAATGGTCCCGATGTGCGCGCCGCTGCGCTGCGGATAATGTTCTGCGAAAAAGTCGGGACCCGAGACCGGGAACAGAGGAGACTCAAGATGCGCGCGCGCTTGTCCAGATATGCCGTCCTGCCCCTTCTGCTCGCTTGCGCCGTGCCCGCCCTGGCGGCCAAGGCGCCGGACACCTGGGACGGGCTGATGCATGTGAAATCAAGCAAGATCGAGACGGTCTACCTTCAGCCCGATGCGGACTTTCGCGGCTACACCAAAGTCATGATCGACCCGGCGGAAATAGCCTTCCGCAAGAACTGGCAGCGTGAGCATGGCTTTGCCGAGGACAGGGGGCGCCCCGTCTCCAACGAGCAGGCGCGGGATATCCTGGAGCAGGCGAAGACCGGCTTCCACAAGCTGTTCGTGGAAGCTTACCAGAAGGCAGGATACCAGGTGGTGGACCAGCCCGGCTCCGATGTGCTGCGGCTATCCACGGCGGTCGTCAATCTCGACGTGGTCGCCCCGGACCCCATGACGGCGGGCCGGTCGTGGACCTTTTCCCGCGACGCCGGAGGCGGCACGCTGGTGATCGAGGCGCGCGATTCGCGCACCGGTGCCTTGCTCGGCCGTGCGGTCGATTCCCGCAGCATGGAGGACAGCCGGGCCTATTTGCGCAACACCGTGACCAACACGGCGGACTTCGAAGACCTCTTCGCTCACTGGGCCAAGCTGAGCGCTGCGGGCCTCACCGAATTGAAGAGCCTCTCGCCCATCAATGCCGAGGGGATGTCCAAGAAATAGCGAGAATACTGGAAAATAAAAGGTCCGGTCCGAAGCGTGTTCGTAACGTTATTTGCGCGAGTGATGGGCCGGACATGCAATATCCACTCCCCTAGGATGCAAAACAACTTGGTATCGGGTGAAACCCGGATGGCCGAATCGGCCCGCCTTCACGACCATTGCGGTCCTATCGTGCAGAAGGATGCCTATCATGCCGAATGGAAAGCCGAACATCCTGGTCATCTGGGGTGACGACATCGGAATCAGCAATCTCAGTTGCTATACCGACGGCCTGATGGGCTATCGAACGCCGAACATCGACCGGCTTGCCAGGGAAGGCATGAAGTTCACCGACAGCTACGGCGAACAGAGCTGCACCGCGGGGCGCTCGTCCTTCATCACCGGGCAGAGCGTGCTGCGCACCGGGCTCTCCAAGGTGGGTATTCCCGCCGCGCCCACCGGCATGAATGAAAAGATCGTGACCATCGCGGCGCTGCTCAAGGAGCAGGGCTATGCCACCGGGCAGTTCGGCAAGAACCACCTGGGCGACCTGAACCACATGCTGCCCACCAATCACGGTTTCGACGAGTTCTTCGGCAACCTCTATCACCTCAATGCCGAGGAAGAGCCCGAGATGGAGGACTATCCGAAGGACCCCAAGTTCAAGGAACGCTTCGGCCCCCGCGGCGTGATCCACAGCTGGGCGACCGACAAGGACGATCCCACGGAGATGGAACGCTGGGGCAAAGTGGGCAAGCAGAAGATCGAGGACACTGGCCCGCTCACCAAGAAGCGCATGGAGACTTGCGACGACGAATTCGTCGCCGCGGCGCTCGATTTCATCAAGCGGCAGGAGGCGGACGACAAGCCGTGGTTCGTGTGGCTCAACACCACGCACATGCACATGTTCACGCACCCCAAGCCGGAGAGCAAGGGCCAGGCCGGTCGCTGGCAATCCGACTATCACGACACCATGATCGACCATGACAAGAACGTCGGCCAGGTTCTCGATGCTCTCGACGACATGGGCATCGCCGACGACACGTTCGTCATGTATTCGACCGACAACGGCCCGCACCGCAACTCCTGGCCGGATGGCGGCATGACCCCGTTCCGCAGCGAGAAGAACACCAATTGGGAAGGCGCGTTCCGCATTCCGATGATGGTGCGCTGGCCGGGCAGGATCGAGCCCGGCTCGATCTCCAACGGCATCGTCCAGCACCACGACTGGCTGCCCACTTTCCTGGAAATGGCGGGCGAACCCGACATCGTCGAGAAAGTGAAGAAGGGCCACCAGGCGATCGGCCGCACCTACAAGAACCACATCGACGGCAAGAGCCTGCTGGGCCACATCACCGGCAAGGAGAAGGACAGCCCGCGCAACTTCTTCTTCTACATCAGCGACGATGGCGACATCCTGGCGATGCGCTACGACAACTGGAAGCTGGTGTTCCTGGAACAGCGCTGCCCGGGCACCATGCAGGTCTGGGCCGAACCCTTCACCCGGCTGAGACTGCCCAAGATGTTCAACCTGCGGACCGACCCTTACGAGTTCGCGGATATCACCTCGAACACCTATTACGACTGGTTCCTGCACAACGCCTACTTCATCTATGCGGCCCAGACCGGCGCGGCGATGTTCGCGGAGACGTTCAAGGAATTTCCGCCGATCCAGCGTCCCAACAGTTTCACCATCGACGACGCCATCGCCAAGATGGCCGATGCCGCTGCCGGTTCCAGTTGATGGGGAGCGCGCGCCTTCCGATCCTCCTTTCGGCACTGGGTGCCGCCGCGATATTCGTATCCGCGGCGGCCCAGTCGCCCCAGGGAACCACTGCCGGCCCGGCGCCCGTGCAGACGGGCGCTCCCAGCGCCGGACCGCCCAGCATCACCGCCAAGCTGCCGCCGGGCATGCCGAAGGGCTACCTCCCGCTCTCGCAGCTTCCGGATAGCCTGGCACTGCTGCCGCCGCCACCGGCAGAAGGATCGGCCGCGTTCGCGCGGGACGAGGAAACGGACAAGGCCATGGCCCGGCCGAAAGACAGTCCGCGCTTCATCCAGGCGGCGAGCGATGCCGATCTCAAGCCGGCGCATGCCTTCCAGGCCTTTGCCTGCGCCGCCGGCGTGATACCGGATGCCAAGCGCACGCCGGTGCTCTACCGCGTGATGAGCAAGGCGATGATCGACATCGGACTCTCCACCTACAAGGCCAAGGACCACTATCGCCGCGTGCGGCCTTTCGTGGCTCACGGCGACACGACCTGCTCACCGCAGGACGAAGCCGTGCTGCGCACCGACGGATCCTATCCCTCCGGCCATAGCGCGCTGGGCTGGGGCTGGGCGCTGATCCTGGCCGAACTCGTGCCCGATCGCGCCGATGCCATTCTCCAGCGCGGCCGTGATTTCGGGGATAGCCGGCTGGTCTGCAATGTCCATTGGGCAAGCGATGTCGATGCCGGGCGACTGATGGCGGCGGCCACGCTGGCGCGGCTCCATGCCGAGCAGGCGTTTCGTGCCGACCTCGACGCAGCGCGCGCCGAACTGGCCAGGACCGGAACGAAGCGCGCGCCGTCCGTAGAGGCATGCAGCACGGAAGCCGCGGGGCTTCGGCTGCAATAACGCGCGTCAGAAGTTCGGCAGGGGTTGCTCGGCAAAGCCCCAGCCGCGCAAGTCGGCTGCGTGTTCGATCAGGGCTTCGGCATCGTCGATCGAGAAGGGATGGGCGTCCTTCATTCCGTCCAGCTCGTCCCAGGAGATCGGAACCGCCACCGGCGCTCCGGCGCGGGCTCGGGCGGAATAGGGCAGGACGGCGGTGCTGCCGCGCTGGTTGCGCAGCCAGTCGATGAAGATCTTGCCCTTGCGCTTGGCCTTGCTCATCGTTGCCACGAAGCGGTCTGGTTCGGCCGTGCTCAAGGCTTCGGCGAACCGGCGGGCGAAGTCCTTGTGGCTGTCCCAGTCATGGCCGGGCGTCAGCGGCACCACGACATGGACGCCTTTGCCGCCTGACAACATGGCGAAGCTGACCAGGCCGATATCCGCAAGCTGGCGGCGCAAGTCCTGCGCGGCGCGGCGGCAGTCTCCGAAGTCCAGCCCTTCGTCGGGATCGAGGTCGAAGATCAGCCGGTCCGGCTTCTCGACGGCGTCCGCCCGCGATTCCCAGCCGTGGAACTCGATGGTCCCCATCTGCACGCAGGCGACCAGCCCTTCGGCGTCGTCGATATAGAGGTAGTCCTCGCTGCCGCCATCCTTCTCGCGGATCGGGACGTGAGAGACGTGAGGGCCGAACGAGCCGCTGTCGTGCTTCTGGAAAAAGCATTTCCGGGCGCGACCCTGGGGGCAGCGGACGAGGCTGATCGGCCGGTTGGCGGCGAAAGGCAGCATGAGTGGGGCCACTGCGGCATAGTAGTCGGCAAGCTGGCCCTTGGTCTGGCCGGTCTCCGGGAAGATCACCCGGTCCCGGCTGGATATTTCGACGTCGATCGCGGCCTTGGGGGCGGACTTGGGCATTTCGGGGGTGACCTCCTTCGCCGGCTTGTCGCTGCGCAGGCCCAAGAAACTGGCGTGACGCACACGCCCTTCGGTGGTGAATTCGGCAAAGGCGATCTCGGCGACAAGCTTCGGCGTTACCCAGGTCGCGCCGCGCGCTTCGGTCCGGTCGACTTCCACCGGCGCGGTCTTGCGGACGAGCGGCGCCAGCCGGGCCGCCAGATCGCCCAGGGTGTCGCCGTCGAATCCGGTGCCCACTTTGCCGCGATAGACCAGCTTCCCCTCTTCGTACTGCCCCAGCAGCAGCGAGGAAAACGGCCGTCCCTTCGCACTCGATCGGCTCCATCCGACCACCACGAATTCCTGCCTGCGGGTACATTTCACTTTGACCCAGTTGCGGGTGCGGCGGCCCGCATAGGCGGCGTCGATGCGCTTGGCGATCACGCCTTCCTGGCCCGCCTGGCACATCGCCGCGTAGAGCTTTTCACCCGCGCCGATCACATGGTCTGCCACGAAAAGCGGGGATCGGGCATCGGCCAGCAGCGCTTCCAGCCGCTCCTTGCGCTCGATATTGGGGAGCGGGGCCAAGTTCCGCCCATCGAGTTCGAGCAAATCGAAGGCGTGGAATTCCAGTTTGTCGCCGGGTTTCTGGCTGCCGTGTCCGCGCTTGAGCACGGCCTGCAGGTTGGAGAAGCTGGGATTGCCGTCCGGTCCCCGGGCAATGATCTCGCCGTCGATCAGGCTGGGCGGAAGGTCGAGCGCGGCGAAAGTGTCTGCAAGCGGGGCGAACTTGTCGCTCCAGTCGAGGCCGCTGCGGGTATATATTCGCACGGTATCACCGGCGACGGCGGCGAGCGCGCGGTAGCCGTCGAACTTGATCTCGTGCATCCACAAGTTGCCGTCCGGCACGGCATCGACGAGCGTGGCCAGCTGGACCGCGCGAAACTTCGGCGGGGCGCCTTTGGCCCGGCCGCCGGGCCGCCGCTTCGCTGGAGGCCTGGCCGTCTTGGCAGTCTCCGAATTGTGCTGCGCGGCGTCGTCCATGGCATCGGCAAAGGCCTTGCCCTTCTTACCCTTGAGCGACTGCGTGCCCGCCTTGTCCGCTGCGATCTCGGCCATGGTACGGCCGGTGAGCACGCTTTTAAGCCCTTCCTCGACCAGTTGATCGCCGGAGACGGCATGGCCGTCGCTGACCTTGCGCAGCAGCCAGTTCTCGCGCTTCTCACCGGGGCGGCCCTTCATCCGCACCAGCAGCCACTCGCCCTTCATCCGCTCCCCGTCGAGCGTGAAGTGGAGGTGTCCTTCCTCCAGGTCCTTCGCGCTCTTGCCCGGGATCGGCGCCCAGGTGCCTTCGTCCCAGAGCATGACGGTGCCGCCGCCATATTCGCCTTGCGGAATGTTGCCTTCAAAGCGGGCGTAGGAGAGGGGGTGGTCCTCGGTACGGACGGCCAGCCGCTTGTCCTCGGGATCGGCGCTCGGGCCCCTGGTCACGGCCCAGGACTTGAGCACACCGTCCACTTCCAGCCGGAAATCCCAGTGCAGCCGCCGCGCGGCATGCTTCTGGACGATGAAGATATTGCCCGCTTCGCTGTTCTGCCGCTTACCGGCCGGCTCGGCGGTTCGGGCGAAGTCCCGCTTGCGGTTGTATTCGGCGAGAGGGTCGGACTTGGCCATCCTTACCGTTCCTTACCGTTCCTTGATGGGCGAAGGATGCCGCCGGTCCCAGCGCGCCTCCACGAAATGCAGCGCCGTCACCATGACCAGGCTGACCAACATGCCGATGGCCACCAGCGGCCACTGCCCGGCGCCGCAGGCGATGCCGATGATCGCGGTCAGCCACATATGCGCGGCTGTGGTCAGGTTGCGCAGGCGCCCGCGGGAAAACACGATCAGCCCGGCTCCGATGAAGCCCACGAAAGCGCCGGTCGCCTCGAAGATGCGCAGAGGGTCCATGCGCGGTCCGTCGAGCTGGAAGTAGAGGGCTATGATGGAAGTGGTCATCGTGGCCGCCGCCACGCAGACCAGTCCGTGCGTGCGCAGGCCGGCCGGATGGCCGTGCCACTCGCGGTCGAGGCCGAGCAACAGGCCGACCACGGCGGCAATGCCAAGCCGCAGCAGAACCTCGGAATCGATCGCATGGAGGGGGATCGCCGGGTTGAGTTCCATGGCTCAGGCGCGCTTGCGGCTTCGCGTGGTCGTGGTGCTCGTGGCCTTCGTGGTCTTGGCCGGGCTCTTCGTCGCCGCCGGCTTCTTGGCGGCAGGCTTCTTCGCCTCGGCCTTCTTGGCAGGTGCCTTCGCCGCGGAGCCCTTGTCCGCTGCGGACTTGCTCGCAGGCGCCGCTTTCCCCGTGCGGCTGCCGCTGTCGCCGACCGACTTCTTGAGCGCGGCCATCAGGTCGATGACATTGCTCTTGCTGCCGCCCGATGGATCCCCGACGTCCTCCAGCACGCGCTTGTTGCTTTTCGACTTGGCCTTCTTGTCGATCAGCCGGTGAAGGGCATCGATATAGCGATCATGGAATTCGGCGGGGTGGAAGGGCGCGCTCTTCTTCTCGATCAGCGTGGTCGCCAGGTCGAGCAAGTCGGCGTCGGGCTTATCCTCGCCGATCTCGCGGAAATAGCCCTGCGCCTTGTGGACTTCGTCGGCGTAGCGAAGGACTTCCATCACCAGCCCCCGCCCGCACGGCTTGATCGAGACGAGTTGCTCGCGCCCGCGCACCGCCAGTTGGCCAAGCCCGACCTTGCGGCTTTGGCGCAGCGCCTCGCGCAGGACGACGTAGGCTTCCTCGGCAAGATCGTCCGCGGGGACGACGAAGTAGGGCTTTTCATAATAGAGCACGTCGATGTCGCCCGCGTCCACGAACTGCACCAGTTCCAGCGTCTTGCGGCTCTCGATCTTGACGGCTTCGATCTCTTCCTCGTCGAGCAGCACGTAGTTGCCCTTGGAGATTTCATAGCCCTTGATGATCTCGTCGCGATCGACCGGGCCTACGCCGGGCGCGACTTTCTCGTAGCGGATGCGCTTGCCGCTCGGTTCGTGGATCTGGTGGAACGAGATGGCGGCGCCGGACTTGGTAGCCGGGTAGACCTCGATGGGAATCGACACCAGGGCGAGCCTGATCTGTCCTTGCCAGTATGCGCGTGCGGCCATGGCCCGTTCCTTCCTCGCCGATGAGAAAGGCGCGGGCCCTGGGTTGGTTCCCGCAAAGCGGTTCGGAGAGACGTCAGCCGACGACGATGGCGCTGATCCGGTGGAAGAAGGGGTGATGCGGCGTGGCGCCGTGGGCCACCTGGGTGAACATCCCGTCGCCCAGGTTGGGAAGCTTCGATTCGACCCCGCAGACTTCCTCGCCGCCGCGCACGTCGATATGCGCGTGGAGCTTGCCGTCGAACTCCAGGCCGATGTCGACCGCATGCGGGAACTCGGCGCTCAGCACTTCCAGCACCCGATTGAGCCGGTCGGTCAGCGATTCTTCCGAGGAGGCATTGGGAAGCGAGGAACCGTCGATCGAGTAAAGGGATGCATCCTTGCGCATGGGGGGCGCCTCCTAAGAATTTCCGGAAGGGATAAGATCGGAAGGGTACTGGGCTGATCGGCCTCCAGCTTACCTGTTTTCCCGTAACAGGAAACACCGCAGTTTCCCCGAGCGACGCGGTCCGTCCCGTTTCAGGCCGGCCCGCTGCCGCGGCCATGCGGGCTGTCCAGATCAAGTATCGGGCCGGACGGGACAATCCCGGTGGGATTGATCGTGCGGTGGCTCTCGTAATAATGGCCCTTGATGTGCTGGAAGTTTACCGTGCCGGCTACGCCCGGCGTCTGGTAGATGTCGCGCAGGAACCCCTGCAGGTTGGGATAATCGAATATCCGCCGCAGGTTGCACTTGAAGTGGCCGACGTAGACCGCATCGAAGCGCACCAATGTGGTGAACAGGCGGATATCGGCCTCGGTCAGTCTGTCGCCCACCAGATAGCGATTGCGCGACAGGCGATCCTCCAGCCAGTCCAGCGAATCGAACAGCGGCTGGACGGCCTCCTCGTAGGCGTCCTGGCGGGTCGCGAAGCCGGCCTTGTAGACGCCGTTGTTGACCGTATCGTAGACCCGGGCGTTCACCGCATCGATCTCCGCGCGCAGGGCTTCGGGGTAGAAGTCTCCCGGCGCCGCGCCCAGCCCGTCGAAAGCCTGGTTGAACATGCGGATGATCTCGGAGGATTCGTTGTTGACGATCCGCCCGGTCTTCCGGTCCCAGAGCACCGGCACGGTCACGCGGCCGCTATAGGCCGGATCGGCGGCGGTGTAGACCTGGTGGAGGAAGCGGGCCTGGTGGATCGGGTCCGGGATCACCCCGGGCGCCGGATCGAAGGTCCAGCCCTTTTCCAGCATGAGCCAGTTGACCACCGAAACGGAAACCAGTTCCTCCAGCCCCTTGAGCGCGCGAACGATCAGCGTGCGGTGCGCCCAGGGGCAGGCGAGGCTGACATAGAGGTGATAGCGGCCGGGTTCGGCGGCGAATTCCCCGTCCGTCGTCACCCGGTCGCGAAAGGCGGCGTCCTTGCGGACGAAACGGCCGCCGGTGGATTCGGTGTCGTACCAGACGTCATGCCATTGACCGTCGACCAGCATTCCCATGGATGGCTTCCCTTTGTGCACGGATCGCGCCGGATTGCCGCCCGCCGCTTCATACCTTCAGGACGTCCGGACGCGGTGTTTGTGCCCGTGGGATGTCAGTTCTTTCGCGAGGCGCCGGTTTTCCAGCAGAGCCAGGCCACGTTGAGCCAGGCGCCCATCGTCAATTGCCCGGCCCAGGCGACCAGCGCATAGCCGAAGCCGAAGACGGCAATGTCGATCGCGAGGACCAGTCCCACCAGAGACCAGCCGGCGGTCCGCGCCAGGCGGCTCTCGCGCTCGGTCAGGGCGCGGCCGGCAAAGTCGCGCTGGTGGCGCTTCATCGAAAGCGCGAGGGCGGTAAAGGCGCCGGCGGAGAGGAGGACGGCGAGAAGGTGGATCATGCGGCCATGGCCTCCGGGGTCTTGCGCCGAACGGCGCGGGGGCCTTCCGCCCGCTTGCGCGCGGCGCGGCGCGCGCCCTTGGCGAAGCCGGCGGCCAGCACCAGCATCACCAGGTCGAACGAAACGAACAACCAGTCGCCCGCAAGGAGGCTGGCGGGCAGTCCGCGCGAGGTGGTCAGGGCGTTCACCACCGGCACGGCTGCGAACAGCGCGGCGGCGAGGCCGAGCGCCTCGGGCCAGGCGCGCGCCGAGGGGCGAACCACCGCCCAGACGAAAACCGCCAGCCAGGTGAGAAACAGGCTGTTGATCTCATGATCGGCGCGTTCGGCCATGCTCAGGGGCAGGAGGCGGTTGGCCAGGAAGTAGGCCGCTATGCCGGCCGGAAAGCCCGCGACGGTGGCGATGTTGAGTTTCTCGACCAGGCGGAAGCCGAAGTGCGGATGGCTGGGATCGGGCAGCTTGGTGCGGCGCTTGACCGTCCAGAGCACCAGTCCGCTGCCCACCATGATCGTGCCGCCCAGGCCCGAGAGGAAATAGAGCCAGCGCAGGCCGTACTCGGCGTAGCGTCCCGCATGAAGGCCGATCATCACGCTTTCGGTGGCGAGCGCCGCGCCCTTTGCCATGCTGTGATCCGCCGGGCGGCCGGTGATGCCGTTGAAGGAGATTTCCTCGCCGCGCGAACCGATGGCGCCTTCCGATGCGCGGGCGATGTTGACCATGGCGGTGGAATCGCCGGGATTGGTGATCTTCACGTAGCCCACGCGCTTGCCGTCCCACGCGGCCGAAGCGGTGCGCATCAGCGGTGCCACGGCTACGAGCGGTGCAGGATTGCCGCTGCGCGCCACGTCCACGCTCTTGCCGAAGACGGCGTCCTGGAACGCCGTACGGTCGGCATAGTTCGCGGCAATGCCCCAGGGCATGTACATGATCGCCAGCGTGACCAGGCCGGTGAACGTGATCATCAGGTGGAAGGGCAGGGCGATCACGGCCGTGACGTTATGCGCGTCCAGCCAGGAACGCTGGCCCTTGTTGAAGCGCAGCATGAAGAAGTCGGCGAAGATCTTCTTGTGCGTGATGATCCCGGACAGGATCGCCACCAGCATGAACATCGCCGCCACGCCCACCAGGTAGCGGGCCCATAGCACCGGAATGTAGTGCAGGTCGAAATGGAAGCGATAGAGGAAGTAGCCGCCGCGCGTGTCGCGGGTGGAGACTTCGCGGCCGCTCTGGTCCAGCACGGCGCTGGTATCCGCGCGCTTGCCGCGCTTCTGGCCTTCGGCCGCCTGCCAATAGACTTGCGTGGTGGCACTGCGGCTGTTGGGCAGGGAGATGTACCAGCTCGTCGCATCGGGCGCGGTGCGCTGGAGGAAGCGGACGGCGCCCTCGGCCGAAGTGACCGGATCGGCGCTGCCGGTGATCTCCGGCTGCATCCAGCGCGTGATCTCGTCCTGGAAATAGGCCGAAGTGCCGGTGGCGAACATGGCGAAGAGCAGCCAGCCCAGCAGCAGCCCGGTCCAGGTATGGAGAAGCGCCATCGACTGGCGCAGACCCTCCTTCACAGCCGGCCTCCCATGCCGAGCGAGAGCCAGAGAGCAGCCCCCAGCACGCCGCCGGAGATCGCCAGCCAGAGCCAGAGCCGCGAGACCGAGCGCAGGCCGAACGCGAAGAGGGCGATCGTGGCGAAAATGGCGAAGGAAAGCAGTGTGGCGGTGACGCTCGCCTCAGCGGGATTGACCGCCAGACCGTGCGCCAGCAGCCGCGCCAGGCAGGCCGTGGCCAGCGAGGTGACCAGGTAGTTCGCCGGAACCGCTGCGACGATGCGCGACGCGACGTTCCAGCGGCCGATGCGGCGGCCTGCGGGACCCGTCGTTCTGGCATTCGCGGCACTCTTGGCCATGCTCGTTCTTCCCCCGAGAGCAGGATATTGCAAATCAATCGCAAGAATGGCCGGTAATTTCGGCGGGCTCCGGAGTCAATGGTTCAGAATGGCGAGGCGGCTGCGGAAGCGCCATTGGGACGGGAGGATGCGGGGCGGGCAGGGCGGGTGTGCGGGGTTTCGCGCTGCCGGCGAGAGGGCTGGTGCGCGCGTTAAGAGCGCTTGCGCATGGGGATTTCCTCAAACCGTCATGGTGCCCGCCTAGGCAGCGCGCGCCGGACTTTGGACGGCCGGGCGCAGGGTGGAAAAAATCGTGTTATCGAATGCCATGGATCGTCCTGCGGCGCCGCCGCAGGACTGGAATGCAGTGAGGTCCACGCTTCTGCGCTACCTCCGTGCGCGAGGGGCGCGACCGGACGTGGCGGACGACGTGGCGCAGGAAACGCTTGCGCGCCTGATCGCTCTCAGCCAGACGCAGCAGATAGGCAGCCTTTTTGCGCTGGCCTTCAGGATCGCGGACAACCTGATGATCGACACGCGGCGCCGGGAAATGCGCCAGGAGACGCAGCACTCTGATGACGTTGACGACGAATGGGAAAGCGACGACCCCTCGCTCGACAGGATTCTCGATTCGCGCCGGGCGCTCGACGTGCTCTCGCTCTGCCTGCGACGGATGCCGCCGCTGCGCCGCGAAGTCCTCATCCGCAGGCGCCTGAATCATGAAAGTTGCCGTGCGATCGGCGAAGATCTCTCGATGAGTGCGAAGGCAGTGGAAAAGCATATCACCCGTGGCCTGCTGGATCTGCGCGCGGCGCTCGATCGCGCCGGCGTGGACTTCGCGGAGTTCGCCTGATGACGGCCCAGAGGCAGGAATTCGACGTGATCGACCGGGAGGCCGCAGAATGGGTCGACCGGATGAACCGTCCGCTGCACGACGCTGAAGTCGCCGCCGAGTTCGATCGCTGGATCATGGGCGATCCGCGCCATGTCGAAAGCTATGCGCGGCACCAGGCGCTCTGGCAGTCCGGCAGCTTGCGCAGTGCCCTGGAGGTCGCCGAAGCCGCGCCCGACGATTTCGGCACCTTCGAGGATGAGGCCGTGCCGAATTGGGCCGGGCAGGCGTGGAAGCAGTTCGCGGGCTTCGCGGCCGTGGCGCTGTGCCTGGTGGTCGTGCTCTCGATGGGCGCCCGCACGCTGGTGAGCGAATCGAGCTATGCCGCCGCCCGCGGTACCTCGCGCGAAGTCGTGCTGCCGGACGGATCGAAAGTGCGCATGAGCGGCGGGACCCGGATGGACGTGCGCATCACGCCCTGGTCGCGCGAAGTCGCGCTCCAGAACGGCGAGGCCTTCTTCGACGTGGCGCACGAGAAAGTCCGCACGTTCTCGGTCAACGCGGGCGATTCCCGCGTGACCGTGCTGGGTACGGCTTTCGACATCGACCTGGTGGACAGCCAGACGCGGGTGGTGCGCGTCTATCGCGGCCTGGTCAGCGTCGATGCCGGGGCGGGGCGGCAGTGGCGGCTTCCCGCAGGCAACGGGATCGAAGTCGGCGGCGGCCGGGTGCGCAGCCTGGGCGACGTGCGCGGCGATCATCCCGGCTGGATCGACGGCTGGTTCGACGCGGACGACACTTCGGTTCAGCAGCTGGTGCAGCGCATCAATCGCGGTTCGGACCTGCCGGTGGTGCTGGCCGATCCGGGATTGGGCCAGCTGCTCGTGACCGGGCGGTTCCAGACCTCCGATCCCGAGATGGTGCTGGAAGCGCTGGCGGCGATCCACGATCTGCAGTGGCGCAAGGAAAAGGCGCGCTACGTCCTCTCCCATTGAGTTCGTTTGCAGGGCGCCGGCTTCGGGCGTTCTGCGGCGGCGCGGCCAGGCCCGCTCATGTCATCGTCTCGCCGTGTGGGCGGAAGGCTGAGCCGGGGGGCTGGCTATCTTCCGCTGTCATCAAGTTTACTTGATAACGTAATGAAAATGTAAGAAAAAATAATTGTCGGGATTGGTTGTCTGCCCGCGTCTTCCCCCCGAATGCCTGATCCAACGGGGGATATGATGTTTCGTTCAAGTAAAGCCCTGGCCCATGCCTCGGCATTGGCCATAGCGCTGGCAACGGTCGGGGGCGGCCTTGCCGCGCCGGTCGCCGAGGCGGCCACCGCCCAGTACAGTTTCACCATTCCGGCACAGGACCTGGGCCGCGCGCTTCAGGAGTTCTCGCGGGTCACCGGCATGCAGGTGGCCGCCGCGCCGGATGCGGTGCGGGGGCGCCGCAGCACGGCCCTGTCGGGCAAGATGAGCGCGCAGCAGGCCCTGTCCCAGCTCGTGCGCGGGGCCAATGTCGAAACCCAGCTTCGCGGCAGCACCGTGATCCTGCGCGCCCGTGCCGCCCGGCCCCGTCCGGCCGCGGTCGCTCCCGCGCCGGCGCGCCGGGCTGCCCCGGTCGCGACTGTCGCCGCCGAAGAGCCTTCCGGGGCCGGCGACAGTGAGATCGTCGTCACCGGCTATATCGAGGCGGTTCAGCGTTCGCTCGACATCAAGCGCAAGAACGACACGGTTTCCGACACGGTCAGCGCCGACGACATGGGCAAGCTGCCTGCCAACAACATCTCCGAGGCGCTGGCGCGCCTTCCCGGCGTCAATGCCGTGCGCAGCCCGACCACGGGCGAGGGCGACCGCATCACGGTGCGCGGCCTCTCGACCGAGCTGAACAACTATTCGATCAACGGCGTGCGCCTTGGCGGTGCCGGTTCGCGCGACAACAACTTCTACCGCGGCGTGCGGCTCTCGGTCCTGCCGCCGGACGGCATCAAGCAGATCACCGTCTACAAGACCCTGACGCCGGACCGCGACGGTGACGCGCTGGGCGGCTCGGTGGACATTTCCACCCCCACCGCCTTCGACCAGACGCCGATGTATGCTCGCCTCTCGGCCGAGGGCGGCATGCTCGACAAGTACGATCATCGCAAGTCGGGCCAGGTTTCGGGCGCCCTCTCGCGCCAGTTCAACGATCATTTCGGCATCTACGTTTCGGGCAGCTGGAGCCGGCGCAAGTCGCAGTTCGAGCAGAACGGCGTGGACGGCGATAACCAGCCGGACACCTGGTACGACAACAGCGAGACGCTGGGCTGGGATCCCAACCGCTTCGTGATGCGCGGCATGGATCTGGGCTTCGGCGAGACCGACGTGAAGCGCTGGGGCGCCAATACCAGCATCGACTATCGCTCCGACGACCACGACTTCCACTTCCGCGGGCAGTACAACAAGTACCGCAAGGACGAATTCCTCAACCGCCTGAACTTCCGCAACGACACCGCGAAGAATTCGACGCGGCTGGTGCAGGTGGACGTGGCCGATACGACGCTGCTCCAGCCCGAAGACAGCATCGTCGGTACCGATTCCAGGCTGGGCCGCATCTATGGCTATTCGCTCGGTCAGATCGTCGACCAGGACGGCGACGGGCTGATCACCGATGCCGACCGCAAGGGCAAGTCGTTCTACAGCCTTAACGGCGGTTCGGG
This sequence comes from Novosphingobium sp. PhB55, assembly GCF_004368805.1. NCBI lineage: Bacteria > Pseudomonadati > Pseudomonadota > Alphaproteobacteria > Sphingomonadales > Sphingomonadaceae > Novosphingobium > Novosphingobium sp. PhB55. The sequence continues at coordinate 927,888 of NZ_SODQ01000001.1, read as the reverse complement.
CACCTGGGATCCGCAGGGCTTCCGCCTGCGCCGCTTCTGGGAAGGTTCGCGCGAGACGGGCAGCCTGGCTTCGGCCAACCTCGGCGGCATTTCGCGCGTGGGCGAACTGACGATCGACTACGACGTGTCCTACTCGCAGTCGGAGGACAATCTCGACGACGGCTACACCCTGGAGTTTCGCAGCGACAAGTACGGCTGGCTGGGAAATCAGGGCGTGCTGTTCAGCAGCAGCGAGGATTCGCGCTTCCCCAAGTGGCTGCTCAATTCCGCCGGTCTGGAAGCGGTGCAGGACCCCTCGCAATACGACTTCAGCAGCCTCGAAGGCGAAGTGGGCGGAAGCAGCGAGAAGCTGTGGCAGGCCCAGTTCAACCTCGAATGGAAGCCGGGCGATTCCTGGGTGGAATCGTTCAAGACAGGCGCCAAGTTCTACAATTCGCGCCGCCGCACTTATCAGGGCTCGTTCCTGAATCTCGAGGCGGACGGCACCCTGGCGGACTTCTCCGAATTCTACGGCAAGGATGTGAACAGCCTGTTCGGCGGCGCCTATAGCGGCCTCTATCGCCTGGGCACGACCATCGACAACCGCAAGATGCTGGCCGAACTCCAGCGCGCCGAAGATGGCGACAGCGAGATCTTCGACGGCTTCGCGGTCGACCCCAACGACGCCGAACTGTCCAACGAGGACAGCTTCCGCTTCAACGAGCGCGTGATCTCCGCCTATGCCATGGGCACGGCGCGCTTCGGCCGCGCGCAAGTGATCGCAGGCGTGCGCATGGAAGCGACGCGCAACACCATCGACGCCTGGAACATGGACCTGATCCAGGGCGAGCGCTTCGTTTCGGACAAGTCCAGCTTCGTGAACGTGCTGCCCTCGGTTCACGTCAACTACGAACTGGACAGCCGCACCAAGCTGCGCGGCGCGGTCTGGACCAGCTTCGCGCGTCCCGACATCGCCCGCATGAGTTCGGCGCGCGAATATGGCTACGACACCGATCCCGATGGCGACGGCGAGGAAAACCCGATCTCGCAATGGGTGCTGACTTCGATCGCCCAGGGCAATCCGAACCTCAAGCCGATGCGCTCGCTCAACCTCGACATGTCGCTGGAGCACTACGCCGGCAATACCGGGGCCTATTCGGTGGCGCTCTACTACAAGCACATCGAGAATTTCCTGTTCCGCTCCTCTTCCAGCAACATCCGTGACGGGACGCTGGGCGAGAACGTCGATCCGACCGGCGTGGCGATCTCGATGCCGAACAACGGCAAGTGGGCGGAAGTCTACGGCATGGAAATCAGCGGCCAGCAGCTCCTGCACTGGCTGCCGGGCATTCTCGGTTCGCTGGGCGTGGGCGGAAACCTGACGTTGCAGCGCTCGAAGGCGGTGACGGGGCTTTCCTGGCACCCTGAGGGCTACACCCTGCCGCTGATGGAAACGCCCGAGACGATCGCCAATCTCCAGCTGTTCTGGGAGCGCAAGGGCTGGGAAATCTACGGCGCGTGGAACTACCAGTCGAAATTCCTCGGCGGCATCCAGGACTTCGGCAACAATCCTTATGAGCAGGCCTATAGCTTCGTGGACCTGACCTTCCGCAAGACCTTCCTCAAGAAGTCCTCGGTGCAGCTCCAGGTCCAGAACCTCTTCGACTCGCATACGTATTGGGAAACCGTGTCGTCGGGGACCGGGGGGAGCCGCGCCTACATCAAGAACGGGCGCAGCATCACGCTCGGCCTCAACCTGATCTTCTGAGGACACTTGCGATGAAGAAGAAAGCCCATGTCCTGCTGGGAGCGCTGGCCTTGTGCCTGCCGCTCCCGGCCTTCGCCGCCGATGCGCCGGTGCAGCAGCAGGCGCCGCTGGCACCTGCCACCGTCCGGCCCGAACGCGTGATCCTGAACCTCACCGCCGATCCGACCACCGAGATGGCCGTCACCTGGCGCTCGGCGCCGGGCCTGCCGGGGCAGGTCCAGTATGCGAAGGCGACAAACAGTCCCGACTTCGTGAAAACGCCGCTGACGGCCGAGGCGAAGACTGACGACGCCACGCTGGCCGTCCGCGAGGATCCCGCCTTCCGCGCGGCCTATCACTCGGCAGTGCTGGCGGGGCTCGAGCCGGACACGGTCTATGCCTACCGCGTGGGCGACGGCGCGCATTGGTCCGAATGGTTCCAGTTCCGCACCGCCGCGCGCGAGGCGAAGCCGTTCCGCTTCATCTACATGGGGGACATGCAGAACCAGATCCTGTCGGAAGCCTCGCGCACCTTGCGCATGGCCTTCCGCCAGGCGGGCGACGCGGCCTTCACGATCCATGCCGGGGACCTCATCAACCGGCATGACAGCGATGCCGAATGGGGCGAATGGTTTGCTGCGGGCGGGTTCCTCTATGCTCAGACGCCGCAGATGCCGACGCCGGGCAACCACGAATACGTCAAGGACGAGGCGGCGCGGGCCGGTTCCTCGATCAACGGCCAGTGGCGCCGGCAGTTCACGCTGCCGGAGAACGGCCCGGCCGACGTTCCGGCGAGCCGCGAGACGAGCTGGTACACCGATTACCAGGGCCTGCGCCTGATCTCGATCGACTCCATGCAGGTCGATCGGGACGAAACGGCGCGCAAGGCGATCGTGAAGTGGCTCGACGGCCTGCTGGCGAACAACCCGAACCGCTGGACGGTCCTGTTCCTGCACTTCCCGCTGTTCTCCAGCGAGCCCGAGCGCGACAATCCGAAGCTGCGCGCCGCGCTGAAGCCGCTGATCGACAAGTACCGCGTGGACCTGGTCCTTCAAGGGCACGACCACGGCTATGCCCGCGGCGCGATCGGCAAGAACGGCCCTGCGGCGGACGATGCGGGCACGACATATGCCGTCTCGGTCGCCGGACCGAAGATGTACGAAGTCGGCAGCCTGCCCTGGGCGCGCAAGTCGGCATCGCGCACGCAGGCCTATCAGGTGATCGACGTCAGCCAGGAAGCCCTGGCCTACCGCGCCTATACCGCCACCGGAGAGCCGCTCGACGCGGTGACCTTGCGGAAACCCTGAGTACGCGAAAAGGCCGGAGCAAGCTGGGGGGCATTGCTCCGGCCCTTGACGAGGCTGCGCTTCGATTGCGACCCGAAGCGTGGTTTCGTCCAGCCCGCCCGGCCCGATCGGCCGGGCGGGCGCATGGCCGTGACCCGTCAGTCGAGCATGGTCTTGCGCAGCTTGGCGATGTCAGCGTCGGTCAGGCCCACCTTCTGTTTCAGGTAACCTTCCGATCCGCCGTACTGCTGGTCGAGATACGTGAAGAACTGGGCCAGGTGCGACGCGCCGCTGGGCGTGTAGAGCGGCTCGGCCTTGGGCGGCTGGCCGTCCGCACGCGCGGCGTAGTACTTGAGAATGGGATTGTTCGGGAAGTCGGCCGGGTCGACTTTGGGCATTTCCCATTGGGGGCGGCGCAGTTCGGTGGAGCGGTGATAGTCCTTGAGGATCGTCTCGCGGTCCACGCCCAGCACGTCGTAGATCAGGGCGGTGGCGATGCCGGTCCGGTCCTGCCCGGCGGAGCAATGATAGACCACGGCGCCCTCGTTCGCGAGCAGGCGATTGAACAGCGCGCGGAACTGCGGGACCAGCATGATTTCCATGCCCTGATACATGTTCTCGCCGCCGCTCTTGGCCATCTTCGCGAAGAGCGGTTTGAGCGAATAGTCGTTGGCGAGGAACAGTGCGCCGGTGCGGTCGTCCAGCATGTCGGGTGCGACTTCGCGTTCCTCGATCGAGCGCAAGTCGACCACGGCGCCCAGATTGACCTGGCCCAGCAGCGCATAGTCCGCCTCGGTCAGCAGCGGCATCGCGCCGGAGCGGAAAGCCTTGTCCCACTTCACCGTATGGCCGTCCTTGGTGACGTAGCCGCCGATGTCGCGGAAGTTGCTGCCCTGCTGAAGCGGCACCACGCGCTCGGCGACGACGGTGGTCTTGCCGCCCTTGCCCTGGATGATGACGTAGCGGCGCTCGCTGGCCGGGATCGGCAGCTTCAGTGCGGCGTCCCTGCTGGCGGCGGCGATGCGCTGGTCGTTCTTGTCGAGCGCGGTGTCGGTGCTGATCCAGATCGTGGCCGGTGCCGTGTCCGTCCGGGCCAGCTCGACGGTCTGGTCGTCCAGACGCGTCAGCGTGGCCAGCTCGCGCGCGGAGGCGGGAGAATGGGCCATCGCCGCGACGAGGGCGGAGAGGACGGTCGGGGCAATCTTGCGCATGGGCGGAATCCTTGATGTCTGTCTGATGCCGGCTGCTAAAACGGATGTATGTATCTTGTGTGACAGGTCTGAGGTCAATGCGCCGGCGTGTTATCGCGGAGACGATCCTGCGGTTGCTTTCCTTGATGTCAGGTATTCGGGCTGTTTCAGCGGTTCTTCCGCGGATCCCGGGCGCCATCTCTCTTGGACGTCAAGGCCAAGGCGCGAGTCTGTAAAACGGATGTCTGTAATCTGGCGGAGCTGGAACGACAAAGGGGCCGCCTTTCGGCAGCCCCTCGTTTTGCGGGTTCTGGCTGGTTCTGGATCAGTCGCGGCCCTTGCCGAAAGCGACGATCTGCAGGAGGCCGCCGGCCATGGCGACGTTCTTGAAGAAGTGGATGAACTGGTTCTGGTCTGCGAACTGCGCGTGGAAGAACAAGGCGGTGACGAGGCTGAACAGGGCAAGCGCGGCAGCGACGCTGCGCAGGCGGTATCCCGAGATCAGCAGGGCGCCGCCGATGACTTCCACCGCGACGGCACCGGCCAGGGCCACGGCGGGGAAGGGCAGGCCCACCGAACCGATATAGGCCATGGTTCCAGCGGGATCGGAAAGCTTGGAAAGGCCGCTGAGGATGAAGATGGCGGCGATCAGGATGCGGCCCACAAGCGGCAGAAACTTCAGGATTCCCTTGTCTTCGGCAGCGGGAGCGAGCGTAGCGGTGGCAGTGTTCATGGTCATTCCCCTTGGGGCTGGTCTGGAGAGGGTCCGGCCGTGACGGCTGCGGGGTGCCTCGTTGAACCGGGAAATGCCTCGAAAAACGAATTCCAGAAATCCAGATAAAATGGACCGCTCTGTTCGATGAAACTGAAATGCCTCGATGCGTGCGAAAATGCGGGACTGGCGGTGGGCGGGGGAATGGGGTCCGCCAGTCCCGAGGAGTTCGGGTACGCCGGAGGCGCGCCGAACGTGGTCCCGGCATGGTCGCCGCCGGGATCGAACGCAGGGTGTCGGGAAAGTGGCCGTCAGTCGGTGAGCGGCCGCCAGCGGTTGCGCCAGGCCCTGGGCGTGTTGCCCACCACGCGGCGGAACAGGCGGGTGAGGTGGGCCTGGTCGGTCAGGCCGCAGATGCAGGCTATTTCGGACAAGGCATCGTCGGTCCGCAGCATCAGGCGCTGGGCGTGGCGAATGCGCTGGCGGATGACGTAGGCATGGGGCGGTTCGCCAACGCTGGTCTTGAAGGCGCGGCAGAAGTGCCCGGTGCTGAGCCGCGCCACGGCGGCCAGTTCGCAGCAGGCCAGCGACTGGCCGAGATTCTCCTCGATATGGCCGATGACCCTGCGCAGCTGCCAGCCTGCAAGGCCGCCCTTGGCGGATGCGTCGCCATCAGGGACGGACTGCGGCGCGACCGGAACCAGCAGGTCGTGCTCCGCCAATCGGCTTCTGGCCAGCGCGAGGCTGTCGGGCCCCACCCCGCCGGCCTCCATTGCCTTGGCCAAAGGGATGGCCTGCGGGATTGCCGGCGGTTCAGCGTGGTAATGTCTTGAATCCTGTCCCGTATTCGTCGTCGTCGTGCTCAGGACTCCGTGAAGCATGACCAACTCTCCAAGCTCGACGACCGATCCGACCTCTACGGCAGGGGCAATCGCGATGATGGGGCAAATCTCGATAACGGTGATTGTCGCATAGTAATTCGATACGAAAAATCTGTTCACCGCCCGAATCATCAGGCCCCATCTTCATAGTCTATGGAGATTGCAGTCTTGCTTCCTTTCGGGAATGGGGGATTTTTACTATTGCCAGCCGGCTTTTCCCCCATTTACGCTTTTAATTCAGATATCCGGGAGGGCGGTCAGCGTCTCGTCGATCTCGCATTGGGCCACGAAGCGGTCGAGCAGCCAGGCGGCCGCGGGGCCGGGCGGCGTGTCGCGGCGCCAGATGCCGCCGAAGCGGTAGATGCCGCCGGGATGATCGGGCATCGACAGGCGGATCAGGGTGCCGGACACGAGATCGGCCTCGATCATCGGCAGCGGCATGTTGCCCCAGCCGATGCCTTGGCGCAGCAGGGCGTGCTTGGCGCCAAGGTCGGCGAGGCGCCAGGTCTTGGGGCTCATGACCGAGAAGTCCTTGCCCTCGGTGAAGCGCGAGCGGTCGCTGAGCACCAGCTGCGTATATTCGCGGCCGGCGCCGGGCGGGATCAGGTCCATGCGGCCGAGCGGATGGTCGGGCGCGGCCACGGGCACCATCGCCACCGAGCCGACCGAAACGCTTTCCAGCCCGTCGACACCGGCAAAAAGCGGGCCGGACAGGCCGACCACCGCCGTGCCGTCGAGCACCATCGCAGTGATCGCGCCCAGCGCTTCCACATGGAGGCGCAGCTGCACGGTCGGAAATTCCGCGGCAAAGGCCCGCAGGATCACGCCGAGGCGCTCGGCCGGAAACATGACGTCCACCGCCAGGTCGACTTCGGCCTCCAGACCGTCGAGCAGGCCTTTCACCTTGGCGCGCAATCCGTCGATCCCCTCGGCCACGCCGCGCGCTTCCGACAGGACGGCACGGCCGGCTACGGTAAGCTGCGGCTTGCGCGTGCCTTCGCGTTCGAACAGCAGGACGCCGAGCTGGGCTTCGAGGTTGGCGATGCCGTAGCTGATGACGGAGACCGCACGGTTCAGCTTGCGCCCGGCGGCAGCGAAACTGCCGGTGTCGACGATGGCCAGGAAGATGCGCAGCTGGTCCAGGGTCGGCGTACCGGGGTTGCTCACTTTTCAATCTCCTAGAACAGTCAGGTCGATTTTATCCCTCTGAACTTGAAATGCAGGCAAGTCTATATGGGGTTTCAAGAGAGGGCGGCACCTCACCCCGCCGCCCCCGGAGACAGGATATGATCGAACTTCGCCCTTATGACAGCCTCGGTGGTGCCAACCACGGCTGGCTCGACGCCAAGCATCACTTCTCGTTCGCCGGCTATCACGATCCGGCCCGCGTCCACTGGGGCAACCTGCGCGTCTGGAACGACGATGCGATCGCGCCGCAGACCGGCTTCCCGCCGCACCCCCACCGCGACATGGAAATCATCACTTATGTCCGCGAGGGTGCGATCACTCACCAGGACAACCTGGGCAACAAGGGCCGCACCGAGGCTGGCGACGTCCAGGTGATGAGCGCGGGCACCGGCATCACGCACTCGGAATACAACCTTGAGGACGTGACGACGAAGATCTTCCAGATCTGGATCATCCCGACCCGCGACGGCGAAGAGCCGAGCTGGGGCGCCAAGCCCTTCCCCAAGGGCGACCGGTCGGGCCAGTTCGTCACGCTGGCATCGGGTTACGAGAATGACAACGATGCGCTGCCGATCCGCACCAATGCCCGCGTCATCGGCGCCACGCTCAAGGCCGGCGAAACCGCCGAATATCCGCTGGGCAAGGACCGCAAGGCCTACCTGGTGCCGGCCATCGGCGCGGTGCAGATCGAGGACGTGCGCGTCAACGCCCGTGACGGTGCGGCCATCAGCGACCTCGACGTCCTGCGGGTGACCGCGATCGAGGACAGCGAGATCGTCCTGGTCGACGCGGCCTGACACCAAGGCCGAAACGAGTTGGGGAGCGGGCGGAAATCGTCCGCTCCCTCATCTCCCGGATTGCAATTTACCAGATCGGCGCCGACCTTCTTCCCCGGCGCTCAGGCATACAAAAGAAGCGCAAGGAAGGATTGCCCCATGACTGTTCGCTCATCCGATATCGAAGGTGTAGACCTTGTCGTTCTCCCCCCCGTTCGCGACCTTGGGGACGGGTTCCAGGTCCGCCGCGCGCTGCCCACCGCGCAGCGCCGCATGGTCGGCCCTTTCATCTTCTTCGACCAGATGGGTGAGGCGGTGTTCCGCAGCGGCGAAGGCCTCGACGTACGCCCGCATCCGCACATCGGTCTTTCCACGCTGACCTACCTCGTCGAAGGCGAGATCCTCCACCGCGATTCCCTCGGCTCCGTCCAGGCGATCCGGCCCGGCGAGGTCAACTGGATGACCGCGGGCAGCGGCATCGTCCATTCCGAGCGCACGTCTCCCGAAGTCCGCGCCAGCGGCGGCAAGCTGTTCGGGCTCCAGACCTGGATCGCCCTGCCGAAGGAGGCCGAAGAGATCGCGCCGGCCTTCGCCCACCACAAGGCGGACGAGATCCCCGTGACCGAGGATGCCGGAACGCGCCTGACGCTGATCGCCGGTACGGCCGACGGCCTGACCTCGCCGCTCAAGACCTATTCCGACATGGTCTACGCCGATATCGTCATGCTCGACGGTGCGCGCTACCAGGTGAAGGCCGAGCACGTCGAACGCGCGATCTATGTCGTCGGCGGCGAAGTCGAAGTGGAGGGGCAGACCGGCAGCTTCAAGGAGACCGAACTGGTGGTCTTCAAGCCCGGCGCCGAGGTCATCCTCAAGGCCAAGGGCGGCACGCGCCTGATGCTGCTGGGCGGGGAGCCACTGCCGGAGAAGCGCCATATCTACTGGAACTTCGTCTCTTCCTCGCTCGACCGCATCGAGCAGGCCAAGGACGACTGGAAAGCCCAGCGCTTCGACCGCGTGCCCGACGAGAGCGAATTCATCCCCCTTCCGGCCTGAGGAGCTTCACACCATGGCACATGGAACCGCGCATATCGGCGAAACCCCCTGGCGCACCGAGATCGTGGTCGGCGGTCACGCGATCACCGCCGACGAGCCCCAGGCGCTCGGCGGGCAGGGGGCGGGACCGGCGCCATACGACCTGCTGCTCGCCAGCCTGGGAGCCTGCACGGCGATCACGTTGAAGATGTACGCCAGTCGCAAGGGCTGGCCCCTGGTATCTGTCGATGTCGACTTGCGGCTCGCGGGTGCGAAGGACCAGATGCATATCGAGCGCAAGCTCTCGATCGTGGGCCTCGACGAGGAGCAGAAGGCTCGGCTTGCCGATATTGCCGAGCGGACGCCGGTGACCTTGACGTTGAAGTCGGGGCTGCCGATCGAGACCGAGCTGGTTTGAAGTTCTCGCTCTCTTCCTCGTCATTGCGAGCGTAGCGAAGCAATCCAGGGGCGGCTTAGTGCGGCTCCTGGATTGCCGCGTCGGCTTCGCCTCCTCGCAATGACGAAGGGAGGTGTTGTGCCTCTTCAGCCTTTTTGCCGCAGTGCCCCCAGGTCGATCCCGTGCTTGTTCACTTTGTAGTAGAACGTCTTGCGCGGCAGATCGAGCGCGCGGATGGCCGCGCCGATCTCCCCGTTCGCGGCGATCACGGCCGCGACGATCTCCTCGCGCTCGAAGGCGTCGACCCGCTCGGTCAGGCCCTTGTTGCCCGAAGGGGAGGGCGTGGGCGAGGGATCGCCGAGGCCCAGCACGAACTGCTCCGCGAAATTGGCGAGTTCCCGCACGTTCCCTGGCCAGTCATGGCGTTCCAGCATCGTGCGGACCGCCGCGGTGACGGGCGGAAGCTCGCGGGCGACGCGGCTGGCGGCATCGCCGGCGAAGCGGGCGAAGAGAGCGGGGATGTCCTCGCGCCTTTCCCGTAGCGGCGGGATGCGCAGGCGCATGGCGGCGAGGCGGTAGAACAGCGGCGGCAGCAGCGAGGGCGGCGGGCCTTCGGCCGCGTCCTGGCTGGTGGAGATCACGCGCACGTCGACGGGCATGGCCTCGCCCCGGCGGCGCAGGACGCGCTGCTCCACGAAGGGCAGCAGGCGCTCCTGCAAGTGCGCCGGGCCGCGGTCGATATCGTCGAGGTAGAGCGTGCCGCGATGGGCCGCGGCCAGGCCGGGTTCGTCAATGCCGGTTGCAGTGAAGAGCGGTTCCGCGAGCGCTTCGGGCATCCCGGCGCAGGCCAGGGGCAGAAAGCGGTGGCGCGCGCGCTTGCCGGCGCGGTGGATCAGGCGGGCGAGAAGGTCCTTGCCGGTGCCGGTCTCGCCTTCGATGAACAGGTCTATATCCGCATTGGCCAGCACCGGCACCATCTCGCGAAGCCTGCGGATGGCGGGGCTTTCGCCCAGGAACAGCGGCGCGTCGACATCTTGCGACATGGCCCGCAGGCGGCGGTTTTCCAGCGTCAGCCCGCGCGCGGTGGCGGCGCGGGTGACGGCGGCGATCAGCGCCTCTGGCGCGAAAGGCTTGGTGAGAAAGTCCCAGGCGCCCGCCTTGAGCATCTGTACCGCCATCTCGATGTCGCCGTGGCCGGTGACCAGCACGACGGGCAGATCGGCATCGCGCTCGTGAAGCTGGCGGAACAGGTCGATGCCGGAGACGTGCGGCATACGCACGTCGGTAACGACCACGCCAGGCCAGTCGGCGGTGAGCGCTGCCAGCGCCGGGGCGGCGGCCGGGAAGCTTTCGACTTCGAACCCGGCGAGTTTCAGCAGCTGTGCCGTCGAACGGGCAAGGTCTTCGTCGTCCTCGACGAGGGCGACGCGGCGGGTGCCGGCGGAAAGGTCGGTCATCGGGCCAGTCTCAATTGCAGTTCGAAGGCGGCGCCGGTGTCGCTGGGCACGAGGCGCAGGGCGCCGCCGAACTCCTGCGCGATGTCCTGCGCGATCACCAGGCCCAGCCCGAGCCCTTCGGCGCGGCTGGTGGCGAAGGGCGTGAACAGGCGATCCGCGATGTCCGGCGCGATGCCGGGGCCATTGTCGGCGACAGTGATGCGCAGCGTTTCGCCCGCGATCGCCAGCGACAGGATGATGCGGGGCGCCGCGCGCCCGGCGAGCGCTTCGATGGCATTTTGGAGGAGGTTCACCAGGATCTGTTCCAGCCGCACCTTGTCACCGCGGACCTTGAGGCCGGGGGGAATCGCCGGGGTTTCGAAGGTCAGCGCGGCAAGGCGCTCCTTGAGCAGGAGGCGCGCGCCGTCGAGCACTTCGGCCAGCGGCACCGCGCTCTCGCCGGTGCTGCCCTTGCGGGCGAAGCCGCGCAGCTGCGCGGTGATGATGCCGATGCGTTCGGCAAGGCGGTCGATAGCGGAAAGATTCTCGCGCACTTCCGCGGCCGCACCGAGGTCCAGCAATTGCCCGGCCGAGCTGGCATAGTTGCGGATCGCGGCCACGGGCTGCGCGGTTTCGTGAGCGACGCTGGCCGTGACTTGTCCCAGCGTGGCGAGGCGATTGGCGAGGCGCAGCTCCTCGCGCAGCAGGGCCGCGCGCTGTTCGAGCGCACTGCGCTCCTCCATCTCGCGGCGCAATTCGGCCGTCCTTTCGGTGACGGCGGCTTCCAGCTGGGCGGTGCGTTCACGGCGGCGGCGGTTGCTCTGGGCGAGCCACCAGAGGGCGCCGACGGCGAGCAGGGCCAAAGTCGCGGCCACGGCCTGGGCGCTGCGCATCGGCGTGGTGACGGCCACCCGGATCGGCAGCGCCAGATTGACCTGCCACTGGTCGCGGTTGGGCGCGCTGGTGGCAAGAAGCAGGCGTCCGCTGCGTTCGGGCATGTGGAGCAGGCCGTCACCGTCGCTGGAAAAGCGGGCGGGCGTCAGGCGCGGAATTCCGATGTCGCCCGCAATGGCCCGCTGAAGGGCAGGATCGAGCGGGCGCGTCATGGCGAAGCGCCAGGCGGGGCGGCTGGCGACGAGGACCACCCCGTTGCGGTTGGTCACGAAGGTCTCGCCGCCTGCCGTGCGCCACTGGGCCTCGATCCGGTCGAAGTCGAGCTTGATGACGATCACACAGTCCCCGGCGGCTTTTCGCGCCAGGTAGAGGCCGGGGCGATGGCTGACGGTGCCCAGCGCGAACTGGGCGCCGTCGCCGCGGCGCAGGGCGTCGCGGTAGTAGCGCCGGAAGCGGTAGTCGCGGCCGACGAAACTGTCGCGGTGGCGCCAGTTGCTGGCGGCGATCGCGAACCCGTCTTCTCCCACCAGGTAGATGGCCGAGGCGCCGATCTGGCCGGCGAAGGATTCCAGCTTGGCATTGAGCCGCTCGTCCGCGCCGCTTTCGCGATTGGCGGCGGCGATCACGTCGCGGTCGTCCGCCAGGGTCTGCGGCAGGAGGCGGAACCGGGCGATCTCGCTGTCGAGCAAGGACTGGCGCAGCCGCGCGTCGGCAGCGACCGATGCGGAGAACGCCGCAGTGGCGCGCTGGCGCACGAATTCGCCGGCCAGACCCGCGGCAAGGAGCGCGGCGGCCAGGGCTGCCAGCAGCCAGTAGAGCGTGTGGCGACGATTCACCGCGCCAGCCTAGACCGGCAGAGAGCGATGTGCAAATTTCTGCACATCGCTGCAATGCAATGTGCCGATTGTTGCCCCTTGGCTCCGCATCCCCCCGCCGTAAAGGCCCGGAAATCAGCCATTTCCAATGAATGCAAAAACTGCTTTTGCCGCAGCGTCGAATCGAACAGTTTCTGCCCGGCACGCGATAAGCATAAGTCTTGAGCGTGCCCGAGAGAGGAAGGAAGGCCTTACCATGCACGCCCAGTTGTCCGACACGCACGAACCGACCGCGCCAAAGCGCTGGTACGGACATCTCTATGTGCAAGTGCTCGTCGCCATCGCGGCGGGCGTGACGCTGGGCCACTTCGCCCCGGCCACGGGTGAGGCGCTGAAGCCGCTTGGCGATGCCTTCATCAAGCTGGTGAAGATGGTGATCGCGCCGGTCATTTTCCTGACCATCGTCACCGGCATCGCCTCCATGCGCGACTTGCGCTCGGTCGGCCGGGTGGCGGGCAAGGCGTTCGGCTATTTCTTCTTCTTCTCTACCCTGGCGCTGATCGTCGGGCTGGCCGTCGCGAACGTGGTTCGCCCCGGGCAGGGCCTGAACATCGATCCCGCCACGCTCGATGCCTCGAAGGTCGCACTTTACTCCGAGAAGGCACACGAAACGTCGATCACCGGGTTCCTGATGGAAATGATCCCGGACACATTCCTCTCCTCCATGACCCAGGGTAATATCCTTCAGGTCCTGGTGATCGCCATTCTCTTCGGCATTGCGCTGGCCATGCTGGGCGACCGCGGTGCGCGTCCGCTTTCGCTGCTGGAAGACGTGTCGCTGGTGTTCTTCAAGCTGGTCTCGATCGTCATGAAGGCCGCGCCGATCGGTGCTTTCGGCGCCATGGCCTTCACCATCGGCAAGTACGGCGTCGGCAGCCTTGCCAACCTCGTTGGCCTCGTCGCGACTTTCTACCTGACTTCGGCGCTCTTCGTGGTGGTGGTGCTGGGCGTGGTCGCGCGGCTGGCAGGCTTCTCGATCTTCTCGCTGATTTCCTACCTCAAGGCCGAACTGCTGCTGGTGCTGGGCACGTCTTCCTCGGAAAGCGCGCTGCCTTCGTTGATGGAGAAGATGGAGCGCGCCGGCTGCCCCAAGAGCATCGTCGGCCTCGTCGTTCCCACCGGCTACAGCTTCAATCTCGACGGCACCAATATCTACATGACGCTGGCGGCGCTGTTCATCGCGCAGGCCTGCAACGTGGAACTGACGCTGGGCCAGCAAGTGCTGCTGCTGGGCGTGGCCATGCTCTCGTCCAAGGGTGCGGCGGGCGTCACCGGCGCGGGCTTCATCACCCTGGCCGCCACACTGTCGATCGTGCCTTCGGTGCCGGTCGCGGGGATGGCGCTGATCCTGGGCGTCGACCGCTTCATGTCGGAATGCCGCAGCCTCACCAACTTCATCGGCAATGCCGTGGCGACGGTGGTGGTCTCGCGCTGGGAAGGCCAGCTCGACACCGAGCGGTTCAAGGCCGTGCTCGCCAATCGCGAGCCCGCTGCCACCGCGAGCCCCGCGCTCGTCTGACCCGAGATTGTTTGGGGCCGGTGCCGCTCTGAAAATGCCCCGCGGGCATTTTTCAAACGGACACTGACCCTCGGGGCTGCGGCCCCGCACAGGAATCATCCTTATGAAGACCGGTCTTCCGCGGCTGCTTGCCGCCACCCTTTGCTGCGCCCCGGCTCCGGCGCTTTTCGCAGCCCCCACCGCTGCACTGGCAGACGAGGCGAAAGCCCCGATCTACCCGGTTTCCTCCAATGGCGACGGCGCCGTCACTAACGGCTACAGCATCTCCCGCTGGGCCGAGGACTGGCGGTCGATGGCCGATACCAAGAAGCGCGACGACTTTCTCGACCGGCTCAAGTTCCTGCCCCTGAACGAGACCGGAGACATCTACGTCACGCTTTCGGGCGAACTGCGCCTGCGGGTCAACCAGACCACCAATCCCAACTTGCGCGAGGCCGAGGCCCAGCGGCAGGACATCAGCCGCATGGTGGTGGGCGCCGACGTTCATGTCGGCCCGCATTTGCGCTTCTACGGGGAACTGGCCCATGCCGGCCTCGCGGGCGAGAACATCGGCACGCCCGCCACCAACATGAGCAACGGCCTCGTCGCCCAGCAGTATTTCGCGGAGGCCAATGGACGGCTGGCAGGGCTGGACGTGGGCATCCGCTATGGGCGGCAGGAGTTCGTGGACGGACCCAACCTGCTGACTTCGCAGCGCGACAACAACACCATCCACTACACGCTCAACGGCGTGCGCGCCTGGGCGCGCGGCAAGGCGGTGCGTGCGGACGTCTTCGACTTGCGCCCCACCGCTTATGGCGAGGACGGCATCGGCGACGACAAGAGCGATCCGGAGCGCCGCTTTTCCGGCGTGACGCTGGGTTATGCCGTGCCGAAGACGTTCCTGGGCGATTCAAAGCTTTTCGTGGATCCCTTCCTCTGGCGGCGCCGTAACGGCGTGGGTACCTGGGGAGGGCGGATCGGCCCGGCCACGCGCTATTACGGCGGGGTCCACGTCTACGGCGATGCCGGGCCGATCAACCTCGACTGGACGGTGAACCACCAATGGGGCGAATTCATCGACCAGAAGATCAACGCCTGGCAGGTGCTGCTGGCGCAGTCTTACCGGCTGGGGGCGTCGAAGTCCGCGCCGCGGATCGGGCTCAGCGCGGACTATGCCAGCGGCGGGGGCGGCTATGGCGACGGCAAGCTGCGCGATGCCTACTCGCCTTTCGGCAACAACGTCTATTTCAGCTACCAGCTCTACCTGACGCCCAGCAACTTGCGCGCCATCGCGCCCACTTTCAGCTTCACGCCGCTGAAGAACGTGAAAGTGAATGCCGAATACCGCTTCGCCTGGCGTGACAGTGTCACCGATGCGGTCTATCGGGCCAACGGCCAACCCTTTGCCGGCACCCAGAACGGCCGGGCGCGCAAGATCGCCGAACTCGCCCGCTTGCAGGCGGTCTGGCAGATCTCGCCCCGCGTCTCGTTCACTGGGCGCTACGAGCATCTCGAAGCCGGCCCCGCGCTGACCGATGCGGGATACCGCAGCTCCGATTTCCTGGCGGGCTGGCTGAGTCTGCGTTTCTAGGGCGAAATTCGCCCTGGATCATTGGTTTGAAGCATTTTTTCGAGTCGTCAGGCGGCCTGCCTGACCTGAAAATGCTGTGAAGGAAAGGTCGTCGATGTCTCCCACCCGTCACGCTGCCGCCCGTGCGCTGCTTTCCGATCCCCTGACCAACAAGGGGACCGCTTTCACCGCCGAGGAGCGTGACGAGTTCGGCCTTCATGGCCTGCTGCCGCCCCATGTCGGCACGCTGGACAGCCAGATCGAGCGCCGCCGCAAGGCGCTGGAGGAAAAGGAAAGCGACTTCCAGCGCTACGCTTTCCTGCGCGAGCTTCAGGATTCCAACGAAGTGCTGTTCCATGCGCTGGTCCAGAGCGACCTGCCGCGCATGCTGCCGCTGGTCTATACACCCACCGTGGGCGAGGGCTGCGAGCGCTTCAGCGAGATCTGGCGCCGCCCGCGCGGCCTGTTCCTGAGCTACCCCAACAAGGACCGCATTTCCGACATCCTGGCCGACCCCGCCTATGACCGGGTCAAAGTGATCGTCGTCAGCGACGGCGAACGCATTCTCGGCCTGGGAGACCAGGGCGCGGGCGGCATGGGCATCCCCATCGGCAAGCTGGCGCTCTACACCGCCTGCGCCGGCATCCACCCTTCCGAAGTCCTGCCGATCCTGCTCGACCTCGGCACCGACAACCACGCGCGCCGCGAAGACCCGCTCTACGTGGGCTGGCGTGCCGGGCGCGTCCGGGGGAAGGACTACGACGACTTCGTCGAGGCTTTCGTCAGCGCCGTGGATGACCGCTTCCCCGGCGTCCTGCTCCAGTGGGAGGATTTCGCGGGCAAGAACGCCTACGATCTCCTGGTCCGCTATCGAGACCGGCTGCTCAGCTTCAACGACGACATCCAGGGCACCGCCGCCACGGCCGTCGGCACGCTTCTGGCAGCGATCGGCAGGACCGGCGTGCCGCTGACCGAGCAGCGCGTCGTGCTCTTCGGCGCGGGCGCGGCTGGCAGCGGCGTGGCGGAGATGCTGGTCCAGGCCATGGTCGCCGAAGGTCTCGACGACAGGTCCGCGCGCGCCCGGATCTGGGCGGTCGACAGGGACGGGTTGATCCTTTCCGACGTGCCCCGCCTGCCGCCGCAGCAGCTTCGCCTTGCCCGCGATCCGGCAGAGATCGCAGGCTGGAACGTCAGCGGCCAGAACATGATCTCGCTTCAGGAAGTGGTCGCCAATGTCCACCCGACCGTGCTGATCGGCACATCGGGCCAGAAAGCGGCCTTCGATGAGCGCACCGTCCGCACCATGGCCGAAAACGTCGAGCGCCCGGTGATCTTCCCGCTGTCGAACCCCATCTCGCGCGCCGAAGCCCATCCCGCGGACATCCTGGAGTGGACCGGCGGCAAGGCGCTCGTCGGCACCGGCAGTCCCTTCGGCACGCCGGGCGTCACGCAAGTCAACAATGTCTATGTCTTCCCCGGTGTCGGCCTTGGCGCGCTGGCGAGCGGGGCGACCGCGATCAGCGACGGCATGTTCATGGTTGCCGCGCGCCGCCTGGGCGAACTGAGCCGCGCCGATCACGACGGCCTGCTGCCCGCCGTGACCGAGCTTCGCGGCGTCGCACTGGAAATCGCCGTCGTGGTGGCGGCCCAGGCACAGGCCGAGGGTCTCGCCACGGCCGAGCCGGATGCGCTGACGCGGGAAAGCATTGCCGCCAGCATGTGGCAGGCCCAATACGCCTGAACGGCCACTAGCCCGAGAAGGAACACGACATGACCCCGGCAAGCGAAGCTCTCAAGGTCGGCCTCCTCGGGTACGGCTATGCCGGGGCCACGTTTCACGCTCCTCTGATCGGCGCGGTGGAAGGGCTGGAACTGGTCGGCGTCACCAGCCGGAGTGCCGACAAGGTCCTGGCCGCGTTCCCCGGTGCAACGGTGCATGCCGACCCCGCGGCCCTGCTGGGCGATGCAGAACTCGATCTGGTGGTTGTGGCCACACCCAACGATACGCACTTCCCGCTGGCCCAGGCCGCCTTGCGCGCGGGCAAGAACGTCGTCGTCGACAAACCCTTCACGCTCGACATGGCCGAGGCCCGCGCGCTGATCGCCTTGGCCGAAGAGACCGGCCGCCAGCTCACCGTGTTCCACAATCGCCGCTGGGACAGCGATTTTCGCAGCATCTGCAAGGCCATCGAAGAGGGCCTTCTCGGCGAAGTCTCCCACCTCGAAAGCCACTTCGACCGCTTCCGCCCGCAAGTGCGTGACCGTTGGCGCGAGAACGATGGACCGGGCGCCGGCATCTGGTTCGATCTGGGGCCTCATCTCGTCGACCAGGCGCTGCTGCTGCTGGGCTTGCCAGACCGGGTCACGGCTTCTCTGGCACTCCAGCGCGAAGGCGCACGCAGCGCCGACTGGGCCCATGTGGTGCTGGAGTTCGGCGCGAAGCGGGCGGTTCTTCATGCCTCGATGCTGGTGGCGGGCGGCGTGCCGCGTTTCATCGTCCACGGAACCGGGGGCAGCGCCGTCAAGCAGGGCATGGACGTGCAGGAGAGCCAGTTGCTCTCCGGCATGGCGCCTGGCGCCGAAGGGTGGGGCGAGGACCCCGATCCGCTCGTGCTTTACAATGGCGAAGGACAGGCGAGCCGTCTTCCAGCCGAGCCCGGCGACCAGCGCGCGTTCTATCGCCTGGTGGGAGAAGCGGCGCGGGGCAGGGCGGCCAATCCGGTGCCGCCGATCCAGTCGCTCGCGGTCATGGCCGTGATCGAGGCGGCCGAGCGATCTGCCGCGGAAGGACGCAGCATGGAGCTGCCGCTGACCGAAGCCGAGCGCGCGGCCTGGACGGCAAGCCGGGCCGGGTGAGCCTGTCCTGGTCGTGAGAGCAGCTAAAGAACCCACCTCTCGGGTCCTTCGCCGCCGTCATCCCGAACCCGTTTCGCGCAAGTAGCCCAAACGAAAACGGGCCGCCCTTTCGGACGGCCCGTTTCTCATTTCCCTGCAGCCGAAGCTCAGCCCGCGGGCAGGAGCTTGCGGTCGCTGGCGATGCGGTTCATCGCCTTCTGCAGCTTCTCGAAAGCGCGCACCTCGATCTGGCGGACGCGCTCGCGGCTGACGTGATAGACCTGGCTCAGCTCTTCGAGCGTCTTGGGGTCTTCGGTCAGGCGGCGTTCCATCAGGATGTCACGCTCCCGCTCGTTGAGGCCGTCCATGGCCTCCACCAGCATGGCGTGGCGCACGGTGGCTTCTTCGGCGTCGGCAACGGTTTCGTCCTGAAGCGGGCGTTCGTCCGCCAGGATGTCCTGCCACTGTCCTTCGCCTTCCTCGCGCAAAGAGACGTTCAGCGACGCATCGCCGCCCATCATCATGCGCCGGTTCATGTTGACCACTTCCTGCTGGGAAACCCCGAGCGTGGTAGCGATCTTGGCGACATCGTCCGGATGAAGATCCGAATCCTCGTAAGCATCGAGGTTCTTCTTCATGCGGCGAAGGTTGAAGAACAGCTTCTTCTGCGCGGCCGTGGTGCCCATCTTCACGAGCGACCACGAACGCAGGATGTACTCTTGAATCGAAGCCTTGATCCACCACATAGCATAAGTGGCGAGGCGGAAGCCCCGATCGGGTTCGAACTTCTTCACGCCCTGCATGAGGCCGATGTTGCCTTCGGAGATGAGTTCCGAGACTGGCAGGCCATAGCCGCGGTAACCCATGGCGATCTTCGCAACGAGGCGAAGATGGCTGGTGACCAGCTGGCCGGCTGCCGCCGGATCCTCATGCTCCTTGTAGCGCTTGGCGAGCATGTATTCCTGCTCGGGCGCGAGAAGCGGGAACTTGCGGATCTCGGACAGGTAACGGTTGAGGCTCTGCTCACCGCCCAGTGCCGGCACCGCCGGGAGATTACGTTCCTTGCTCACAATATCCGTCCTTTCCGGTCGGCCCGCGGTCGAAGACCCTTGCGAGGCGTCTTAGCTTGCGGCCACCTGTTCAAGATAGCACAATTATCCGATTTCAGTTTCGCAGTTCATCGATCAGCGTCTGCATGTCGTCGGGCAGCGGACTGATGAAATGGACTCTCTCTCCAGTAACGGGATGGACGAAGCCGAGTTCCGCGGCATGAAGAGCCTGACGGACGAAGCCGAGTCGCTGGAGGATCGGACGAATCGCAGTTGGGGTACGACCATATACAGGGTCTCCCAATAGCGAATGCCCGATTGACGACATGTGAACGCGCACCTGATGCGTCCTTCCGGTTTCCAGCCGGCACTCCACGAGCGATGCGTTCTTCAGCGTTTCCAGTGTCTTGTAATGGGTGACGGCATGCTTGCCGCGCCCGTCCTCCACCAGGGCCATCTTCTTGCGGTTGACACTCGACCGGGCGATGGCGCCGCGCACCGTTCCCGCGATCGGGATGGGGCGCCCGGACACGACGGCCCGGTAGGCGCGTGCGATCGAATGGTCGGCGAACTGCGCGGCCAGGCCCTCATGCGCCTTGTCGGTCTTGGCGACGACGAGCAGGCCGGACGTGTCCTTGTCGATTCGATGGACGATTCCCGGCCGCGCCACGCCGCCGATGCCGGAAAGCTGGCCGCGGCAGTGATGGAGCAGGGCGTTGACCAGGGTTCCGTCGAGATTGCCCGCCGCCGGATGCACGACGAGACCGGCCGGCTTGTCGACGATGACGAGATACTCATCCTCGAACACGATGTTCAGCGGAATGTCCTGCGCGGCCGCCTCTGCGGGTGCGGCTTCGGGCACGTCGATCGCGAAGGCCGTGCCGCCCGCCACCTTGAGCGAGGCCTGCGAGACCGGCTTGCCGCTCAGCGTTATGCGCCCTTCGCACATCAGCGCCTTGACGCGTTCGCGCGAAAGTCCGCTGGCCTCTGCCAGCGCCTTGTCCAGACGGCCGCCCGCGCTGCCGATGAACCCTTCGATGATGTTTTCGTAAGCCCCCATTGCCTGTAGGATTTGGGGATGAATGTCGAAGTGACAAGTGAGCTGATCGCAAGATTGCATGCAGAATCTTTACGTGCCCATCCGGAGGAATGCTGCGGCATCCTGCTGGGCACGCGGGAAAATGACGGCGAGCGGATCGCGGGCGTGATTCCCGCCGCCAACGTCGCCGCGGAGCCTGCGCGCCATTTCGAGATCGACCCCCGCGCCCTGCTGGCCGCACACCGCGCCGCGCGGCAGGGCGGACCGCAAGTTATCGGCTATTACCACTCTCACCCCAACGGCGATCCCGTGCCTTCCGCCACGGACTGCGAACATTCCACCGGGGATTTGCGCGTTTGGGCGATCATAGCCGACGGGCAGGTTGCTTTCTGGCGCGATACCGGGAAAGGATTTGCGGCCGTCACGAGCCGTATTGTCGAATGATCCTTCGCAACGGCCTGAACTCGAATGATTACTGCAAAGGGAAGTCCCCGTTCCATGACCACAAGCTCGCTCGAACTTGCCAGCCTGCTTTGTTCGCGCCTGTGCCATGACATGCTCAGTCCCGTTGGTGCGCTGACCAACGGGCTGGAGCTGCTCGCGGACGAGAAGGACCCCGAAATGCGCCAGCGCTGCTTCGAGCTGCTGGACCAGAGCGCGCGGATTTCGGCTGACAAGCTGAAGTTCTTCCGCCTGGCCTTCGGCGCTGCGGGCGGCTTTGGCGACATGGTTCCCGTCACCGAGGCGCGCGCCCTGATCGATGCGCTGGTGGCCAACAACGCCCGCATCGTGCTGAACTGGGCGCTCGCCAGCGATATGCTGCCCAAGCCGGCGGTGAAGACGCTGCTCAACTTCGGCCTGATCGGCATCGAGGCGCTGCCGCGCGGCGGCACGCTGGATCTCGCGGCGGAATTCCGCGACGGCATGAGCGAGATCGTCGTGCGTGCGGCCGGCCCGCGCATC
Source organism: Novosphingobium sp. PhB55 (assembly GCF_004368805.1). Lineage (NCBI taxonomy): Bacteria > Pseudomonadati > Pseudomonadota > Alphaproteobacteria > Sphingomonadales > Sphingomonadaceae > Novosphingobium > Novosphingobium sp. PhB55. Next base: position 906,535 of record NZ_SODQ01000001.1, on the reverse strand, counting down.
GCTTTCGACCGCGACATCGGCCGCGCCCTCGAAGGCGCGCTGCCGGAAGGCGACTTGTCGAGCCGCACCGCGCCGGCCGCGATGATCCAGCAACTTGCCCATGCCCAGGGCGGCAAGCTGCAATATGCCCTGGCCGACGACGCGCTGGTGCTCGGCGCCGTGCTGCCCGGCGCGTGAAGGCCTGAACGGAGAAGGGCGGAAGGAAGACGATGAACCGCTGGCTTGTCAATTCCATCGTCAAGTCGCCCAACTTCAATGAGCGCAAGTTGCCGATCTCGATGGTCGTGCTGCATTATACCGGCATGAAATCCGCCGCCGAGGCGTTGGAGCGGATGTGCGATCCCGAGGCGGAAGTCTCGGCGCACTACATGATCGACGAGGCGGGCGCGGTGACTTCGCTCGTCCCCGAGGAAAAGCGGGCCTGGCATGCCGGGCGCTCCTACTGGCGGGGCGTTACCGACGTGAATTCGGCCTCGATCGGCATCGAGCTGGTCAATCCCGGGCACGAATGGGGCTATCGTCCCTTTCCCGAAGCGCAGATGGAAGCCTTGCTCCCGCTGCTGGCCGATATCGTCAAGCGCAACCACATTCCGCGCGGCAACGTCGTCGGCCATTCCGACATTGCCCCGGCCCGCAAGCAGGATCCCGGCGAGTTCTTCGACTGGGCCAGGCTGGGCGACCTGGGGCTGGCGCTGAAGATCCCGCTCGCGAAGATGAACTTGTTCTACGACAATCCGGGCGCCTTCTATCTCGCCCTTGAACGGTTCGGCTACGACATTTCCGACGGCCGCGCCGCGGTCACGGCTTTCCAGCGCCGCTGGCGGCCCGAACTGATCGACGGCCAGATCGATGGAGAAATCGGCGCGATTCTCTTGGAACTGCTGTTGGAGCAGGGCAGCGGCCGTGCTAGGTGACCGCTCGCACCGGGGGGCCGGGCAGCCGCGGGCGTCTTCTGACGCGCGAGGAAAGTCCGGGCTCCACGAAACAAGGGTGGCGGGTAACGCCCGCCGGGCGAGTCGGGTTTTCAGGCCCGGCGAAGCTTAGGGAAAGTGCCACAGAGAGCAGACCGCCTCGCCAACAGGGTTCGTCCCTCGCGGCAGGTAAGGGTGAAAGGGTGCGGTAAGAGCGCACCGCGCTTCCGGTAACGGAAAGCGGCATGGCAAACCCCACTCGGAGCAAGACCGAATAGGGGCTGCGCGCCGTCTTTGAACGGCGGGTTCGTTTCGGACCCAGGCAGCCCGGGTTGGTCGCTTGAGCGGCGCAGCAATGCGTCGCCTAGAGGAATGGCTGCCGCCGCGGCGTAAGGTCCCTCCTTGGGGAGACCACGCCAGGTACAAAACCCGGCTTACAGGCTCCCCGGTGCATTTCCATGACAACGCGCGATGCCGGACCGCCGCGCCCGCTTTGTCTAACCGCTCAGGCGGGTGCTTCCGCAGCGACCTGGACCGTGATCCCATCCTCGCTCTCGCAGGCCTGGATGAACCAGCGCTCGCTGCCCTGGAGCCCGATGGCGGTGAGGCGGCCGTGCATGTAGGCTCCGGTGTCGATACCCACGCGGTTGCCCCGGATCTCCGGTTCCTGCGTGATCGTATGCCCATGGATGACGAAGCCGCCGAATTCCCCATTGTGGCTGAGGAACGGTTCGCGGATCCAGCGGCAGTCGTGCCCCAGCTGGTTTTCCAGCGGCGTTTCAGGCCGGACGCCGGCATGGACGAAGACATAGTCGCCCACGCGGATCATCTTCTGGAACCCGTCGATGAAGTCGAAATCGTCCTGCGGGATGGCTTCCATCGCCGCGCGCTGCAGTTCGTCGAGTTCGGCATCCATCACGAATTGCGGATCCATGCCATAAGACAGGATGGTCTCGCGGCCGCCGAATTTCAGGAAGCTGCGAAAGGCGTCCAGCTTGTCGCGGGAGACGAGCAGCATTTCCTCGTGATTGCCCTGGATGAATTCGACATCGCGTTCGCGCGCCCATTGCCGGGCGCGGGCCAGCACGCCGGCACTGTCCGGTCCGCGGTCGATCAGGTCGCCGAGCAGGATGACCAGGCTATGCGCGCTGTTTCGTTGGGCGTCATCGCGCTCGATCGCCTCTATCAGGCGCTCGAACAGGTCCAGTCGGCCGTGGATGTCGCCGATCGCATAGATGCGCTGTCCAATGGGCAGTTGGGGAAGGCGGGCGCTGGGAGCGCGGCCGAGGAGGTTTCTGATCTTCGCGAGCATTGCGTTGGCGGCGACTATAGGAAACGCGGCTCATGCCCACAAGCACAACGCGGCCTTCGTCATACGCATTAAGCCGAGGCGTGCCGGCTTCGCGGGTAGTGGCCCAAAATCCACACAAGGTTTCCCGAATGTTTCTGGAATGAGATTTTTCTTGTTCCCATCTTGGGTGCGGTGCAGCAATATTGTGCAGCTGCAATCGCCTTCAAGACAGAAAGGCGATGCGGCAAAGCAGGCTGGGACGAGACACCCCAAGAAGAATTCAGTGAGGGAATGACCATGTTTATGTCCGTCCGCGGCGCTTTCGCCGCCACTCTGCTCGCATCCAGTGCAATCGCAGCAACTCCGGCTTTCGCTGACGAGGCCGATGCGCCTTCCGAAGTGACCGTGACCGGCAACGTCGCGCTGACCAGCGATTACCGCTTCCGCGGCGTCTCGCTCTCCGGTGGCGATCTGGCCGTCCAGGGCGGCATCACCGTCTCCCACAAGAGCGGTTTCTACGCCAGCATCTGGTCCTCCTCGCTTCACAGCAGCGAAGTGGACGTGGATGGCGACGGTGTGGGCGACGGATCGGTCTATGGCGACCAGGAACTCGATCTCATCGGCGGCTGGACGGGCGAAGTGACCTCGGGCCTGACGCTTGACGCCGGGCTGCTCTATTACGTCTATCCCAGTGGCAAGATCGGCGACGCGAACTATTGGGAACCCTACGCCTCGATCAGCGGGCAGGTCGGACCGGCCAAGCTGAAGCTGGGCCTTGCCTATGACTGGAAGCAGAAGGGCCTGCTCGACAACAACGGCAGCAAGTCGGACAACCTCTACGTCTACGGCAATGTCGACGTTGCCATTCCGAACACGCCCGTCACCGTTTCCGGCCACCTCGGCTATACCGACGGCGTCCTTTCGCCCTGCTACTATTGCACGGACACCCGGACGTTCAACGACAAGACCGGCATCGACTATTCGATCGGCGCCTCGATGACGCTGTTTGGCCCGCTTTCCGCCAGCATCAGCTATGTCGGCGTCAGCGGCGTCTCGGTCGACAGCTATACGGACGACACCGTGGTGGGCACGCTTACTGCCTCGTTCTGATCGACAAGCGTTTTGCAGGAGGACCCGCCCGGAGCGATCCGGGCGGGGCTTGCCCCTACTTGAGATAGAAGTCCACGGTCGTGACCACGCGCACCTTCTTGTAGGGCGTATCGGACACGCCCCAGCCACCACCCGAATCGCCGTCGCGCGCTTCGATGGTGAAATAGCCCTGGGTCGCGCTCTTGATGGCGCCGACCTGGGCGCCGCTGTCCTGCGCGAACTGTTCGGCAGCCGCCCGTGCATCGCGGGTAGCAGCAGCGACCATCGGCGGCTTGATGTCGTTGAGGCGGGTGAAAGTGAAGGCCATGCCCGAACCTTCCTCCAGGATGACCCCGCGCCGCACCAGTTCGAACTGACGCCTCACCGCCGATTGCGCGCGCTTCACGTCCTGCGTGCGCAAGGTGACGCGCTGGCGGACAGTGAAAGTGACGACGCCATTGTCCTTGCTCTGCTGCACGTTGGCCCCGGTCGGCTGCAGCGCATCGGCAGGGAATCCGAGTTCGCGGAAGAACGTCTCTATCGCCCGCGTATCGTTCTCGACGCCCGATTGCGCCGTCGAAAGGTCGCCGGCGGAAGCGGAATAGGCGATCGTCCAGGTCGCAAGGTCGGCCGTGACGTCGCGCTCCGCCAGCCCGCGAACCGTCACCGAGCGATCCGCCCGGTGCGCGCGCTTCACGCCGTCGCCAAGGAGATAGCCGCCGGCCACCAGCCCGATGGCCAGGATCGTGGAGGCGGCCAGCCAGCCCCTGACGACAGGATCGCGTAATAAGGAGGTGGAGTGGCGAGGGTCGGATGGGCTAGTGTCAGGCATCGCGGCTTCTCCCTGAAGTCTCGCGGAGCATGGCCGAACAGGTGTGTATCCGCGATGAACCGTTTTTCATATGCGATAAGTTGAAGGAATCTCCGTGACCAAGTACCTCCACACCATGATCCGCGTGACCGATCCGGACGCGACGATCCGCTTCTTCGAATTGATCGGCCTGCAGGAAACCCGCCGCTTTTCGAGTGAGCAGGGCCGGTTCACGCTGATCTATCTTGCCGTGCCGGGCGAGGAGTCCGAAGTGGAGCTGACCTATAACTGGCCGGCCGAGGACGGCTCGTTCGAGCAGTACGAGGGCGGCCGCAATTTCGGCCATCTCGCCTTCCAGGTCGATGATATCTACGCGACCTGCCAGACGCTGGCCGATGCCGGCGTGACGATCAACCGCCCGCCGCGCGATGGCCACATGGCCTTCATCCGTACGCCGGACGGCATTTCGGTCGAGCTGCTGCAGGACGGCCGTCTCGATCCCGCCGAGCCCTGGGCATCGATGCCGAACATCGGCAGCTGGTAAACCCGACCCCGCCGGGTGCGGGCTACGCTCGCTCAGTGCATTGGGCAACGCCCGGCGGCTTTTCGGACGGGTTCCCGAAAAGTTAGTTAACTTTGTGAAATAGACGCTTGTTCATTGGTGTGCCGCTGGCGCCGGACATACCTCCCGCCCCGCAACGGAAGTCTTGGGAATCGGTTGGCGACAGTGCCTCCGACAGCCGGGACAGGGATTAATTCCGATCTCCAGCGGGGGCTAACATGGGATTGGTTGAACTTGTTCGGCAGGCGCTTTCAGGCCTGCTTATGATCGAGCAGGAGCTTTTGCTCTTCGCCGGTTTCTGGGTGCTCATCGGCACTCTCGACGAAGTGGCGGTCGATTGCTGCTGGCTATGGTTCCGCATGACGGGGCGGGCACGGACGCAGCGCATCACGGGCGACGCTGCCCGCGCGCCGCTGCGGGGCAAGGCGGCGATCTTCATTGCCGCCTGGCAGGAAGACCAGGTGATCGGCCATACGATCCGCCATGCCTTGTCCGCCTGGCGGCAGGACGATTTCACGCTCTATGTCGGTTGCTACGGCAACGATGCCGCCACTGTCGGCGCAGCGATGGAGGGCGCGGGCACGGACGCGCGCGTTCGGGCGATCATCCATGAACGCGCCGGACCCACCACCAAGGCGGATTGTCTGAACCGGCTCTACCGCGCGCTTTGCGACGATGAACGCCAGAGCGGCCGGGCCTATCGCTGCGTCATTCTTCACGACGCCGAAGACATGGTCCATGCTGCCGAATTGGCCGTGGTCGATGCCGGTCTGGCTTCGGCGGACTTCGTGCAGATTCCGGTACGGCCGGAGCCGCAGGCGGCATCGCGCTGGGTGGGCGGCCACTATCTCGACGAGTTCACCGAAGCTCATACCAAGTCGCTGGTCGTCCGCGATGCCTTGGGGGCGGCGATTCCGGCAGCAGGAGTAGGCTGCGGATTCGGCCGCGACATGCTGGAGCGGATCGCGCAAGGCCGCCTGGCCGAAGGCAATCCGGGCCCGTTCGCGGCGGAATGTCTCACCGAGGATTACGAACTGGGCGTTCTGGTATCGCGCGAAGGCGGGCGCTCTCGCTTCCTTCGCGTGCGGGACGAGCAAGGGGAACTCGTCGCGACGCGGGCCTATTTCCCGGCCCGGTTCCGCGAATCGATCCGGCAGAAGACGCGCTGGATCCACGGCATCGCCTTCCAGAGCTGGGAAAGGCTTGGCTGGGAAGGCAGTTCGGCGGATACCTGGATGGCGCTCCGCGACCGGCGCGGGCCTCTCACCGCAATCGTACTCGCCAGCAGCTACGCCCTCATCCTGGTCGAGGGCATCCTGGGGGTTCCGCGGATCCTGGGCTGGGAAACCGCCACGAAGCCGCCGCCGATGCTGGCCTGGATGATCGCGGTCGGTCTGTTCAGCCTGGTGTGGCGCAGCGTGGTGCGCGCCGCACTCACGACCCGCGAATATGGGGTTGCCGAAGGTTTCCGCGCCATCTTGCGCATTCCGGTGGCCAATTACATCGCGATCATGGCCGGGCGTGATGCCTTGGCCTCCTACATCCGCACGCTGAGGGGCGGCGAGGTCACCTGGGACAAGACCCGGCACGATGCGCACCCGGCCTCGCTTGGCGGAGTGGCGGCAGCATGAGCCTGACACAGCCCTTTCGCGGACAGCCGCTCGTGGCCTTGCTGGCAGTGCTGGCAGGCTGGATGGGCGGCCGGATTTCAACCTGGCAAAGTCCTTTGCCGATCGAGGCGGACATCGTTCATGCTTCTCCGGTCGCAACCGGCGGGGGACAAGGCCTCGCTGGCAACGGCAGCGATGATGCCCTTGAAGGCCCCCTGTCGCCGCCCGGCTCGGGGCTCTATCCGCCCCTGGAATACCTGGCGATGGAGCGGGGCATGGCCGGGCCGGGTTATGCCATGCCGGCAAGGACGAGCCAGCCCTATCCCGTATTCGTGCGCGTGCCGGTATGGGTGAACGGCCCGGGTTACGGAGTAGCGAGTCGGGCGCCGGCGGCTTTTCCTCCGAGTCAGGATCTCCCGATGCAGTATGGGATAAGCGGCCTGCCCGGCGAGCCGGAGTGGAGCGCGCGTGGCTTCGATGTCACGCCGGCCCGTTTCGTGTCCGGCACGGCAGCAGGGTCGCGCATGCCTTCGGGCCTGCCGCCACTATGGCAGCTTGCGGCCCAGCCGGGTCCGCCATCGAGCGTAACCCCTGTCGCGGGACCGAGGCCGTTCCCCAAGCGCTGGTCCGGAGATTCCTGGGCGCTGCTTCGGCATAATGGAGCAGGAGGGATCACCAACGGCGCGCTGCCGGCGACCTATGGTGCCAGCCAGACCGGCGCGGTGCTGCGCTATCGCCTGTCGCTGGACGATCCGCGGCGCCTCACGGGCTACATGCGCACGACCACGACGCTTAGTTCGGTCATGCGCGAAACCGCCGGCGCGCTGGGCTTTTCCGCCCGGCCTTTCCCGAAGCTGCCGGTCATCGCCGCACTCGAGGCCAGATTGACGGAGCAGGGGGGCGCGCACCGTTTCCAGCCGGCGGCCATGGCTATCACCGAGCTTCCGCCATTTCCTTTGCCGCAAGGCTGGCGGGGGGAGGCCTACGGGCAGGCGGGCTATGTCGGCGGCACGTTCGCAACGCCTTTTGCTGACGGACAGTTTCGCGCCGACCACGGGCTGTTCTCGGTAGGGCGCCTGGAAGGACGCCTGGGCGGAGGCGCCTGGGGCGGCGTGCAAAAAGGTGCCGGACGGCTCGATGCCGGACCGAGCGCGACGTTTGCCGTGCCGCTGGGACGCGGGGCATTCGGAAGGGTTGCCGTCGACTGGCGGTTCCGGATCGCCGGCGATGCCGATCCCGGCTCGGGGCCTGCCGTCACTCTATCCGCAGGTTTCTGATTCCCGGCTTTCCTAGCGGCGGATGCTGCGGTAGCGAGAGGGGTGGAATGGATGTCTACCTCCCCATAGCCAACCTCTCCGTCAACGGTCTCATCATCGTTGGCCTGGGGGCGATCACCGGCCTGCTTTCGGGCATGTTCGGCGTGGGCGGCGGCTTCCTCACCACGCCGTTGATGATCTTCTACGGGATCCCGCCGACCGTGGCCGCCGCTTCCGCGGCCAGCCAGGTGACCGGCGCCAGCGTCTCCGGCGTGTTCGCGCATACCCGGCGGGGCGGGGTGGATTACCACATGGGCACGGTCATGGTGGCCGGCGGCATCATCGGCACCGGCATCGGCGCGGCGCTGTTCAGCCTGCTGCAGCGGCTGGGGCAGATCGATACGGTCATCAATATCCTCTACGTGCTGATGCTCGGCTCGATCGGCGGACTGATGGCCAAGGAGAGCATCCAGACGATCCGTGCGGAGCGATCCGGGGTGCCCATCGCGGCCCGCAAGCGCCGCCATCACCCGATGGTCGCCAGCCTGCCGCTGCGCTGGCGCTTCTACCGCTCCGGGCTTTACATCTCGCCGCTTGCCCCGTTGTTGCTCGGCATGGGCACCGGCATCCTGACGATGCTGATGGGCGTGGGCGGCGGCTTCATCCTCGTGCCGGCGATGCTCTATATCCTCGGCATGAGTGCCAATGTCGTGGTCGGCACTTCGCTCTACCAGATCCTGTTCGTCACCATGGCGACGACGATGATGCATTCGATGACCACCCATGCGGTCGACATCGTGCTTGCCTCGCTGCTGCTGCTGGGATCCGTCACGGGCGCGCAACTCGGCGCGCAATTCGCCCAGAAGGCGAGCCCGGTGAAGCTGCGCCTCGTCCTGGCGATCATCGTGCTGCTGGTCGCGGGGCGCATGGCGATCGGGCTGGGCTATCGTCCGGACGAGATATACACGGTCGCCCCGCTGTGAAGCGCGGGCTGGCCCCGTTTCTCGCGCTTGCCGCGGCCATGGCGCTCGGCGGCGCGCGCGATCCGATCCTGGTTCCCGAGGTGTCCCAGCACGAAGTGGACCTGCGGCAAGGCTTCACCGGCACCGAATTGCTGCTGTTCGGCGCGATCCTCACGCCGGAAGGCTCCCGCGCCGCGCAGGATTACGACATCGTGGTCGTGCTCAAGGGACCGACCCAGTCCATCGTCCTGCGCGAAAAGCAGAAAGTCGCCGGCATCTGGATCAATGCGGACAGCACGGAATTGCGTTCCGCCCCCTCCTACTACGGCCTGGCGTCGACCCGGCCGATCAAGGACATCGTCGACGACAAGACGGCCGCGATCTACGAACTCGGCCTCAAGTGGCTGCAACTCTCGCCGATCGGGGCCATCGATCCCACCGAGCAGGCGCGCTTTTCCGACGGCCTGGTCGATCTCAATCGCCGTAACGGCCTCTATCGCGATGAGGAGGGCGGCGTGAAAGTGAGTGAGCAAGTGCTCTATCAGGCGCGCATCCGGCTGCCCTCGCAAGTGCCCATCGGCACCTATACGGCGGAGACTTATGCCATTTCGCGGGGGCGGGTGGTCGCTTCGGCCAGCAGCCAGGTCCAGGTGCGCAAGCTTGGCTTCGAAAGGGCGATCGCCAACTTCTCGGAAAACTACGGCTTTGCTTATGGCCTCTTGGCGGTCCTCGTTTCGGTGGGCATGGGCTGGCTTGCCGGACGGCTTTTCGCCCTCCGCTAGGCAGCATCGCCGGCTCCTCTTAGGCGGAAATTAACTGCGCCGAACTAGCGCTTTCGAACGAAAACGCTTGTTTCGAGGGCTCAATGAACGAGATGCGAATGGACGGCTTCGATCCTGCGACGGCCTCGCACCCCCGGGTGGGCGGTGAAGAGGGGCGTGAGCCGATCGGCGTGATCCTGGAGATTTCCGGTGCCGGCGCCCGCATCGCCTTCGATCTGGCGCGCCTCAACGATGCCGCGCAGCACGTCGACCCTTCGATCGCCATGTCGGGACAAGTCGGCAGCCAGGTCAAGGTCCGGGTGGGCCGAGGCTGGTTGCTCGCCAGCATCCGCAACCAGAAGAGCGACGCCACCGTCCCCGGCGGCATCGTCGCCGAGGCCGACTTCCTGGGCGAAGGGCTGGAGGAACGCCTGACGGGTCGCATCCACGGATTTCGCCGCGGCGTCACGCGCTATCCGACGCCCGGCGCGCTGGTCTACCCGGCCGACACGGACGACTTGCGCCAGGTCTATGCCAGCGACGGGCGGCAGGCGGTTCAGATCGGCACCGTCTATCCCACCAAGGACATTCGCGCCGGGCTCTACATCGACGCCCTGCTCGGCAAGCACTTCGCGCTGCTGGGTTCGACCGGCACCGGCAAGTCTACGAGCACCGCGCTGATCCTCCACCGGATCTGCGAACAGGCGCCGGAAGGCCATATCATCATGGTCGATCCCCACGGCGAATATGCTGCCGCCTTCCGCAACACCGGGGTGATCCTCGACGTCTCGAACCTGCAGATGCCCTATTGGCTGATGAACTTCGAGGAACATTGCGAGGTCCTGGTCACCACGCGCGGCGATGAGCGGCAGCTGGATTGCGAGATCCTGGGCAAGTGCCTGCTGGAGGCGCGGGCGAGGAACCGCCTGGCGGAGCAGATCGGCAAGATCACCGTCGATTCGCCGATTCCCTATCTGCTCTCCGACTTGTCCAACATCCTGAACAACCACATGGGCAAGCTCGACAAGGGCCACTCCAGCGCGCCCTACATGCGGCTGCGCAACAAGCTCGACGAATTGAAGGGCGATCCGCGCTACCAGTTCATGTTCTCGGGCATGCTGGTGGGCGACACGATGGCCGAGTTCGTCTCGCAGCTGTTTCGCCTGCCTTCGCGCGGGCGGCCGATCTCGATCATCGACGTGTCCGGCGTGCCGTCCGACATCACCAGCACCGTGGTGGCCGTGCTCAGCCGCATGGTCTTCGACTTCGCCGTCTGGGCGCGGGAGGAGAAGACGCGGCCGATCCTGCTCGTCTGCGAGGAAGCGCACCGCTACGTTCCGAACGAGAAGAACGCCGACGGTTCGTCGGTCGGCCGCATCCTTTCGCGCATCGCCAAGGAGGGCCGAAAGTACGGCATTTCGCTGGGCCTCATCACGCAGCGGCCGTCCGACCTTGCCGAGGGCGTGCTCTCGCAGTGCGGCACGATCATCTCGATGCGTCTCAACAACGACCGCGATCAGGCTTTCGTCCGCGCGGCCATGCCTGAAGGCGCGCGGGGTTTCCTCGATTCCATCCCGGCGCTGCGCAACCGCGAATGCGTGATCTGCGGCGAGGGCGTGGCGATCCCGATCCGCGCCTCGTTCGACGATCTGGAGGAATTCCGCCGCCCGGCGTCCGCCGATCCCTCGTTCATCGAGCTCTGGAGCCAATCCGGCGGCGAGGAGGAGATGGTGCTCCGCACGGTCCAGCGCTGGCGGGCCCAGGGCAGATAAGCAAAACCGCGGAGAAGCCGGTGCGCGCGGTCAGGCCTTGAACGCCGCGCGCCACTTGCCCCAGCGGTAGTAGCCGATCGTCAGAGCTACGGTCAGGGCCGAACCGACGGGATAGGACCACCACACCGCGTCGCTGCCGATGACCGGATAGGCGAGCCAGTAGAAGCCCAGACGTCCCGGATAGAGACCCAGGAACATGATCACGAGCGGCGCCACCACGGCGCCATAGGCGCGCATCGTGCCGGTGAGGATCATCGTGATCGACACGATCACGAAGCTGGCCGTGCAGACCAGCTGAATGTGCCGGGCGATCGGCATGGCCGGGCTGTCTCCGCCCAGGAACAATGCCAGCAGCGGACGGTCGAGCAGCACGATCAGCGCCGCCACCAGGGTCGAGAGCGCCAGGTTGGTGACGAGGCCCACTTCGGTCACTTTGCCGACACGGCCATGGTCGCCCGCGCCGAGCGACTGCGCGACCATGGCGCTCACCGCCGAGCCGATCGCGAAAGCGGGCATCTGGAGGTAGTTCCACAATTGCAGCGAGGCCCCGTAGGCCGCCGCGGCGTCCAGCCCCTCGCGGTTGACGAGGCTTACCATGATGAGGCCGGCGGAGGACACCAGCAGCATCTGGGCGCCCATCGGCAGGCCCTTGACGATCACATAGGCCAGTTCGGGGCCGCGCGGCACGAGATAGCCCAGTTCCGGCCCGCGCAGGCGCATCGGCAGGTCCTGCCGGTAGATGCGCCAGAGCTGGTAGACCAGCCCGGCGAAGTTCGCGAAGGCCGTGGCCATGGCCGAGCCGGCGATACCCAGCGTGGGGATCGGGCCGGGCCCGATGATGAGCAGCGGATTGAGCACGATGTCGAGCGCGACCGTCAGGATCATGGCGTAGAGCGGCGTCTTGGAATCGCCCGCGCCGCGCATGCCCATGGAGACCATCATCGACATCGAGCCGAGCGGGATCGTCACGAAGATCACCCGCAAGTAGGCGAGCGCCTCGACCCGGCTGGCCTCGGGCGTGCCGAGCGAATGGAGCAGGGCATCCGCCCCGAACCAGCCGCCGATGCCGCAAAGCCCCGAGAGAACGAGACAGAAGCCCAGGCCGGAGCCGAACGTGCGCCGCGCCGCGTCGATGTCGCGCGCGCCGAAATGCTGGCCCACGCGCACCGTCGTGGCCATGCCGAAGCCGAACACCAGCGCGAAGAGCAGGAACATGATGACGTTGGCATTGGCCGTTGCCGCCAGCGCGGCCTCGCCCAGCAAGCGCCCGACCCAGATCGCGTTGACCGACCCGTTCAGCGTCTGGAGCACGTTGGAAATCAGCATCGGCACCGAGAAGACCATCAGCGTCTTCAGGATCGGTCCCTGCGTGAGGTCGCCCTTCATCCGCTCCATTTGCCGGGGGGGCTGTCCCTCCTCGGGTTCGGTTTCCCCGTGCGGAATCGGTGATGCCTCGTTCATATGCCCCTCAAGTTCCCCGCGTATCGCCCCAGATGTGTATGTGCAGCCGGTCCGTGAAGCGATAGCCTTCCTGCGTGCATAAATCCGAGAGCCATCCCGACCTCTGCCGGATGACATCGCTGGAGCGACCCTCCGGCATCAGGAATATCCGCTCGGCGGGGATCGCGTGGCGTTCCTGGAGCGCGCGGACTTCGGCCACGTCGGCAGGTTCCGCCACAACGAACTTGAAGTACGCGCGCGGATCGGCCGCCCAGGCATCGAGCCGCTCGGGTACCAGAGCCAGTTCTGCAGGATTGCCGCTGTGCGAGAGCTTGGGGCTGACGTTGTACTGCTGCACCCGTGCGTCGAGGCTGGCATGCGGCGCGACCGAGCCGTTCGTCTCGATCTCGACATGCATCCCCGGTCGCGCCTCATCGAGCGCTGCCAGCATCCGCGCCAGTTGCGCGCCTTGAAGCAGCGGCTCGCCGCCGGTGATGACGAGCCGGTCGGGCGGAAGGTCGGCCACCATGCGCGCCACGTCGGCTTCTTCGGCCATGACCTGGTTGGCCTTTCGCTCGAACGCAAGCTCGTCCCGATGGAAGCGGTTATCGCCGGTGAAGCGCCAGGTGTAGGCGGTGTCGCACCACTGGCAGGCAAGGTTGCACCGCGACAGCCGCACGAAAGTGCTCGGCCGCCCCATGCTGGCGCCTTCGCCCTGAAGCGAGGCGAATACTTCGGGTTCGCCGGGAGTGGTGGTGGCAAGGGCAAGCGTCACGGGTATTCTCGAATGCAGTTTGATGGAGCGTGGTTGACACAGTTTACACGGTCCAGGGGAGAAAATGTCACCTTCTGTCGAGAGGTGTCATCTCGCGGCTGATTGCGTGCAAGGGGGCAGGGTGATCACGCGCGCGAAAGTGTCAGATGCGTGGGTTGGAAAACGAAAAAAGAGAGAAGTCCTGGGGGATGATCCCCCAGGCCCTCGGAATGTCGAGGTCTTGACCTGCCTGGCCGTTTTGCGCCCACTGTGAGCCGGGAGACAAATAGCCTGCGGCGGCAAGGTGAGCACGGCGTGTCTGCGCGCGAGACCTCTACAGTATCGGGGTGCAGGGGTGTTAACCCCTGCGTTTCCCTTTTCTTATCCCAGCCGCGCCAGCGCCGCAGCCAGACGCTCCGCCTCGGCCGAATGGTGCGCTTGATCCGCACGCGCCTTGTCGATGGCCTCGGGCTTGGCCTTCTCGACGAAGGCCGGATTGCCCAGACGCTTGTCGAGCGAATCCCGCTCCTTGACCGAGGCGGCCATGGCCTTTTCGAGGCGCGCCTTTTCCGCCGCAATGTCGATCACGCCTTCCAGCGGGATCGCCAGGGTCGCATCGCCCGCGCCCACCTGCATGGCGGCACCGGCGGGGGCAGCCTCGAAGTGGATCGCATCCAGACGGGCCAGACGGTCGATCGCGGTGCCGTTGCGGCCGATCACCGCGCGGGTCGCGTCCGAAGGATCGGCGACGTAGGCGGTGAGGCGTGCACCGGGAGCAATGCCGAGTTCGGACTTGGCGCCGCGAAGGTTGCCGATCAGCGCGATCAGCCATTCGACTTCAGCCTTGGCCTCGGCATCCACTGCAGCGTCCGGCGCGGGCCATGCGGCGACGATCAGGTCGGTCTCACGCGCGCCCATCTTGCTCCACAGCTCTTCGGTAACGAAGGGCATGAAGGGGTGGAGCATGACCAGGATCTGATCGAGCACCCAGCCGGCGACGGCCTTGGTCTCGTCATCGAAGCTGCCCTTGATGAGCTCGATGTACCAGTCGCAGAACTGGTTCCAGACGAAGTGGTAGATCGCGTTGGCAGCCGCGTCGAAGCGCAAGTCCGCCATGGCCTTGTCCAGCGCGGCGACGGTTTCGACGACTTCGCCGATGATCCACTTGTTGACCGCCGTGGTCGCCTTGGGGGCGGCGACGGAGGTGCTGGCGACGATGCCGTTGGACTGGCAGAAACGCGCGGCGTTCCACAGCTTCGTGGCGAAGTTGCGGTAACCTTCGACGCGCTTTTCATCCATCTTCACGTCGCGGCCCTGGCTCTCCATGGCAGCCATGAAGAAGCGCAGCGCGTCGGCGCCGTACTGGTCGATCAGGCCCAGCGGATCGACCACGTTGCCCTTGGACTTCGACATCTTCTGGCCATCGGCGGCGCGGACGAGGCCGTGGAGGTAGAGCCGCTTCCACGGCACTTCCTTCATGAAGTGGATGCCCTGCATCGCCATGCGTGCATCCCAGAAGAACAGGATGTCGAAGCCGGAGACGAGCAGGTCGTTCGGGTAGTGCTTCTTCAGCAGCGGCGCGTCTTCATCAGGCCAGCCGAGCGTGGCGAAAGGCCAGAGCGCGGAGGAGAACCAGGTATCCAGCACATCGTTGTCGCGGGTCAGCTTCTTGTTGCCGGCCTGCGCCTGTGCCTCTTCCTCGGTTTCGGCAACGAAGATTTCGCCCTCTTCCGAATACCACGCCGGGATCCGGTGGCCCCACCAGAGCTGGCGGGACACGCACCAGGGCTGGATGTTTTCCATCCAGTTGAAGAAGGTCTTTTCCCAGGTCTTCGGAACGATCTCGATCGCGCCGGAGCGGACGGCTTCCATCGGCGGGCCGGCAAGGGTTTGCGCATCGACGTACCACTGGTCGGTCAACCAGGGTTCGATGACGACGCCGCTGCGGTCGCCGTAAGGCGTCTGGATCACGCGATCCTCGACCTTTTCGAGCAGGCCGTCGTCCTCCAGGAACGCGACGATCGCCTTGCGCGCTTCGAACCGGTCCATGCCGATGAACTGCGCGGGGACGAGGCCGTCCTGCGTCTGGCAGACCTTGGCATCGGCATCGAGCATGTTGAGCATGTCGCCGGCCTTGAAGCCCGCGCGCTTGCCCACCTCGAAGTCGTTGAAATCATGACCCGGGGTGATCTTTACCGCGCCCGAGCCCAGTTCGGGATCGGCGTGCTCGTCCGCCACGATGGGGATTTCGCGGCCGGTGAGCGGCAGGGTGACGGTGGCGCCGCGCGCCAGCAGTTCCTTGTAGCGCGCGTCCTCCGGGTTCACCGCGACGGCCATGTCGGCCAGCATCGTCTCGGGGCGGGTGGTGGCGACGTGGATGTGGCCCGATCCGTCCGAAAGCGGATACTTGATGTGCCAGAAGTGGCCGTTGGTCTCGCGCGTTTCGACCTCAAGGTCGGAAATGGCGGTGCGGAACTTGGGATCCCAGTTCACCAGGCGCTTGTCGCGGTAGATCAGGCCCTGCTTGTGCAGATCCACGAAGACCTTGACCACGGCCTTGGTGAAGTGCGGGTCCATCGTGAACTGCTCGCGGCTCCAGTCCATCGAGCAGCCCAGGCGGCGCAGCTGGCCGGTGATGGTGCCGCCGGATTCGGCCTTCCATTCCCAGACCTTCTCGATGAACTGCCCACGCGTGTAATTGGCGCGCTTGTCCTGCTTGGCCTCCATCTGGCGCTCGACCACCATCTGGGTGGCGATGCCGGCATGGTCGGTGCCGACCACCCAGAGCGCGTCCTTGCCCTTCAGGCGCTCGTGACGGATCACGATGTCCTGCAGCGTATTGTCCAGCGCGTGGCCGATGTGGAGCGATCCGGTGACGTTCGGCGGCGGGTTCACGATGGTGAACGGCTGCGCGTCAGGACGCTCGGGGCGGAAAAGGCCTTCGCCTTCCCAGTGCTGGTACCACTTCGCCTCGATCTGGGCGGGGTCGAAAGTCTTGTCCAGCGCGGCTTCGGGCGCGGTTTCGGGGGAGGCTTCTGGAGTGTCGGTCATGGCGCCGCGCTTTGCCAGTGCGGGGCGTCATTCGCAAGTGCCGCCAACACGGGATTCCGCCATAGTCGCGGGACGTGCATAAAGGATGGCTCCAATACGGTTGCGATTGCGAAATGAACAATTCGCCGCGCCGGGGGAACCCCTTGCCGGTACAGGCATTTTCCCCCAATACGAGCACACATGCGGGAATGGGCTGAATTCACTCTGTCGGAAAGCGACCAGGACGGCGTCCAGACTGTGGCGCTAAAGGGGCCGTTGCGCGTCCATTCCCTGGGTAATCTCGACCATAAGCTGGCCGCCTTGCACGGCCCGTTCGACCGGATCGACATGTCCGGCGTCACCGATATCGACACCACCGGCGCCTGGCTCGTCTGCCGCTATGCAAGCGAGCATAACCTTGAAGTCGTGGGCGAAAGCGACCAGGCCAAGCACCTGTTCGCGGCGATCGGCCGCGTCCCCGACGAACAGCCTGAGATCGAGCCGGAACGGCCTCTTCTGGTCCGCACGGTGGGCGAACTCGGTGATCTCGTGGTCGGCTGGGGGCACGGGCTGGTCCGCTCTGTCGGCTTCCTGGGGGAGCTGATCTCGGCGCTCGGCGCGGCGATCCGGCACCCCTCGCGGCTTCGGGGCACGGCGCTGGTGCATCACATGCAGCATGTGGGCGTCAACTCGCTGTGGATCGTCGGGTTGATGAGCTTTCTCATCGGCATCGTCATCGCCCAGCAGGGCGCGGTGCAGCTGGCGCAGTTCGGCGCCGAAATCTACACGATCAACCTCACCGGCCGGCTCGCGATGCGCGAACTGGGCATCTTGATGACCGCGATCATGGTCGCGGGGCGCTCGGGCTCGGCCTTCGCGGCGCAAATCGGCACGATGAAGCTGACCGAGGAAGTGGACGCCATGCGCACCATCGGCGTCTCGCCGATGCAGGCGCTGGTGGTTCCGCGCGTGCTGGCGGCGATGCTGATGATGCCGCTGCTCGGCTTCTATTCCACGGTGCTGGCGATCATCGGCGGCGCCTTCATCGCGAATTTCGCGCTCGATATTCCGTTCTGGACCTTCCTTCAGCGCACTCAGGAAGTCGTGCCGATCACTGACGTTTGGGTGGGCCTGCTCAAGGCTCCCGTGTTTGCGCTGATCGTCGCCCTGGCAGGCTGCTATCAGGGGATGCAGGTGACCTCGAACGCCGAGGAAGTGGGCGCGCGCACCACCCAGGCGGTGGTCACGGCGATCTTCACCGTGATCGTGCTCGACGCCTTCTTCGCGATCTTCTTCACCAAGATCGGCTGGCAATGATCGAAAGCGAAAGCCTTCAGGCGGAACCGGCGGAAACCGCCGCCGATCCCGATGAGAAATTCCCGATCGTGGTCGAGGGGCTGCGCAATGCCTTCGGCGATCACGTCATTCACGAGAATCTCTCGCTCAAGGTCCGCAGGGGTGAGATTCTGGGCGTCGTCGGCGGATCGGGCACCGGCAAATCGGTGTTGATGCGCTCGATCATCGGGCTTCAGCAGCCGGAATCGGGCGAGATCACCGTGCTCGGTCACCACATGGGCGATTCCACCGATGAGGAAGGCCGCGACTTGCGCTCCCGGTGGGGCGTGCTGTTCCAGGGCGGCGCCTTGTTCTCGACCCTGACCGTGGGTGAGAACGTGGAAGTGCCGCTCAAGCAGTTCTATCCTGAAATCACCGACCAGATGCGCGGCGATATCGCGCGCTTCAAGGTCCGGCTCGCCGGCCTGTCGGAAGAATCCGCTTACAAGTATCCCAACGAGCTTTCGGGCGGCATGCGCAAGCGTGCAGGCCTGGCGCGGGCGCTGGCGCTCGATCCCGAACTTCTGTTTCTGGACGAGCCGACCGCCGGCCTCGACCCGATCGGTGCCGCCGCTTTCGACCGGCTGACGCGCGGGTTGAAGGAGACGCTCGGGCTGACGGTATTCCTCATCACTCACGATCTCGACACGCTTCACGCCATTTGCGATCGCGTGGCGGTGCTGGCGGACAAGCAGGTGATCGCCGTGGGCACGATCCCGGAATTGCTGGCGCTCGATCACCCCTGGATCCAGGAATATTTCAACGGCCCGCGCGGCCGTGCCGCGCTGGGCGCGAAAGACGAGATTTCGATGAACGACGACGCGCTTGTCGCGCAGGACGGTTCCCCTCCCGAAGGACCGGCCGTGGACAGCAGCAACGGGCGCGATATCAACGGACGCGGGGCATAGGGTAATCAGCATGGAAACACGGGCCAATCATATCTGGGTCGGAGCCGTCACGCTGGTCCTTCTGGCGACCCTGGCGGCGTTCATCATCTGGATTGCGCGTCTGAACGATGGTGCGCGCAACGAATACGACATCTTCTTCAAGCAATCGGTGGATGGCCTCGCCAAGGGGTCGGGCGTCGATTACGCGGGCGTGCCGGTAGGGCAGATCAAGGAAATCGAGCTGTGGCCGCAGGATCCCAGCTTCATCCGCGTGCGGGTGAAGGTGGACAAGAAAGTGCCCGTCACCGTCGGCACCACCGCCACGATCCAGGGCAGCTTCACCGGCGTTGCCGATATCCAGCTCGAAGGCGCCGTGAAGGATGCGCCGCTGTTGACCGAGCCGGGTCCGGAAGGCGTGCCGGTCATCCCCACCAAGCGCGGCGGCCTGGGTGAAATCCTGTCGAACGCTCCGCTGTTGCTGGAGCGCCTGGCAACGCTGACCGAAAACCTCAACTTGCTCCTCTCGGAAGAGAACCGCCGGTCGATCACCGGTATTCTCAAGAACACCGACAAGATGACCAAGGATCTTTCGTCGGCGACGCCGCAAGTGAAGCAGACCCTGGCCGAACTTCAGGGCACGCTCAACCAGGCGACCCGCACGCTGACCGCGTTCGAAGGCGTGGCCGGCAAGGCCGACAGTCTTCTGGGCGATCAGGGCAATTCGCTGGCCGAGCAGCTCCGCAACACGCTGGGCGCGGCGCAGAAGTCGATGGAGACGCTGGACCAGACCCTGCAGCATGCGCAGCCGGCTTTCGATCAGGTCTCGCAGCAGACGCTTCCCGCCGCCGAAGCTGCGATCCGTGACTTGCGCGCCACCAGCAAGGCGCTGCGCAACGTGACGGAAAAGATCGACGAGCAGGGTGCAGGCGCGCTCATCAAGGGGCAGAAGCTGCCCACTTACAAGCCATGAACGGGCGATCCATGCGCCTGCACGAACCGAGAATGAAGATGGGAACCGCGATGAAGCTCCGGCACAAGACCCCGATCCTCGGCGGCGCGCTTGCAGCCGCGGCAGCCCTGGCGCTTTCGGGCTGCATCAGCCTGGCGCCCAAGGCCCCCGACCTGCTGCTGCGGCTGACGCCGGACCAGACCGCGCCGGCCGGTTCGCAGGCCACCGGGCAGATTTCCGAGGCCATCGTCGTGCTCGATCCCGAAGCCGATCGCAGCCTGGACGTGCTGCGCGTGCCGGTGAGGGTGGACGGATCGACCCTGTCCTATCTCAAGGACGGCTGGTGGATTGAAAAGCCGAGCCGCCAGTTCCGCTCGCTTCTGGCAGAGACCTTGCGGGCCCAGACCGGCCAGCTCGTCGTCGAAGGCGGCGATTTCGAGGTCACCGGCAAGACGCTGATCGGCGGAAGGCTGCTGCAGATGGGCTATGACGTCCCCACGTCATCGGTCATCGTGCGTTTCGACGCGATCCGCACCGAGCGCAGCGGCCCGCTCGTAACCCGGCGGTTCGAGGCGATCGTGCCGGGCGTGAAGGCCGAAGCAGCCTCGGTCGGTCCGGCGCTCAACAAGGCGGCGAATGACGTTGCCAACCAGGTCGCCACCTGGGTGAAAAGCGGCGGGGCGAGCGCTGCGCCTCAATAATCATGACAATTGCTGTAAGTAATTGTCGCATTTAGCCGCAGGGCCGAGGTAAGTAGGAGGCGATCTGGAATTTTAATTCAGACGCCTCTTTTTATTTTTATTCTCATATTCTGTTTTCCGGAAATCCGCAGGCGGCCTTCATTTTTGAGGCCGGTGTTGTGGTAAAAACATCACAATGACACTTCTGTGACGTGACTTGTTCAGTGCGCTGTATTGAAAGCATTTTCCTGCGCTGTATTCGGCCCGGACTCCGCGGCCGCAACGGCCGGGTAAAACAGAATGCAGGAGCTACCATGAACAAGTTCGCCCTTTTTGGCGCCGCCGCCCTTTTTGCCGCGCCCGTCGCCGCCAATGCGCAGGCTTATGTCCAGGCTCAGACCGGTCTCGACAGCGTTTCGGTCAATGGCGGCTCGTCGGAAGGCCTGACTTACGGCGTGGCCGCCGGTTATGATTTCCCGGTGCGCGAAGCCTTGTTCTTCGGCATCCAGGCGGGCATTTCGGGCAGCACCACCAAGGAATGCGCAAGCGATCTCCTGGCTACCGGGGACAAGCTTTGCGTTCGCGCCGGCCGCGATCTCTCCGCGATTGCCCGCGTCGGCACCAACGTCGGTGACACGACCAAGCTCTATGTGCTGGGTGGCTACACCAATGCCCGGCTGCGCGTGACGTACAACGACGGCGTCAACAAGGACAGCGACGGCGTCAACCTCGACGGTTTCCGCCTTGGCGCCGGTTTTGAACATGACTTCGGTGGCAACCTGTTCGGCAAGGTCGAATACAACTATTCGAACTACGAACAGGGCTACAGCCGCCACTACGGCCTTGCCGGTCTT
Source organism: Novosphingobium sp. PhB55 (assembly GCF_004368805.1). Lineage (NCBI taxonomy): Bacteria > Pseudomonadati > Pseudomonadota > Alphaproteobacteria > Sphingomonadales > Sphingomonadaceae > Novosphingobium > Novosphingobium sp. PhB55. The sequence goes on along the minus strand of NZ_SODQ01000001.1, from coordinate 885,581 downwards.
GGCGTGAAGTTCTGATCAGAGCGACTTCTGCACGGCGGCTCTGCCGCGTGAGGATATAAAAAAAGCCCGCTCCGGTTCGACCGGGGCGGGCTTTTCGTCTTTTTTCGTGCAGCTTCAGGCGCGCGCCAGTTCGGCCAGCCGGATCGCCAGCTTGAACGCCTCGAACCTTGCGGCGCGGCGTTCGGCGGCTTCCCAGTCTTCGCCCCAGAGTTCGACCTGCCAGTCCTCTTCGAGGTTGGCCGCGTTCCACAGGGCCTCGGCATCGGCATCGGACCGAATCGCCGCCATGGCGATCACCAGCGACGCGGCGAGGCTGGAGAGCATCTTCAGCGCCGCCAGCGCAAAGTCGTTCTCGGCGGCGAGGGCGGTTTCCAGCCGCGCCAGCGTTTCGGCCGGCTGAGGCTTGTGGAGCACGCCGGAAATGCGGGCGAAGCGGATGTCGTAGCGCTGTTCGGCTTGCGCCAGCAGGGGCTCCCACAAGACCAGCTGGCGCTGGTAGAGCGCGTCCTCGGGATCGCCGCGATAGCAGAGCGTGTCGGTTTCGGCATAAGGCAGCACGTCACGCACGGTCTGCGCCCGGTCCTGGGCGACGGCGTCGATCGCGAAGTCGGCCAGGTCGCGCAAGTGGAAGGACTGGGCGTCGATCTGCTCGCCCTGCGCGGCCCATTCGGCGGCCAGTGCTTCGGCCAGCGCGCGGGTGGGGACGATCTGCGCGCGGCCTCCGGCCGTCCTGATGGGGCGGCCGTCCAGCAGCACGCGCCACTGGCCATCGATCTCCCCGACGCCGGCTTCCTTGTAGAAGCGCTTCATCGCGGACTGCGCCATTTGCGGGCGAGGATCTTGGGGACGACGAAGACGTCGACAAGGCCGTTGGCGATCAGCAGGTAGCCGAGCCAGAGCGGCGCGGCGAGCTTGTTGGCGCCGATCGCCATGCCCGCGATCACGCAGGCTACGCCGAACAGGCGCACGAGCTGGATCGTGGCGAAGCGGGCCTTTGCGGGGTCTTTCTCGCTCACGTCAGCAGGTACTCCATGAGTTCGTTCGGCGCTTCGCAGACCTTTTCGGCGCCGGCCTCGATCAGCTCGCGCGGGTGATGATAGCCCCAGTCCACGCCGACGGCGCGGGTCCCGGCGGCCTTGGCCATCTTCATGTCATAGGCCGTGTCACCGATCATCACGGCAGCTTCCGGCATCGCCCCGGCCTCTATCAAGGCTTCCTCCAGCATCGCGGGATGCGGCTTGGAGGGATGCCGGTCGGCGGTCTGGAGCGTGACGAAGAGATCGGAAATCCCGTTCGCCGCCAGGCAATGCGTCAGGCCGCGATCGGACATGCCGGTAGCGACGGCGAGCGTCCAGCCGCGGGCGTGGAGCGTGCGCAGGCAATCCTCGATGCCGGGGAACAGGGGTTGCGACACGCGCCCCTCTTCGCGGGCCTGGCGGAACGACACCTTGTAGGCCTCGGCCATGGCGTCCTGCTGGCGCTCGTCGCTCTCCGGCAGCAGCTGGCGGATGGCCTGCGGCAGCGAGAGGCCCACCGCGCGCCGGATCAGGGCGCGGGAGGGGGCGGCAAGGCCGAATTCGGCGAAGCTCGCCTCCATCGCCTCGCAGATCGGCGCCTGGCCATCGACCAGGGTGCCGTCGCAATCGAAGACGGCGAGCTTCACGGACGTGGTCACCGCTTACCTCGCGGCGACGACGGACCACCTGCAGAGGGACGCGCGCCGCCGGGGCGGGCGGCGGGCTTGCCAGAGGGCTTGGAAGCGGGCCTGGAAGCGGGCTTGGCGCCGGGTCCGGCCTTGGCCGCCGGCCTGCCCGCGGGCTTTCCGGCAGGCTTGGCACCCAGCTTGCTGCCGGGCTTGCTGCCGGGCTTGCCCGAAGGCTTGCCGCGCGAACCGGGGCGTTCCGAGCTGCCGTCGCGGCGTGAGCGTCGTTCGCCGCGGCGTTCCTTGCGGTACTGCTTGGCATGGGCCTTGGCCATGCGCTTCTCGTCGTCCTTCCCGGGCGCCGGGGGCGCTTCGGGCAATTCGGCACCGTCGTTCTCGTCGAAGCCGAGCGAGGCCAGCGAATTGGCGAAATGCTCGGGCAGGGGGGCGGTCACGTCGAGCGGCACGCCGTCCGGGTGATCGATGATCAGGCGGCGCGCATGAAGGTGCATCTTGCGGCTGATCGTGCCCGAGAGGAACGCTTCCTGGCCGCCGTACTTGCCGTCGCCGACGATGGGGTGGCCAATGGCGGCCATGTGGACGCGAAGCTGGTGGGTACGGCCGGTCAGCGGGTGGAGTTCCACCCAGGCGGCGCGGTTGCCGGCGCGATCGAGCACGCGGTAGCGGGTGCGGGCCGACTGGCCGCCTTCCTCATCGACGTGCATCTTCTCGCCGCCGGTGCCTGGCTGCTTGGCGAGCGGCAGCTCGATCATGCCGTCGTTGATGCTCGGCACGCCGACCACCAGCGCCCAGTAGATCTTGCGCGCGGTGCGACCGGAGAACCGCTTGGAGAAGAACGCGGCGCTGCCCGGCGTGCGGGCGACCAGCAGAACGCCCGAGGTGTCCTTGTCGAGGCGGTGGACCAGGCGCGGACGCGGACCCTTTCCGGCATAAGCGTCGAGCAGGCCGTCGACGTGTTCCTTCATGCCCGAACCGCCCTGCGTGGCGAGGCCCGGCGGCTTGTTGAGCACGATGGCGGCGCGGTCCTGCGTGAGGACCATCGCGTCGGCGCGTTCGATCTCTTCCTCGGTCAGTTCGCGGCGCGGGCGCGAGCCGCCCAGGCCGGGCTTGGCCTCGCCGCCCGGCGGTACGCGCAGGACCTGCCCGGGCGTCAGGCGAGTATCGACATCGGCGCGCTTGCCGTCGACGCGGATCTGCCCGGTTCGCGCCCAGCGCGAGACCATGGCGAAGCCCACTTCGGGCAAGTGGCGCTTGAACCAGCGATCGAGACGAACGCCTTCATCGTCGCGGCCTACGGTAAATTGGCGGACAGTGTCCGAATTGTCGCGGCTCATGCGGCGACTCCCTTCATGATGGAAAGACCGGCAAACAGCGCGGCGAAGCCTGCGATCAGCGTGATCGCGACATAGAAAGCCGCAAGACCGACCTGCCCGCGCGAGACGAGGGCAATGGTATCGAGGCTGAACGAGGAAAACGTGGTGAAGCCGCCTAATACGCCGACGCCGACAAGCAGGCGAGCGCTCTCGCCCTCGGTGCCGCGCAGCAGTAGCCAGCCGGCCAGCACGCCCATGGCAAGGCTGCCGACGACATTGACGGTCAGGGTGCCATAGGGAAACGCGCCGGCGCGGACAGGTCCGATGGCGGTGGTCCAGGCCAGCCCGGCGAGATACCGGAGCCAGGAGCCTAGACCGCCGCCGAACGCCACGAAGAGCGAGGAGGCAAGAAAGGAAGGTTGGGACATCGCGCCGCCTTAGCCGCGAATGCGCAGTTTTCCAATCGTCGCCGTCCGAACCGTCCGGCAGGGCAGTCGTCTATAAAGGTTCCAGGGTGCGACCCCACTCCGCAAGGAGACATAATAATGCAAATCTCATCGTCGACGAGCGCGCTGAGCGCTCTTTTCAATCCGCGTCAGGACATGGACGACAAGATCTCGACCGCGGTCGGCAATGGATCGATCAGCGATACGGACGCCTCGGCGCTCGAATCGGCCCTCGATTCGATCGACGACGCGCTCGGTACCAGCGGATCGGGCAGCCGGCTCGCGCCTTCGCAGATGAAGGATCGGATCGATTCGCTGATCTCCGACCAGGTGGAGAATGGCACGCTCAGCGAGGACCAGGCGAGCGCCTTGCAGTCGCTGTTCGCGCAAGGCCCGTCGCAAGGCGGCGATGCGGGCGCAGCGGGTGAAGGTGGCTCCGGCGGACCAGGCGGGCCGGGCGGCCCCGGTGGTCCCGGTGGCCCTCGCGGCGCGGGCGGTCCGCCTCCCGGCGGCGGGTCCGTCGAGGAAGCCGACGAAAGCGATGAAACCGACGAAACCGAGGCGACGGACGAAACGGATGAAACCGATTCGACCGACGATACCGAAGAGACCGACGAAGCCGACGCGACTCTCGCAGCCGTGCAGGCGTTTCTGGAGAACCTGAAGGCCCAACAGGCCGAGGGAACGACCTATACCGCTTCGGCGGCGACCTCGGCTGCGGTTTCCGCCGCGGGCCTGGTCGTGGATCAACTGGCCTGATCCTTTCTATCGGTGTATAAGTGCTCTCCATCGGGGCTTCGAAACCCGGTGGAGAGCGCATCCGGGCCAAGAAAACGGCCAAGGTTGCTTGCCTTCCGGTGCTGGCAGTGCTAGCGGCCCCCAACTTCGAGCCGACCCCGCCATGGGATTCGGTGCAAATTCGTGTTTTTCTTTCAGGGTACCTTCCGCGTCGGAATGCGGAATTCGTACTTTTGATTTGTGAGGTGTGTCGGTTTATGCAGATTCTCGTCCGCGACAATAACGTCGATCAGGCTCTTCGTGCGCTCAAGAAGAAGCTGCAGCGTGAAGGCGTCTACCGCGAGATGAAGCTGCGCCGTCACTACGAAAAGCCGTCGGAAAAGCGCGCTCGCGAAAAGGCCGCCGCTGTGCGTCGCGCCCGCAAGCTGGAGCGTAAGCGCATGGAGCGTGACGGCGCCAAGTAAGATCGGCGTCGGCCCCGCCCGGTGGGCGGGGTTGCGGCAGCGCATGGTTCCCGTTTCCGAGCGGGCCGCGCGCAAGGATGCCGCTACAGTCAGGATCGTGATGACACGATTGTGATTGGCACATCTTAAATTGCTCGGCTTGCGGCTTGAACGCCGCTCCGGCTTGAGCCATGAGGGCGCGGAAATTTCCATCCGCGCCCTTTGTGCATCTGCCGTGCAGGTGTTCCTGGCGGGCGAACCCGAACGAGGCCCTAGACCATGACTGAGATCACTCGCGTTCCGCTGCAGCCGATTGAAAAGGGCTCGCTGGGCAAGATCTGGCTCGGCGTCGCTGCAATCGCGCTGGCCGCGGGTGGTGTCGCCTATGCTGCCCTGCCGCCGCAGGTCCATGTCAAGACGCTGACCGCCGGCACCGGCGAATCGCCGACCGTGGCGGACGTGGTGCTCATCAACTACAAGGGCACGCTGCCTGACGGTAAGGTCTTCGACCAGGCCCAGCAGGTGCCGATGGCGCTCAACGAAGTGATCCCGGGCTTCTCCAAGGCGCTGGTGAAGATGCAGCGCGGCGGCAAGTACGATGTCGAGATCCCCGCGAAGCTTGCTTACGGCGACAAGGCCGTAGGCCAGATCCCGGCGAACACGGACCTGAACTTCGAGATCGAGCTGCTGGACTTCAAGAGCCGCGCCGAGATCGAACAGCAGCAGCGCCTGATGCAGCAGCTCCAGCAGATGCAGGGCGGCGGTGCTCCTGGCGCACCCGGCGCGGCCATCCCCGGCGGCGCCCTTCCGGGCGGTGTCGTACCCGGCGCCGAAGGCCCGGCACGCTGATCGCGTCCTTCATGAACCGCAAGATCGGCTCTTCGCTTCTGGCGCTGGCTTTCGTCCTGCCTGCCGCGGCTCCGGCCGCCGCGCAGGAAAAGGCCGCGCCGGCTGTCGGCTCAACGGCTGCCGCGCCGGCCCGCAAGGTCGCCGTCACCACGCTGACCGCGGGGCAGGGCGAAAAACCCACTCGCGAGGACTATGTGCTGGTGAGCTACAAGGGCATGCTCAAGGACGGCACCGTGTTCGACCAGAACGAGCAGATGCCGATGGCGGTTGGAAGCGTCGTGCCCGGCTTCGCCGACGGTCTCGTGCAGATGCAGCGCGGCGGCAGCTATCGCCTGGAGATCCCTTCGGAGCTGGCCTACGGCGCCGAGGGCGGCGGACCGATTCCGCCGAATTCGGATCTCGTCTTCGAAGTCACTTTGCTGGACTTCAAGACCCAGGCCGAGCTGGACGCGATGATCGCGGCACAACAAGGCCAGGAGCAGGCGCAACCGGGTCAATCCGGCCAGTAACGCGCCTGCCAATAGCGCATCGGGGCGTGCTCCTCGCGGAGGCGTCCCTGCTTGAAGCAAATTCGGCCGGGTGCTAGCTGCCCGGACTGATCTCCCGGCGTGGTGCGCCATGCCGGTCAAACCTGAAGGAAAGCCATGTCGGTCGATACCGCAACCGTTGCGAAGATCGCCAGCCTTGCCCGCATCAAGGTGAGCGAGGCTGAAATCGAGGCGATGGTCCCCGAACTCAACGGCATTCTCGCCTGGGTGGAGCAACTCGGCGAAGTCGATACCTCGAACGTCGAGCCGATGACCGCCGTCATCCCCAACACGCTGCGCCTGCGCGACGACGTGATCGATGCCGATCCGCTGACCGGCGGCAACAAGCGCGATGCCGTTCTGGCCAATGCTCCCGCCGCCGAACACGGCTTCTTCGGCGTGCCCAAGGTGATCGAATAATGCCCGATACTTCAAACTCTCTTACGGAACTCGGCGTCGCGCAGATTCGCGACGGCGTTGCGAACGGCGATTTCTCCGCCGTCGAAGTGGCTACTGCTTTCAACGCCAATGTCGCCGCCGCGCAGGAAGCGCTGAACGCCTTCATCATCGCCACGCCCGAAAAGGCGATCGAAGCCGCACAGGCCACCGATGCCAAGCGCGCGCGCGGCGAAGCGCTCGGCAAGATGGGCGGCGTGCCGATCGGCATGAAGGACCTGTTCGCCACTTTCGACGTGCAGACCACGGCCGCCAGCCACATGCTGGAAGGCTTCAAGCCGCAGTACGAATCGACCGTCTCGCAGAAGCTGTGGGATGCCGGCGCGGGCATGCTGGGCAAGCTCAACCTCGACCAGTTCGCCATGGGCTCGTCGAACGAGACCAGCTATTTCGGCAACGTGATCTCGCCGTGGAAGCGTAATGACGGCGGCAATGCCGCGCTGGCTCCGGGTGGTTCCTCGGGCGGTTCGTCGTCGGCTCTCGCCGCGCGCCTCTGCCCGGCAGCGACCGGCACGGATACCGGCGGCTCGATCCGCCAGCCCGCCGCTTTCACCGGCACCACCGGCATCAAGCCGACCTATGGCCGCTGCTCGCGCTGGGGCGTGGTCGCTTTCGCCAGCTCGCTCGACCAGGCAGGCCCGATGGCCCGCTCGGTGCAGGACTGCGCGATCATGCTCGAAGCCATGGCCGGTTTCGACGCCAAGGATTCGACCAGCCTCGACCTGCCGGTGCCGAACTGGGAAGCCGCTCTCTCGGGCGACATGAAGGGCAAGAAGGTCGGCATTCCGAAGGAATACCGCGTCGACGGCCTGGACGACGACGTGTCGAAGTCGTGGGACGACGGCATTGCCTGGCTGAAGGATGCGGGCGCGGAGATCGTGGAGATCTCGTTGCCGCACACCAAGTACGCCTTGCCGACCTACTACATCATCGCGCCTGCCGAAGCCTCGTCCAACCTCGCGCGCTATGACGGTGTGCGCTATGGGCTGCGCGACCTGCCGGACGGCGCCAACCTTCAGGAAATGTACGCCGCCACCCGCGCCGCCGGCTTCGGCCCCGAGGTGAAGCGCCGCATCCTGATCGGCACTTACGTGCTCTCGGCCGGCTTCTACGACGCCTACTACACGCAGGCCCAGAAGGTCCGTGCGCTGATCGCGCAGGACTTTGCCAAGGCCTTCGAGCAGTGCGACGTGATCCTCGCGCCGACCGCGCCCTCGGCCGCTTTCGGCCTGGGCGAGAACGTCGACGATCCGCTGAAGATGTACCTCAACGACGTCTTCGCGGTGCCGGCCTCGCTCGCGGGTCTTCCGGCGATGTCGGTCCCGGCCGGCCTCAACCGCGAAGGTCTGCCGCTGGGTCTTCAGGTCATCGGCAAGGCTTTCGACGAACAGGGCGTGCTGAACGCGGGTCTCGCGCTCGAACAGCGCGCGCAGTTCGCGGCCAAGCCGGAGAAGTGGTGGTAGACTGGTTTACCCTTCTCGACCTGCTGGTAAGTCTCGGGGACCTTGTTCCCGGCAGCAAGCACAAGAGAGGGGACGACCGACCCGCTCGTCGGCGCAAGACGCCGGAGCGGGAAAGGAATGACGGGGAGGGGCAGCGGCACCTGCTGCTGCGTCGCCCCAGGAGTGGACCGAAACACGATGACTGAATCAACCTATCGCATCCAGGGCGCCACCGGTGACTGGGAGGTCGTGATCGGCCTCGAAGTCCACGCGCAGGTCACCTCGAACTCCAAGCTGTTCTCCGGCTCGGCGACGGCTTTCGGCGCGGAGCCGAACAGCCAGGTCTCGCTGATCGACGCGGCGATGCCGGGCATGTTGCCGGTGCTGAACGGCGAATGCATCCGTCAGGCCGTGCGTACCGGCATGGCGATCGAGGCGCAGATCAACAAGTGGTCGCGCTTCGACCGCAAGAACTACTTCTACGCCGACCTTCCGCAGGGCTACCAGATCAGCCAGCTCTACCACCCGATCGTGGGTGAGGGCTCGCTGACCATCGAGGCGGACGAGAAGGCAGGCATCCCGGCCGACAAGGTGATCGGCATCGAGCGCATCCACGTCGAGCAGGACGCGGGCAAGCTGATGCATGACCAGCATCCGACGATGTCCTATGTCGACCTCAACCGTTCCGGCGTGGCGCTGATGGAAATCGTCAGCCGTCCGGACATGACCTCGCCCGCCGAAGCAGGCGCCTACCTGTCGAAGCTGCGCACGATCCTGCGCTATGTCGGCTCGTGCGACGGCAACATGGACCAGGGCTCGATGCGCGCCGACGTCAACGTCTCGGTGCGCAAGCCCGGTGACGAACTCGGCACCCGTACCGAGACCAAGAACGTCAACTCCGTGCGCTTTGTCATGCAGGCGATCGAGCACGAGGCGAGCCGTCAGGTCGACGTGCTGGAAGCGGGCGGCAAGATCGTGCAGGAAACCCGCCTGTTCGACCCCACCACCGGCTCGACGCGCTCGATGCGCTCGAAGGAAGACGCGCACGACTATCGCTACTTCCCCGACCCGGACCTGTTGCCGCTGGAACTGGACGATGCCTTCCTGGAGGCATGCCGCGCGAGCCTGCCCGAACTGCCGGACGCCAAGCGCGCCCGCTATGAAGGCGAGCTGGGCCTTTCGGCCTACAACGCCGCCGTGCTGACCGCCGATGTGGATACCTTCGCGTGGTTCGAGGCGCTGCTGGCGGAAACCGCTTCGGCGCAGGGCAAGGCGCCCGCTGAAGTCGCCAAGCAGGCGGCCAACTGGCTGATCTCCGAATTCTTCGGCGCGCTGAACAAGCAGGGCAAGAGCCTTGAAGACTCGCCGATCAGCCACGAGCAGGCGGCGGAACTGCTGGCACTGGTGGGCAAGGGCACGATCTCGGGCTCGATCGCCAAGCAGGTGCTGGAAACGATGTTCGAGACCGGCGACAATGCCGGTGTCATCGTCGAGCGCGAGGGCCTGAAGCAGGAATCGGACACCGGCGCCATCGAGGCCAAGGTGGACGAAATCCTCGCCGCCAATGCTGACAAGGTCGCCCAGTACCGTGAAGGCAAAGTCGCGCTGTTCGGCTTCTTCGTCGGCCAGACGATGAAGGCCATGGCCGGCAAGGGCAATCCGCAGGTGGTGAACGAGATCCTCAAGGCCAAGCTGGGCTGATCTTGCGCCTGAACGAATAGAATAAGCCCCGGAAAAGCAGAGCGCTTTTCCGGGGCTTTTCCGTTGTGCGGCGTGAGGTCCGCTCGGCAGTGACCCGGTTTGCAGGTTCCGGCCATTCCGGAAAACCCGGCGTCACGCCGGCGCGGGCGGCAGGTCTCATCCCGCCGCCGCGCTCCCGGATCAGCTCGTTTTCGTGCCTTCCAGCGGCATGGTGCCGAAGAACCCGGCCTTGATCGTGCCGGTCAGCGCGGTGCCGTCGACCGTGGCCTTGCAGTCGAGGTCGATCGGCATGGGCGAAGTCATCTTCATCTTCCAGCTCAGCTGGTTGCCGCTGATGGTGCCGCCGCGCAGCTCCATCGTGCCGAGATCGCCCGTGATCTGGCCGGTGAAAGTGTCACCTTCGGGCACGATGGTCAGCGTGCCCTTCTGGTGGCCCATCGGGGTTTTGGTCGAGCATTCGTAAGTTCCGCCGAGCAGCGACATTCCATTTCTCTCCTTTATTCCTGGCCTTGGGGCGCGGCCGGGGCGGCGCGCACTTCCACGGGCAGGCCCAGGCCCTTGAGTTGCGGTTCCACCAGCTTGCGGTCGCCCACCACCACGAAGGTCAGGCCCTTGGGCTGGAGGTACTCGGTGGCGGCGGCGCCGATCGCCTTGGCATCGATGGTGCGATAACGCGCGGCGAGCCCGACGTAGTAGTCTTCGGGCCGGCCGAGGCGGTCATTCTTGCGGATCGCGGCCTGCACTGCCGCCCCGGTTTCGAACTGGTTGGGAAGCTGACGGATCGCGCCTTCGGTGACGCGCTGCAGTTCCTCGGCGGTCACCGGCTTGCTGCCCGGGAACGCGCCCATGTCGGCGATGATCGCCTTGATCGCCTCTCCCGTCTTGTCCGACTGGACCGGGGCCGAGACTTGTACCGAGCGCGGTCCGACAGGCTGTGCAACGCCGCTGCGCACGCCGTAACTCCAGCCCTTTTCCTCGCGCAGGTCCTTGTTGAGGCGCGAGAGGAAGCCGCCGCCCATCACGTCGTTGGCGAGCTGCAGTGCTTCGGTATCGGGCGTCCGGCCGGTCATCGGCAGCACGCGGCCGGCCATGATCACCGACTGCGGCGAGCCGGGACGGTCGATCAGGACGATGCGGTTGCCGCCTGCCGCCGGCACGGCGGCGCCGAGCGGCTTGACGGGCTTGGGCGCGGCCGGGGCCTGCCATTGCCCGAAGGCGCGTTCGAGCATCGGCTTCAGTTCGGCCATGGTCACATCGCCGACGACGGTGATGGTGGCGATATCGGGGCGAAGCCACTTGTCGCGCGCGGCCTTGAGCTGCGCCGGGGTCAACGCGGCCAGCGAGGCGGCATCGCCAAGGCCGTCACCCGGCTGGGCATAAGGATGCGTGCCGAAGAGTTCCGCCCCCAGCGAACGCGCGGCGAGAGCGTTCGGCGTGGAGAGCGCCTGTGCCAGCTCAGCTTCCGACTGCGCCTTGACACGGGCGACCTCGGAGGGGGCGAAGGCGGCGTCGCGGACGATCTGCGCGGTGAGATCGAGCGAAGGCGCCAGATTGGCGGACAGCGCCGAGAGCGTCACGCTGCTGGTATCGAGCGAGCCGTCGATCGAAATGCTGGCGCCCAGCCGCTCCTGCGCCTCGGCGATCTGGGTGGCGTCGAGCTTGCTGGTGCCCTGGTCGAGCATGGCCAGCATCAGCCCCTGCGTGCCCGGCGTGTCGAGCGCATCGGCGGCATAGCCGGCATCGAAGTCGAGCGTGAGGACCAGCTTTGGCACGGCCGTGCGGCGCGCGAGCGCGACCGGAATGCCGTTCGACAAGGTGGTGCGCTCGATGGCGGGGAAAGTCAGGGCGCCGATCTGGCCGAGGGGCGGCATATCGCGTTTGGGACCGGCGGCGAGGGTGGGGGTTTTCCCCTTGGGGGCGGCGCCCTTCGGGTTGGAACCGGGCGCGGTGTTTTCCGCCTCGTCGCCCCAGCCGCCCATGGCATCGCCGCTTTCCTTGCGCTGGCCGGGCAGCACATCGAGCGCATAGACCGGGCGCGAGAGCCACTTGTTCATGGCCGCCTTGATCTCCGCCGGCGTCAGCGCGGCCATGCGGGCAAGGTCTTCCTTGTACTTTGCCGGATCGTCCGAATAGACCTGGCCCTCGGCCAGGGTCGCGCCCTTGCCGCTGAAGCCGCCGACGCGCTCCAGTCCGCCGATCTCGCCGGAGAGCGTGCTGACGACGGCGCGGCGCACTTCGTCTTCCGTCGGCCCGTCGCGCAAGTAGTCCGCCAGCACCTTGTCGAAAGCGGCATCGGCCTTGGCGCGGTCCACGCCGGGCTTCACGTCCATCGCCATGGTCAGGAAGCTGAGCTGCTGGAAGACCTGCGAATAGGCGGTTACCGCCACGGCCAGCTGCTGTCCGCGGACCAGTTCGTTATCGAGCCGCGAGCTGGCGAGGCCGCCGAGGATGTGCATGCCCATTTGCAGGGCGAGCGTCTCGCGGTCGTTGAGGCCGGGCGCGGTCCAGTTGCGGGTGAGGCGCAGGACCGGCACCTGATCGACGATTTCGCGCTTTACCGGTGCGCCGAGCGTCAGCGGTTCCGCGGTTACCGGCTTGATGTCCGGGCCGCGCGGGATGTCGCCGAACCACTTCTCCACTTTGGGCCGCGCGGTGGCGGCGTCGATGTCGCCCGAGAGCACGAGCACCACGTTGTTCGGGCCATAGTGATCGGTGAACCACTTGCGCACGTCGGTGAGGGTGGCGGCGTCGAGATCGGCCATCGAGCCGATCGTCGAGTGGCGATAGGGGTGGCCGACGGGCAGCAGGCCTTCGCTCTGCGCGTATTCGAACAGGCCGTAAGGCTGGTTGTCGCCCTGGCGCTTCTCGTTCTGGACGACGCCCCGCTGCTTGTCGAGCTTGTCCTGGGTCACCGCGGGCAGCAGGTGGCCCATGCGGTCGCTCTCCATGAACAGGGCCACGTCGAGCGCGCCGGTGGGCACGGTTTCCACGTAGTTGGTGCGATCGTACCAGGTCGAGCCGTTCGTGGGGGTGGAGCCTGCCGCTTCCAGTGGGATATCGAAGTCTGGCACGTTGGCCGAGCCGCCGAAGAACAAGTGCTCGTACAGGTGCGCGAAGCCGGTCTTGCCGCGCGGTTCGTTCTTGGAGCCGACCTTGTAATAGGCCGTCACGCCGACGATCGGGGCCTTGCGGTCGGTATGGACGATCGTGGTGAGGCCGTTGGCCAGCACGAACTTCTCGTAGGGAATGTCCACTTTGGCCACGAGTTCGGCCGGGGAGGCGGGGGCCGGACCCGCCTTGTCGGCAGGCGCGGCAGGCGCCGCGGCGAGGTCCGCTGTCGGGGCGCTGGCGCAAGCGGAGAGGAGCAGAGCGGCGGCGAGCGCGATGGCGCTGGAACGAGGAGCAAGTCGCATGGCCGAAGGTCTAGCACGTTGTTCGGCAAGGGCCAGCGGCAATGGTGCGGCGCCGGGATCGGCGGAACGCCGTCGCCCTGGATCCAGTCCGGGACGACGGATCCCTGATCCCTCAGCCCCGCTTGAAGATCTGCCCCGAATCGAAGCGGGTGATCCGCCATTCGCCGTCCGGATCGCGGCGGCATTCCATCGTCACGTCGGCAACGGCCAGCGGATCGCAATACTTGTCGAAGGGGCCGTCGCCCAGCGCGGCGAAGAAGACCAGGAGGTAGCCGACTTTCGCCTGGTCGGCGCCGTCGAACGAGACGCGCAGCGAGGTGATGATGTGGCGCATGGTCATCAGGCCCGCGCCCGCGCGCATGGCCTCGGCCCGGCCCTTGTAGAAGGCTTCCACTTCTGCCAGCCCTTCGCGCCAGGCGCCGCCGACGTTGTAGGAGACGTCTTCGGCCAGCACGTCGGTCTTGCGCATTTCGAGGCCGTTGTGAATGTCCAGTTCGTCGCCCCATTCGTAGACGACCTGCTTGATCGCAAGCACGTCCGCTGCCTGCTGGGGAGTGAATTTCGCCACGTCTGATGCCTCTTCCCGTTGTTTTTCCGGTCTGGTTGGCGAAGGCTAGGCAAGGCGGCGTGCGGCGCCAAGCGAATGCGGCCGGATCGCCGCGTTCAACGCCCGGGCGACGTTTGGAAGCGGCCTGACCGAAAACCCGCGGAAAATCCTGCCCGATCTCAGGTGATTTTGGGGTGGCATTCGGCGCTGTGGTTCCCATCTTGTAGCCAGCCGGTTCCGGCTCTTGAGAATCCACGCTTTCTTCCCATCTGCGGCCGGAAATGACCGCGGCGCGAAAAATGTCACGGCATGCCTTGTGTTGTAAATATGCAACACTATATGGTCGAGATCAGGAGGCAATTCATACCATGAATCTCGAAAAATTCACTGACCGGGCCAAGGGGTTCCTTCAGGCGGCGCAGACCGTTGCGATCCGCATGAACCACCAGCGCATCAGCCCCGACCATGTCCTCAAGGCCCTTCTCGAGGATAGCGAGGGCATGGCGTCCGGTCTCATCCAGCGCGCGGGCGGCAACCCGGCCTTCGCCGTGCAGGAAGTCGACAAGGCGCTCGGCAAGATTCCCACCGTCTCGGGCAGCGGCGCGCAAGGCGCGCCCGGCCTGGACAATGACGCGGTGCGCGTGCTCGATCAGGCTGAGCAGCTCGCCGCCAAGTCCGGCGACAGCTTCGTCACCGTGGAGCGCATGTTGCTGGCGCTGGCGCTTGCCACCACCACTTCGGCCGGGCAGGCGCTCAAGGCCGCCAACCTCACGCCCCAGGCGCTGGAGGCGGCGATTTCCGAGCTGCGCGGCGGCCGCAATGCCGACAGCGCCTCGGCCGAGAACGCCTATGACGCGATGAAGAAGTACGCGCGCGACCTCACCCAGGCCGCGCGGGACGGCAAGCTCGACCCGGTAATCGGCCGCGACGAGGAAATCCGCCGCACCGTGCAGATCCTCGCCCGTCGCACCAAGAACAACCCCGTCCTCATCGGCGATCCCGGCGTCGGCAAGACCGCCATCGCCGAGGGTCTGGCGCTGCGCATCGCCAATGGCGACGTGCCCGACAGCCTCAAGGACCGCAGCCTCATGGCGCTCGACATGGGCTCGCTGATCGCGGGCGCCAAGTATCGCGGCGAGTTCGAGGAACGCCTGAAGGCCGTGCTCGACGAAGTGAAGGGCGCGGACGGGCAGATCATCCTGTTCATCGACGAGATGCACACGCTGATCGGCGCGGGCGCTTCCGAAGGCTCGATGGACGCGGGCAACCTGCTCAAGCCTGCGCTGGCGCGCGGCGAACTGCACTGCATCGGCGCGACCACGCTCGACGAGTACCAGAAGTATGTCGAGAAGGACGCCGCCTTGCAGCGGCGTTTCCAGCCGGTCTTCGTGGGCGAGCCGACGGTCGAGGATACGATCTCGATCCTGCGCGGGCTCAAGGAAAAGTACGAACTGCACCACGGCGTACGCATCACCGATGCGGCGCTGGTGGCGGCGGCGACGCTTTCCAACCGCTACATCACCAACCGCTTCCTGCCGGACAAGGCGATCGACCTCATGGACGAGGCCGCCAGCCGCATCCGCATGGAAGTGGAAAGCAAGCCCGAGGAAATCGAGAAGCTCGACCGCCGGATCATCCAGCTCAAGATCGAGGAAATGGCCCTCGCCAAGGAGACCGACGAGGCTTCCCGGGACCGCCTCGTCAATCTGCGCGAGGAACTGGCCAATCTGGAGCAGCAGTCCAGCGAATTGACCACGCGCTGGCAGAACGAGCGTGACAAGATCGCCGCCGAGGGCCGGATCAAGGAGCAGCTCGACGCCGCGCGCAGCGAACTCGACCAGGCCCAGCGTCTTGGCGATCTCGCCAAGGCGGGCGAGCTTTCCTACGGCACGATCCCCTCGCTGGAGCGCAAGCTGACCGAAGCGCAGGCGCAGGCAGGCAACGCTCTTTTGCGTGAAGAGGTCACGGAGGACGACATCGCCGGTGTCGTCAGCCGCTGGACGGGCGTGCCGGTGGACAAGATGCTGGAAGGCGAGCGCGAGAAGCTCCTCAAGATGGAGGAGATGATCGGCGCGCGCGTGATCGGCCAGAAGGACGCGGTTTCGGCGGTGTCCAAGGCGGTGCGCCGTGCCCGCGCCGGGCTTCAGGACCCGAACCGGCCGCTCGGCTCGTTCCTGTTCCTCGGCCCCACGGGTGTCGGCAAGACCGAACTGACCAAGGCACTGGCCGGCTTCCTGTTCGACGACGACAGCGCGATGGTGCGCATCGACATGTCGGAGTTCATGGAAAAGCACGCGGTTTCCCGCCTGATCGGCGCGCCTCCGGGCTACGTCGGTTACGATGAAGGCGGCGTGCTGACCGAAGCCGTACGGCGCCGTCCTTATCAAGTCGTGCTGTTCGACGAAGTCGAGAAGGCGCATCCGGACGTGTTCAACGTGCTGCTGCAAGTGCTCGACGATGGCCGCCTGACTGACGGACAGGGCAGGGTGGTGGACTTCACCAACACCCTTATCATCCTGACCAGCAACCTCGGCAGCCAGTACCTGACCCAGCTCGACGAGGATCAGGACGTGGACAGCGTGGAGCCGCAAGTGATGGAAGTGGTGCGCGGGCATTTCCGGCCCGAGTTCCTCAACCGTCTGGACGAAATCGTGCTGTTCCACCGCCTTGGCCAGGAACACATGGGCCCGATCGTCGATATCCAGGTCGCGCGCGTGCAGAAGCTGCTCAAGGACCGCAAGATCACGCTGGACCTCACCGAGGCCGCCAAGCGCTGGCTCGGCCGGGTAGGCTATGATCCCGTCTACGGCGCGCGGCCGCTGAAGCGCGCGGTGCAGCGCTACTTGCAGGACCCGCTGGCGGAGAAGCTGCTTGCCGGCGAAGTCCCCGACGGTTCGCATTTGCGGATCGACGATGGCGACGGCGCACTGGCGATCGTGGTGGAGTGATCGCGACCGTCCCGAACGGAAAAAGGCCTCGGCATTGCCGGGGCCTTTTTTGTCATGGCGTCACCGCTCAGCCCTGGTCCCACACGTCGAAGGGCTGCGCCCGGATCCAGCGCGTGGCGGCCCACTTGGCGCCTTGGCGGACCGGCGCGCCGGCATGACGGCTGCGGGGGTCCGGCGAACCGTCGGGGAGTGTATTGTCGAAGGCGACCATGTCGCCGCCGCCGCCCGCAACCGAGAGGTTCTGCTCGGGAAAGCAGGTTTCGCCCCCGAGATAGCCGGTGTTGAGATAGAGCAGCGCCGTCACCTTACGCTGGTTGGTGACGTGCGGCAGAGTATCCATGTGAGCGCGGTATTCCTGCCCGGGCGCATAGTGCAGCACGTTGAGCGGTTCGCCCTGTTCCACGCGCGTGCCGGTGGCCGCGGCCAGCCGCCGCATGATGGCCTGGAGCGGCAGGGACTCGCGGGTCGGACCGACCACGGCAGCAGATGACGTGCGGATCGGATGCGGTATGGCGCGGCCGGTGCGGGGATCCGCGACGATCGAGGGCGCCAGCAGGTCGCGCACGGACATGGCAAGATGCGCGCATTCCTCGGGAGTCACAAACTGCCGCCAGCGCCTGACCTGATAGCCCCGGCCCAGCGGCTCGGGTTCGGGCAGAGCGAGGGGATAGCCGTCCGCGTCGATCTCCATCCGCCCGAGCAGGTTCAGGTCTTGCGCGGCGGTGCCGCCGTAGCGCTCCGCGGTGTCCCGCAGGATGGCCGTGGCGCCTGCCCAATCCTGAGGGGCGCCGGTACCGTTGGCGGTGAGAGCGGCCTCCATCAGCGCGGCATCCTCGCTGCCGGCGGACGTGGCCGCACGCAGCAGACGGCGCGCTTCGCCGAGGTCGCGAGGCAGGGGACTACCGATCAGCCGCCACCGCGCGAGCATGGCGAGACACTCGGCATCCCCCCGAGCGCCGGCTTCCTGCGCGATCTCCACGGCGTCCTGCTGCCGCCCGCTGTCCAGCGCATTGCGGGCACGTTCACTGGCTTGAGTCATGGCTGTCTCCTAAACCTGTCCGGCCAATAAAGAAAAGGGCCAGTGGATTGCTCCACCGGCCCAGTTCTTACTTCGCCGAGCTGGATCAGAGCTTGGCGACGAAGCCTGCGTATACATAGCGACCACGCACATCGTAGATACCGGCGCCGCCACGGCCAGTTGCCGTGTTGAGGCCGTTACCCACGCCGGTCAGGCCGAACGGAGGCATCTTGTTGCCGACGTTGTCGACACCAAGGTAGAAGTTGAACTGCTCCGACACATCAACATCGAAGCGGATGTCGTGGTAGGAAACCGAAGGATACTTGACGTATTCCGCATAGTCGGTGTTCTGCGGGGGCAGGCCATTGAGCGAATTATAGTCTTCGTAAGTATTCAGGTACATCTTGTCGATCCAGCGCACCTGGTAGCCCAGCGTGAACTTGCCGAACTTGATGCTGCTGTTGAAGTTTACCTGGTTC
The DNA here is from genome assembly GCF_004368805.1 of Novosphingobium sp. PhB55. Taxonomy (NCBI): domain Bacteria; kingdom Pseudomonadati; phylum Pseudomonadota; class Alphaproteobacteria; order Sphingomonadales; family Sphingomonadaceae; genus Novosphingobium; species Novosphingobium sp. PhB55. Next base: position 867,598 of record NZ_SODQ01000001.1, on the reverse strand, counting down.
TTCGGGTCACCCAGTTCGCCAAGGAGACGGTCCTTGAAGGTCGGATCTTCCGGGTTGGTGAAGTTGTCGACCTTGAGTGCGCGGTTCCAAAGCACGCCGAGGTTCAGCTGGCCCCAACCGAAGTCGCGGCGATAGTTGACCGACGTATCGATACCGCGAACCTTCATCTTGGCGAAGTTGGCGGACAGTTCGTTGAGCGAACCCTCGATGATCTGGAACTGCTGCTCGCCGTTCGGACCGCCATTTGCGCCGGCGCGCTGGAACAGACCGCAGAACTGATTTTCCAGCGAGGAAGAGTCGTAGCAGAGGTTGGCGATCTGCTGGGCGTTTACCGAGCTGATCACATTGTTGACGGTGATGTCGTAGAAATCGACCGACATGGACAGTCCGGGCACGAAGGACGGCTGATAGACGGCGCCCAGCGTGTAGGAGTCGGACTTTTCCGCGCCCAGGTTCGGATTGCCACCAGCTTGTGTCTCAAGCGACTGGAGATAGACGAAGTCGTAGCCTGCGGGGGCACCCGCGGCTGCGCAGTTGGCGGCGCGATTGGCACTACCGGTGCCAATGTTGCGTGCCGAGCATGGATCGACGAACCCGGGAGCGAAGTTCTGGCCCACTGCCGAGTAGAGTTCGGACAGGTTGGGTGCGCGAACCGAACGCGAGTAGGTGCCGCGCAGGCGCAGATCTTCGATCGGACGCCAGTCGATACCGCCACCGTAAGCGAAGACCGTACCGGCCGCGCCCTTGTAGTCCGCAACGCGGCCCGAACCGGTCAGCGTCAGTTCGCGGAAGAACGGGGTGTCCTTGAGCAGCGGCACGCGGACTTCGGCGTAGGCTTCCTTCACTTCGAAGGCGGGCGACGTGAACGAGGGGATTGCGTTGTAGAACGCGTAACCCGCCTGAGTCATGTCATCGAGGTCGTAGCGGTTGGTCTCGCGGCGATACTCGGCACCGACCGAGAAGCCGACCGGGCCACCGGGCAGCTCGAACCACTTGGCAGAATCGCCCGCCACGAACGCGGAGGCGACGAACTGCGTGATCTTGCCGGTCGCTTGCGACTGCATGAGCAGGTAGTCGCGCGCAGCCTGCGTTACCGAGCCTTGGCCAAACGGATTGAGCGGAACGCAGGCAGCGATGTCGGCAGCGAGCTGTGCCGGATTGCCGCCGACGTCCGAACCGGCGTAACGCGGATCGATCTGGGCGCGGCAGCGGATCGTGCCATTTGCATCCAGAGCCGTGTCATTGGCCAGCAGGAAGCGCTGGGTGTTCACGTTGCCCTGGATCAGGTTGCGTTCCTTGAACTCACCGTAGTTCGCGGAAACCTCGTAGTTCCAGCCATCGTTGAAGTCGCCGCGAACGCCGAACACCGCACGGAAGGTTTCGCGGGTGATCTTCTCGTCGCGAATGCCCAGATCCACCCAGTTGCGACGCAGGCCGAAGCGATAGGTGCCAGCTGCGACCTGAGCGAGCGCGGCGGCCTGGTTGGCGGCGGCCTGTGCTGCGGTGTTGGAAGCAGTCTGGAATGCAGCGCCGGTATTCGGATTGACGCCCGAATTGATCGCTGCTGTCAGCTGCGCTGCCAGATCGGCGCGCGCCGCGGCCGACAGGTACGGGTTGTCGAGGCGGACGCCTTCACGATTGACCGAGCCACCAGCGTTGTTGAACGAGCGATCTGCGAAACCGCCGATCGATACGCCGTCACCCAGGGTCTGGCCCTGCGAGAAGAACGGGCCGCTCTGTGAACCCTGTGCTTCGGTGCGGACATACTTGGCTTCGAAGAACGGCACGAAGGCCGAGCTGACTTCGAAGTGGCCCATCGCATTGGCGGAGTAGCGGCGGAGGTTGGGCATGAAGGTCAGGAGCTGACCTTCGCGGCTGGTCGAGCCGTTGCCGCCAATGAATGCGCCGCTGGGGCCGACGCCCACACGGTCTCCGGTCTGGGGGACCAGCGAGCCGTCAGGCTGGAACAGCGAGTTGCAGGTGAAGGCAGAGCCGTTCGCGCCGCCGCAAGGGCCGCTTGCGCCACCGTAGCGGAATGCGGTCAGACCGCCGAGCGAGATGGTGCCGCTGCGAATGTCGCGGAAGAAGCGGCGGTCGGGATTGCCATCGCTCGGCGCGCTGGCGGGGTCGGTGTCGACTACGACGAAGCCGTCGTTACGCGCCAGCGGGCGACCGGTGGCATCGTATTGCGACTGGTTCGAGTATTCCAGGTTGACCGCGATGTTGCCGCGACCTTCGGCGAAATTCTTGCCTGCCAGCAGCGAGACGTACTGGTTGCCGGCGTCCTTATAGTCGGGGGAAAGGCCGGCCTGTCCGCGCAGCTGAAGGCCTTCGTAATCGGTCTTCAGCTTGAAGTTGACCACGCCGGCGATTGCGTCGGAACCGTAGATCGAGGAGGCACCGCCCGTGAGGACTTCGACGCTCTCGATCAGGTCGGTCGGGATCGTGTTGATGTCGACCGAAACGCCGGTCGAAAGAATGTCGCCTGCTACGTGGCGGCGACCATTCACCAGAGTCAGCGTGCGCACCGAACCCAGACCACGGAGGTCGAGCAGGTTCAGGCCGCGCGTGCCCAGGAAGCGGGTCGAGTTCTGCTGGCTGAAGGTGTTGCGCAGCTGGGGCAGCTCGTTGAGCACGTCACCAACAGAAACCTGGCCTGTCTGGAAGAACTGTTCTCCAGTCACCACGGTGACGGGGTTTGTCGATTCCAGGTTCGCCGAACGAATGCGCGAACCGGTTACGACGATGGCGGGGGCGCTGGCCGAGTCGTCGGCGTCGGCTGCGGCCTGGTCTTGCGCGTATGCGCTCGTGGCGAAGGCCAGAGCGAATACGGGCAGGCTGGCTGCGCTACGCAGCGCCGCCTTCTTCAGAGAGTTTTGCACGTTGTTGTGTCCCTTGTTGCTTTCGCGCGCACAGCTGGAAGCGTGACCAGACCCGCCGTGCACCCGGATGCAGCAATCTTCGTGCGTGAACGCGGAAGATTGCCATGAGGGGATTTCTCGCGCCGAGGGCGTTCGCTTTCAATCGTAAACGCCGCCCTCGGCCGAATTGCAGCTACGGTTGTGACAAAGCTGCAACAGCAAAACTCCGCATTTTCAGGGAGATTTCCGTCAATAACTCAGAGTAGTTGTGATCGGATTGTCACAAAAGTCTAATGTCTAGGCAATATCGAGACGAAATATGTCGTGCGCGACCCATGATGAAGAATTTTAGTTGCTCGCGGCTTTTTCGTGCCGATCGTCATGGTCGTGAAGCAAACGTCACTTCACACGGCGCATTTTGATCGGTCTTTGACCATTCACCGAGACGGTGAACGTTCCAAGCACGCCGCGTGCTATTTCTGCTTTGTTGCCGATCTTAGGGGAGAGCACGAAGTCGCGCGTGTCGTTCTGCTCCCAGGTGCTGCCGTCCTCGAAATCGATCAGCCAGCCCGCACCGGTTCTTCTTACGCCGGCGACGGTCGTCGAGACTGCCTTCAACTCCTCGGCCGCATCCGCATTGCCTCCAAAGCCCATGAGTTTCGCGACCGGCGTTGCAAATCCGAACAGGCCGCGCTTGGCGGTTTCGACAGCCTTCTTGTCGGCGATGACGATTTCGTGCCGGCTGGTGGCCTGGTCGAGCGCGGCAACCTGTTTGTCGTAGCAGGCCAGGCGCGCGGCGGCGTCGGCGATTTCACGGCAGGCGACGAGTTGCCGGTAGGGTTCGGGTTGATCGGTGGGGGTCTTGTCGGCGGCCAGCGCCGCCTGGGAAGCCAGCAGCGCCATGGCCGCCGCTGACAGATATGCCTTGTTCAATGCCCGTTCCCTTCGCTGCCGGATATCTCCGGTTTGGTAGCAAGCCAGACCGTGCGGCAGCAAGCGAACTGATCGAGCGGCAGAATATGGGGTCTCCTGCTGTGCTTTCGCAGCATTACCGCTCTCGATGGACGGGTTCATGAAATGATGTTGCGGCAATGTCACGACATGGAACAGAAATTTGCGGACTGAGCTGAACGGGATTCGCTGTAAAACCCGCTCGTCTAATTCGCCTTTGTTGCGGATTTGTCACAAGGATCCGCGAATGTTGCGGGGCAACCGTCAAAGCCCTTTGAGCAAGTCCTGCTTTGCGTAATGAAAGCCTATCTTCCGCCGCGCGAAATATCCTTACAGGGGGGTCGCGTGTCGGAAAATTCAAGGGGCGGCGTCACACCGTGCCTTAGAAAAAAGGGACACACACACGTGAACAAGCAAACTCTCACCGCGCTGAAGGCTGGCGCAGCACCTCTGGTGCTCGGCTTCGCCCTGCTCAGCAGCGGCGCCCAGGCGCAGGACGCGGCCGACGACACCGCCAGCGGTCCGGCGATCGTCGTTACCGGCAGCCGCATCGTCGCACCGAACCAGGCTTCGATCGCGCCGATCACCACCGTGACGTCGCAGGACATCCAGCTGCAGGGCACGACCCGCACGGAAGACCTGCTGAACTCGCTGCCGCAGGTTGTTGCCGGCCAGAGCTCGGGCCTCGCCAACGGCGCCACCGGCACCGCCACGGTCGACCTTCGCGGCCTCGGCCCGTCGCGTACGCTCGTGCTGATCAACGGTCGCCGTCTGATGACCGGTGACCCGAACAGCACCACTTCGGCGGCTGACCTTAACTTCATCCCGGCTGCGCTGGTGAAGCGCGTCGACGTGCTGACCGGCGGTGCTTCGGCGACCTACGGCGCGGACGCCGTGGCCGGCGTCGTCAACTTCGTGATGGATACCGAGTTCGAAGGCTTCAAGATCGACGCCAACTACGGTCTCTACACGCACAAGAACAAGAACGGCTTCATCGGCGACCTGCTCGATGCCAAGGCGGGCGATCCGGCTTATGCCTACCCGCGCGGCAGCAATGCCGACGGTGGCCAGTACGACCTGACCGCGGCCTTCGGCACCAGCTTCGACGACGGCCGTGGCCACGCCACTGCCTATGTCGGCTATCGCCGTGCCACCCCGGTTCTTCAGCGCAAGCGTGACTACTCGTCGTGCTCGATCGGCACGAACGCTGCCGGAACCTTCGCTTGCGGCGGTTCGGCAACGGCTGCACCGGGCAACGTCCTGTACTACGATCCGGCCAACACCAGCTCGTCGACGATCGGTGCTCTTGGCGCCGGCACGATCACGCAGGGCGGCCAGAACATCTACAACTTCGCGCCGCTGAACTATTATCAGCGTCCGGACGAACGTTACACGGCCGGCGTCTTCGCCGACTACGAAATCAACACCGCGATCCATCCCTACATGGAATTCATGTTCATGGATGACCGCACCGTCGCGCAGATCGCGCCGTCGGGCGATTTCGGCAACACGCTGACCATCAACTGCGACAACCCGCTGATGTCGGCCGCACAGCGCGCCGAAATCTGCCAGCCGAGCAACCTGATCAACGGCTTCCTCGGCAACTTCCCGCTGGCTGCGGGTGCGAACTACAACACCAACCCCAACGCCGCTCCGGTCAACTTCACCGATCCCACGACGGGTGCGACCTACAACAAGGCGTTCATGCAGCTTCTGCGTCGTAACGTCGAAGGCGGCGCTCGCCAGAGCGATCTCCAGCACACCTCGTTCCGTACCGTCATCGGTTCGCGCGGCGAGTTGGGCAAGGCCTGGTCCTACGACGCCTACTACCAGTATGGCCGCACCAACTACACGCAGGTCTACTCGAACGAGTTCTCGGCTGCCCGTCTTGCCAACGCGCTCGACGTTGTCCAGACGGCGAATGGCCCGGCTTGCCGCGTCACGGTCACCGGCCAGGACCCGAACTGCTCGCCCTATGACGTGTTCAGCGGCAACATCTCGCAGGCTTCGCTCGACTATCTGACGGCGACCGGCTTCATGAAGGGCCAGACCTCGCAGCAGGTGGCAAGCGCTAGCTTCACCGGCATGCTCGGCGAATACGGCATCAAGTCGCCGTGGTCGTCGGACGGCGTCAATGTGGCGCTTGGTGTGGAATACCGCCGCGACTCGCTGGAACTGCGGACCGACAACGCCTTCACCACCGGCGATCTCACCGGCCAGGGCGCTCCGACGCTCGACACCGACGGCGCCTACAAGGTCACCGAGTTCTTCGGCGAAATCGATATTCCGATCGTCCAGGACAGCTTCATCCAGAGCCTGTCGTTCAATGGCGGCTATCGCTACTCGCATTACAGCATCTCGAACGGCCGTACCTTCAACACCAACACCTACAAGCTGGGTGTCGATCTTGCCCCGGTCTCGGACATCCGTCTGCGCGCCGGCTACAACCGCGCCGTCCGCGTGCCGAACATCCAGGAACTGTTCGCGCCGCAGATCGTCGCGCTTGACGGCACGACCGATCCTTGCGCCGGCCAGGACGAGCTTACGCCCGTCTGCGCCGCACAGGGCGTCAGCGGTGGTACCTCGCTTAACCCGGCCGGCCAGTACAACGGCCTGATCGGTGGCAACCCCGACCTCAATCCGGAAAAGTCGACCACCAAGACCCTTGGTGTCGTTCTTCAGCCGCGTTGGGTTCCGGGTCTGACCGCCAGCGTCGACTGGTTCGACATCAAGGTGAAGCAGGCCATCCAGCAGTACGGCGCGGACGCGATCCTCGCGGCCTGCGGCACGGGCAACAATGACGCTTGCGACCTGGTCAACCGCGATCCCTCGGGCTCGCTGTGGCTGACTTCGGGCGGCTACGTGGTCGACATCTACCACAATGTGGGTGGCGTGAAGACGCGCGGCTTCGAGTTCAACGGCAACTACTCGACCGAGATCGGCAATGCCGGCCGCGTGTCGCTTAGCTTCGTGGGCACCTGGCTGAACAATTACATCGTCGATAACGGTCTGACCGAGTCGTACAACTGTGCAGGCTACTACGGTCCGACTTGCGGCACTCCGCTGCCCAAGTGGCGCCATAAGGCCCGCGTCAGCTACACCATGTCGAACGGCGTAGGACTTTCGTTGCAGTGGCGTCACCTCTCGTCGGCTACTGTCGAGTTTGCCAATGAATCGTCGACCTTGGCGACTTCGGCATCGCGCGCCGCTCGCAACCTGAACTCGCTCGACGACAAGCTGAAGGCGATGGACTACTTCGACCTGACGCTGACCGCCGACCTCGGCAAGAACCTGACCTGGCGTCTGGGTGCGACCAACCTGCTGGACAAGGATCCGCCGCTGGTCACCTCGAACGCTTGCGCCAGCGTCGTCTGCAACGGCAACGCCTATCCGGGTACGTACGACGTTCTGGGTCGCTACGTGTTCACGGGCATCAGCATGAACTTCTAATCGTTCCCACGAACGGTTAGTCTTTGGCGGCGGTCTTCCCCGGAGGGCCGCCGCTTCTGTTTCCGGCGGACGCGTCCGCCAAGCAATTCGGACCCCTGCATGACCACGACCGCCAAGCCATCGGAAAAGCCCAATCCCTCGGATGAGCTTCGCCGGATTGCCGGATTGGCGCGCATGGGGCGGCTCGACGAAGCGGCGCAGGCCGTCGTCGCGGCCGTGGCAGCCGAGCCCGAAGATCCCGCGCTGGCCGCTCTCGGCGGTGCGGTTGAGTTCCACCGCGGCGATTTTGCGCGTGCTGCGACATATCTGGAGCGCGCCCATTCCCTGCGACCGCAGGACCTGGTCGTGCGCACCAATCTGGCCGAATCCTATTTGCGGACCGATCGCAAGGACGAGGCCCTGGCGCTCTGCGATGAAGCCTGCGCTTTCGCTGAACCGAGCCTGCGCCTTGCCCGGCTCGGTGCGCATCTGGCGCAGGAGGCCGGAGATTTTGCCAAGGCCGCACGGCTTTATCGCCATGTCCTGGCGAGGCAGCCGGACGATTGGTCGCTGCTGAACAATCTCGGCAACACCCTCAGCGAGCAGGGAGAGGCGGCGGAAGCCATCGAGGTGCTGCAGCGCGCGATGGCGCTGGCTCCCGATTCCCCGCCGATCCGCGTCAATCTGGGGACGGCCTTGCTCCTCGCGGAACGTGTGGAGGAAGGGGAGACCGTGCTGCGCGATGCGGCGCGCGATTTCCCGGACGATCATGTGCCGATGCTGACTCTGGCGCGTTTTTACCACGATAACGGTATCGAGGATCGCCAGTACGAAGCCATCGCCGAGGCAGCGCGGCGCGAGCCCGGCAATGCCGCGTTGCAATCCGATTACGGTCAGGAAGCCGCCCGGCGTAACGACTATGCCATCGCCGAAGGCCAGTTCGAGGCCGCTCTTGTCATCGAGCCGGCACTGGGCCCGTCCTTCGTCGGGCTTGCTGCCGTCTATGAACGCAGCAACCGCGAGGCGGAGCTGGAACCCTTGCGTGAGCGCGCCCTTGCCAGCGGAACCGATGCGCAATCGCTGGCCTATATCGATGCCCTGCGTTTCAAGCGGGCCGAGGACTTCGGGCCGGCATTCGAGGCGCTGGAGCAGTCGGGCGAGGTCGTCGTGGCCAATCGCCGCCATCAGCTTCGCGGCATCATGCTCGACCGCATGGAACGCTATGACGAGGCTTTCGGCGAATTCGCCGCCATGAACGCCAGTCATCTCGACGAGCCGTCGCAGCCTGCCGTTCGCGCCGAGCGATTCCGCGGCGATCTCGCGCGGGATCGGGCGCTCGTGACGCCGCAGTGGCTGGGCGGCTGGAGCGAGACCCCGCCTGCCGATCGTGCCTCTCCGGTCATTCTGCTGGGCTTTCCTCGTTCAGGCACGACGTTGCTCGATACGATGCTGATGACGGCGCCGAACACCCTGGTGCTGGAAGAGGAACCTTTCTTCGGAGAAATCGAGACGCAGCTTGGCGGCGTGAACGCTTTGGCAGGGCTGGATGCCGCGGCCATCGTTGCCGCGCGGGCCCGTTACTTCGAGCGCGTATCCCAGCATGCGCCGCTGGGGCCGGATAGGTTGGCGCCAGACACGCTGATCATCGACAAGCACCCGCTGCACCTGGGCAAAGTCCCGGTGATCCGCCGCCTGTTCCCCGATGCCCGCTTCGTGCTGGCGCTGCGGCACCCCTGCGACGTCATCCTCAGCTGCTTCATCACCAACTTCCGCCCCAACAATGCCATGAGCAATTTCCTGGATCTGGAGACAGCGGCGCGGTTCTACGATCTCACCTTCTCTTATTGGGAGCAGGCGCGGGAGGTGTTCGACCTGCCGGTTCGCACGGTCGTTTACGAAAGGCTGGTTGCAGACCAGGCGCGCGAGCTGGCACCGCTGTTCGACTGGCTGGACCTGCCGTGGGCCGGCGAGGCGTTCGACCACCGCGAAGCCGCGCGTGCGCGCGGCGTGGTGCGCACGGCCAGCTACGCCCAGGTCACCGAGGCGATCTATACCCGCGCGGCCGGGCGTTGGCGGCGGTACGAGAAGCATCTCGAACCGGTGCTGGATATCCTGCGGCCCTGGGTGGAACGCTTCGGTTATTCGCTTGAGGACGACCGGGTGCCGGCCTGGGGCGGCCCGCCGGACCTCGACATCGATCCGGTCTGAACACGCTCGGGGGGGCAATGAACTCAGGGACTACGACTTTCGCGCAAGTGGACCGGCTGACGGCGGCGGGCAATCTCCCGGCCGCGGCGCAGGCCCTGCAGATATTGCTGGAGAGCGCCGGATCGGAATCGGGTTCGCCCGATTTCGAACTGCCGTCGCTCGATGTGCCGGCGCTCATGGCGCAATGGCTCAAGCTGGCGGGTCTGCGCCGGGCCTTGCGGCAGCCGCACAAGGCGCTGGAGGCCGTCCACCGCGCGCTGGAACTGGCGCCGCTCGATTTCATGGCGCTTGTCATGCGGGCCGGGCTGCTGGAACGGATCGGCGATGCCCAGGCGGGCGCGGCCTGGGGCGAAGCCCTGGCGCAGCTGCCGGAGGGCCCCATGCCGTCGCCGCTCGAAGCTGCCGTAGCGGCGGGGAGGGCGTTTCATGCCAACTGGCTGGAAGAGCGCGGCCAGCACCTGGAGCAAGTCGCGCGGACGGCGGGCCAAGAGGCCGAGACTATCGAAGCCGATGCCGATCTGGACTGGCGGATGGCGCGGTTCCGCGACAATATCCTGCGCAAGACGCGGGTCTATCACAGCGAACCCACGCATTTCCATTATCCCGGCCTGGTCGAGCGGGAGTTCCATCCCCGCCATGCGACACCGTGGCTGGCCGAAGTGGAGGCCGGTTTCGAGGCGATCCGTGCGGAGATGCTGGCGCTTATGCAGTCCGAGCGCGCCGAGCTGGAACCCTATATCCAATACGAGGACCGCGAGAACCTGGCGCAGTGGCGGCCGCTGAACCGCAGCCGGGACTGGAGCGCGATCCATCTGCTGCGACACGGCAGGGAAGTGACGCACAACGCCGCGCAGGCGCCGCGCACGATGGAGATCCTCTCGCGCCTGCCACAGCCGCAAGTTGCCGGCGCCTCCCCGAATGCCATGTTTTCGCTGCTGGCGCCGCACACCGCGATCCCGCCTCATGTCGGCGTCGACAATACGCGGCTGGTCTGCCACCTGCCGCTCGTCGTCCCGCCGGGTTGCTGGTTCCGCGTCGGTGCCGAGACGCGGGAATGGCGGGAAGGCGAAGCTTTCGCGTTCGACGATACGATCGAGCACGAGGCGATGAATCCCACCGATGTCCTCAGGATCGTGCTGATTTTCGACGTCTGGCATTACGGCCTTGCCGAAACCGAGCGCGGGGCGGTGGCGGCGACGATTGCCGCGGCCGGCCGCGACGTGGACGGGCGCTAGTGTCCGTGCCCGGAGGCGAGAGGCAGGCGCTGGCCGAACTGGCGGAACAGGCGCTCGCCCACGGCGACGAGGAACAGGCCGAAGCGCGGCTGGCGGCCTGGCTGACCCGCAATCCGTCCCGCCATCCCGCCGATGTCACTATCCTCCATTGGACCGCGATGCTGCGCCGCGCGCTCGACCGCCGCGACGGTGCCATTGCCGCGCTGGAGGCGGCGCAGCGGCTGGCGCCGGACAATGGCGGTGTGGTCCATGCGCTGGCGCATGTCTCGCTGGAGGCGGGGCGCCCTTCGGCGCGGCTGTTCGAGCAGGCGACGCTGTTGGCCCCCGCGAAAGGCGAGATCCGGCTGGGGCTCGCCTCGGCGCGGCTTGCCGAAGGGGAAGGGCCGCGCGGCCTGGCCGAGCTGGAGGCGATGCTTGCGGCCAACCCCGGCTGGATGGAAGGACATCGCCAGTTCGGCCAGTTGTCCGTCATGGTGGGGCAGGAGGGCCGGCTGCTGGCGAGCATCGAGGCGGCCTTGCAGCGCTTCCCCCAGAGCGATGGCTTGCGGGCGCTCGCTATCGAACTGCTGCTTTCCGGCGAGCGCCATGCCGAAGTCCTGGCCGCAGCGGACCGCGCGATCGCTGTTCACGGACCGGTTCGCACGTTCCTCCTGTCGCGGGCGGCTGCGCTAGACGAACTGGGACGGGGCGAGGAAGCGGCCGCCGCATTCGCGGCACTGGGTGCCGCGACCGATCAGGGCCATGCGGTCTGGCGCCTGCGCCATCTGCTGCGCCGGGGGGAGGCCGCAAAGGCCGTCTCGGAAATGGAGCCTCTTCTCGCCGGGGAGGGCGCGGAAGCGATCTGGCCTTACGCGGCCCTGGCCTGGCGCCTGGCGGGCGATCCGCGGTCTGCCTGGTTGGAGGCGGAGGGGCTTGTCCGCGTGATCGACCTCGATCCTGCCGAGATCGGGCTGGACGCGCTCGTGCCGATGCTGCGCGGTCTCCATGCGCGATCCGGTCGGTTCCTCGATCAGTCCGTTCGCGGCGGGACTCAGACGGACGGGGTCTTGCTGGCGCGATGCGAACCGGAAATCACGCGCATCCGCGAAGTCCTGCGCGGCGAAATCGCGAAATTCGAAGACAGCCTTCTGCCGGTCGATGCCGCCCACCCCACGCTTGCGCGGAAGCGAGGCCGGCGTCCGCGGTTTGCCGGTAGCTGGTCGGTACGGCTGGCCTGCGCGGGCTTTCATGCGCCGCATCATCACCCGCAAGGCTGGATCAGCTCGGCGCTCTATCTCGCTGTTCCGCAAGACCTTCCTTCCGGTGAGGGATGGCTCGATCTGGGCGGTGCGCCCGCAGGACTGGGCGATCTTGCCCCGCGCGTTTCGGTGGAGCCGAAGCCGGCGCGGCTCGTGCTGTTCCCGTCGTGGATGTGGCATGGGACCCGGCCTTTCGCCGCGGGCGAGCGCATGACGCTCGCCTTCGACGTCGCGCGCACTTGAAGTGCGATACGTCCCGATTTACCTTCGTTTCATCCAGTCTTTCGGCGCGCGAACCCAAAGGTCGGCGCCACGGAGTTACACGATGCACATGATCACACGAGTTGCCGTCGCTGCCTGCGTCCTGGCAGCCCCCCCAGCGCTGGCAAGCGACCCGGCGCCGCAGGTAACGGGCCAAACTACGGCGCAGACCGCACCGGTCGCACCGGTCGCACCGGTCGCGCCGGCCGCGGTTCCGGCCACGTCCGTCGCCAAGAACGACATCGAGAAGAAGGACCCGATGATCTGCCAGCGGGTGGAGGAAATCGGCTCGCGTCTGCGCGCAAAGAAGATTTGCATGAGCAAGAGCCAGTGGGAAGAACAGCGCCGCGGCGATCGTTCGAACATCGAGCGTTCGCAGATCCAGCGCGGCATGGACCCGGTGGGCTGATTCAGCGCGCCATCCTGCTCACGGAGCGGGCCCCCGCGCCGGGCCCCCCGCCGGCCGACGACGCCAGGCGACGACGCCGGGCCATGACGCCGGGGCGCGATTTCACTCTGCCCGATTGACCTGCCGGTTTGAGCTGCTTAACCGGTTGATTAAATCGTCGGGCCTGACTCATCAGGTCCAGGTCATCGGGCATGCCTGCCCTCGCCGTTCGGTGGGGCTGGCCTGCGCGGGCAGGAAGGGGAAGCAGCATGAAACTGGACAGTAGCCTTGCCGCCGTCGTTACCGGCGCGGCATCGGGCCTGGGCGCAGCCACCGCGCGCGCGCTGGCGGAGCAGGGTGTGAAGGTCGCCGTGTTCGACCTTAACGTCGATGCCGGAGAGGCCATTGCGGCAGAGATCGGCGGCGTGTTCTGCCAGGTCGACGTGACTGACGATGCCAGCGTCGATGCCGGCTTCGCCAAGGCCCGCGCCGCTCATGGGCAGGAACGGGTGCTGGTCAACTGCGCCGGCATCGCGCCCGCTTCCAGGACCGTCGGCCGGAACCGCGAGACCGGCGCGCCGCGCGCGCACGACATGGCCCTGTTCGAGAAGGCCATCGGCATCAATCTCATCGGCACTTTCCGCTGCATCAGCAAGGCGGCGGCGGGAATGGTCACGCTCGATCCCGTCGATGACGCCGGGGCGCGGGGCGCCATCGTCAACACGGCCTCGATCGCGGCACAGGACGGGCAGATCGGGCAGGCGGCCTATGCGGCGTCGAAAGGCGGCGTGCTGGCGATGACCCTGCCGATCGCGCGCGACCTCATGAGTGAGGGAATCCGCGTGAACACGATCCTCCCCGGCATTTTCGAGACGCCGATGATGGCCGGCATGCCGCAGCAGGTACAGGATTCGCTGGCCGCCATGGTCCCGTTCCCCAAGCGCCTGGGCAAGCCGGACGAATATGCCAAGCTCGCTCTCTTCATGCTGGAGCATGACTACATGAATGGCGAATCCGTCCGGCTCGACGGCGCGATCCGCATGGGCCCGAAGTAAGCGTTTCGGGGAACAGGGGCGGAAACCGGGACATGGCGCAAGGCAATTCCACGAGCGAGACCGGCGCGCCGCCGCCCGGCGCCCGCGCCCAGTTGCTCGAGACGGCGAGCGCCATCATGCGCGACGGCGACGTGATCGACATCTCGCTGTCCGAACTGTCGCTACGCTCGGGCCTCAATTCCGCGCTGGTGAAATACTACTTCGGCAACAAGGCCGGGCTGCTCAAGGCGCTGCTCGACCGCGACTGGCAATCGATCGTCACCAGCGTCGACGCGCTGGTGGCCAAGGACGGCTGGTCGCCCGAGGCCAAGTTGCGGCGCCATCTCTGGAAGGTCGTCGATACCTTCTACGAGGTTCCCTACCTGAACCGCCTGACCATGCGCATGGTGCGCGAAAGCGACGATACCGAGGCGCGCCGCATTGCCGACTGCTATCTCTCGCCGATCTACCGCGCCTATGAACAGCTCATTGGCGACGGTGTGCGGGCAGGGGTGTTCCGTGAAATCGATCCGCAACTTTTCTACTTCACGGTGACCGGGGCGGTGGACCGATTCTTCTCGGCGCGGCTGGTGCTGAAGCATTGCTTCGACCAGGACACGTTGACCGAGGAACTGCGCGACCGCTACCGCGAACACACGATCGACATCATCATGGCAGGTATCCTTGCGCGCTGAAAAAAGCAGCTTCTGGCACATCGGCATTCTGGGCGGATCGGGTCTCGCCGCCGGCATCGAACTGGACGAGGCGCAGGAGATCACGGTTTCCAGCCCCTTCGGCGCGCCTTCCGGCCCGGTGACCACCGGCTGGCTTGGCGGTGTGCGCTTCACGTTCATCGCACGCCACGGCGCGGGTCACGCCATTCCGCCATCCGCCGTGAATTACCGGGCCAATATCGACGTGCTCAAGCGCTGCGGTGCTACCGACGTGCTGGCGCTTTCCGCGATCGGCTCGCTGCGCGAGGAGATGGCGCCGGGGCACATGGTCATGGTCGACCAGTTCATCGACCGGACCACGGGGCGTACGGGCAGCTTCTTCGGCACGGGGCTGGTCGCGCATGTCAGCCTGGCCGATCCCGTCTGCCCGCGCCTTTCCGCAATGGCAGGGGCTGCGGCCGAAGCGGCCGGGGCCAGGGTCCATCGCGTCGGCTGCTACCTCGCGATGGAAGGGCCGCAGTTCTCGACCCGCGCGGAAAGCCGGATGTATCGGAACTGGGGCGCCGACGTGATCGGCATGACCGGCATGCCCGAAGCGAAGCTCGCGCGGGAGGCGGAGCTTCCCTACGCCATGCTGGGCATGGTCACTGACTACGATTCCTGGCGCGAGGAAGAGGCCGGCGTCGAAGTCAGCCATGTCCTGGAAGTCATGCATGCCAATGCAAAAGTCGCGCACGACATGCTGCGCAGCCTGGCGGCCAGCCTTCCGGCCGAACGCGCACCCAGCCCCATCGACCGGGCGCTCGATCATGCCTTGATAACCGCGCCCGATGCGCGCGACCCGGCACTGGTGGCGCGGCTCGATGCCGTGGCCTGCCGCCTGTTCGGCGAACGGGACTGATCTTCCGGGACAGGCGCGGGCCGGGCTGAGGCCCGTCATGCCCGCCTGGGCCTTAGCCTCCGCGCGTGACCGGGATCAGCGCTCCGGTAACGGCGCGGCCGGCGTCGGAGGCGAGGAAGGCAATCACGTCCGCTATCGCTTCGGGCTGGACCCAGGTGGCGAAGTCCGCATCCGGCATGTCCGCCCGGTTGGTCGGCGTGTCGATGATGCTGGGCAGGATGGCGTTGACGGTGACGCGGGTGCCGGCGAGTTCTTCGGCAAGCGCCTCGGTCAGGCGGTGGACGCCTGACTTGGAAGCGGCGTAGGCGCCCATGCCCATGCCGGCCTTTACCGCCGCTCCGGCGCCGATGCTGATGACCCGGCCGGCCGCCGATGCCTTGAGTTGAGGCAGGGCAAGCTGGGTGATCGTGGCCGCCGTCGTGAGGTTCATGGCCTGCATGCGCGCCCAGCTCGCCAGCGATCCGCCTTCAAGTGTTTCCCAGGTGAAGCCGCCCGCGACGTTGACCAGCACGTCGATCCCGCCATGCGCAGCGGCAACCCGGTCGAGCGCGGACTGGGTGGCGGCGGCGTCGGTCAGGTCCACGCCGCCGATGTCGAGCGCGCCGACCAGCGGGTCACGGGCCTCGGGCGCGAAGTCGATACGGGCGACCTTGTCGCCGGTGCGGGCGAATGCAGCGGCCACTGCCGCGCCGAGAATGCCGAAACCACCGGTGACGATAACCGAACGTGCCATGAAAACTCCTCGCTTTGGCGCGAGGCTAGCCATCCGCCCGGGTCGCGGCAAGGCGCCATCGGCCTGGACGGAAAGCCAACGCCCCGTCGATGCCGCAAGGGCAAAGGAAAGGCGGCCGTCCCGCAGGAAGGCCGCCCCTGGTCCAGACGAAAGGCCATTTCGGCCAGTTCGCCCGGGGCGCCTTTCAGCGCCTTTTCACATGCAGGTCAGAGCTGGCCAAGCATGTGGTCGGCGGAGCTGACTTCGAAGGCGCCGGGCGCCTCGACGTTGATCTGCTCCACCACGCCGTCGTTCACGACCATCGAGAAGCGCTGGCCGCGGTGGCCCATGCCGAAGCCGGTGCCGTCCATCACCAGGTCCATGGCCTTCACGAAGTCGCCATTGCCGTCGGACAGCATGGTGACATCGGCAGAGCCCGAGGCCTTGCCCCAGGCGCCCATCACGAAGGCGTCGTTGACGGCGGTGCAGGCGATCTCGTCGACGCCCTTGGCCTTCAGTTCGGCGGCCTTGTCCACGAAGCCAGGCAGATGCTTGGCCGAGCAGGTCGGGGTGAAGGCGCCGGGAACCGAGAACAGCGCGACCTTGCGGCCGGCGAAGAACGCCGCGCTCTGCACGGGTTCGGGGCCGCTTTCGCCGGCCTTGATCAGCTTCACGTCAGGCAGCTTGTCTCCAACGGCGATGGTCATCGTGTAAATCCTTCTGATGCAAGTCGATTGCGACGGTGCAGATATAGAGTGCCGGCGCGCTCCGACAATGTCGCGGCCGGAGATTGCACGCCTCGTCACCGGCTTTAGGCGATGTTAACCAACTCGTGTAAACTCTTGCCTTGGGACGGGACGAAAACCCGCCATTGGAGGAGGAGCACGAAGATGAGCAACAAGCCTGAAACGCGCGTAAGCAAAAGCCGATCCTTCCTGGCGATCGCCGGCGCGGTGGCTGCGCTGGCAGCGCTCCCGGCAGCAGCCGCACCGAAACCGGCGGCGATCGGCGATGACGGATCGGAACGCGTGCAGCGTCTGGACGCGATGCTGAAAGTCACGGCCATGCGGTGCGAGAGCCGGGGCGAGGGCTTCGATACCGATTACCGCACGTTCAGCCGGCAGCATCGCGGCGATCTCGACACGGCGGCGCGGCACATGCGCAGCGCCTATCTCCATGCCTATGGCGCGAAGAACGGCCAGCGCGCGCTGGAGCGGATGAAACTCGGGATGGCGAACCAGTACGGCGCCGGACATCCCTGGCTGGATTGCGGACAGCTGCGGCAAGTGACGCAGGGCCTCGCCATCGCCATCGGGCGTGAGCCTCTGGTCGAGACTGCTGGGCAGCTGCTGGGCTATCGTCCGGTGCAGACCATACCGGCGCTGGCCATCCGCTAGGGACATCCGCAAAGGCGGCTGACGGCCAGGTTCGGGGCCTATTCCGCCGTCCGAACCACCCCCCGAAAAACCATCGCATCGCACCGAAGGCGGCGCGTTTCCGGCTCTTGAGCCCAGGAAACGCGCCGCCTTTCGCGTGTGCTTCACGAAGGCGCTCTGCTGCCTTGACGGGTGCCGATTCGTGATCTAATTAGAATAAGCATTCCGGTTTTATAAAGGCGCCCGATCGCAAAGCGGCGCCGACTAGGGAGAGTTTGATGAGACTGGCATTCGTGCTTCTTTCCACGTCCGCGCTGGCCGTTCCGATGACCGCCATGGCCCAGACGGAATCCGCGCCGCAGCCTGCCGGCGAAACCGCGGCGCAGGAACAGCCCACCGGCCTTGGCGACATCATCGTCACTGCCAACCGCACGGCTTCGAGCGCGCAGGACACGCCGACCGCGCTCAACGTCTATTCGGGTGATGCACTGCGCGATGCCGGCATCGCTTCGGTGCGCGACCTTGCGTCGATCGACGCCAGCGTGAACATCTCTCCGTCCGCAGGCGCAGCTTATGTCGCGGTGCGCGGCATTGCCTCGACCGACGTGACGGAAATCGGCGACCCGTCCGTTCCCGTTTCGCGTGACGGTTTCTACACCAACCGCTCCTTCTCGCTGAACTCGTCGATGTACGATCTGGCGCGCATCGAAGTGCTGAAGGGCCCGCAGGGCACGCTCAACGGCCGTAACTCGACCGGTGGCCTGGTGAGCATCATCACCAATCGCCCGCAGTTCGTGAACGGCGGCTACAGCGCGGTCGAAGTGGGCAACTTCGGCGCGTTCACCGGTGAGATGGGCGCGAACCTGGCAGTGAGCGATACGTTCGCGATCCGCGCCTCGGGCACGTACCTGACCCACAAGGGCTATCGCAAGATCGACGGACCGACCACCTCCGGGGACGACGAGGACTTTGCCTCGGGCCGTATCCAGGCGATGTACAAGTCGGGCGGTCTTTCGGCATGGGTGTCCTACCAGCACGATTCCCGCACCGTGAACGGCGATGCCATCCTGCGCGGCACGCTGGGCGGGCCGAAGCCCAGCTTCAAGGACCTGGGCGCCTTCCCGGGCGATGCTGCGCAGAAGACCACGCTGGAGGGGGACCGCGTTCGCTGGGAGCTGGCCTACTCGACCGACAGCAATCTCAACTTCATCTATGCCGGCGGCTACGACAGCCAGAACTGGCACAATGTTCTCGACGCCACCGGCCCGGAATATCCTGCCAACCGCCAGTTCCGCCAGAACGAGCGCCCGAAGACCTGGAACCACGAATTCCGGGTGAGCAACGACAGCGCATCGAAGCTGTTCTTCCAGGCCGGCTATTTCCGGTTCAGCGAGAACAACACGGTCGATTCCGGCCTGTTCAACCTCGACATGACCGGCCTGTTCGCGGACGGCGGTCCCCTGGCGGCGCTCGGCCAGCCGGACCAGTACGGCATCAAGTTCGACTACAAGATCAAGACGCGCTCTCAGGCCGTGTTCGCCCAGGTCGACTACGACCTGACCGACCAGCTCGAACTCAGCCTTGGCGGCCGCTACACCTGGGACAAGAAAGTGCGCAGCGGGCAGGCGTTCCTGGACCTGCAGGCCCTGTCCAGCCCCTTCGCGCCGGCCTTGAGCTTCCCGGTGGCGGGCGACGGCAGGCTGAGCGACGGGCAGCCGACCTGGCATGTCGGCCTGAACTATCGTCCCATGCCTGACACGCTGATCTATGCGAAGTACGACCGCGGCTACAAGTCCGGCGGCTTCAATTCGAACGGCAGTTCCGCTTCGGTGCCTTACGATCCCGAGCAGCTCGATGCGTTCGAGATCGGCACCAAGAACCCGCTGATGGGCAACAAGCTGCAGCTCAATGGCGACGTGTTCTACTCGAACTACCGTGGCTACCAGGCCTCGCAGACCTCGGACGTGCTCCAGGGCAGCGGCATCTTCAACGTCGGCTCGGCGAAGATCTTCGGCGTCGAAGGCGAAGTGAAGGCGCTCCTGGGCGAAACCACCCGGATCGGCATCAATGCGGCCTACCTGCACACCAAGTTCGGGGACGGCATCATCGTCGACGACGGCGATGGCAATCCGCAGGACATCAGCGGCAATCGCCTGCCCAATGCCCCGTCGTTCACCGTCACCGGTTCGATCGACCAGGACTTCGTCGTGGGTGCCGGCAAGGTCACTGCCCATGCCGACGCGAAGTTCTCGTCGAAGTACTACTTCTCGGCGTTCAACGTCGACGACATCTCGACCGACGATTTCGTGGTCGCCAATGCCTCGCTCGGCTACGAGCCGGACGTAGGCGGCTGGAAGGTGATCGCCTTCGTGCGCAACATCTTCGACAAGAACGTGCTGGCCTATGCGCAGCAGAACTTCGTCTCGCACACCAACAACTACCAGTTCCAGCCCCCGCGTACTTACGGCGTGCGGGCGAGCGTCAACTTCTGACGCCGGATACCGTCTTCGCGGGCCTGCATTTCTCCTCCGCGGGCCCGCGGCAAACTGCCCCACGCAAAATGGGGAGGGGCGTGGCATCGCTGCCGCGCCCCTTATTTTGTGCGGCCGGGATCAGCCGGTCGCGAACCCCGGGCCTCTGTTCAGAAGTCGGTCTTGAGATAGGCCAGGCACATCCGGCCCAGCTCGATCTTCAGTTCCTTCCAATCCTGCGGATGGACCGATTCTCCGGTGGAACCGAGGCTCAGCTGGCGGGCGAGCGTGGCGAAGATGATCTGGTAGGCGGCATTGGCCTTGCGCTCGTGATCGCTGCCGCCGAACTGGTCGCTGTAGTTCAGCATGGCACCGATCCCCAGGGCGGCGGCACGGTTGGCGCTCTGGCGGCCGGGACCGGCGACCAGTGGATCGAAAGCGGCGCGGGCCATGCTCTGGCGCAGCAGCGGCGCTTCCTCGCGCAGCAGCTCGGCGTAGTTCTCGACGAACGCCGGAACGACGGTGACCAGCGAGTCGGACTGCTCATGCACGCGGGCCATCATCTCGTCCTCGCGCACTTCCATGCGCTTGAGATGATTGCCGATCACGGCGCGGACGAGGTTCTCCTTGCTTTCGAACCGCAAGTAAATGGACCCGATCGAGACGCTGCCTTCCTGGCTCACTTCCTGAAGAGTGAACTCTTCGCTTCCGCGTTCGAGCATGAGTTTTTCGGCCGCCGCGACCATGCGTTCGAGCGACGCCTTGCTGCGCCCCTGCTGGGGCTTGCGGCTGACGGAATCGACGGCGAGCTTTTTTTCAGCCGAGCGGGGCTTTGCGCGTGTTGACATGGCAGCAACAAACAGCCTATCGAAATCAGAACGTCAATTCTAATCCACATTTATTTCACACCGGCACGCACGCCATCGCGGCGGCGGCAATGACCCCAAGGGAGGGGAAGATGCGTTTTTCCGTATTTCTGAACGCCCGATCGCTCGGTCCCGAACAGGATCGCAGGCTGATGAAGGACCTTGAGGGGCACGCGAAACTGGCGGCCGACCTCGATTACGATGCCATCTTCCTGCCGGACCATCACTTCAACGGCTACATGCCGGTGGCCAGCGACAGCTTCATCTTCGCCGCCTATCTCGCCGCGCAGATGCCGAAGATGCATTTCGGCTTTTCGGTCGTCTCCGTGCCGCTGCACCACCCGGTGCGCCTTGCCGAGCGGATCAACATCCTGGACCAGCTGACCGACGGCAAGCTGCTGGTGGGCGTCGGTTCGGGCACCACGCCGGAAGAGATGATCGGCTTCGCGGTGGACTACCGGGATGCCGGTTCGATCGCGGAGAACAACCTGGCGCTGGCGGAACAGCTCTGGGCCAAGGGCATGGAAGACCCCGCCGTCGTGATCGACAACGGGCCGTACAAGGGCCGCGTGCTCCAGCGCATCACGCCTGCGCCTTATACGCCGGGCCATGCACGCCTGATGCCGGTGGCGATGAAGGAAGCCAGCGCGCGCCGTGCGGCGGAGAACGGCTGGCCGGCATTCATCCCTGCCTTCACCCCGCCCAGGATCGGCGGCACCGAGCCCTTCGTCCACGTCAAGAAGTGGTTCGACATCTACAAGGGCTTCCTGCTCGATGCCGGGCATGACGATGCCGTGGTGAAGTCCGCGCTCGACTGGACGACTCACACTTATCAGGTGGTCCATGTGGCCGAGAGCGACGACCAGGCGCGCGAGGAACTGGAAGTGATCCTGCGCAGCTACCAGGAAGCGATCGAGCGCGAGGCGGAATTCAACGCCCGCGCCGAGAGCGACGATGCCAACAAGAAGACCGACAGGACGCCCGACGCCCTCAGCGACGACTGGATCGGCACCTGGTGCCTCTACGGTTCGCCCGAGACGGTGCAGGCGCATCTGGCGCCTTATGCCGAACTCGGCATCGGCAACGTGCTCTGCGGCACGACCACCGGCCCGCTGACCGAGCAGCGCCTCGCCTATGGCGACCAGACGCTGCGCCTGATGGCGGAGAAGGTGATGCCGGCGTTCAAGGCCGCGGTGCCGGCCTGAGGCTTTCGATACCGACATGACGGCGCGGCCCGCAAGAAGGCCGCGCCGGTTTAGGAGAATGCGATGACCGTGATTTCGCCCGCCGCTCCCCGGCGGATCGTGGGCCTCGGCGGAACGTTCCGCCAGGCTTCCTCCAGCGAGCGGATCGTGCGCGCCGTGCTGGCCGAATGCGCGGCACTGGGCGCCGAGACAGTGATGTTCGACGGGCCCGCGCTTGCGGGCCTGCCGCATTTCAACCCCGAGAAACCCGACCGCACGCCCGCGGAACAGGCGCTGGTGGAGGCCGTGCGCGGCGCCGACGGTATCGTCATCGGCAGCCCCGGCTATCACGGCGGCTATTCGGGCCTCGTCAAGAATGCCGTCGACCTGCTGGAAGACTTGCGCGGCGATAGGCGCGTCTATTTCGACGGGCGGCCGGTGGGCCTGGTGGTCACGGCGGCGGGCTGGCAAGCCTGCGGCACCACGCTTTCCGCCTTGCGCGACGTGGTCCATGCGATGCGCGGCTGGCCGACGCCGGTGGGCGTTGCAGTCAACTCGGTGGAGCAGAAGCCTTTCGCGCCGGACGGAACGCTGGTCGACGATGGCATTGCCCGCGCCGTGCGTGCCCAGGCCGAGCAGATCATGGGCTTTCGCATGGCGCCGAGCCAGGTGGAGGTTGCCGCATGAGCGATGTGACTTTGGCGCAATCCTGCGCGCTCACGGCCGGCGGGTCGATGTGGTCGACACTGGCCGTGCCGGAAGCGGGGATCCCGTCTTTCACCATGTCCGATGGCCCGCTCGGCATCGCCAGCGGCAAAGTGGATGAGCGCGACATCGCCTTGCTCAGCCCTTGTTCGACCCTGCTGGGCGCCACCTGGGACCGCGACCTCACCCGTCGTATCGGCGCCCTGGTGGGCAGCGAGGCCGTGGCGCGCGGCGTGGATGCGGTGCTGGCGCCCAATCTGAACCTCGCGCGCAGTCCGCTGGCTGGCCGGGCCTTCGAGTATTTCTCTGAGGATCCGGTGCTGACCGGCGTGCTCGGCGCGGAATGGGTCAGGGGCCTGCAGTCGACCGGCACTGGCTCGGTCGCCAAGCACCTGGTCTGCAACGACAGCGAAACCGCGCGGGACGAAGTGGATGTGCGCCTGGACGAGCGCACCTTGCGCGAAGTCTACCTGCTGCCGTTCCAATACGCGGTGGAGGCGGGCTGCGTGGGCCTGCTGGCCGCGTACAACAAGGTCAATGGCGCCTGGTGCTCGGAGCAGGGCCATGTCCTGACCGGCGTGGTCAAGCAGGACTGGGGCTTCGATGGGCTCATCATGAGCGACTGGTTCGGCACCCATTCCAGCGAGGGCACGATCAATGCCGGCCTCGATCTGGAAATGCCGGGGCCGGCGCGGTTCATGGGGGGCAAGCTGGAGGCGGCGATATCCGCAGGGGCGGTCGATCCGGCGCGCATCGAGGATGCGGCATCGCGCGTGGCCTCGGTCGCGCGCCGGGTCACTGCGAACAAGGCGCCGCCGATCCCTACAGCCGAGGCCGAGGCGCTGCTGGTGGAGGCGGCAGCGGCCGGCTTCACCCTGCTGCGCAACGAGAGGGACATGCTCCCGCTCGCGCCGGGATCGGTGAAGACGCTGGCGGTCATCGGCCCCAATGCCTGGGCGCCGTGCTTCCAGGGCGGGACATTCGCGAAGATCTCGATCTCGCCCGATGCGCCGACCCCGGTGGACGCGCTGCGCGAGACTTACGGCGAGTCCTGCGAGATCCTGTTCGCGCCGGGCGTAGATCCGCAGCCGCGCCTGCCGAACATGAGCGTGACGCCCGCGATCGACATCGGCGACGGCTGCACGCGCGGCATGACGCTGGAATACTTCGCCGCGCCGGAATGCGCGGGCGAAGTGCTGACCCGCGAGACGCGCGATACCAATTCGCTTGTCTGGTTCGTGGGCGTGCATGAGCAGGCGCGCTTCATGGAGCCCGGCTCGGTGCGCGCCAGCGGCCGCTACACCGCGGAGCGCAGCGGCGAGCACAAGCTGCACCTCGGTTCGACCGGCGCGGCACGCATCCTCGTCGATGGCAGGGAAGTGCTGCGCGCCGGCGGCGAGGTTCCTGCGGGCGATGTGATGGGCGTGCTGAAGCGCGGCGATTCCGATGCCGTCAGCCTGGATCTTGCCGAAGGGCAGGACGTGGCGATCACGGTCGAGTTCTCGTGGACTGGCGGGCGCGTGCAAGGCCTCTGGTATGGCCTGCGCAGCCCCGGCAGCGCCGAGGAAATGCTCCAGGCCGCCGTCGATGCTGCACAGGCAGCGGATGCCGTGTTCCTGATCGTGGGGGAAACCTCCGATTCCAGCGTGGAAAGCAAGGACCGGCCGGATACGCTGCTTCCCGCCGAGCAGCTTCGCCTGATCGAGGCGGTGACGGCGGCCAATCCGCGCACGGCGGTGATCGTCAATGTCGGCCATGCCTTCGACAGCGCGTGGGAGGAGAAGGCGGCGGCGCTGCTTGCCGTCTGGTATCCGGGCGAGGGCTTTGCCCGCGCGCTGGCGGATGTGCTCTCCGGCGCGCGCGAGCCTGGCGGCCGTCTGCCGGTGACGTTCGCGGCAAGCGAGGCGGACTATCCGGCTTTCGCGCTCCAGCCTGCGGAGGACGGTTCGCTGACTTACGCGGAAGGCACCTTGCTGGGCTATCGCGGCCTTGCCGCCAGCGGCAAAGCCGGGCGTCACCCCTTTGGTTCGGGCATGGGCTATGCGCGCTTCGCATGGGCCGATGCTGCGGTGGAGGGCAACATGCTGCACGTTACGGTGGCCAATGTGTCGGACCGCGCGGGCAGCGATGTCGTGCAGGTCTATCGTGACGTTCCCGAATGCGCGCTGGTGGGCTTTGCCCGCGTCCTGCTCGCCGCCGGGGAGAGCCGCCGCATCGCCGTGCCGCTGGAACCCCGCGCGCTCCAGCGCTGGGGGACAGAAGGCTGGGAGCCGGTTGCCGACCGGCTGACGCTGCGGCTTGCACGGCACTGCGAAGATACCGGACTGGCCGTCGAAATGGAGATTGCTGCGCTGGCCTGAAGCGCAGCATTTACGGAAAAGGAAAGGCCTGCCGGGATCGCTCCCGGCGGGCCTTTCTGCTTTTGCTCTGCCTGACAGATCAGGCCATCAGCGGCGTCCGTCCGCGTGTCATGCCCATCGCCAGCGCGCCGATGGCGACCACCAGCGAGACCACGCCGGCAGTGACGAAAGCGCCCTGCATGGAGCCGGTCGCGCCGCTGGCCTGATGCACCAGCACGGGCGAGATGAACTGGCCGAAGAAGAACGAGCCGGTCCAGATGCCCATGCCCCGGCCGCGATGCTCGAAGGGGAACTTGGTCTGGGCCCAGGCGATCAGCGAAGGCACCGCCATGCCCGCGCCGGTCTGCTGGATGGCCAGGCCGGCGATCATCTCGGCCGGATTGCGGGCCAGGCCGATCACCGCGAGGCCGGTGCCGAGAATGGCGAGGAAGGCGCCGAGCTGCACGCCGTTCGAACGGCCCGACAGGATGCGGAACAGCAGCGCGCCCAGGATCACGAACAGGCTGGGCAGGAAGCTCATCTTGGCGACGGCGCCCGGATCGGTCACCCCCACTTCACCGAAGGCGATGCTGCCATTGACGATGAAGACGTAGTACTGCGCGGCGGAGAACAGCGTCAGCGCGGCGACGCCAAGCGCGGCACCCAGCGGGAAGCGGGCTTTGTCGCCGGTGGCTTCCGCAGGTGCGTCGTCATGCGCGGCGCGGCCCTTGGGCTCGTAGAGGAAGGCCAGCATCGCGAAGTAGATCGGGAAGGCGACGAGGTAGACGAGGAAGCCTCCGTTCCACTTCATCGAAGCGACCAGGCCCGACATCAGGATCACGCCGGAAGCCAGGAACGGCCCCACCACGCCTTGCAGGAACAGCCAGTTGCGGCGGCTTTCATTGTCCCAGTAGTCGCCGATCAGGGTGTTGACGATGGTGAGGATGCCCGCCTCGCAAATGCCCAGCGCCAGGCGGCTGGCGAAGATCTGGTTCAGGTCGTCCAGGAAGAAGGGCAGGGTGCCGAACAGTCCGTAGAAGAACGTGCAGATCAGCAGCAGCCGGCGGCGGCCGAACTTGTCCACGAACCAGCCTGCGAACGGGGCGAGGATGGCGATGGTCAGACCCGGCGCGGTGACCATCAGCGGCACCTTGGCGGCGGCGTTCGGGTCCGTGTGGAAGTGCGCGATCATCGACGCCACGATCGGGAACATCGATACGATCGCGAAGATCGGAAGGAAAGCCGCGATGACGATTGTCATGCCCTGCGGCTTCATGGTGAGCTTGCTGAAGAATCGGGAAACCGGGTTCATGCCTCTCCGCCCGCGCCGCTGACCGGCGCTATATTAGAATTGCTATTCTCTTTTTTGTTATCGGTGATTTTGATCGCGGTCAATGCCATCGAAGGCCTTGACCGATGGGCTTCGATAAAATTAGAACCATCATTACAAATCATACGAGAGGAAGCATGACGAAAGCGCGCCTGCGAATGGGCATGGTGGGCGGAGGGCCGGGGTCCTTCATCGGCCCGGTGCACCGAATCGCTGCCGAACTGGACCGCGAGATCGAACTGGTGGCGGGTGCCTTCAGCAGCGATGCCGCGCGTTCGCGGCAGGCGGGCGAGAGCTATCGCATCGATCCCGCGCGGGCTTATCCCGATCTCGCGGCGATGCTGCGCGAAGAGACGGCGCGGGAGGACGGGATCGATTTCGTTGCGGTGACGACGCCCAACTTCCATCACCTGCCTGCCGTGAAAGCCGCGCTCGCGGCCGGTATCCCGGTGATCTGCGACAAGCCTGCCACGGCCACCCTGGCCGAAGCCGAGGAGATGGCGGCGCTGGTGGCGGCTGCGGGATTGCCCTTCGCGCTGACCTACACTTATTCCGGCTATCCGCTGGTGCGCGAGGCCCGCGCCCGCGTCGCGGCCGGAGCGCTGGGCGCGATCCGCAAGGTCGTGGTCGAATATCCGCAAGGCTGGCTTGCCGCCGAGGCAGAGGGCAAGCAGGCCGAATGGCGCGTCGATCCTGCGCGCGCGGGCGCCGGCGGCTGCATTGCCGATATCGGCGTCCATGCCTTCCAGCTTGCCGAGTTCGTCACCGGCCTGCGCGTCACTCGCATCTTCTCGGACCTTGGCGCGGTGGTGCCGGGCCGCGTGCTCGACGACGATTGCCAGATCCTGCTGCGCTTCGAGAACGGCGCGCGCGGGGCCTTGCTCGCCAGCCAGATTGCGGTGGGGGAGCGCAATGGCCTGAGCTTGCGCATCTACGGTGAGAAGGGCGGGCTCTGCTGGCGACAGGAAAGCCCGAACGAACTGCGCCTCCATCACCTCGATGGCCGCACCGAACTGGTGCAGGCAGGCGATCCCAGCCTTGGTCTCGATGCCGTAGCGGCCAGCCGGACGCCGGGCGGACATCCCGAGGGTTACCTCGAAGCCTTCGCCAACCTCTACCGCGATTTCGCCAGAATGCTGCGCGGCGAGCCCGGCGCACTGGTTCCGGGCATGGCCGAGGGCCTGCGCGGAATGCGCCTGATCGACCTGGCCGTGCGTGCCAGCCGCGATGACCTCGGCTGGGTCCAGTTTCCCGCCTGATCGGAACGAGAAAGACCATGAGAACCATCAAGGGCCCCGCCATCTTCCTCGCCCAGTTCGCAGGCGACGAAGCCCCGTTCAACACGTTGGAGAGCATGGCCGACTGGGCTGCGGGTCTGGGCTACAAGGGCCTGCAGGTCCCCAGCGGAGACGCGCGGCTGTTCGATCTGGAAAAGGCCGCCGAGAGCCAGACCTATTGCGATGAAGTGACCGGCATGCTGGCCGACAAGGGCCTTTGCATCACCGAACTTTCGACACATCTTCAGGGCCAGCTCGTGGCGGTCCATCCCGCCTATGACGTGCAGTTCGACGGTTTTGCTGCGCCGCATGTGCGCGGCAATCCGAAAGCGCGGCAGGCCTGGGCGGTCGAGCAGATGAAGCTGGCGGCCAAGGCGAGCCGCCGCCTCGGCCTCACCACGCAGGCCAGTTTTTCCGGCGCGCTGGCGTGGCCCTACTTCTATGCTTGGCCGCAGCGCCCGGCGGGGCTGGTCGAGGATGCCTTCGACGAACTGGCCCGGCGCTGGAAGCCGATCCTTGATGTGTTCGACGAGAACGGCGTCGACATCGGTTTCGAACTGCACCCCGGCGAGGACCTGCACGACGGCGCGACGTTCGAGATGTTCCTCGACCGCGTGGGCAACCACCCGCGCGCGAACATCCTCTACGATCCCTCGCACTTCGTGCTGCAGCAGCTGGACTACCTCGCCTTCCTCGACATCTACCACAGCCGGGTGAAGTGCTTCCATGTGAAGGATGCCGAGTTCCGCCCGAATGGCCGGGTCGGGGTATATGGCGGCTATCAGAACTGGGCGGACCGCCCCGGCCGCTTCCGTTCGCTGGGCGATGGGCAGGTGGATTTCGGGCAGGTCTTCTCGAAGCTGGCGCAGTACGATTTCGCCGGTTGGGCCGTGCTCGAATGGGAATGCGCGCTCAAGCATCCCGAGCAGGGCGCGGCGGAAGGCGCACCGTTCATCGAGCGGCACATCATCCGCGTCACCGATCGGGCCTTCGACGACTTCGCCGGCAGCGGCAGTGACCGCATGCTCAATGCCCGCCTGATGGGAATCGGCGAATGAGCGGCGCGAAGAACGGCTGGAACCGCCGCGAATTCACGGCGGGCGCGGCACTGCTGGCGCTGGCTCTGGGGATCCCGGCGGCGGGCGTGAAGCTGACCGATCTCGACGCGGCGGACCTGCCCAGCGACCGCCAGCGCCGACTGATCGCGGATGTCTCGGACCTGGTGATTCCGCGCACCGATACGCCGGGCGCACGCGACGTGGGCGTTGGCGACTTCGTGGTTCTGGCCCTCGCTCACGGGCTTTCGGGAACCGGCGCGCCGATGGCGTCGGAAACGATAACGGCCGCCGTGGCCCCGTTCCGCCGCCGCAACGGTTCGCTGCGCCATCTGCCCTGGCTGGAGCATAGGCTCGACCGCGCGGCGGGCGGCGACTTCCTGCGGTACGATCTTGCCGAGCGCACGCGCCTGTTGGCCGCGCTCGATGCCGAGGCTTTCGCGCAAGGCGCCCCGCCTTCGCCGTGGACCGCGCTGAAGGGCCTGATCCTCACCGGCTATTACACCAGCGAAGCGGGCGGATCGCAGGAGCTTCGCTACGAACTCGTGCCCGGAAAATGGGAGTGGGACATCCCCCTCCAGCCCGGGATGCGCGCATTTTCCAGCGACTGGACCGCAGTGGATTTCGGCTGACCATGACAAACAACACGCAATTCGACGCGCCCCAGTTCGACGCGCCCCAGTTCGACGCGCCCCAGTTCGATGCGATCGTCGTCGGCTCGGGCATTACCGGCGGCTGGGCGGCCAAGGAACTGACCGAGGCGGGCCTCACCGTCCTGATGGTGGAGCGCGGCCGCAATATCGAGCATCAGACCGGCTACGACACCGAACTCAAGGCCCCTTGGGAAATGCCGTTTCGGGGGCAGGGCGATGCCGAGCTTTATGCGCGGGAATACCCGGTGCAGATGCTCAACCGGCACTTCAACGAGTTCACCGAGGGCCACTTCGTCAACGATGCCGATCAGCCCTACCAGAAGGCGCCCGGCAAGGACTTCGACTGGTTCCGCTCCTACCAGCTCGGCGGTCGCTCGCTGACCTGGGGGCGGCAGTGCTATCGCTGGTCTGACTACGACTTCGGCGCCAACAAGCGCGACGGGTTCGGCACTGACTGGCCGATCCGCTATGCCGACCTGGCGCCGTGGTACGACAAAGTGGAGGACTTCGTCGGCGTCTCGGGCGCGGCGGAGGGGCTGCCGCAGCTTCCCGACGGGCGCTTCCTGCCGCCGATGGAACTGAACTGCGTCGAAACCGCAATGCGGGAGCGAATCCGGGCGAAATACCCGGACCGCGTCATGACCATCGGCCGCACCGCGAACCTTACCGAAGCGCGGCCCGAGCAAGGCCGGGGGCATTGCCAGTATCGCAGCATCTGCGCGCGGGGCTGCTCCTACGGCGCCTATTTCTCGACGCAGTCGGCGACGCTGCCTGCGGCGCAGAAGACGGGCCGGCTCAAGGTCGTCACCGATGCACAAGTGCACAAGGTGGACTACGATCCGAAGACCGGCCGCGTCACCGGCGTGCGCTGGATCGACACCAGAACCAGCGAGCACAAAGTGGCATACGCCCGCGTCGTGTTCCTGAATGCGGGCGCGTTCAACTCGGTTCACCTGATGCTGAACTCGGCCAGCGAGGCGATGCCGCAGGGCCTCGCCAATTCCAGCGGCGTGCTGGGCACGCATATCATGGACCATGCCAATACGATGGCGGCCATGGCAGTGGTGCCCGGTTTCGAAGGGCGGACGAGTTTCGGGAACCGGCCGACCGGCATCGTCATCCCGCGCTTCCGCAATCTCGACACGCTGGACGGCGAGGGCTTCACGCGCGGCTATTCGTTCCAGGGCGGCGCGCTGCAAGGCACCTGGACGCGCGGCAAGCGGATGGGCGGCATCGGCAAGGACTACAAGGAAGAGCTGCACCAGATCGGCGCCTGGACGATGGTCCTGGTGGTCTTCGCGGATTCGATGCCGCGCGCCAGCAACCGCCTGACCCTCAGCAGGCGCACCGACCCGCGCGGCGTGCGCCAGCTTGAGATCGCCTTCGCGCACGGCAAGGAGGAAATGGCCGCGCTTGCCGACGCGCACCGCGAGGCGACGGCGATGCTCACCGATGCCGGCGGCCATGTCATCATGGGCTTCGACAAGCCCGGCCACGGCGGCACTTCCATCCACGAAATGGGCGGCGCGCGCATGGGCTGGGATCCGAAAACCTCGGTGCTCAACCGGCACAGCCAGGCGCACGACATCCCGAATCTCTTCGTCACCGACGGCGCGCAGATGAGTTCGTCGGCCTGCCAGAACCCCTCGCTCACGTACATGGCGCTTACCGCGCGTGCCTGTGCGACGGCGGTTTCGATGCTGAAGGAAGGCGTGATTTGACCGCACTTGCGGCGCCGGCGCTTGCCGTGAACCTGACCGAGCGGCAGAAGTCGCTCGCCTATCTGACGCTGATGGTGGCGCTGGTCCTCGAGATCGTGGACGTCACCATCGTCAACACCGCGCTGCCGGTGATCGAGCAGGACTTCGGCGCGGCGGCGGCGCAGGCGCAATGGGTGGCGGCGGGCTATTCGCTGGCCTTTGCGCTGCTGCTCATGCTGGGCGGGCGGCTGGGCGATGCCTTCGGCTACAACCGCCTGTTCATCGGCGGCGTGGCCGGGTTCACTTTCGCCTCATTGCTCTGCGGGATGTCCGCCAGCCCGGACCAGCTGATTGCCGCGCGCGTGCTGCAGGGCGCGGCGGGGGCGATGATGGCGCCGCAGGTCATGGCGCTGATCCAGGTGCTGTTTGAACCGCTGGAGCGCGTGGCGAAGCTGGCCTGGGTCGGCGTGATCGGCGGACTTTCGGCGATCTGCGGACCGATCATCGGCGGCGTGCTGATCCATGCGAACCTGTTCGATCTCGGCTGGCGAAGCGTGTTCCTGATCAATGTGCCGGTGGGGGTAGTAGCCGTCATGGTCGCGCGGCGGCTGCTTCCGGACGCGCGGTCGCCGCTCGCGCGCGGGATCGACGGGGGTGGGACGATGCTGTTCGCCGCGTCGATGGCGGCGCTGCTCTATCCCCTGGTGCGCGGGCATGATCTGGGCTGGCAGCCGTGGCATCTGGCGCTGCTGATCGCCGCGCCGGCGATGATGGCGCTTGTCTGGCGCCGGACGCTGCGCCGCCGGCGGAGGGGCGAGCCGACCTTGTTCGCGCCCGAATTGTTCCATCAACGACAGTTCTCGTTCGGTCTTGCCATCGCTCTCTGCTTCGGGGCGGCGACGGGGGGATTCCTGTTCGTCTTCGCTTTCGGCGCGCAGAAATTGCTGGGCTTCTCGCCGCTCCAGACCGGCCTGCTGCACATACCGTTCAGTGCCGGGGTGATGCTCGGTATTGCATTCCTCGGCCGCAAGCTGGTGACCAGCCACGGCAAATGGGTGCTGGTCGGCGGGATTTCGCTGATGGCATTGTTCGCGGGTGGGACCTTGCTGTGGATCGAGAGCGGCGTGCCGTTCTGGTGGGCGCTGCCCTGTCTCGCACTGGCCGGAACCGGCATGGGCATGACCAGCGGGCCGCTGACGCCGGTGATCCTCGCCCGCGTCGATCGCAGCCATGCCGGCGCCGCAAGCGGTTTGATCAAGACCGTGCAGGAACTGGGAATGGCGCTGGGCATCGCGGTGGTCGGCACGGCCTTTTTTGCCGGGGGAGCGGCAGGCGCAGTGGGCGCCGTCCTGCCCGCGGTGGCGGCGATCGAGGGCCTCATGCTGATCTGCTTCGTGCTGGCGCTCCAGCTTCCGGCGCCGCTCTTTCCCGAACAGGATGCTTGACTGGAATTCGCGTTCTATTTAAAACCAAGCCCAGCCTGGTAGCGGAGTCCCTCCGCTTGGGAAGTCGGCGTCGCTGCTAGAGCTGCGCCTTCATGCTGCGGGCCGCTTTGTCCTTCGGGACGACCCTTTCGGGGGTGGCGGCGCAGCATGTGAGCAGCACGATATCTGCGCACATCGTCCCGGCACTCTCCGAAAATCACTGGGAGAAGACGATGTCCGATTACGTGCGCAATCTCTGGTATCTGGGCGCGTGGGACCACGAAGTGCCCGAGGGCGGCATGCTGTCTCGCACATTGCTGGACGAGAAGTGGCTGATCGCCAGCCTGTCCGACGGGACATATGCAATGCTGGCAGACCGCTGCCCGCACCGCTTCGTGCCGCTGAGCAAGGGCCGGTTGGAACAGGATGTGATCCATTGCCCCTACCACGGGCTCGGCTTCGATCGCACCGGGGCCTGCGTGCACAATCCCTTTCCGGCGCCGCCGCCGGCGCATGCCCGCGCGCGGACGATGCCGGTGGTCCATCGCCATCGCGGACTGTGGTTCTGGCCCGGCGATCCCGATCAGGCCGATCCCGCGTCGATCCCGGACTTCGCGTTCGTCGACCGGGAGGACATGCAGCGCAGCCGCCTCGTCATCCAGGGGCATTACGAGCTGGTGACGGACAACCTGATGGACCTGACGCATGCGGAATTTCTCCACGTCGCCAGTTTCGGCGTGAACGGCTCGATCTTCTCGGGCCGGCAATCGGTCGTCACCGATGAGAGCGGGGCGATCTGGAACAACTGGGACATGGAGGCGGTCACCCCGCCGATGTGGGCCGCGCCGATGCTGGGTGAGGGGGACCGGGTGGACCAGTGGCTGCACATGCGCTGGCACGCGCCTGCGGCGATGGCGCTGGCGGTCGGACTGGCCCGCGCGGGGACGGGGCGCAAGGACATGGTCGTGCCGCAGATGCTCAACCCGCACATCATCACGCCGGAGACGCGCACCAGCAGCCACTACTTCTACGATCACGAGGCAACGCCCGAGGCCGAGGCCCTGGCGCGCCAGGTCTTCGTGGAGGAGGACGAACCGATGATCGAGGCGGCGCAGCAGGCGCTGGGCGAGCAGGACTTCTGGGCGGCGCGTCCGGCGATCCTGGAAACCGATGCCGCCGCGATCCGCGCGCGGCGCCGGCTGATGCAGCTGCGGCGGGCAGAGGCGGGAGCGGAAGAGAAAGGCATCCTTGCCGAAGCGGGGTGAGGATCGGGAGCGGCGGCGCAGTGCGCCGCCGCCCCGTCGATCTGCGTCCTACCTGGCGTGATGCTCCTGGGCGTTCAGCATCATCAGCGCCAGGAAATCGTCGAAAGCGAGGCGGGCGTCGATCCTCGTGCAGACCCTCAGGCTGCGTCCGGCGATTTCGGCTCCGTAAGTGCCGTCGTCGTTGACGGCACGCGCCGTGACCGTCTCCAATCGGCTGCTCTCCGGCGTGAGCGTGCCCAGGACGACCGTGGGTGTATCGCCCATGGGCCAGGCACCGCCGATATCGACGAAGTCGGGCGGCGAGGTGAAGCGATCGTAGAGCCACTCCGTGAAAGGCGAGATCGGCCGCAGCCGCGCCTCCATGTCCGCGATCGACATCTGCATCTGGCGATAGGTCGATTGCGGCACCTGGATCAGTTCCAGCGCCGGATCGCCGAGAACCCGGCGCGCGGCGGGAAGGTCGGCCATGAGATTGTATTCCCAGCCGCCCGCCGGTCCGCTGGCTGCTGCCCCAGTGCCTGACGAATAGTCTCCGCCGCCGATCCAGATCGCTTTCATGCGGCTGGCGATGCGCGGCTCCAGTTGCAGCGCGGCGGCAAGGTTGGTGAGCGGGCCGCCGCACGTGAAGACGAGCGGCAGCTTGTCCTCGCGCATGGCCTCGGCCACGATGGCCCTGGCGGCGGAGGAGGGCGTCAGCTCGCCCAGGTTCTCGGTGCCGGCGACTGTCGGAACCGCCGCGATCCCCAGGCGCTCCGCCAGTTCCACCGCGACCGCGGCGCCAAGCCGGGCCGTCCGGTCGGCAGGGCCTTGCGCGGGGAACTTGCGATCCAGCGCCGAGGATGTGACGAGCACGGTGCGCGCCTTGGGGCTGAGCAACTGATGGGCCAGCGCGACCAGCGAGTCCGGGTCGCCGGCATAGTCGTTGTCGGCAATCACGCGAACCGAGGCGCGCTGGGGGATCCGTTTGAAGTCGGCTGCGGCCAGGGGACCGTGCAGGGCAAGCGCGCTGCCCGCGCCGATCATGCCTGCCACTGCGCTGCGACGGTCCGTCATCATGGTTCAGCCTCCCTCGAAAGCACGGTAGCGATAGTCGCGGAAGCGAGCCAGGCCATTGCCGCTGGCGAAGAGGGCCGGGCGAAGGCTGGCGAGATCGTCCATCGTATTGGCATGGTAGCCGGAGACTTCGCTGCGCACGGCATGGCGGATCCAGTCGCCGCCGGGCACGCGGTGGTACATGGTGACGATCTGCCGTGCATTGACGATCCGCAGGTCGATCCGGCTGCCTTTCGCCACGGGCTCCTGCCAATAGCTCGGCTTGCCGCCGCGGTAGCTGACCATCCGGGTGCCGTCATAGCCCATGCCCAGGAACATGCGATCGTTGAAGAACAGCAGCAGCCCCGCTTCGGCCCCGCCTTCCAGTTCCAGCGAGACGGTGCATTCGTAGGCATGGTCGCCGACGAGATGGGTAAGCGGGGAGCAGTCCTGCGGCCCGGCTCCCTTGGCGGCGAGCGCCAGCGCGCCGCCGCTGACCACGGCGCGCGTGCTTTCGCTGGGCGCCTGGTTGTAGAACCGCCAGCGCGTGCCCAGCGCGGCGCGCGAGAAATCGTCGGACCAGGCCATTCCCTGCGAAAGATCCCGCGGGGCCGAGACGCTGCCGGTCTGGCCGCGAGCGGCGGGCTTGGGCAGGGGGCGGGAGAGATCGGCGCCCATGGCGCGGGGCCAGCCGTCCTTGTCCCACTGGATCGGTTCGAGCAGCGTCTGGCGGCCCAGCGTGTAGAAGCCGTTTTCATAGCCGTGATAGACGGCCCACCAGTCTCCGCCCGGCCCTTCCACCAGACTGGCATGCCCGCGCGAGAGCCACTTGTCCGCGGGGTTCCAGGTGCGGATGATCGGATTGTGCGGGCAGTCCTGCCAGGGGCCGTTGATCGAGCGGGCGCGGGCCACCGTCACCATGTGACCCGTGGGCGGACCGGCCGTGCCGCCCACCGCGGTCACCAGGTAGAACCAGTCGCCGCGGCGGAACAGCTTGGGGCCTTCCAGCGAATAGGCCTCGGTCACCCAGTCGTCGGGGTACTTCCAGCCATCGTAGACTTTCTCCACCGGCCCGTCGGTGGCGAGGCCGTCGTCCGTGAGGCGCACGCGGTTGACGCCCGAGAGGAACAGGTAGCGCTTGCCGTCTTCGCCCACGACATGGCCGGGGTCGATCAAGCCGCCGATGCCAAGGTCGATCGGGTCGCTCCAGGGGCCGCGAATGTCGTCGGCGTGGATGACGAAGATATTGGCAAAGCTCTTGAGGCCCTGCGACCAGGGCGCCTGCATGAACGGGATGTAGATGTAGTAGCGCCCCTCGTGCTTCACGAGATCGACCGCGAAGACGGTGCCGAGAGGCTTGTCCAGCGCGGGGCCGATGGGCGTCCAGTTCACCAGGTCGCGCGAGTGCCAGATCAGCAGGCCCGGCGCCGCTTCGAAGGAGGAATGGGTGAGGTAATAGTCCTCACCGTCCTTGAGGATGGTCGGGTCCGGGAAATCGCCGGCCAGCGCGGGATTGAGATAAGTCCCGTCGCCGCGATCCGCCCGCCGCTGGCCCTCGATGCCGGGCAGGGCAGAGGCCTTGGCCGGCGCGGCGCGGCCCGCGCTCCAGGCCGCGCCCGAGCCCGCTGCGAGGCCCGCGCCCAGGCCCGTGAGGGAACCCAGGCGCAAGGCGTCACGCCGGTCGATCATCGGGCGAGCGAAACGCGCTTGGCGTCGCTGTTGACCGAGGGGAAGGGCAGGTAGGAGACGCGCAGCTGCTGGAGCAGCGAAAGCTCGTGCTCGCCTTCGGGGAAGCCACCGGCATGGTCCACCAGGATGGTCGCCGGCGCGCCGAAGGGCCAGCGGCGATCGTAGGCCACTTCCATTTCGTCCAGGCTGAGCGGGCCTTTGCCTTCGTCGAAACGGACGGCTTCGCGGGGCAGGGCGGCGCCGTCGATCGAGACGTCCAGCTTCTCGACCATCGAGAGGCCGAGGCCGCGATAATAGCCCAGCCGGGCCTCGAAGGCGAAGCCGGTCGGTGCATCGGCCGGGCCGGTGTTGCGCAGGGTGGCGGCGTCGATCAGGTACTTGTCGAACATCAGGCGATCTCCCTTTCCGCTTCGGCTTTGGCAATGAGGCGTTCGAACATGACGTGCTGGCGGCGGACCTGTTCGCGGCTGTCGACCGGCGAGACGTCCTGGATCCAGCGGTTGCCCTCGTATTCGCTGGAGAGCGTGCCTTCCCAGCCGCACTTCACCAGCTCGGGGATCACTTCGTCATAAGCGATGGTGGGATCGGTGCAGTCCTCGGTCATGCCGTAGAACTTGGCCTGGATATGGCGGAAATAGGGGGCATAGTCGCCGATCCGCCGGGGGTTGGCATAAGGCGCGTGGCGCAGGGTCTCGGCCATGGCGATTTCCGCCTTGTTGCCGCCCATCTTCACGGCGACTTCGTAGATCGTGTATTCGCACATGATCTTCTGTTCGTGCTGGTCGACGATGAATTGCGTCACTTCCGGCCGGGCGCCCTGACGTTCGAAGCGGGCGCGGAATTCGGGCGGGTAATGCTTCATGAAGATGCCCATGTCGGGCAGGATGCCGAGATGCTTCGTGCCCAGCCGATCCGCTTCCTCGATGGTGCGCAGGATCCAGGCATGTTCGAGGTGCCAGGGCGCGTGGACTTCGACGCCCATGTGGACGTCCAGTTCCTCGGCATAAGGCACGCACTGCGCCAGGATGTCGGGCCGCACGAAGACCAGCACGCGCATGTTGCGGATGCCCAGGCGGTTGCAGAGCACCAGATCGCGCCGGATGCTCTCCACCTGCTCGGCATCGGAGATCAGTTCGCCCTTGCGCAGCTTGGTGTCGAGAAACATGTCGTAGCAGGTGAAATGCGCGCCGTGGCGGGCGAGCATCTCATGCCAGCGGGCCACTTCGGCATCGTCGATATGCGGGAAGGCCGGCATGTTCTGCTCGGGCAGGATTTCGATGCCCGTCGCGCCGATCGACGCACCGAAGGCGATGCAGTCCTCGACCGACATCTGCCCCAGGAACATCTCTTCCTGGAAGCTGTAGAGGCTGACGCCCCGCTGGATTTTCGACATGTACCCCATCTCCCGGGCCTGCCTGTGCAGTGCCTTAGTGTATTAGAATTACAATTCATGTTTGGGCGATGCGCGCGAGGCTGTCAATCGGGGGAGAGCGCAATTATTCGGTGTCGGCTCGGCTTAAGAGGTCAGCCGCGATCTTTGGCTAGATCGTCGGCCCAGATCTTCGGGCAAGCGCTTCAGCTCCGGGCCGGGATGTCGATCACGCGGTCGGCCAGCCGGTCCACTTCCGCGCGG
Source organism: Novosphingobium sp. PhB55 (assembly GCF_004368805.1). Taxonomy (NCBI): domain Bacteria; kingdom Pseudomonadati; phylum Pseudomonadota; class Alphaproteobacteria; order Sphingomonadales; family Sphingomonadaceae; genus Novosphingobium; species Novosphingobium sp. PhB55. The sequence goes on along the minus strand of NZ_SODQ01000001.1, from coordinate 829,707 downwards.
TCGTGGCTGACATAGAGGATCGGCAGGGCGAGTTCGTCGCGGATGCGTTCGATCACGGTGAGGATTTCCTCGCGTCTTTCGGCATCGACCGAGGCCAGCGGCTCGTCCATCAACAGGAAGCGGGGGCCGGAGAGCAAGGCGCGGCCGATCGCCACGCGCTGGGCTTCGCCGCCGGACAGCGTGGCCGGGCTCCGGTCGAGCAAGTGGCCGATGCCCAGGAAGCCGAGCGCGGTGTCGAGATCCATCCAGCGCTGCGCCGGCGGCGCCAGGCGCCAGCCGTAGAGCAGGTTGTCCCGCACGGAGCGGTGCGGAAACAGGCGAAGGTCCTGGAATACGTAGCCGCAGCGGCGCTGCTCGGGCCGCAGGTCGATGCGCCGGGCCTTGTCGAACAGTATCGTGTCCTCGACGAGGATGTGGCCGGCGCTGGGCCGCGCGAGCCCGGCGATGGCGTCGAGCAGGGAGGTCTTGCCGGCGCCCGAAGGCCCGAACAGCGCGGTCAGGCCGCCTTTTTCGGTCCGGAAGGCATAGTCCAGCCGCAGCTTGCCGCGCTTCAGGGCGATCGCCAGGTCAAAGGGCATGATGCGCCGCCCCTGCCTGGCCGTATCGGGAGCCGCTACGCCGCGCGAGCCATTCGGACGCCACCAGGGCGACGAGCGAGACGAGGATCGACAGCACGGCGAGGCGCGTCACCTGCCACTCCGAGCCGGGCATCTGCAAGGCGCTGTAGATGGCGAGCGGCAGGGTCTGCGTCTCGCCCGGAATGTTGGAGGCGAATGTGATGGTCGCGCCGAACTCGCCGATCGAGCGGGCGAGGCCGAGCACGAGTCCGGCTAGGACGCCGGGCATGGCAAGCGGCAGGGTGATCGTCGCGAAAGTCCGCCAGCGCCCGGCGCCAAGCGTGCGGGCGGCGCTTTCGAGGCGGCGATCGACCGCCTCGATCGAGAGGCGCATGGCGCGGACCATGAGCGGCAGCGCCATGACCGCGGCGGCCAGCGCGGCGCCGGTCCAGCGGAAGATGAACGTCAGTCCGAAGCCTTCCGCGAAGAAGCGGCCCAGCGGACCGGCCGGGCCGAAGGCGATCAGCAGGAGCCAGCCGGTGACGACAGGCGGCAGTACCAGCGGCAGGTGCACCAGCGCATCGAGCAGGACCTTGCCGGGAAAGCGCCAGCGGGCGAGCACCCAGGCGAGCGCAAAGGCGACCGGCAGGATCGCGGCCATGGCGACGCCGCTGACCTTCAGCGACAGGAGCAGGACCTGCCATTCTTCCGGAGAGAGCGCCGTCACGCCAGCGGGTCGTGCAGGATCAGCGCGCGCCGAAGCCGAAACGGCGGAACACGGCCTTGCCCTCGGGGGAGATCAGGTAGCGGCGGAAGCCTTCCGCGTCCTTGTGGCGCGAGGATGCCAGCACCGCCACCGGGTAGCTGATGGGGTCGTGCGAACTGGCGGGGAAAGTGCCTACCACTTGCACGCCGGGTTCGGCGCGGGCGTCGGTGCCGTAGACCACGCCCAGCGGCGCGGCGCCCCGGCTGACGAGCGCCAGCGCGGCGCGCACGTTTTCGGCGGGCGCCAGCTTGCCCTGTACCGAAGGCCAGACCTTGAGCCGGGTCAGCGCCTGCTTGGCATAGATACCGGCAGGCACGGCGTTCGGGTCTGCCACGGCCAGTCGGTTCGGGCCAAGCGCGGCCGCCAGCGGGAAACCGGGACGAATCGTCAGGCGCTTCGCCTTGCCGGCGGGGCCGACCAGCACCAGGGTATTGGTCAGGAACGACACGCGGGTCTTGGGGCGCAGCAGGCCCTTGGACTGCACTTCGTCCATCCAGGGTTCGTCGGCGGAGACGAAGACGTCTGCCGGGGCGCCCGATTCGATCTGGCGCGCGAGGGCGGACGATCCGGCAAAGGAGATCTTCGGGCGCGGATGCCCCTTGGCCGCCCAGGCGTCGGCCGCGGCATTCATCGATTCCTGCAGGCTGGCCGCCGCCAGCACCAGGGGTCCCGACTGCTGGGCAACGGCAGGTGCGACCGCCAGGGCGAAGACCGCGAACAGCGATGTCAGGAAGGCGAGCAGCCGGCGCATGGTGGAAGGTCTCCGAAAGGACTGGGCTATATTCCGTCGTATATGGCTGGATGCATGCATTGCAAGGCGTTGATGCGGCGCGACGCGGAGTGGCCTGGATGGTGTGGGCCTGATGGTATGGGCCTGATGGTATGGGCAAGCCCGGAGGAAGATGTTAGCATCCCGATTCTGCGGGAAGGTTCGGGACGTCACGCCAAAAGGCGGACGGCATCGGACCGGCGGGCAAAGCCGCCACGCATTAGGGGATGTTGTGAATGAACGTCGTGAACGAAGGTATCTTTCAGTTCGAACGCCGTCCGGAAGGTTTCGCCGGACTCCATCACGGGATCAGTTCAAGCCTGGTCTATGCCGCCCAGAGCGGCAAGTTGGGCAATCCGGAACATGACGCGCGCGGGTTGATGATCGCCGTCGCGCTCTGTGCCTGCTGCTGGCTGGGCCTCGGTTACTTCCTGCTCACCTGACGCGGCGGCCCCGGCCGGGGCCGGCCCCTCAGTCTGCCAGGAATGCCTTCACATCGCCCATGAAGCGATCGAACTGGTCATGGTGCAGCCAATGGCCGGCGTTTTCGTATTCGATCAGGCGGGCGTTCGGGAAGTGGTCGATCCGGCCGTCTTCGGCAGGGCTCTGCGCGAAGCTGTTCTGGCCCCAGAGCATGAGCATCGGGCAGGTGATCGCCTGCCACAGCGCGACGATGTCCGAAGTCGGGAGGTCCGATACCGACCAGACGTTGACGTAGTTGTCGAACTTCCAGCTCCAGGTGCCGTCCTCGTTGCGGCTGGCGCCGTGGATGGTGAGGTGGCGGGCCTGCTCCTCGGTGAGGAAGGTGTTCTCCTCCTTCATGCGCTGGTAGGCATCCTTGCGGGTGGCGTATTTGCGCGGCAGGCGGCCGGCGGCGCGGCGCTTGTCCTCGATCCACTGCTTCAGTCGCTCTCCCGGCCCGCGTTCCTCCATCTGCCGGCGGATCTGAGGCGGCGGGCCGAGCCCTTCGATATTGACGAACTTCGCCACTTTCTCGGGGAACAGCCCGGTGAAGCGGGTGGCGATATTGCCGCCGAGCGAATGGGCGACGATCGTCACTTTCTCGTGCCCGAGCGTATGCACCAGTTGCGCGAAATCGTAGACGAAGGCGTCCATCCCGTAGTGCCCTTCGGGCGACCATTCGGAATCGCCGTGGCCGCGAAGGTCCGGGCAGATGACGTTCCAATCGTGCCGCAGTTCCTCCGCCACCCAGTCCCAACTGCGGCAATGGTCCCGCCCGCCGTGCTGGAGAATCAGCGGCGGCGCGTCCGGGTTGCCCCAGTCGACGTAGTTGAGGCGCAGGCGCTGCGAGATGAAGCGGTTCGAAGTGGGACCAAGCTGGCTTTTCATGACGAAACCGTGATCCCGGCCCGCGCCGAGGTCAATGGGGAGAGGCTCGTTCTGCCCGCCGGACAGGGGGCATCAAGCGCCGATTTGCGGGGATCAAGTATTTCCTTACAGCGCGCGGCGCTTGGCAAACCGGGGTGCTTGGCCCTATCTCGCGCCCCAACGATATTCGACACATTCACGCCGGAGACTTTCACATGGCGACGACGCACAAGACCCGCATGCTCATCATCGGTTCCGGCCCGGCCGGACTCTCGGCCGCGATCTACGGCGCGCGCGCCGGGATGGAACCGATCGTGGTGCAGGGTCTGCAGCCCGGCGGCCAGCTTACCATCACCACCGATGTCGAGAACTACCCCGGCTTCCGCGAAGTGATCCAGGGCCCCTGGCTGATGCAGGAAATGGAGGCCCAGGCCGTCCACGTCGGCACCCGCATGATGTACGACATCATCACCTCGGTGGACCTGAACGGCCCGATCTTCACTGCCATCGGCGATTCGGGCGACATCTACGAAGGCGATACCCTGGTGATCGCCACCGGCGCGCAGGCGCAGTGGCTGGGCGTTCCGGGCGAGCAGGAACTCTCGGGCAAGGGCGTTTCGGCCTGCGCCACCTGCGACGGCTTCTTCTATCGCGGCAAGAAGGTCGTGGTGATCGGCGGCGGCAACACCGCCGTCGAGGAAGCGCTCTACCTGACCAACCATTCCGACGAAGTGACCCTGATTCACCGCCGCGACAGCTTGCGCGCCGAGAAGATCCTCCAGGACCGCCTCTTCGCCAATCCCAAGATCAATGTCGTCTGGGACAAGCGCGTAGAGCGCTTCATGGAAGGCGAGAACGGCGAACTTCGCGCCCTCGCGCTGATCGACACCAAGACCGGCGAGCAGAGCGAAATCCTGACCGACGGTGCCTTCGTCGCCATCGGTCACGCGCCTGCGACCGAACTGTTCAAGGGCAAGCTGGCCATGGACGAGACCGGCTATCTGCTGGTCCAGCCGGGCACGCCGAAGACCGACATCGCCGGCGTCTTCGCTTGCGGCGACGTGATGGACCACGTCTATCGCCAGGCGATCACCGCTGCGGGCACCGGCTGCATGGCCGCGCTCGACGCCGAGCGCTATCTCGCCGCGCGGGACTTTGCCGAAGCGGCGAAAGTCGAGGCCTGAGGGTTTGCGTAAGGGGTTCGGGGATTTCCTCGAACCCCTTCGCCTAATCTGCGGCCAGCACGTCCAGCACTTGCGCAAGCAGCCAGTCCTGCGCGTCCGGCTCGACGTAGCTATGAGTCGCGCCGGCACAGCGCCGCACCCGGGGGTCCGCCTTCTGCCAGTGCGCCATGAAGGCAAGGCCGGTGCGATCACGCTCGGCCACGAGCAGGCGAACGGGGCCTGAAAAGCCGGCGATGCCTGCCGCGATTTCCTGCGCGAGACCGACGGGCCGGGCAGGACGTACGGCCGCCACCAGGCTGCGGGCCAGCTTGCCTACCGCCACCTGGCCGGTCAGCAGGCGCTTGATGGCAGCCGGATCGGCCAGCCGGCGCCGATAGTGGTCGCGCACGACTTCGGCCGGGGCCTCCGCGGCGGCGTCCTCGATGGTCCAGGGATTGGAAAGCACCAGCCCGTCCAGCCCCGCCCCTTTCGCGAGCATCAGCGCGCTGGCGGCGTCGCAGTTTCCGAAGCCGATCACGCGGCGAAGGCCCGGGCATTCCGCGCGGAAGGCTTCCAGGGCGGCGCGGATATCGGGGGCGCTTGACCGGAATTCGCCGTTCCCACCCTCGCTGTCGCCTACGCCGCGGCGGTCGAAGCGCAGCACGGGGTATCCTTCCGCCGCGATGCGCGCCGCGAAGCGGGCCTGGCCGTTCCAGGCACCGGCGCGCACTTCGTTGCCGCCGGAGACCAGCAGGAGACCGGTCTCGCCCGGTATCCCGTCGAGCGTGGCGACGAGGCGGGCGCCTTCGCAGGAAAACGTGAAATGCCGCCGCGTCATGGTTGCATGGCCTCCACCAGAAGCGCGGCGAGGGCATCGGCCTGCGCCGCGTCCTCATCCGGCTCGGCGCGGAGCCAAAGGCCGCTGCCGCCGATCCGGTCCTGGGCGATGACGCTTGCCCCGATCGCAGGTTCCAGGCGCTCCAGATCGCGAAAAAGCGCGCTGCCGAGTGGATATCCGGCTAGCACGAGACCATCCTCGCGGGCGGCGGCCGTCAGGGCCTCGCGGTTTTCCTCCAGCCCGGCCTCACGGCTGGCCAGCATGCGCGCGCGAAGCATGCCGCGCAGGATCTGCGCGCCCTTCACCGGGGCATAGTGGAACACGGGGAGGGGCGGCGTGAACAGGCAGCCGCCACGCAGGCCCAGCGCATGGGTAGCCCTGAAGTGCCGCGCCGCGGCCCCCATGGCGTCCTGCCAGTGCCGGGCATCTTGCGCTGGCAGGCCGGAGAGGCTCTCGTTCGTGCCGGGAAGATCGGGCAGCACACTGTCCATACCCGCACGGTCGAGCCGGCGCATGACTTCCACGGTGAAGCGGCGCAGGCGATTGCCCTCGTCGAACAGCGCGGGCACGATCAGCAGGCGGCAGGCGCGTCCGCCGTCGAAAGCGAGCGCCTGTTCCTCCTGGGAGCCTCCGTCGGGAAGCGGGCAGAGCCAGGTCGCGGGGGTCATCGGGCGATACCCCCCGCGCGGGTCATGCCGCGGTGCGCTTGGCTTTCGCGAAGTCCAGCAGGCCGCCGAAAGTCTCCAGCATCTCGCCGTCGATCTCGTCGTCCTCGATGATGATGTCCAGCCGGTCTTCCAGCTCGGTCAGCAGGCCGGCCACGGCCATCGAATCCAGCTCGGGCAAATGCCCGAACAGGCCGGTGTCGGCATCGAACGTTTCTGCCTGCCCCTGCTTGAGGCCCAGTACGTCCGTCAGGATGCGGCGCAGCAGCAGGTCGGTATCGTCTTGCATGGCCCCTCTCTTCGGGCATTGTCTTTAGTCTCCGCGCCTCTAGCCGCGCTTCGCGGTTGCGGCAAGGTACTGTGCACCTGCCCCCAGAATGCCGCGGGCGAATTCGCGGCCGAAATGCGGCCAGTTCAGCGGCGACCAGGGGCGGAACATGTCCAGCCGATATCGCGGCCGCACAATTTCCATCCAGTCGCGCTTGTAGGGATCGTCGCCGGTGCCGAAATCGACGAGATTCACCCGGTCCATGTCGATGACGTGGCGGAACAGCGCAGCGCTGAGCACCGAACCCGGCGAAAGCGGCTTTGCGGCCTCGCGGTGTGCCAGCTTGTGAATCCAGGCGGTGCCGTGCTCGACGGTCCACATCTGCGCGGCGACGGGCTCGCCGTCCGCCAGCGCCAGGCCAAGCCGCAGCCGCCCGGCCCGGCCTTCGGCCTCGGCAAATGCGCGCAGGAAGGCGGGACTGCCTTCGTGGGGCTTCCAGCTTTCGGCATAGATCGATTCGTAGGCGCGCCAGACGTCCGCATCGAAGCGGTCGAGCACCCGGGTTTCCACTTTGCCGGACTTGCGCTTGAGCGTGGTGCGCAGCTTGCCGGGACGGGAAACGAGGTATTCCGCGTAGTTGCGGCCATCCACCGGCAGGACATGGTTGGTGTCGCAGGCTTCGCGGCGGACGCGCCAGCCGGCAGTTCGAAATGCCGTTTCGAGGCGCGTGGCGCTGCGATCCTCGTCAGGCAAGCCGCCCAGCGTGATCCGCCGCGCCTTGCCCGCAAGGTCTGCCGCCAGCGCCTGGAGCAGCCCGTCACTGCGCGAGGCGAGGGGGCGATAGCGGAAAGTGTACCAGTTCGACAGCGCCTGGAGGTGGCCTCCGGTGCCCTGCAGCGGCAGCACCGCCAGGTCGTCCTCCTCGCGCGCAACGGCGATCAGCGGAGCAAGGCTGCAATGCTCGGCCAGTCCCTGGAACCAGGCGAACCGGTCGAACGGCGCGCGCTGGTTGCTCTCGGAAAGCCAGGCAGCTAGCTGGCCATCCGATTGCACTTGCTTAAGATCGCGGTGATAATCGACCTTTATCACGTCCCGTTCGAACCCCTGCGGAGCCTATCCCCGTCATGACCGGCAGTACCGAAAATCCGATCCTGCCGCTCGACCATCTCGCCCTGCGCGGGGAGGATTCGGCCGAGGCGCTCGTGCTGCGCGGGGAGTTACTGGACTACAAGGCATTAAGAACGCGTGTCTCCCGCCTTGCGGCGTGGCTGGCGCGCGTGGTGCCGGAAAAGGGCGCGCGCGTGGCCTCGTGGGCGGCAAAGGGCGAACTGACCTGCCTGCTGCCGCTGGCCGCGGCCCGCGCCGGTCTGGTCCATGTTCCGGTGAACCCGCTGCTCAAGCATGCGCAGGTCGCCCATATCCTGGCCGACAGCGGCGCGCTCGTGCTGATCGGCACGCCCTCGCGCCTGGCATCGCTGGGCGAGGGCGATGTCCCGCCGGCCTGCCGCATCATCGAGGAAGGCGCTGCGCTGGCCGAAGCCGCGGAGCAGGGCGGAGAACTGCCGCCCTCCGCGGCCGATCCCGACGAACTGGCCGCGATCCTCTATACCAGTGGCTCCACCGGCCGCCCGAAAGGCGTCATGCTCAGTCATGCCAACATGTGGCTGGGGGCAGAGAGCGTGGCCGAATACCTGGGCCTCGCGGCCGACGATCGCACTCTCGCGGTGCTGCCGCTGTCCTTCGATTACGGGCAGAACCAGCTGCTTTCAACCTGGTATGCCGGGGGCTGCGTGGTGCCGCTGGACTACCTCATGCCGCGCGACGTGGTGAAGGCCGTGGACCGCCATGCCATCACCACTTTGGCCGCCGTGCCGCCGCTCTGGGTGCAGGTTTGCGAGCTGGACTGGCCTGTCGACGTGGCAGCGAACCTGCGCCGTCTCACCAATAGCGGGGGCGCGTTGACGGTCGATCTCGTGCGCCGCATGCGCGCCCTGTTCCCGCAGGCGCGGCTCTTCGCGATGTATGGCCTGACCGAAGCCTTCCGCTCCACGTACCTCGACCCCGCGCTGATCGACACGCATCCCACCTCGATGGGCAAGGCGATTCCCCATGCCGAAGTGCTGGTCGTGACGGAAACCGGCAGGATTGCCGCGGACGGGGAGGAAGGGGAACTGGTCCATTGCGGCCCGCTGGTCGCCCAGGGCTACTGGCAGGACCGGGAGCGCACGGCGGAACGCTACAAGCCCGCACCCGCCGGATCGCGCTACGGCGGCATGGCGGTATGGTCGGGAGACCGCGTGAGGCGCGATGCGGAGGGCCTGCTCTATTTCGTCGGCCGCCGCGACGCCATGATCAAGAGCGCCGGCAACCGCATCAGCCCGCAGGAAGTGGAAGAGGCGGCGCTGGCGACCGGGCTCGTCGCCGAAGCGGTGGCCCTGGGGCTGGCGGATGCGCGGCTGGGGCAGGCGGTTCATCTCGTGGTCCGCGCGGCGCCCGGTGCTTCAGGCGCAGAGGAAGAATTGCCCCGTAAACTCATGCAGGAACTGCCGAATTTCATGCAGCCCAAAGTGATCCACTGGCGCACGGCGCTGCCGATCGGGCCGAACGGCAAGATCGACCGCACCGCCCTTGCCGCCGCGCTTGCAGTGGAGACCCTGGCATGAAGGCGCTGGGTCCGATCCCCGCCGGATTCGCGGCGATCGACGGCGTTCTGGCGGTCGGCGGCAAGCCGGTGACGCAGTGGGCGGCGCAAGCAGGCGACACGCCGCTGTTCCTCTACGAAGCGGACCGCGTGCGCCGCCGCGTGGCTGAACTGCGCGCGGCCATGCCAAAGCGCCTGGCGCTGCACTATGCCTTTAAGGCCAATCCGTTCCCGCCGCTGCTGGCCTTGATGGACGGACTGGTGGACGGGTTCGACATCGCCTCGGGCGGGGAACTCGAGATCGTGCGGGGCGCGGGGATCGACCCCGCCGCCGTCAGCTTTGCCGGCCCCGGCAAGCGCGACCGCGAGTTGGAAGCGGCGATTCGCGCGGGCGTGACGCTCAATGTCGAATCGGAGGCCGAGGCACGGCGCGCCATTCGCATCGGCGAATCGCTGTGCCTGACGCCGCGCCTTGCCATTCGCGTGAATCCGGATTTCGACCTCAAGGGATCCGGGATGAAGATGGGCGGCGGTGCCAAACCCTTCGGCGTGGATGCCCCGCGGGTCCCGGAACTCGTGCGCGAGATCCTGGCCAGCGGCGCGGACTGGCAGGGCTTCCACATCTTCGCCGGAAGCCAGGCGCTCGATGCCGAGGCCATTGCCGAAACGCAGGGTCAGACGCTCGACCTGGCCGCGCGGCTGGCGCTGCAGAGCGGTGCGGTGCCGCCCCGCTGCAATCTCGGCGGCGGCCTTGGCATTCCCTATTTCCCGGGCGACACGCCGGTCGATCTGGCACTGGTGGGCGCGCGGCTGGCGGAGCGCTTCGAGCGGCTGCCCGAGGTCTTGCAGGGCACGGCGTTCTGCATCGAACTCGGCCGCTATCTCGTTGGCGAATCGGGCATTTACATCGCGCGCGTGATCGACCGGAAGGAGAGCCACGGCGAAGTGTTCCTCGTTACCGACGGGGGCTTGCATCACCAGCTTGCCGCTTCGGGCAACTTCGGCACGGTGGTGCGCCGCAACTACCCCTCCGCCATCGCCACCCGCTTCGGCGCCGATGCGGAGGAGGAGGCCTCGATCGTCGGCTGTCTGTGCACGCCGCTTGACAAGCTGGCCGATAAGGGCGGGTTTCCAAGGGCCGATGTGGGCGATCTGATCGCGGTGTTCTGCGCCGGGGCCTACGGCGCTTCGGCCAGCCCGGCGAACTTCCTCGGCCAGGGTCCGGCGCTGGAAATGCTGGTCTGACCCGGCGTTAGCGATTGGCGCCATATTGTCCCATAGCGGGACCGCATGGGAATCGCGCTGTCAGGGCTAACGCAATGTTCACCCTTTTAAGCGATAGGCGAGACTGGAAATTTGCCCGGTCCGCCAGTCCCGTACTTGCGGAGAAGCGGGCGCCTTGAGGGATTAGCCTATGCCGCATCGTCGCCCCATCGGACTTCTGGCCGGCCCTGCGCTCGCCGGGATGTCGCTTGCCGGCATGTTGCTTTCGGGCTGTGCCAATGCCGCGCCGAAGCCGGAACTTCCGCCTGCGCAGTTCGTGGCGATGCAGGAAGGGCCGAGCGAGGAATACGTGATCGGTCCGCTGGACCAGCTTACCGTGTTCGTCTGGCGCAATCCCGAGCTTGGCGCCAAAGTGCAGGTGCGGCCCGACGGGCGGATCACCACGCCGCTGATCTCCGACATGCCCGCCGTCGGCAAGACCCCTGCCATGTTGGCCGAGGACATCCGCCTCCAGCTTTCGCAATATATCCAGGACCCGCTGGTGTCGGTGATCGTCGACGGATTTTCCGGCACGTACAGCCAGCAGATCCGCGTCGTGGGCGCGACCGAGAAGCCGGCTTCGATCCCCTATCGCGCCAACATGACCGTGCTCGATGCGATGATCGCGGTGGGTGGTCTCTCGGAATATGCCGCCGGCAACCGTGCGCGGCTGATCCGCTTCGACAAGGCGAGCGGCAAGCAGACCGAATATGCGCTGCGGCTGAGCGACTTGCTGAAGAAGGGCAAGAGCAAGGCCAACGTCATGCTGAAGCCGGGCGACGTGATCATCATCCCGGAAAGCATGTTCTGAGGATCGGACCTGACGGGAACGGATTGGCGCAATGAACGGCCTCTACGAAGAACTGCTCGCAGCCCTGCATAGCGTCTGGCACCGGCGCTGGATCGCGCTGGCGGCTGCCTGGGCGATCTGCCTGTTGGGCTGGCTGGTCGTGGCGCTGATCCCGAACACCTACGAATCGCGCGCGCGCATTTTCATCCAGCTCGACGATGCCCTGGCCGAACAGGTCGGCATCGGCGTGGCCGACAAGAAGCGCGATATCGAGCGTATCCGCCAGACGCTGACGAGCGCCGTGAACCTGGAGAAGGTCGTGCGCGGCACGCGGCTTGGCGACACGATCCAGTCGCCCAAGCAGATGGAATCCGCCGTCCTGGGCCTGGGCAAGAACGTCTCGGTCGTGGCGCAGCAGGACAACCTGTTCGAAATCACCGCGACCGCCAACTACGCCTCGTTCTCGGATGCCGAGAATGCGCAACTGGCCCGCGAAGTGGCGCAGAAGCTGATCGACATCTTCCGCGAGGAAAACCTCTCGGGCGACCGTGGCGACATGGTCGAGACGCTGGAATTCGTGAACCAGCAGCTTCGCAGCCGCGAGAAGGAACTGGAAAGCGCCGAGCAGCGTCGCACCGCTTTCGAGGCCGAGCATCCCGAAATGGTGCTGGGCGGCGCCGCCGTGGCGCAGCGGCTGGAAAGCTCGCGCACTCAGTTGCGTGATCTTGAGGCGGACCTCTCCGCCGCGCAGAGTTCGCTGGCGGCCATCGACGGCCAGCTCGCCGGAACGCCGCGCACCGTCGCCGGCGGCGGCGCTGGCGGGGCCGCGGGTGCGCTTGCCGCCGCCCAGGCCGAGCTTTCGGCCATGCGCGCGCGGGGTCTCACCGACAACCATCCCGACGTGATCGTGGCGCGCAACCAGGTTGCCGCACTGCGCGGCCCGGCCGCGCAGGAAGCGGCCAATGGCGGCGGCACACCTAACCCCGCCTACAGTTCGCTCCAGTCGATCCGTGCCGAGCGTCTCGCCAATGTCCAGGCGCTGACCTCGCGCAAGGCGGCCCTGCAGTCCGACGTGGCCTCGCTCACGGCATCCGCGATCCAGGACCCCGAACTCGCCACCGAGGCCCAGCGCATCAACCGCGACTATGACGTGCTTCGCCAGCAGTACGACAAGCTCCTGCAGGACCGCGAGGAACTGCGCCTGCGCGGCGAAGTGAAGACCGAGCGCGAGGCCGTGAAGTTCCAGGTGGTCGACCCGCCGACGACGCCGCGCAAGCCCGTCGCGCCGAATCGTCCGCTCCTGCTCGTGGGCGTGCTCATGGCGGGGATCGTCGGCGGCTGTGCCGGTGCCTTCGCCCTCGGCAAGGTCCGGTCGGTCTTCGCGACCACGGCCGGGCTGGAGCGGGCCATCGGCCTGCCGGTGCTCGGTGCGATCTCGCAGAACGTCACGGACCATGTGCGCCAGCTTCGCCGCCGCCGGCTCAAGTATTTCTTTGGTGCGGGCGCGGCGCTTTGCGCGCTCTGCGTGGTGCTGCTCGCGGTCGAGTTCATCCAGCGCGGCATGGTGGCCTGAGGAACGGCGATGACGGAACACAGCAAGATCCCGCTTTCCGGGCATGACGACGCGGCGCACGAAGCCGAAAGCCAGCCTCAAAAGCAGGCGCCGACCGGGCGCACCCGCGGCCCCGGCGAATCGCTGATCGAGCGCGCCGCCGGTCGCTTCGATTTCAACGCGATCATCGCGCGTCCCGGCCCGCTGCCGGTCGAACCGGCGCGCAAGGCGCCGGCTCCGGCCGCCCTGCGCGTCGCAGCTACGCCGGAACCTGCCGCGCCTGCCTCTGTGCCGCCGCCATTCGCCGCACCCTTGGCTGCCGAACAAGAACCCGCGTCGCCCTTGGCTGAGCCGCCCTTTGCCGCGCCGATCGCCTTCAGCGACGACCATCATCCGATCGACCGCGAGCACTTGCGTGAGCAAGGCCTGATCGTGCCCGAAGGGACCGTCACCGCGCTGCTCGAAGAGTTTCGCATCGTGAAGCGCCAGCTTCTGGTCCAGGCCGCCGACTTGCGCCGCCAGGGCGCGGGCGCCGCCTCGCAGCGCATCCTGATCAGCTCGCCCCATCCTGGCGAAGGCAAGACTTACTGCGCGCTCAACCTCGCCCTGTCGATCGCGGCCGAGAAGGAGAGCGAAGTCCTGCTGGTCGATGCCGACTTCGCCAAGCCCTCGATCCTCTCCGCACTCGGCCTGCCGGGCGGTCCCGGGCTGATGGATGCGCTGATGGACGAGACCATCGATCCCGCCGCCTGCGTGCTCGGCACCGATATTCCGGGGCTCTGGATCATGCCGGCGGGCGATGCGACGATCAACGACAGCGAATACCTCGCCTCGTCGCGCACGGCCGAGGTGCTGGAGCGGCTGACCGAGAACGCGCCGCGCCGCATGGTGATCTTCGATTCGCCGCCCGCGCTGGCAGCGTCGCCCGCCGCGGAACTCGCCAAGTACGTCGGCCAGACGGTGGTGATCGTGCGCGCCGACCGCACCGGGCAGGGCGCGCTGGAGGATGCCATCTCACTGCTGGGCGCCTGCCCCAACGTCCAGCTCCTGCTCAATGATGCGCAGTTCAGCCCGAGCGGTCGCCGCTTCGGCTCCTATTACGGATACAAGGGATGAAGTCGGCTTCCTGGACCTCGCTGGGGCTGGCCGCCTTGACCGCCGTGGCCGCGCTGCCCGTGCAGGCGCAGACCATGGGCTACGACCAGGTCGGCGCCGGCTCCGACGAGGCAGCTTCGCCTGCCGACAGCCCGTCCGGCGGCGGCAAGCCGGGCCGCGGCGAACGCGGCAAGGGCACGCGCCGGCTGGAAGTGACGCCCTATATCGAGATCGACCAGATCGTCGACGCGCAGCTCTCGCCGGGCAATGACGTGCTTACATATACCCAGCTGGCGGCGGGCGTGGACCTGGGCATCTCCGGGCGGAACAACGCCGCCTCGGCCTCGGTGCGCTACGAGCGCTACATCGGCTGGGGCCGGAAGGCGCAGGACGGCGACGCCATCAGCGGCATCGTGCGCGGCTATACCACCATCACCCCCGGCCTGACGCTGGAAGCGGGCGCGCTCGCCACCCAGGCGCGCGTCCAGAACGGCGGATCGGCGCTTTCCGCCGGCCTGACCAACGACGGGACGCGGACCAACATCTATTCGGTCTACGGCGGCCCGTCCTTCAAGACGCGCGCCGGCGATGTGGACTTCTCCGCAAACTACCGCGCCGGTTTCACCAAAGTGGAGCAGCCCGATGCCTATGTCGCCGTACCCGGCGGCGCGGCGGGCGATCTGTTCGACAAGAGCGTGACGCAAGTGGCCGATGTCGAGGCCGGGGTCGCGCCGCATGTCGTCGCGCCGGTTGGCCTGGGCGTGGCGGGCAGCATCTATCAGGAGGACGTCTCCAACCTCGACCAGCGCGTGCGCGACATGCAGGCGCGGGCATTGGTGACCGTTCCCGTCAGCCGCACCGTGCAGGTGGTGGGCGCGCTCGGCTACGAGGATGTGGAAGTCTCCAGCCGCGACGCGGTGCGCGATGCCGACGGCAATCCCGTGGTCGGCCGCGACGGACGCTATGTGACGGACAAGAGCGCCCCGCGCGAACTGGCCTACGATGTCAGCGGACTGCTCTGGGACGTGGCCGTGATGTGGCGCCCCAGCCGCCGCACCTCGCTTTCGGCCCATATCGGCCGCCGCTACGGTTCCACCAGCTTCGGCGGCACTCTGGCCTATGCGCCGGACGACCGCAGCCAGTTGAGCGTGGGCGTATACGACAGTGTCAGCGGTTTCGGCGGACAGCTTGGCCGCGCGCTCGATCAACTGCCCGACGATTTCGTGGCCGTGCGCGATCCGGTGACGGGCGAGCTGCGTGGCTGCGTCGTCTCGCTCGATGGTAACAACTGCGTTTCCGGCGCGCTGGGTTCGGTGCGTTCGGCGGTCTACCGGGGCCGCGGCATCGCCGCGAGCTATTCGCGCGAGATCGGGCGTCTCAATGCCGGGATCGGCGCGGGCTACGACCGCCGCGACTTCATCGCCGGACGGAACACCGTCCTGGCCGCCGCGGACGGCGTGATCGACGAGAACTGGTGGATCGCCGCCTATGTCAGCGGCCAGCTCGGCCGCGATGCAGGCTGGTCGGCCAATGTCTACGCCAACTGGCTGACCAGCACCGATGCCCTGACCGGCAATGTCGAGGGCTACGGCGCCACGCTCGGCTATTACCGCATGCTGGCCCGCCGCCTCCGCGCGACGATGGCCCTCGGGATCGACGGGGTGACCCGGAACGATCCGCTATATGACGACTACTGGACCGCGTCCGCCCTTGCCGGCGTGCGCTACAGCTTCTGATTGCGAAGGAGAGCAGGGATGTTCGAACAATTCTACGGGTTCGAGGGCCGGCCTTTCCAGCTCACGCCCGATCCGGCCTTCTATTTCGAGAGCGCGACGCACCGCAAGGCGCTCTCCTACCTCGGCTACGGCCTGGCGCAGGGCGAGGGCTTCGTGGTGATCACGGGCGAAGTGGGCGCGGGCAAGTCCACGCTCGTCTCGCACCTCATGGCCACGATCGACCCGGCGCGCCTGACGGCCGCCTGCGTCGTCACCAGCGCGCTGGACGGGGAAGAGATCGTCCATGTCGTGGCGCAGGCCTTCGGGCTGCAGGTGTCCGGGCATGACAAGGCCTCGGCGCTCGGCGCGATCGAGACGTTCCTCCATTCGGAAGCCCGCGCGGGCCGCCGCTGCCTGCTGATCGTGGACGAGGCGCAGAACCTCTCGGTCGATGCGATCGAGGAGCTGCGCATGCTCTCGAACTTCCAGCTCGGCTCGCATCCGCTGCTTCAGACCCTGCTGCTGGGCCAGCCCGAGTTCCGCACGACCCTGCTGGAGAGCAACCAGCTCGAACAGCTGCGCCAGCGGGTGATCGCGACTCATCATCTCACGGCGATGGAGCCGCGCGAAGTGCAGGCTTACGTCGAGCACCGCCTGAACTGCGTCGGCTGGAAGGGCAATCCGGGCTTTGACAACCGCGTCTTCGCCGAAGTGCACGAGGCCACCGGCGGCATTCCGCGCCGGATCAACCAGATCGTCAACCGCCTGCTGCTGCTGGGCGCGGTCGAGCAGCGCGCGCTGGTCGATCTCGAGATGCTGGCGGATGTCCTGGCCGAACTGGACGAGGACGGCGCCCGCGCGCTGGTCAGCCAGCAGGCGCCTGTCGCCGAGGCGGCCGGATCGGTGGCGGGCGCAAGCCAGCCGGCACCCGCGCCGGTTCTTCACCCCGACGCGCTGGATGCGGCGGCGGCCATCGCGCTGATCGAATCGGCACTGGCGGGTCGCGATTCGCAGATCGACGAGCTTCAGCATGCGGTGCTGGAACTCGCGGCCAATGTGGAACGCCAGAAGGAGGCACCCGCTTCCGGCGGAGAAGCCCAGATCGCCGCGCTTCAGGAGCAGCTGGCCCAGGCCGCGGCGCATAGCGCGCGTCTGGAAGCCCGCCTGGAAGAGCAGGAGCGCACCCTTCGCCACACGCTCACCATGCTGATCGAGTGGTTCGAAGGCGGCGAAGGCCAGCGGCAGGCAGCCTGAATTTCGAGCCGGTTCCGTAAGGATAGACGCCATGGATGAAGCCAGAGCCTCCAGCGGCCCCGTCAACGGGCTATCGGTCGATGTCGAGGACTGGTTCCAGGTCGGCGCTTTCGAAACCGTGATCGACCGCAGCGACTGGCCCGCCATTCGCACCCGGGTCGAGCGCAATTGCGACGAGATTCTGGCGCTGTTCGATGCGGCCGGGGTGAAGGGCACGTTCTTCACGCTCGGCTGGGTGGCGGTGCGCCATCCGCGGCTGCTGCGCCGCATTGCCGAAGCGGGGCACGAAATGGCCAGCCACGGCTGGGATCACGAGCGGGTGTTCCGGATGGACGCCGCCACTTTCGGACGCGACCTCGACATGAGCCGCAAGGCCATCGAGGATGCTGCCGGGGTCAAAGTGAGCGGCTACCGCGCGCCCAGCTTCTCCATCGATGCGCGCACGCCCTGGGCCTTCGACGTGCTGGCCGAGCAGGGCTATGCCTATAGCTCCAGCGTCGCGCCGATCGCGCACGACCACTATGGCTGGCGCGAAGCGCCGCGTTTCGCCTTCCATCCGCTTGCCGACAGTCCCCTGGTGGAGATCCCGGTGACCACCGCGACATTCGCTGGCCGCCGTCTGGCCGCGGGCGGCGGCGGGTTCTTCCGCGTGCTGCCTTACGGGTTCTCCCGTTGGGCGATCCGCCAGGTCAATGCCGAGGGGCGACCGGCGGTGTTCTACTTCCACCCCTGGGAGATCGACCCCGACCAGCCGCGCGTGCCCAATGCGCCGCTGCGCTCGCGTCTGCGGCACTACACCAATCTCGGCCTGATGGCTGGAAAGCTGCGGCAGTTGATCGGCGACTTCGCGTGGGGCCGGATGGACGAACTCGCTGCGCGCGAAGCGGAACGCGCGCCCACGCTGGTCATGGGGCCGGGTGGAACCCTGGCGCCGGCCGGGGCGCTGGCTGCATGAACGCGCCCTTCGCTCCCGTCACGGGCGCGGTGAGGCTGGTCGATCTCGCCGATCCCGGCGAAGTCGCGCGGCTGGAGCTGTTCACCGCCCGCCACCCGCAGGCGACGCCGTTCCACCGCCCGGCCTGGTTCGTCTCCGTGGCCCGGGCGACGGGCAATCACGCCCTGGCGCTGGTCGAAGAGAGACAGGGCGAAATCGTGGCTTTCCTGCCGCTCGACGCCATTCATTCGCCGGTGTTCGGCCGGCTGCTGGCCTCGTCCGGCTTCGCGGTGGGCGGCGGTCTGCTGACGCGCGAGGGTGCGGATAGCGGAGCGATCTTCGCGGCACTGGAGGAACTTGCGCTGCGCCGTTCCTGCCCGGCCATCGAACTGCGCGGCGGCGTATTGCCCGAGGCGGGACGGGGCTGGACGCTCAAGACCGAGAGCCACTGCAATTTCGCCCGCCCGCTCGCGGCCGATGACGAGGCGCAGCTTCTGGACGTGCCGCGCAAGCAGCGCGCCGAAGTGCGCAAGGCGCTGGCGAACGATCTCGACGTCGAGGTCGGCACAAGCGCGCGAGACCGCGCCGCCCACTACGCCGTCTTTGCGGAAAGCTACCGCAATCTCGGCACGCCGGTGTTCCCGCAAAGGCTCCTCGGCAGCGTGCTCGATGCGTTCGGCGACGATGCCGACGTGCTGACCGTGCGCCACCAGGGCCGGGCGGTGGCCAGCGTCATCACCCTTTACCACCGCGGCGCGGCCATGCCCTACTGGGGCGGGGGCACTCAGGAAGCGCGCCGGCTTCGCGCCAACGACCGGATGTATTTCGAACTGATGCTCCATGCGCGCCGGCGAGGCTGCACGGTGTTCGACTTCGGTCGCTCCAAGACCGGCAGCGGGGCCTATCACTTCAAGCGCAACTGGGGCTTCGAGCCGGAGCCGCTGACCTATGCCACCTGGACCGCACCGGGCGCGGCGCGGCGCGAAGCCGATCCCACCAGCAGCAAGCTCTCGGTCCAGATCAGGCTGTGGCAGCGTCTGCCGCTGGCCGTGGCCAATCGGCTCGGACCCTTGATCGCGCGCGGCATCGGCTGATGGGCGAGATCCTGTTCCTGGCCCACCGCATTCCTTTCCCGCCTGACCGGGGGGACAAGATCCGCTCGCACAATCTGTTCAAAGCTCTGGCGCGGCTGGCCCCGGTCCATCTCGGCTGCTTCGCGGACGATGCTGCCGATCATGCCTGCGAGCAGGAGATGGCCGCGCTGGCGGCCAGCCATATCCTGCTCGATCGCGGGAAATCCCTGCCGATCGCCGGGTTGCAGGCGCTGGCGAAAAGGCAGCCGCTCAGCCTCACGGCCTTCCACGACCGGCGCATGGCGGATTGGGTGAACAAAGTGCTGCGCAGCCGCCCGATCGAGACGATCTTCGTCTTTTCCGGCCAGATGGCGCAATATGTCTCTGAGGATTTTCGCGGTCGGCTGATCGTCGATCTGGTCGATGTCGATTCGGCGAAGTTCGAGGCTTACGGCGCCAGGGGAAGCGGTTTTCGCAGCTGGATGGAGCGCCGGGAAGGGCGCCTCCTGCGCGCCGAGGAAGCGCGGATCGCCTGGCGTGCAGATCGCACCCTGCTGGTGAGCAAGGCCGAGGCGGCGCTCTTCGCCGCGCGGCTGGACGAGGCCATGCCCGGCCGCTCGACCTGCCGGGTCGAGGCCGTGGGCAACGGCATCGACAGCGTACTTTTCGATCCCGCCCGGACCCTGCCGGAGCCGCGCTTGGCCGTGAAGGAGGGCGCTGGGGGGCCGCGCATCGTGTTCACCGGGCAGATGGACTACGCGCCGAACATCGCGGCGGTGGAGCGGGCGATCACGCGCATCCTGCCGCGGGTTCGCGCCCGCCTGCCGAGGGCCAGCCTGCACGTCGTCGGCCGGAACCCGCCACCTTCGCTGCTGTCCCGTCATGGACGAGATGGCGTTCACGTATGGGGCCGGGTCGAGGATATTCGCCCCTGGCTTGCCGCCGCAGACATGGCGCTCGTGCCTCTGGAGATCGCGCGCGGGGTGCAGAACAAGGTGCTGGAGGCCATGGCCATGGAACTGCCCGTGGTGCTCTCGCCCGGCGCGGCCACGGGGATCGAAGCCGAACATGGCCGCCATTTCTTCGTGGCCGAAAGCGACGAGGCGCTGGCGAATGCCGTCGTCCTCCTGGCCGGAGACCCCCAAAGCGCTCGCGCCATGGGACTGGCCGCACGCGAATGGATCCTCGCTCATGCAAGCTGGCAGGCGGCGCTTGCCAGCTTGCCGCGCATGATCGGCCTGCAGACGGAAAACCTGATCGATGCCGCCTGAGACCCTGGCCGTGAATTCTTCCCTGCAGGGGCGCTGGCAGGACGTTCCGGCGCGCTGGCGCCCGGCGCTCGTTCGCTGCGGCGCCGCCATGCTGGCGCTGCTCCTCCTGTTCTTCGGAGACTGGGCGGCGATGGCGCGGCAGTGGTGGGATATCTCCACTTACAACCACATCGTCCTGATCCCGCCGATTCTGGGCTGGCTGGTCTGGCAGCGCCGGGCGGAACTGGCGAAGCTCGAACCGCTCTGCTGGTGGCCCGGCCTTATCCTCATGGCGGGAGCTGCCTTCCTCTGGCTGCTCGGCGCGCTCTCCGGTCTCGACCTTGCGCGGCAGGCCGGGGCGGTGGCGATGCTCGGCTCTGCCGTCCCCTTGCTGCTGGGCCCGCGGGTGACGGCGGGCGTGCTGTTCCCGCTCTGCTACATGGCGTTCCTGGTGCCGGTGGGCGAGGAACTGGTCGAAGTGCTCCAGACGATCACGGCGAAGATCACCGTGGCGCTCACGCATTTCAGCGGCATTCCCGCCACGGTCGACGGCGTCTTCATCGACACGCCGGCCGGGCTGTTCGAAGTGGCGGAAGCCTGCTCGGGCGTGAAGTTCCTGATCGCGATGATCGCCTTCGGCCTGCTGGCCGCCAATGTCTGCTTCATCAGTTGGCGCCGCCGGGCGGCCATGATGCTCGCGTGCCTCGTGGTGCCGATCCTGGCCAACGGCGTGCGCGCCTGGGGCACGATCTTCGCCGCGCAGTTCGTGGGCGTCGAGAAGGCCGCCGGGTTCGACCACATCGTCTACGGCTGGATCTTCTTCGCCGTGGTGCTGGCGGTCGTCATCGCGGGTGCCTGGCGCTTCTTCGATCGTCCGCTCGACGCGCCGATGATCGATGTCCCCGCGATCGTGCGCTCGCCTTTCCTGTCGCGGCTGGAAGCGGGCAGGGCTTCTGCCGTTGTGACGCTTGCCGGCATCGCTTTGCTGGTCGTGGCCGCCAAGGGCTGGGCGCTGGGCGCCGAGAGCCTCTCCGCGCCCCTGCCGGACCGGATCGAGCTTCCGCAAGTCGCCGGCTGGAGCCGGGCCGACTATGCCCCGGCAATCTGGTGGGAGCCGCGCGCCGAGGGCGCCGATCACCGGCTGCTGGGCCGCTACACCGACGGACAGGGGCATAGCGTCGATGTCTTCCTGGCGCTCTATGCCGGACAAGGCGAAGGCCGCGAGGCGGGCGGCTTCGGGCAGGGCGCGCTGACGCCGGGCAGCGCCTGGTCGTGGCAGTCGCCGGGGCCTGCCTTCACGCAAGGCCGCAGCGAACGGCTCCTGGGCGATGGCAGGACCGAGCGGCTGGCCGTCACCTGGTATCGTACCGGCGACATGCTCACGGGGAGCAATGCCCACCTCAAGCTGGCGGTCATCAGTGACAACCTGCTGCTGCGCGCCCGTCCCACCACGATGCTGATACTCTCGTCCGAGGACAGCCCGGGCGCTGCTGCGGCCGATTCCATTGCCCGTTTCCTGACGGCGTCCGGCCCTCCGGATGCGTGGATGGACCGCATGACCAAGCTCCGCTAGGCCCTTCGCATATGTGTGGCATCGCCGGTATCTACCATCTCGAGACGCCCAAGCCGGTAGACCCGCTGCGCGTGGAAGCCATGTGCGACGCGCTGGCGCATCGCGGGCCGGACGGGAGCGGGGTCTGGACCGCGCCCGGCGTCGCGCTGGGCCACCGCCGTCTCTCGATCATCGACGTCGCCGGCTCCCCCCAGCCCATGGCATCGCCGGACGGGCGGGCGATGCTGGTGTTCAATGGCGAGATCTACAACTACCGCGAACTGCGCCGTGAACTGCGTGAGACCGGCGCCGAATTCCGTACCGATGGCGACAGCGAGGTCATCCTTGCCGCCTGGCAGCGCTGGGGACCGGACTGCGTTTCGCGCCTCCACGGCATGTTCGCCTTCGCGATATATGACCTGGAAGCGCGCAGCCTTTTCCTCGCGCGCGACCGGCTGGGCGTGAAGCCGCTGTTCCTGGCACCGCTCAGCGACGGCAGCCTGGCCTTCGGGTCCGAACTGAAAGCCTTGCTCGCACATCCGCTGCTGCGCCGCGAGATCGATCCGCTCGCGGTCGAGGACTATCTTGCCTGGGGCTATGTTCCCGATAGCCGCGCGATCCTGAAGGGTGTGACCAAGCTGCCCGCGGGGCATTCACTGCTGCTGCGCCATGGCGCGCCGCTGCCGCGCCCGGTGCAATGGTGGGATATTTCCTTCGCCGAGCGCCGCCGGGGCCGAGTCGCCGATCTGGAGGCAGAACTGCTGCACCTCCTGCGCGAGGCGGTGTCGTCGCGCATGGTCGCGGACGTGCCGCTCGGCGCCTTCCTGTCGGGCGGCGTGGACAGCTCCAGCGTGGTCGCGCTCATGGCGGAGAACAGCGGGCAGCCGGTCAAGACATGTTCGATCGGTTTCGACGTCGCTGCTCTCGACGAGAGCGACTATGCCGCGGAAATCGCCCGCCGTTTCAGCACTGACCATCGCGCCCGCCAGGTCTCGCCCGACGATTTCGAGGCGATCGACGGCCTCGCCGCGATGTTCGACGAGCCTTTCGCCGATGCGTCTGCCTTGCCGACCTGGCGCGTCTGCCAGCTGGCGCGCGAATCGGTGACAGTCGCCTTGTCCGGCGACGGCGCGGACGAGGCTTTCGCGGGCTATCGCCGCCATCTGTTCCAGCGCAGCGAGGACCGCGTGCGGGGGCTCATCCCGCAGGCGATTCGCGGACCGCTGTTCGGCACGCTGGGCGGGCTCTATCCGAAAGCCGACTGGGCGCCGCGTCCGCTGCGCGCCAAATCGACCCTGCTCTCGCTCGCGGCGGACAGTGCCGAAGGCTATGCCCGGTCCATCGGTTTCACCCCTCCGGAACTGCGCGACAGGCTCTATTCCGACGATTTTCGCCGCCTTCGCGGTGATTACCGCGCGGAACGGTCCGTTCAGGACCTGATGCGCGCTGCGCCGGCGCGATCCGGCCTCGACCGCGCCCAGTATGCGGATCTCAAGCACTGGCTGCCGGGCGACATCCTGACGAAAGTGGACCGCGCAAGCATGGCGGTCAGCCTGGAAGCGCGCGAGCCGCTGCTCGACCATCGCCTGATCGAATTCGCCGCGAGTCTTCCCGAACACATGCGGGTGCGCGGTGGGCAGGGGAAGTGGCTGATGAAGCGCACCATGCGGCGTTTTCTGCCGGACCAGATCCTCTATCGGCCCAAGCAGGGCTTCGTCACGCCCATCGCCCAGTGGTTCCGTGGCCCCCTGGCGCAGTCGGCCCGGCAGATCGCCTCCAGCGCCGCACTCGCCCGCACCGGCTGGTTCGATACCCCGCGCCTCGGCGCCCTGGTGGAAGACCATATTGCGGGACGAAGCGACCACTCGCGCCTGCTCTGGCAACTGCTCATGCTCGACCGCTCCCTAACCCATTTGGAGATCTCCTGAATTTTCCCCCTTTCGCCGGGGAATTGCCGGGTTAACAACGGCCTGCGAAATTTATCGTGAAGGCGAGTTAACCTAACTTCTTCTTAGGACCTTTGCTCTAACCCCGGCAGCGACAACGTCATCGCAGGGTGTGCATGAAGTTAGCAGCGCATCAGTACACGATTGAATTGCGGACGCTTTCCGACGAGGAAAGCCATGTCCTGCGTGAGGGCGTAGAGGGGAATGATTTGCGAGGCCATTATGTCTGACCTCGGCGCAAGGGCCGCGAAGATCTGGAAGAGCGCCAGATTCCGGATCGTCTTCTGGGCCGCACTCACGGGCGTCATCCTGGGCGTGACCGGAGCCGCGCTGCCGCTGGAGGACGTGCTCGTGAACGGGCGTACCTGGCTGCGGCTTCACCCGTCCAACGGCGAGATCGTCATGGTCTTGCAGGACGGCAAGACGCTGGAAGAGTTGGAAGTCCTGGACGTTTCGCGCCTGGACGATGCTACGGTTATTCGCCGGATACTCGAGGCAGGCGGCAAGAGAATTTTCGTCGACCGTTCCTTGAACGACGATGGAAAGACACCCGGCCGCGAGCAGTTCGTGGAAACTTTGAAGGCTTTTCCAGATCGCGTTTTCCTGGGCGCTATGCCGGCCAAGGATGGGCCTCGCGGGAATTATGCTGCGGTGGTGCCTTCACGGGCATTCCTTGAGAATGCTCGCGCCGTTTCGCTGCTTGCGCTCGATCATCCGTTCAACCTGAGCCTCAGCTTGCCATTTTCGTCCGACAGTCCGATCGGCGTCATTCCGAGCATGGCGGCGAGAATCGCCGGCGTGTCCCGCCCTAGCGACCGCGTTTTCCGTCCTGACTACGCTATCGATTACACCACCATCCCGACCGTCAGCTATGTCGACATATTGAAGGGTCGGTTCGACCCCGCAGTGGTGCGCGGCAAGGACATCATCATCGCCCCGAGCGCGGAAGTCTATCATGACCTCCATACTCTGCCTGCGCAGGGCTATGCGCCCGGAGCGTTCTTCCACGCCATCGCGGCGGAGACGTTGAAGGACGGCGTTCCGATTGAGCTTGGCTGGTCGCCAGCGTTTCTGGTGGTGCTGGGTGTGGTGCTTTCGGGACTTGGCCGAGGCAGGGTGCTCGACATCTATCGTTTCACGGGCTTGGTTGCAGTGCTCATTGTCGCGCCTCTGGCCCTCGATCATTTCCGCATTCAGGTGGATATCGTACCTGCCATCGCCGTGGCGGCCGTGGCGGTATTCCGCATGCGGAACCTCGACCGCGTCGAGGTGGCAGGAGAAACCAATTCGGGATCGGGCCTGCCCAGCGTCCAGGTTCTGCGCAAGTACGAGGCGGTTTCGAGCCGTATCCTGGTCGCGCTTCAGATCCGGAACTATGGCGCAATCATCGGCAGCTTCGCCGAGCATGTCGAGGGGCAAGTCGCCAACGAGATCGTCCGCCGCATCCGCATCAGCGACAGCGAAGTGGTGGTCTACCACGAAGGCGGCATGTTCATGTGGCTCTCGACCATCCGCAGCACTTTCGACTTGTTCGAGAACCTCGAAGGGCTGCACCGGATCGTCCAGAATGGCATCCAGGTCGGCGGTCTGGACATCGACCTTTCGTTCAACTGCGGGATCGATTCGGAATTCGACCGGCCGGTATCCAGCCGCGTCGCCAGCGCCATGCAGTCGGCCGAGGAGGCAGTGCGCAACGACGAACTCGTCTACAAGTTCGACAGCCGCAAGCACGAGGCGCAGTGGGAAATCTCGCTGCTGACGCAGCTCGACCGTGCCATCGACAATGGCGAGGTCTGGGTGGCCTATCAGCCCAAGCTCGATGTCGCGAGCAACCGGATCATGGGCGCAGAAGCTCTCGTACGCTGGACGCATCCGGAGCGCGGTCCGATCAGCCCGGACAAGTTCATCCGCATCGCGGAAGAATTCCACCGGATCGAGCGCATTACGCGCTTCGTGATCGACGATGCCGTTCGCTCTGCCGTGGAACTGCGCCGCCAGGGCCTCGACATGACAGTGTCGGTGAACATCTCCGCGCAGCTTCTGCGCAACCCCGGCCTGCCGGTGATGATCGCCGAAATTCTCGATGCCTACGGACTGCCCGCCGACCAGCTGATTCTCGAGATCACCGAGACCGACCGACTCGATCGTAGCTCCCGAACCTTCCAGATGCTGCAGAAGCTGGTGCAGTCGGGCATCCGGCTGTCGATCGACGATTTCGGAACAGGCAACGCGACGATCGACTACTTGCGCTATCTTCCGGCCACCGAGGTCAAGATCGACAAGGTCTTCGTCCAGGCGATGGAAGGCAACAAGGAAGACCTCCTGCTCGTCCAGTCGATCATCGAAATGGCTCATTCGCAGGATCGCACGGTTGTGGCCGAAGGCGTCGAGACGCAGGCGGCTCTGGAGATCCTGCGCGCCATGCAGTGCGACGCCATTCAGGGGTACTATGTCAGCCGCCCAGTCCCATTCCGGGATCTCCTGACGCAGATCGTGGGAAGAGAGTCTCGGCGAACTGGTTAAAAAAGTCTTGATGACTTCTTAACCCATTGTTATCCATGTCCTCAGCCGCAAAATAGCGGCGGATCACATGGGGTAATGTTATGTACAGCTGGAACTGGGGCAGCCTCGGCCGCTAATAACCAATTGGGTGCGGCGCTTCGAAAGAAGCGCCGCACTTTTCCGTTGGGGCTCGGTGAAATTGGCCGAATTCCTTGGGTTTTTACTACCAGCATGATACGCACCAAGTATTCGGACGCCCTTTCCAAGCATGGAGTGGGGCGTTTTTTATTGGTGGGAATGCCTGCAGAGGCAAACGAATCGGACGAGCATCACCGCTCGCGAAAGCCGCTCGGGGGCTTCGCGTTAACGACCGATTCGCAAATCGTTAACGATTTCAGTCTTCGCCGTGACCCATGGCGAGATAATCGGCGCTCTGCATCTCGTTGAGACGGCTTACCGTGCGCTCGAATTCGAAGCGTCCATCGCCGGCCTGATAGAGGTCTTCCGGCGAGGCATCGGCCGCGGCGATGAGCTTTACCTTGTTCTCGTAGAGCGCGTCGATCAGCGTCACGAAACGCGCCGCCTCGTTGCGGCGGTCGGGACCCATCCTGGGAATCCCCACGAGAATGACGGTGTGATAGGCGCGCGAGATCGCCAGGTAGTCGGCCGCCCCGCGGGCTTCGCCGCAGAGCCGCTTGAAGCTGAACACGCCCACGCCCTTGAGGCTCTTGGGAACGTGAAGCATGCGCCCGCCGCCGACGTCGAGGTCGGCTGAAGGGACATGGTCGCTGTCCTCTGGCGGATAGTCGGTAAGGCGGTAGAAGGCCTCGCGGGCCTGCTCGGTGGCTTCCTCGCCCAGCGGGTAGTGCCAGGTGGCCATGCCGCCCAGACGATGGAGACGGTAATCCGTTGGCCCGTTCAGCGTCAGCACGTCCAGTTCCTTCTCGATCAGGTCGATGAAGGGCAGGAAATGCTCGCGGTTCAGGCCGTTCTTGTAGAGATCCTTCGGCGCACGGTTCGATGTGGTGACGATGGTCACGCCTTCATCGAGGATCAGATGCGTGAAGAGCCGGCTCATGATCATGGCATCGGCGGAATTGTTCACCACCATCTCGTCGAAGGCGAGAACGCGCACGTTGCGCGCGATCGTGGCGGCGACGGGCGGAATGGGATCGCCGCTTTCCTTGCGGCGTTCCTCGCGCAGCAGCGCGTGGACTTCCAGCATGAAGGCGTGAAAATGGATCCGGCGCTTTTCCTCGATGTCGAGCGTCTGATGGAACAGGTCCATCAGCATCGACTTGCCGCGCCCGACACCGCCCCACATGTAGAGACCGCGGGGGGAGGGGGCTTTCTTGCCCAGCAGCTTACCGAAGAGGCCGGTCGAAGTCCGCGCCTTGTAGATCTCGCGCTGGAGCTGGTTGAGCCGCTCGGCAGCGGCGGCCTGCTCCGGGTCGGATCGCAGTTCGCCGGTGGCCACCAGGGCCTCGTAGCGTTCGAGCATCGCGGTCATCGCACGCTCGGCTTGCGAAGAGTGCCGAGGAAGCTGGACACGAGACGGTCTCCCTGCTCGACGGAGCCGCGAAGGAACACGAGACGGCCCGTTTCGCGCATCACTTCGCACAGCACGTCCAGCGGTTCGCCGATTTGGCCCGCGCCTATGAACTGGTTGTGCAGGTCCAGCGTCACCGAGCCGGACACCTGGGCGCCGAGCACGCTGAACATTGTCGCGAACATGGCCACGTCCACGAAGGCGAGGGTGACGCCGCCGTGGACATTGCCGTGCATGTTGCTGTGGCGGCGTTCCAGATCGAGCAGGCGGACGCGGGCACTGCGCTCGCCTTCCCGCCTGATGATCATCGGACCCAGCCCGACCGCGTTGAAGCGGGTATCGTCGTCGAGCGTCCAGGTGAACCAGCCCGGATGACCCGGGGCCGGTTCGTGGATGAATTCCGCGTCAGGCTGCACGACGAAGGGTCCGCGATCCGATCCTGCGGATCAGACCTGGCGCTCTGCCTGCATTTTCTTGATCTCTGCGATGGCGCGTGCCGGCGAGAGGCCCTTGGGGCAGACGTTGGCGCAGTTCATGATGGTGTGGCAGCGATAGAGACGGAAGGGATCTTCCAACTCGTCCAGGCGCTCACCGGTCATTTCGTCGCGGCTGTCGGCCAGCCAGCGATAGGCCTGGAGCAGGATCGCCGGGCCCAGGAACTTGTCGGAATTCCACCAGTAGCTGGGGCACGAGGTCGAGCAGCAGGCGCACAGGATGCACTCGTAGAGGCCGTCCAGCTTCTCGCGCTGTTCCGGGCTCTGGAGGCGTTCCTTGCCCGAAGGCGTGGTCGAAACGGTCTGCAGCCAGGGACGGATCGAGGCGTACTGCGCGTAGAAGTGCGTGAAATCAGGGACGAGGTCCTTGATCACTTCCATGTGCGGCAGCGGCGTGATGCGAATGTCGCCTTTGAGGTCTTCGATCGCCGTGGTGCAAGCGAGACCGTTCGAGCCGTTCATGTTCATCGCGCAGGAACCGCAGATGCCTTCGCGGCAGGAGCGGCGGAAGGTCAGCGTCGAATCCAGCTCGTTCTTGATCTTGATGATCGCGTCGAGGACCATCGGACCGCAATTGTCGAGGTCGATCTCGAACGTGTCGTAGCGCGGGTTCTCGCCCGAATCCGGGTCGTAGCGATAGACGGTGAACTTCTTGACGCGCGCGGCGCCCTCGGCCTTGTGAACCTTGCCCTGCTTCTTGATCTTGCTGTTGGCCGGGAGGGTGAAGCTCGCCATGAAGAAATCCCCGTGATCTTGCACTGCGGCACGAACCGCGACTGAATGTCCCCTTAGCGATTCAGCCGCGCGGAGCAAGGGCCAGAGTGCTGCTGAGAGCGGTTTCGTGGCCTCATGGTGTTGCAAATCGGTCCCGCGGGATTGCGGCAGGCGAACGATTCCGGTCGATACGGAAGGCGTCGATCGTGGAATGGCCCGGCGTTCGGGGCTATGGTCGGTCGGTGGCGGCGGCGTGCGAGGGCATTCCGGACGGAGGCACAGATCGGATTGCCAATCGGGCGCTCGCCCTGTTTTCAGGAGAGCGAGCATGATGAAGCGCTATGTGATCGAACGCGACCTTCCGGGTGTAGGCGCGATGAGCGATGCGGAACTGGGCGGAGCCACGCGCACCTCGAATGCCGCTCTGGCCAGGATCGCAGGCATCCAGTGGGAGCATTCCTACGTGGCGGGCGACAAGACCTTCTGCATCTATCTGGCGGAGAACGAGGATCTGATCCGCAAGCATGCCGAGCTTTCGGGCTTTCCGGCCAGTCGCATCACCGAAGTCACCACTATCATCGATCCCACCACCGAGCGCACTTGCGCTGTGTGATAGTGCTGCGTGCCAAAGAAAAAGGCCCCGCACGGTCCCGTGCGAGGCCCTTTTTCCTGGAGTGTGTGAAGGGCCGCGCAGGCCGCCCTTCACATATCCTCAGTTGCCGAAAGTACGCTGCCACCAGCCGCGACGCGGCGAGGACGGGTCTTCGGCCGAGTCGTTCGCGCTGTCGCCATCGGCGGGCGCTGCGGCTGCAGGCTCTTCCACCTTGGCGGCTTCGACGGCGGGCGTCTCGGCAGCAGGTTCGGCTGCCGCTTCGACGGTTTCCACCTTCTTGCGGCGCGTCCGCTTCGGCTTGGCCGGAGCCTCTTCGGCCGCCGGTGCTTCCACGGGTGCAGGCGCCTCCGCTACGGCGTCCACGGCATCCGCCTTCTTGCGGCGGGTGCGCTTCGGCTTGGCAGGAGCTTCCTCTGCCACCGGAGCTTCGACCGGCGCTTCCGTCACGGCTTCGACCGGTGCTTCCACGACATCCGCCTTCTTGCGACGGGTGCGCTTCGGCTTGGCAGGGGCTTCTTCGGCCGCCGGCGCTTCGACGGGGGCTTCTGCCGGCGCTTCCGCTACGGCTTCCACGGCATCCGCCTTCTTGCGGCGGGTGCGCTTCGGCTTGGCAGGAGCTTCCTCCACCGCGACGACCGGCTCCGCGGCGACCACGACTTCGGCAACCACTTCCACCGGTTCCTCGGCTTCGGTGCCAGCTTCGTCGGCGGCATCTTCGCCGGCTTCGTCGCCAGCGTGCTCACCGTTTTCGCCGTTCTCACCGTTGCGACGACCGCGACGGCGACGACCGCCACGGCGGCGACGCTTGCGGGGGGCATCCGAATCGTCGCCTTCACCGGCGGGCGCGAAGTCTTCTTCGCCAGCCTCGGCATCGCCTTCGGTTTCGCCTGCTTCGTCACCGGACTCTTCGCCTTCGGCTTCGAACTCGCCCTCGGCGCCCTGGTCGTCGCGCTGGTCGCGGTTGCGGCCACGGCGGCGCTTGCGGCGCTTGCGCCGCGAACCGCCTTCGCCGTCCTCGTCACGACCTTCACCACGGCCACGCGATTCCTCGCGGGCTTCTTCTTCGAACTCGTCCTCTTCGTCGATGAAGTCATCCTCGACGTCTTCGGCGATCGGTTCGAAGCGCGGCACGAAGTCGTTGCGCGGGCCGGAAGAGACGACGCGCATCTTCGCGCCTTCGTTCTCGCCCTCGGGGATCACTTCGACGTTGACGCCGTAACGATCCTCGATGTCGGCCAGGTCGGTGCGCTTGGCGTTGAGCAGGTAGATCGCCGCTTCGGTCGACGCGAAGAGCGACACCACGACGCCCTTGCCCTTGGCCGCTTCGTCTTCGATGAGACGCAGCGCCGAGAGGCCCGCCGAACTGGCGGTGCGGACGAGGCCGGTGCCGTCGCAGTGCGGGCAGGAGCGGGTGGTCGCTTCCAGGACGCCGGTGCGCAGGCGCTGACGGCTCATTTCCATCAGGCCGAAGCTGGAAATGCGGCCGACCTGGATGCGGGCGCGATCGTTCTTGAGCGCTTCCTTGACGGCCTTCTCGACCTTGCGGACGTTCGAGCCGTACTCCATGTCGATGAAGTCGATCACGACGAGGCCGGCCATGTCGCGCAGGCGAAGCTGGCGGGCGATTTCCTGCGCGGCTTCGAGGTTGGTGGCGACCGCCGTCTGCTCGATGCCGTGCTCCTTGGTGGCGCGGCCCGAGTTGATGTCGATCGAGACGAGCGCCTCGGTCGGGTTGATGACGATGTAGCCGCCCGAACGCAGCTGCACGACGGGGTCGTACATCGCCGTCAGCTGGTCTTCTGCGCCGAAGCGCTGGAACAGCGGGACCGGATCGGCGTAAGGCTTAACCTTGCGGCCGTGGCTGGGCATCAGGAGCTTCATGAAGTCCTTTGCCGCGCGGTAGCCTTCCTCGCCCTCGACGATCACTTCCTCGATGTCGCGATTGTAGATGTCGCGGATGGCGCGCTTGATCAGGTCGCTGTCCGAATGGATCAGCGCCGGAGCGGCCGAACGCATCGTCATCTCGCGCAGTTCGTCCCAGAGGCGGGCGAGGTAGTCGAAATCGCGCTTGATCTCGGTCTTGGTGCGCTGGAGGCCGGCGGTGCGCACGATGCAGCCCATCGAACGCGGCAGGTCCATTTCGGCGATGATCGACTTCAGGCGCTTGCGGTCCGAAGCCGAGCTGATCTTGCGGCTGATGCCGCCGCCGTGGCTGGAATTCGGCATGAGCACGCAGTAGCGACCCGCCAGGCTGAGGTAGGTGGTGAGGGCGGCGCCCTTGTTGCCGCGTTCTTCCTTGACGACCTGCACCAGCAGCACCTGGCGGCGGTGGATCACGTCCTGGATCTTGTAGCGGCGGCGCAGCGCCATGCGCTTGGCGCGCAGTTCGTCGGCTTCCTTCGAGCGGCCACCGTTACGGCCACCCTGGCGGCGACCGCGTCCGCGGCGTCCACGACCCGAGGATTCTTCTTCCGAAGCGTCTTCGTCCGAAGTCTCGAAGCCGTTCTCGACGTTGCCGTCCTCGATCGTGGCGACATGGTCCTTTTCGGACGTGTCGACCTCGGTCAGGCCGCCGTCCTGGAAGTCTTCGCCTTCGTAGCCTTCGCCACCTTCTTCGTCCTCGTCATCGCCTTCCGAAGCGCGCAGGGCGGCTTCTTCCTCGGCATGCGCGGCTTCTTCCGCCAGCAGGGCCTCGCGGTCCTCCTTGGGGATCTGGTAGTAGTCGGGGTGGATTTCGCTGAAGGCAAGGAAGCCATGGCGATTGCCGCCGAAGTCGACGAACGCCGCCTGGAGCGAAGGTTCCACGCGGGTGACCTTCGCCAGGTAGATGTTGCCCTTTATCTGCTTCTTGTCGGCCGATTCGAAATCGAACTCTTCAATGCGATTTCCCTTGAGTACCGCCACCCGCGTTTCTTCCGGGTGGCGCGCATCGATGAGCATGCGCGTTGCCATTGTATATTCTCCGTACGCGCTCTGCCCCGGCCGGATCAGCCAGGGCGGCGCGTGTCTGTTCGATGGTGCCCGCCGCGAGAAGGTCGGGCCTGCCGGATGCGGCAAGGCCAGCCTCGAAACGGGCGGAGGTAAAGTTGGAAACGGGGCAATCCAGCGCCCCGAGTGCGACTGTTTTCTTGTCTGTCGCGGCAGAGGCCGCGATGGTGCCCGCTGTCTTCCGGTGGATTGCCAGGAGACGGGCGGGCGTGTCTGCGAGCGGAAGTGCGCGTGGCGAGTTCGGACACGCGAAGAATTGCGCCCACACCGCCACCGCCCTCTCGGGCGTCGGCTGGCAAGGCGGCAATTGGCTTCTCATCTCTCGCGTCAACCTGTTCGATCCGGAACGAATTTTCCGGTTTTTGACGGCCGGGATTTGGCTTGGTCGGCCCTGTCCGGCACCATCCTAGTGGTGTCTGTCCGGATTTCGAAGGCCGAAGCTTCTTGGGCCCGGGTCGAAACGGCCTAGCATTCAAGACACTGCACGGCAAGTTCATTGCCGAACAGTGAGCGTTATCGCCGTGCGGATTGCCGCCAGGCGCGTGAAATCGGGGGAAAAGCGCTGTTCGGCGGGATTGCGGCGAGCGGTGGGCGATCCTAGTCAAATGGGATGTCGCGCAGCACGCAGCTCGTCATGATCCTTTCCGCGCCCCTGGCGCTGGCGATCGCATTGTGGGTGCTCTGGCCGCGTTTCTTCCCCTCGCAGCGTGATCTCGACTATGTCGTGCGCTTCGATCTGCCCGAGGTGGGCATGCCGGTGGACCTGCCGCGGATCGACGGGCCCGGCGATGCCAGCCGGCCGCTGGTGGTGATCGACGCGGGTCACGGCGGTTTCGATCCCGGCGCCGGGCAGGGCGATGCCAAGGAAAAGACGGTCGCACTCAGGATCGCCCTGGCGCTGCGCAACCGGCTGCTGGAGGACGGCGGCATTCGCGTGGCGCTGACCCGCGATGCCGATCGCTTCATTGCACTGCCGGACCGGCCGGACATGGCGCGGCGGCTTGGCGCCGACCTTTTCGTGTCGATCCATGCAGACAGCGCGGACAGCGACGCCGCGCGCGGGGCCAGCGTCTATGTCCTGTCCGAAAAGGGCTCCAGCGAGGCTGCCGAGCGCTTCGCCGCGCGGGAAAACGCGGCGGGGCGGGTCAATGGCGTCGCCCTGGCGCAGACCAGCCAGACGGTGGGCGCGATCCTGCTCGACCTGTCGCAGCGGGGCACCCAGGCCGGCTCCACGCAAGTCGGCGAACTCGTGCTGCGCGAGATGCGCGGCGCCAACCTCGGCCTCCACCGGGACCAGGTGCAGACCGCGGCGCTGGCCGTGCTCAAGGCGCCGGATATCCCCTCGATCCTGTTCGAGACCGGCTATATCAACAATGAGGCGGACGCTCAGCTGCTGACATCCCGCGCGGGGCAGCAGGCTCTGGCGGATGCCGCGGCCAGGGCCATCCGCGCCTATTTCGCCCGGAAAGTCGGCGTCTGACCGTCTCTTCTGCGTGCAGGAGCGGTTCGAGCAGAACGGTCGCTGCGACGAAAAGAGCACGCCGCATCTGGCCTTGCGCAAAAAGCCCGTGCTAGAGCCCGAGCCGCTGAACCGGGGCGTAGCAGTTTCCGATCCATCTTTGTTGCGGCATTTTTCCGGGTCCTCAGGTGTTTCCACCTGACCTGAAAATGCTCTAGAGGCAGTCGAAATGACCGACGAGATCATCGACAACGGCTCCGAGCAGCCGCCCGAGGACGCCCACTATCGCATCAGCCGTGGTGCCGGCCGTCGTTTCGGCCGACCCTTCGCTGCATTTGGGGGCGCCTGGCGCGAACGCAAGTGGCTGCGCCGCTTCACTTATGCCGCAGGAACCGGACTCGTCGCGCTCGGCGGGCTCTGGGTCGCCTTCACCCACGATCTTCCCGACGCCAGCAAGCTGCTGGAATATCAGCCGCCTTTGCCCACCATGGTGCGCGGCGTCGATGGCCAGATCGTCTACAGTTATGCCCGCGAGCGCCGCGTCCAGCTACGCTACGTCGATTTCCCGAGGCCGCTGGTCGACGCTTTCCTCTCGGCCGAGGACAAGACGTTCTGGACCCACGGCGGCGTCGATGTCACCGGGCTTGCCGGTGCGGTCGTGGACTATGCCTCCAAGCTCGGCACCGGGGGCCGCGCGCGCGGCGGTTCGACGATCACCCAGCAGGTGGCCAAGAACATCCTGATCGGCGACGAATACTCGGTCACGCGCAAGCTCAAGGAAATGGTCGTCGCCCGCCGTATCGAGAGCGTGCTGAACAAGCCGCAGATTCTGGAACTCTACCTCAACGAGATTCCGCTGGGCCGCCAGAGCTTCGGCGTCCAGGCTGCTGCCCGGGCCTATTTCGGCAAGGATGTCGACCAGCTCCAGCTCCACGAAGCCGCGTTCCTGGCGATCCTGCCCAAGGCGCCGGAGCGTTACGGCCGCAAGCAGTACGAGGACATGGCGGTCGAGCGCCGCAACTGGGTGCTCGATCAGATGGTGACCAACGGCTGGGCGACGCGCGCCGATGCCGACGCCGCCAAGGCTCAGCCGCTCGGCCTGATCGCCCGCCGCGTCGAGACTTATCCTTCCGGCAACGGCTACTTCATCGAGGAAGTGCGCCGCCGCCTGATCGACCAGTACGGCGAAAAGGCCGAGGACGGGCCGAACAGCGTCTATGCCGGCGGCCTCTGGGTGCGCACTTCGCTCGATCCGCAGATGCAGGGCGCCGTGCGCGATGCCCTGCGCGCGGGTCTGCTGCGCTATCAGGGCGGGCGGGCCTGGGCCCATCCGATCGCGCATATCGACGACATGAGCACCTGGCAGTCCCAGCTGATCGTTTCCAACAAGACGATCGACTACAAGGACTGGCGCGTCGGCGTGATCGTCGATCGCAGCGGCTCGACCGGCCGGATCGGGTTCTCCGACGGCAATATCTCGGCGCTCACCAATATCTCGGAACTCGCCAAAGTGGGTGACCTCGTCGCCGCGGCGCCGGTTTCCTCGGATACGTACGCAGTTCGCACCATTCCCGAGGTTTCGGGCGGCATGGTGATCGAGCAGCCGGGCACCGGCCGCATCATGGCGATGCAGGGCGGGTTCGATTCCGGGCTCGATTCCTTCAACCGCGCCGTGCAGGCCGAACGTCAGCCTGGCTCCACCATCAAGCCCTTCGTCTACGCCACCGGCCTGCAATACGGCATGACGCCGGCGACCCAGGTGCTCGACGGCACGTTCTGCGTCTATCAGGGCGGGGCGCTGGGCAACAAATGCTTCCGCAACTTCGGCGGCGAAGGCGGTTCCGGCAGCCACACCATGCGTTGGGGCCTGGAACAGTCCCGCAACCTGATGACCATCCGCATCGCCAACGACACCGGCATGAAGCGCGTGGTGAAGACCTTCAAGACCGTCGGCATCGGGGACTACAAGCCCTACTTATCCTTCGCGCTCGGCGCGGGCGAAACCACGGTTTCGCGCATGGTCAACGCCTACTCCGCCCTGGCGAACAACGGCGTGCAGTTCGCGTCCTCGCCGATCGATTACGTGCAGGACCGCAATGGCAAGGTGATCTGGAAGCCGGACAACCGCCGCTGCGATACCTGCAACATGCCGGAATGGGACGGCAAGCCGATGCCGCGCGTCGTGCGCCGGGGCAAGCAGGTGATCGATTCCGGCACTGCCTACCAGGTGGTCCACATGCTCGAAGGCGTGGTGACCCGCGGCACCGCCGTGGTCCTGCGCGACCTTGGCATGCCGATGTTCGGCAAGACCGGCACCACCAACGGCCCGACCGACGTCTGGTTCGTCGGCGGTACGCAGGACTATGTCGGCGGCGTCTACCTCGGCTACGATACGCCGCGCTCGCTCGGCGGCTATGCGCAAGGTGGCCGTATTTCCGCGCCGATCTTCAAGCAGGTGGTCCAGGCCACGCGCGAGCGCTGGGGTACGCAGCCGTTCGTCGCGCCTGCGGGGATCCGCATGGTCCGCATCGATCGCGTCAGCGGCAAGCAGGTCATGGGCGTCGAGCCGGGCAACGACCCGAAGGCGGCCGTGATCTGGGAAGCCTTCAAGCCCGATACCGAGCCGCGCCAGTATTCGCCTGAAGACGAATTCGCGCGCCGCCGCGATGCGCTTGTCGCCGAGATTCGCGGCGTGCGCGAAGCCCGCCAGGCCGCGATCACCGCCAGTTCCGGTGAGCAGCAGGACTTCGCCGAACAACAGGGTGGCGTTTATTGAGCCTGCGAGGCGGGCGGGAGGTCTCTCTCGCTCGCCAAGCGTGAATTGCAGCCATACAACGGGCCTCTCTAACAGGGAGGATTGGATGCAATTCGTGATCGGTACGAAGAAAAGAACTTCGACTCTCGCACATTTCGGGCTGGGAATGACGGCGCTGGCCGTCGCTTTCGCGCCCTTTGGCCTTGCCGCGAAGGAAGCGGCTGCGGTCTCGGCGCCCGCACCGGCGTCAGGAGCCACGGGCTCGCCCTATGTGCGGCCGGACGTGGCGGCCTATCTCAAGGCGTCGAACGCGCATCCGATGCCGCCGCTGACGGCCGAAGTGATCGCGCAGATCCGCAAGCTGCCGCCGTCGGCCATGCCGTCCCGCGACCTTCCCGTCGGCGATCTCGCGGTGATGAAGGACCTGACCATGCCGGGGCCGGGCGGATCGATCCCCCTGCGCCTGTTCGATACGCGGGCAGAGCGCGGACCGGGACCGGTGGTGGTGTTCTATCACGGCGGTGGCTACGTGCTGGGCAGCATCGATACCCATGCCGCGCTGGCCGCCGAAATCTCGCGTCAGCTCGACTTGCCGGTGGTCTCGGTCGAATATCGCCTGGCGCCGGAGCATCCCTGGCCCGCCGCACCCGATGACGGAGAGGCTGCCGCGCGCTGGGTGGCCGCGAACGGCAAGGCACTGGGCCGCGATGTCACGGGACTGGTTCTCAGCGGCGATAGCGCCGGCGGCAATCTCACCCTGATCGCCGCGGCGGCCCTGCGCGACAAGCCGGCGGCCGTGCCCGTGATCCTGCAAGTGCCGATCTATCCTGCCGCCGATTTCACCCGCAGCTATCCTTCGGCGCAACAGTTCGCCAAGGGCTACGGCCTGGACGACAGCATGACCGCGCTGTTCCAGAAGCACTATGCCGCCGATCCCAAGAGCCCGCGCAGCTCCCCGATCCTGGGCAGCCTGGCCGGCCTGCCGCCCACGGTTCTGGTCACGGCGGGGCTCGACCCGCTGCGCGATCAGGGCCGCGCTTATGCCGCGAAGCTCGTCGAGGCGGGCGTGCCGACGGCTTTCTATGAAGGCCGCGGACTGGTCCACGGTTTCGCGACCTTCCGGCAGGCGATCCCGTCCGCCCAGACGGATACGGCGAACTTCCTCAAGATCGCCCGCACCATGCTGGACGAGATCCAGGCCGGCCAGAAGCAGGCCGGACAGAAGTAAGCGCTCCAAAGGAAAAGGCCTCGCGGTCATGCCGCGAGGCCTTTTTTCCGTTGCCGGTTCCGGCGGCGGTTCTCGCCCCCGGTCAGGCTGCCTTCAAGCCGCGTGCGAGAGCAGTTCCGGCTCGGGCATCGGCGTGGGATCGGGCAGGCACTTGCGCATCGCGTCACCCAGCGAGTGCAGCAGCGCCTCGGGATTGACCTTGTCGTCCTTGCCGTAGATCAGGCTGATGACCAGCGGGTGACCCTCGGGCTGGCGCGGGACGAGGCCGGAAAGGGCCTCGGCGCCGCTACCGAAACCGGCCGGGCCAAACACATGGCGCGGGTCGCGGCAGGTATCGATGCGGTTCATCATGTCGGCGAACTGGAACTTGCCCTGCTCGTCGGCTTCGGCATTGAGACGGCGGACCATGCCCTCGCAGCGCTGGCGTGCGATGGTGGACAGCATGAGCCAGCCGGCTCCGTTCTGGGCGAGGGGTTCCTTGATCCCGCCGGCCAGTTCGCGCGTTGCGGCAAGGGCACGCGGGCCATGGCGCCAGTTCACGATCTGCACGTCCAGCCCGACCATCGAGGTGAGCGCGACCGAAAGGCCGGTCTGGGCGACCAGGCGGTCCATCAGGCGGACGATCCGGCCGTCGCGGACCAGTTCGGGCTGGCCCGAAGTGCCGATCAACGCGGCGCGGGGCGTGAGGCTATAGGCGCGGGAATAGGGATCCTTGTGAAGCAGACCGAGTTCCACGAGGCTCGAAAGCAGTTCCGACGTGCTCGACTGTGGCCGATTGTAGCGGCGCACGATGTCCATGACGGTCGCTTCGCGGTGGGAATCGTCGAAATATTCGAGCACTTCGATGACGCGGCGAGCAATCTTCGCCTTGTTCGATGAGGTCGTCTTTCCAGGCATGAGGTCTCTCCTCCCTCCGGGTGGTGATGGAAACTCACTTCTCTCCTCGAGTCGGTCTCTATAAAAACTGAGCCTGACTCGTTTTTTGCTAAACCGGGTTAGCATCATGGCGATGCTGCTTCAATAGGCTTCGCGCATGCGATGATGTCGAAATGGAGGTAGTGCCAAGGAACTGGCGGATTTCTGCCATTTTATGCCCGAAACAATGCGTTGGAGCGCAAGTTTGCTGCGGCGGGCTGGCCTTGGCGAAGAGGGATGGGCATGTTTCAAGCGGCACAGGCAATTGACCGGAAAGGTAATGCACTGCGGTGACTCCAGACGATGTGACCCTCTCCCTGCAGGACCTGGCCGCCCCCGGTAGCTGCCCGGATTGGCCGATGGCCTTCGTCGATCTGGGAAAAGAGGCCCGGGACGCCCCCGGATTTCGGCTGCCGCCTTATCCGGTGATCGGCCTGGGTCCTTGCGATCATCCGCTGGCAGCGCGACTCGACGCCTACCTCGAACCGCGCTTCACGCCCGAGGCCTTGTTGGCGGCGGTGCGTGACCAGCCGAGCGCGGCGGCGGTGGTGACGCAGTTGCTGCGCATTCTGGATCATTTAACCGATGAGGAAGCACTCGTCGCCGAGTCGCTGGCCTATGCAGTGCTGCAGGGCAGCGACGCGCATCGGCGCTGGATCGCCGCGCGGCCCCCGGAGCACGCCGCGCTTCGCGAAGGGCGGGTAACGCTTGCGCGCGAAAGGGACATTCTGACCGTCACGCTGGATCGGCCGGAAGCGGGCAACGCCATCGATCGGACCATGCGCGACGCGCTTCATGAGGCCTTCGCTCTGGCCAATGCCGACCGGACCATCGAGCGGGTCCGCCTGCGGGCGGAGGGGCGCAGCTTCAGCCTGGGCGCGGACCTTTCGGAGTTCGGCACCACGACCGATCCGGCCACGGCCCATGCGATCCGCTGTGTCACGCTCCCCGCACGCGAGGCGCTGATGTGCGCGGACCGCATGGAAGTGCACATCGACGGGGCCTGCATCGGCGCCGGGCTCGAACTGGCGGCTTGCGCGGCGCGGATCACGGCGAGCCGCCGCGCG
Source organism: Novosphingobium sp. PhB55 (assembly GCF_004368805.1). NCBI lineage: Bacteria > Pseudomonadati > Pseudomonadota > Alphaproteobacteria > Sphingomonadales > Sphingomonadaceae > Novosphingobium > Novosphingobium sp. PhB55. Next base: position 790,003 of record NZ_SODQ01000001.1, on the reverse strand, counting down.
TGGTTTCAGTTGCCCGAACTGGCGATGGGCATATTGCCCGGGGCCGGGGGCTGCGTGTCGCTCAGCCGGCGGATCGGCCGCCAGCGCACGTTGCTGATGGTGTTAAGCGGCCGCCGTCTCGGCGCTCGCGAGGCGTTGGCCTGGGGTCTGGTCGATGCGCTGGTGGACGACCCGACCTGACGCGATCGTCATGCGTACATCCCCGCTGTCCAGACGGCCGCGCGCTTCCTGCCAGGTTCGGTCGAGCAGGCACAAGTCGGCTTGTTCGCCCACGGCGATGCGGCGCTGGCGTGAGAGGTCGAGCGGATCGGAAAGATAGAGTGCCAGCGCCTGCTCGGGCGTCAGGGCCTCTTCCGGCGTAAACGGGACGCCCGCGGCGGTGCGGCGCTGGACGGCAGCGCGCATGCCGGCCCAAGGGTCCGTGCTGCCGTAAGGCGCGTCGCTTCCTCCGGCGAGGCAGATCCCGGCGTCCTGCAGGCTGCGCAGACGGTACAAGTCGGGATGGTGCCGGGTTTCGACTTCGGCAAGATAGCGGTCGCCATGTCCAGCGACGAACTGCGGTTGCACGCAGGCCTTGAGGTTCAGGTCGGCGAGGTGCGCCGCAAGTTCGGGCGAAACGACCGAGGCATGTTCGATCCGGTCACCGTCCAGGCTTCCCGCGGCCTCCAGCAGGGCGAGGGTGAAGACCATCTCCACTTCGGTGACGCAGTGGACCGCCACGCCGCGGCCCTGATCGTGCGCCTGGGTGATCCAGGCGCTCGTCTGCTCGAAATCCGGCAAGGCGCTTTCGTGCAAGTGGAGTTTGGCGGGGCCGAGGCGCCAGCCGTCCTGCTGCTGCGCGGACGCAAGCGACAGGGCGCCGCCCAGAACCACCGACTGTTTCAAAGCGCCGCCCGTGCGCTGCGCAGCAAAATGGCGGGCCATTGCCGGATCGTTGCGCGGTGACAGATCGGTGATGCCGGTTATGCCCGAGGCCGCCAGACGGCTGCTGGTCGCGGCAAAGTCCGGAGGTGTGCTGCCCAGGGTTTGCTGCAGCCAGCGGTCCTCGTCGAACAGCCTGCCGGTGAAGTGTCCGTTCTCGCGCTCCAGGCCGGGCGGGGCGGGGCCCCGGTCGAGCAGTTCTGAAAGCGCCAAGCTGTTGAGGAACCACATGCGGCCCGTCCTGTGCTGCATGCGCAGCGGCCGCGAGGGGACGATCGTGTCGAGCATGCGGGCATCGGGCAGCGTGCCGCCCAGAATGCTTTCGCAGAAACCTGTGGCGCGCAGCCAACCCTCGCCGGACTGGGATAGCGCGCCGATCAGCGCGTCGCGGTCGGACACTTGCGGCGGCCCGCAAAAGACCGAGGCCTCGCGCACCGCCAGCGCGGCAAGGTGGAGATGATGGTCGTGAAGGCCCGGTAGCAAGGCGCCACCGCGAGCCAGGATGACTGGCTCTCCCGCGCGGGGCTGGAGCGTGCCGATGGCTGTGACGAGCCGCCCTTCCAGGCGCAAGTCGGCCGTGCCCTGGCCGTGGATCTCGGCATCGCGGATCAGCATGCGAGCGCCGCGGCAAGGTAACGTTCGGTATCGGCGCCGAGCGGACGGACGGGCGCGCTCGGAACCCGCGGGGCAAGAGCGGGAAAGGGATGGCCGACTGCCTGGCCCCAGCTGCGAAGTTCGCAGTCGAGCGCGGCGCGGTCGAAGGCGCGTTCCTCGGCCAGCGCCATGGCCACGATCGCGCTCATCGACAGGCCGATCCGCCTGGCACCCCCTTGCTGCAACGCACGAAGCACTTCGCGCGCGCCGACGATGCCGGTCAGCGGATCGGCGATGGCATCGCCCACATATCCGATTTCGCCGGTGACTTCGGCAAGGGCGCGGGACAAGCCCCCGGCCACGCCGCAATCGTTGCCGATCCCGACCCAGTTGGCCGGCTCCCCGCGCGCGCCGTGGCCGGTCACGGTCAGCCAGACCAGCCCCGGAATCTCGCGCACAAGCGCGTCGGCATCGATGCCGAGATGGCGCAGCGCCCTGGGGCGCGAGCTTTCGATGACCACGTTGGCGCTGCGAATAAGGCCGATCAGACGCGCTTTCTGTTCGGCGCTGGCGAAATCGACGAGCAGGCTCGCCTTGCCCTGGTTGATGCGGTCAAACGTGGCGGGATCGTCGCGTCGGATCAGGTCCGGGCGCGTAAGGCTTTCCACTTTTACGACTTCCATGCCGGCTTGCCATAGCAAGTGGCCCGCCAGCGGGCCCGCCCAGATGGCCGAGAGATCCACCACCAGCGGACGATGTCCAGCGGTGCGCCTGCGCTTGTCTCCGCGTTCCAGGATTTCGACTGGAGCGGATACCGGTTCCTCGTCGGCGCTTGCCACGGGCAATCCCAGCATGCGCCCGCGCTGCAGCAGATCGGCGCAGTCATGCCGGAGGGCGGCTGCGGCGATGGCGGCATGATCGAAGACCGCCAACGCCTCGTCCTGGAACAGGGCGGGCAGGAGTTCGCGGTCGACATCGCGGATCAGGGTGAGTGCGAACCAGCGGCCGTCGCGGGTCGGCAGGAGGCGGCTGCCACCAAGCCCGGCGGAAATGCGGCCGCCGATGCGGTAGCCGCCATGGGCGCCGCGTTCGCCAAGCAGGGCGGCGCCGTGGAGGCGGGGCAGGCCATGGTCGCGCGTGAGCGCCGCCAGTTGCCGGTCGGCCCAGCGCGCCAGCGGGATTGCGGGCCCCTTGGCCTGTGCGTCAGCCGGCAAGGACATCCTTGACCTTGCGGCGCAGGAGCTTGCCCATTTCGTTGTATGGAAGCTCCGACAAGAACACGATTTTCTCGGGCACGCGCGAGGAGCGCAGCCGTGCGCGGACAAGGTCCTTGAGGTCCGGCTCGGCAGGCATGTCGTGTCCGTCACGCAGCACGATGGCGACGCCCACGGCTTCGCCCCATTCCACCGAGGGGATCGCGCAGGCGCAGGCATCGGCCACGGCAGGATGGGTCAGCAGCACGTCCTCGATCTCGCCGGGGGACATGTTCTCGCCGCCGCGCACGATCACGTCGTCGGCGCGGCCGGACAGGAAGAGGTAGCCGTGTTCGTCCATGTAGCCGGCATCGCGGGTGGGGAACCAGCCTTGCGCGTCGAGCGCGCTCTTTTCCTTGTATTCTCCCGAGACCTGTTCGCCGCGGACATAGATCTCGCCGGGCTGGCCGGGGCCGAGGGTCTCGCCGTCTTCGCCGCGAATCTCGATCTCCACCGTGGGGATCGGCTTGCCGAGCGAGGTCAGCCGCGCGCGGATCGCGGGGTCCTGGGAGGCGAGCGCCTCGCGGTGATCGTCCGGGCCGAGCAGGGCGACGGTGGAGCTGGTTTCGGTGAGGCCGTAGGCATTGGTGAAGCCCGCTTCGGGGAACAGCTCCAGGGCCTTGCGGATCACTTCGAGTGGCATCTTGCCGCCACCATAAGCGATCGCGCGGAGACTGGATATGCCTGCCGCGCCGGCCCGCTCCATCGCTTCGATGATGCGCGCGAGCATGGTCGGGACGACGAAGGCGTTGGACACCTGTTCGTTCGCGACGAGCGAGAGCCAGCCTTCGGGCGAGAAGGCGGGAAGCATGACGATCCGGCGCAGCGAATAGATCGAGGAGAGCAGGGCGGAAATGCCGGCGATATGATAAGGCGGCACGACCACGAGCGCGGCATCGCCCTCATCGGCGGTGCCGAATTCCACGGTGCCGAAGATGTACCCCAGCAAGTTGGAATGGCGCAGGATCGCCGCTTTCGGCGCTGCGGTGGTGCCGCTGGTGAAGAGCTGGATCGCCACCCCTTCGCCGGGATCGTATTCGCGCGCATCCTCGGCGGGGACGGTTTCCTGAGCCTTTAGTGAGAACTCTTCTCTGGAAAGCACCGTATGGCCCTGGTCCCCGGCAAGGCGGGTGATGCGCTCCTCGTCGCCGATCACCAGCGCCGGGGCTATGCGGCCGAGCAGGGCGGCGAGATCGGCATCGGGCAGGCGGTAGTTGAGCGGGCAATAGGGCACGCCCGCCAGCGCGGCGCCGAACACCGCGATCACCGCCGCCTCGCTGCTTTCATCGAGCAGCGCGACATATTGAGCATCGCTTTGCCGGATCAGTTCGAAGGCCCCCCGTGCTGCCGCCAGCAGGTCGCCGTAAGTCCACCGCTTGCCCTCGCAGACGAGGCCGACGCGGTCGGGCGCGGCTTCTGCCGCCATTTCGAGGAGGAGGGCGATGTTCATCGGTGAGCGGGGCCTTGAAGCGCTTGCGGGAGAATGCCGGGATCAGTCGGAGGCGGGAAGCGGCTTGGCGTCCTTGACCACCAGCGCCACGCCGTCGACCGAGAGCGAACCCTTCCCGGGCTTCACGCAAAGCAGTTCGTACCTGCCGTCCGCATCGACGTAGCGTTTCCCCATGAGCGTGCCGGCCGAAAAGTCGGCCGCCAGCGGGGCGGCATCGGCGGGCTTGGCTTCGTCCATCGGTGCGCCGCCGCATTCGATCGTGCCGTCGGCAGCGCGGATCACCATGACTTCGGTGTCGCAGGCAGCGCTCTTGAGACGGGTTCCAGGCTTCATCTTCTAGGTTCCTTGCAGTCGAATTGTCGGGAGCGGGATCAGGCGATCGCGCCCTTGGACTTGAGATCCTCGATCCGGTCCCAGTCCACGCCCATCTCCATGAGCACGATTTCGGTATGTTCCGAGGCCTGGGGCGAGCGCGTGGTTTCCAGCGCCTCGCCATTGAACTGGACGGGGCCGCGCACCAGTTTCAGCGGCTCTCCGCCGTCGGCGCCCTCGACCTCGATCAGCATGTCGTTGGCGAGCGCCTGCTCGTCGCTGGCCAGTTCGAGCAAGTTGAGGATCGGCGCCCACTGGCCCTTCAGCGTCTTCAGATGCTCCCGCCAATAGGCGAAGGGTTTCTCGGCGAAAGCGGCGACCAGGATGTCGCTGGCGGCCTTGGAGTGCTCGATCAGGCTGAGCACATCCTGGAAGCGCGGATCGTCCGCGGCTTCGGGCCGGCCGACATGTTCGAAGGTGTCGCGAATGAGCCCGGTCGGGCTGACCATGCACAAGTTGATGGTGCGATTGTCGGACGTCCAGAAATTGCCCATGAAGGGGTTCTTGGCACCGCCGCCCGAGCTGGGCATCGCGTTCTTGGTGATCACGCCGGTCTCGACGGCCTGCGCGATGTTCGCGCCCGAGGCCCAGGCCGCGGTGCTCATCAGCGAGACGTCGAGTTCCGCGGCCTCGCCGGTCTTCTCGCGGTGGAAGAGTGCGGCGGAGATGCCGCCGGCAATGAACATGCCGCCGATCGAATCGCCGAAGGCAGGCATCCCCTGGGAGAGCGGACCGGGCAGTTCGGGCGGGGTCATGCAATCGGCAATGCCGCTGCGCGACCAGAAGGCGGTGCCGTCGAAGCCGCCTTTTTCGCGCTCGGGTCCCTTGTCGCCCCAGGCACTGCCGCGCGCATAGATGATGTTCGGATTGGCGGCGCGGATATGCTCGACGTCGAAGCGGTTCTTCTGGCGCACCTGCGGAAGGTAGTTGGTGAGAAACACGTCGCAGTGCTTCGCCATTTCGTAGAGCAGTTCCTGGCCTTCCGCGGTCGAGAGGTCGATGCCGACGCTGCGCTTGCCGCGATTGGGATGCTCGAACAGCGTATGGCGCAAGGGATCGAGCTGGACGCCGCCCATGTTGAGGAAGCCGCGCTGGGTATCGCCGCGCACGGGATGCTCGATCTTGATGACGTCCGCGCCCCAGTCGGCCAGGATCGCTCCGGCGGCCGGTGTGAATGTGAACTGCGCCACTTCGAGGACGCGCACCCCCTGCATCACCTTAGTTGCCATCGTCTGCCTGTCCCCGCTCATCGCTGAAAATTCTGTTATCGCTATGAAATCTTCGGCGAAGAGTGCCCGAGAGGCCCGGATTTCCGCCTCCGCCGAGGCTTCATTCGATTTGAGCGCAAAGGTGGGGGCTGGCAACCCGCGCCTCATCGTGCCCACGATCAAGCCTGCCAATTGCTGCGCCCTCCGCCGGTGCGATGCCTTCCTGCGCTGCATTGCAACATGATCCGGCTGGTGGATGGATCGCCGTGTGCAGTTGCAAAAAAGTTTTGATCGGTGCTGAAAATGCAATTGACTATCTGTTCAACAACTCCTAACCTAGGTTAGTAAGTTGAGAGAACCTCGACACTAACCTCGATTTTTTGGAGATGCCTGAGATGAACAAGTTCGTTGCCCTTGCCGCTGCTGCCGCTGTCGCCACCTTCGGCATCGTTCCGGCCGCTTTCGCCGAAACCACCCAGTCGGTTCGTGCCGTCACCGAAGAGGCCGCCGCGCCGCTCGACCTGACTGCCGGCAAGATGCTCTATGGTGCCAATGGCTACCGTCTGGCGCCGATCTACCGCGTTGCCGCAGACGGCAATCCGCAGGTCATCCTGAACGGCCGCCTCGTCACGGTCCCTGCCGCCAGCCTGACGGCCGTCGACGGCAAGCTGACCACCTCGCTGTCGAAGAAGGACATTGCCGCGGCCAAGTAAGCCGGGCGCAATAGCCAAGAAAAAAGGGCGGCTCCTGCGAGCCGCCCTTTTTTTGTACCTGCCGTATTGATCGGTCCGGCCTGACGAAATGGCCGCTCAGTCGCGGCTGATATTGTCGTAGATGCGGTTCATGTAGCTGCGCAGCTGCTCGATCTCGCTTTCCGAAAAGCCCTGGAACATGCGTTCCTCGCGCTCATTGGCGATCTCCCCCAGCTGGTCGAGCAGGGGCTTTGCCTCGTCGGTCAGATAGACCGCGCGTGCCCGGCGATCGTCGGCGCGGTCGCGGCGCTCCAGCAGGCCTTCCGCGCAGAGCCGGTCGATCAGCCGTCCGGCGGAGGCTTCCGACATTTCCAGGTATTCCGCGATGATGCGCTGGGTCGAGCCGGGATGGCGCGAAACCACCGCGATCATCGCCCATTGCGAGCGGGTCACGTTGAGAACGGCCACCTTGCGGTCGAAATTGCTGCGCTGAAGCCGGGAAATCACCGTCATGCGCAGGCCGACCTGGCGACGGGGACTGATGTCGGGGTCGTTGAAAGCCTCGCCCAGTCTGCCGGTCAGCTTTTCTTCCGCGTCGGTTGCCACTCAATACTCCTGCTTCGTTCCGGCGTTCAGACGCGCTCTATGACGATCGCCGGCGCCATGCCGCCCGCAGCGCACATGGTGATGAGGCCATAGCGGCCCCCGGTGCGCTCCAGTTCGTCAAGCGCGGTGCCGATAAGGATCGCTCCGGTCCCGGCGATGGGATGGCCCAGCGCGATCGAACCTCCATTCGGATTGACCTTCGCGCGGTCCAGGTCAAGGTCGCGGATGAATTTCTCGACCACCACGGCGAAGGCTTCGTTCACTTCCCAGACGTCGATCTGGTCCTTGGTCAGCCCGGCTTTTGCCAGCACCTTGTTGGCCGCCGGCACGGGGCCGTTGAGCATGAGGGTAGGGCAGTCTCCCGTCTCGGCCATGGCGACGATGCGCGCACGCGGCTTGAGGCCGTGCTTCTCGGCATAGTCCTTTGACGCCAGCAGGATCGCCGAGGCGCCGTCCACGACGCCGGACGATATGCCCACATGGTGAATCGGCTTGACGTCGAGATCGGGATAGACCTGCCTGATCAGTTCCACATAAGTCTTGCCGCCCGGCACGGAAGGCATGTCGAAGAACATCTCGAAGGCGGGCTTGAGCTGGGCGAGGCTTTCGGCCGTGGTGTCCGGGCGCGGGTATTCCTCATGGTCCAGGATGACATTGCCCTGATCGTCGCGGACCACGATGGTGGACTTGTCGAACCGGCCCTCTGCGATGGCCTGCGCGGCGCGGCGCTGGCTCTCGACACCGAGCGCTTCCAGTTCCGCGCGGCCGATGCCTTCCATCGCCGCGATCGCATCGGCGGCGACGCCCTGGTTGGTCTGCGGATGCCTGGCCTGAAGCCGCGGATTGCCGGCGCCCATGCCCGCGCTGCCCAGTCCGGCCTCGCGCAACTTCATGCCGTGGGCATTGGCGTAGGAGAGCATGTCCATCCCGCCGGCCACCATGAGATCCGACATGCCCGACATGATCATTGCGGAAGCGAGGCTGGTCGCGGTGAGGCTGGAGCCGCAGAAGCGGTTGAGCGTGACGCCGCCAGCCCGGATGTCGTAGCCGGCATCGAGCGCGGCCATGCGGCCGATGTCGCCGCCCTGAAGGCCGATGGCCGCCGAAACGCCCCAGATCACGTCGTCCACATCGGCCGTGTCGATGCCGTTGCGGTCCTTCAGCGCAGCCAGCACCGTGGCGGACAAGTGTTCCGGGTGCATGGCGGACAGCGCGCCCTTGCCCATCTTGCCGATGCTGCGCGGGGTGCGGACGGCGTCGATGATATAGGCGTCGGTCACGGTCTGCTCTCCTCGAAAATCCGCGCGGATCGGGCTTGCCTGCGCGCTTTGTCCGGGGTGATGCTGGCCCGGCCGGGGAATTGCAATTGGCGGCCCGGCTCCTATCGCCTTGGCGATTGCCGCTGCGCCCAAGCATATCGTGGGGGCGGGGCCGGGTGCGAGGAAGGGGCCTGTTCGGTCAGCCGCCTTGACGCTGCGGCCACCCTCGCCATCATCTCCAGACAGAAAAATGCGAAAGGGCGGGCATGACGGGATTGGAACGGGCGGAGCAATCGGGGGGCGCCTTCGCACCTTTGCGCGAACCCACGTTCCGGCGGATCTGGACGGCCAGCCTGTTCTCGAATTTCGGACAGCTCTTCCTGGGCGTCGGCGCGGCCTGGGAAATGACGCGTCTCAGCAATTCGCCGAGCATGGTCGCGCTGGTGCAGTCGGCGATGATGTTGCCGCTCGTCCTGGTGACGCTGCCTGCGGGCGCCATCGCCGACATGTTCGACCGTCGCCGCATCGCCATGACCGGCCTGACGTTCAGTGCGATCTGCGCGGCGGTGCTGGCGGTGGTGGCATTCCTCGGCCTGATCACGCCGTGGCTGCTGCTGCTGTTCTGCGCGCTGATCGGGGGAGGGGTCGCGCTCTATTCGCCGTCCTGGCAAGCGTCGATTCCCGAGCAGGTGTCGCGCGCGCATCTGCCTGCGGCGGTGGCTCTGGGGACGATCAGCTACAATGTCGCGCGCAGCTTCGGACCGGCGCTCGGCGGCCTGATCGTGGTGATCTACGGGGCCAAGGCGGTGTTCGGCATGACCTCGCTGCTCTATCTGCCGCTGCTGTTCGCCTTCTTCCTCTGGCGCCGCCGCCATGCACCTTCGCGGCTGCCGCCCGAGCGGATGGACCGCGCGATCATCGGCGGCGTTCGCTATGCACTCCACGCCCCGTCGATCCGCACGGCGCTGGTGCGCGTGCTGGTTTTCGGCCTGAGCACGGCGACGGCCTCTGCCCTGGCGCCGTTGATCGCACGGGACCTGCTGCACGGCGATGCGTCCACGTTCGGTGTGCTGCTCGGCGCGCAAGGCGTGGGCGCGGTGGCCGGCGCGCTGTTCGTCAGCCGCATCCGCGACGCGATCTCGACCGAGCTGGCCGTGCGGACCTTCGCCATCGGTACCGGGCTGGCGCTTGTTGCGATCGGCATGAGCCATGACATCGTGGTGACCTGCGCGGCATTCCTGATCGTGGGCGCCTGCAATATCCTGACCGTCGCCATGCTCAACGTGACCGTGCAGCTCTCCGCGCCGCGCTGGGTGACGGCGCGGGCGCTCTCGCTGTTTTCCTCGGCCATCACCGCCGGAATCGGGCTGGGCGCCTGGGCTTGGGGCGAAGTGGCGGCGGGGCGGAGCGTGGCCTTTGCGCTGGTGGCTTCGGGCATCGCCGTTGGCGCGACCGCGCTGCTCGGACTGCTCATGCCCATCGGCGGCGACCAGGCCGATACCGAGGAAGTGCCGCTGGGCCACGAGCCCGCCGTGGGCATGGCCCTGACATTGCGGTCCGGACCAGTGGTGATCGAGGTGGACTACGACGTCGATCCCGAACGCGCGCGAGACTTTTATGCAGTGATGATGAAAATGCAGTCGATGCGCAAACGCAACGGCGGCTTCGAATGGTCGCTTGCGCGGGACATCGCCGATCCCGCGCTTTGGACGGAGCGCTACCACTGCCCGACCTGGGGCGACTACTTGCGCCTGCGCGACCGCTTCACCCAGGCCGATATCGAGCTTCAGACCCAGGCCGATGCGTTCAACCGCTCCCATCAGGGCAACCGGGTGCGGCGCCGGCTGGAGCGGCCGTTCGGCTCGGTGCGATGGAAAGCCGATTCGCCCGATCCGCAGCAGGATACCGTCAGCTGGATGGCGCCCTGAACCCGCCGTTCCCATCCGGGGATTGCGGGAGTTCATGACCAGCGGCCAAGTCCGCACGAGACAAGAAACGGGAGAGAAGCGATGGAAGGCCGGAATTGGCGCGTCATCCAGTGGGCGACGGGCAATGTGGGCAGCCGCGCCTTGCGCACGGTGATCGAGCATCCCCGCATGGACCTTGTGGGGCTCTGGGTCAGCTCGCCCGAAAAGGTGGGCAAGGATGCAGGCGAACTCTGCGGATTGCCGCCCACGGGCGTGAAGGCCACCAATTCGCTGGACGAACTCGCGGCGCTCGATGCGGACTGCGTACTCTATATGCGCCAGGGCACAGACTGGGACGAGATCTGCACGCTGCTCGCATCGGGCAAGAACGTGGTCACCACGCGCGGCGACTTCCACAATCCCGCGCGGATGGACCCTGCACTTCGCGCACGGGTGGACGAGGCCTGCCGCTCGGGCCAGACCTCGATCTACAGCACCGGATCGAGCCCCGGCTTCGTGACGGAAGCCCTGGCGATCCCGCTCCTGTCGCTGCAGCGCACGCACGGGCTGCTGACCATCGACGAATATGCTGACGTCTCCAGCCGCAATTCCCCGGAGATGCTGTTCCAGGTCATGGGTTTCGCAGCGCCGATGGCGCCATTCGACCAGCGCCGTGCCGAGCACCTCAAGGGCGATTTCGGCAGCTCGCTGTCGCAGATTGCCGATGCCGTGGGCCTCAAGGTGGACGAGATCGAGGCGGTGGGCGAACTCTCGCCGACCCTCAAGGACCTGACGATTGCGGCGGGCACCGTCCCGGCCGGCACTGTCGGCGCGATGCGCACCACGATCACCTGCAAGAGCGGCGGCCGCCCGGTCATGCGGTTCCGCGCGAACTGGTATGTGACGACCGAGATCGAGCACGAGTGGGACCTGCGCGAATCCGGATGGCGGATCACCACCGAGGGGGACACGCCGGTGAAGGTGGACATCACGTTCCCGGTCGCGGAGGAAGACTATGCCGCCTACACGCCGGGGTTGACGGCGCACCGGCCGGTCAATGCCATTCCCGCCGTCTGCGCTGCACCGCCGGGTATCCGCACGACGTCCGACTTGCCGCAGATCCTGCCGATCTACGGTTAGGGTCGAGAATCGCCGATGCGTGCCTGATCACACGGCCGAGAAGGCGCGGTTGCGGAACAGCGCGACCGCGTCCTTCGCGGACATCGGCCGTCCATAGTAATAGCCCTGGATCTTGCGGCAGCCGAGCTTGCGGATCATCTCGACTTCCTTTTCGGTCTCAGCGCCTTCCGCGGTCGTCGACATGTCGAGGCTGTCGGCCATGGCGACCACGGCGCGGATGATCGCCAGGCTTTCGGCATTGCCGGTGGCGGCGCCCTGCACGAAGGAGCGGTCGATCTTGATGGTCGAAAACCGCAACTTGCGCAGGTAGCCGAGCGAGGAATAGCCGGTGCCGAAATCGTCGAGCGCCACCTTGCAGCCCAGCGCCATGATCTTTTCGAGCGCGGAACGGGCGAGGGTGGCATCGCGCAGGAAGATGCTCTCGGTCACTTCCAGTTCGAGGCGCGCGGCCGGAAGCCCGCTTTCGGTGAGGGCAGAGACAACGCTGGTCACGAAATTCGGGTCGAGCAGTTGCTCGCCCGAGACATTCGCGGCCACGCGCACATGGTCCGGCCAGTTCATCGCTTCCCGGCAGGCTTCGCGCAGCACCCATTCGCCGATCGGGATGATAAGCCGGGTATCCTCGGCCAGGGGGATGAACTTCACCGGGCTCACCGCGCCGTGTTCCTTGCTGTTCCAGCGCAGCAGGGCCTCGAAGCTGACGACGGTTTCGTTCTGTGTATCCACCACGGGCTGGAAGTTGAGCGTGAACTCCTTGCGTTCCAGCGCCGAGCGCATGGACGATTCCAGCTTGCGGCGCTCTTCGGCGCGGGTGTGAAGCGCGGGTTCGTAGGTGAAGTGGGCGTTGCCGCCTTCGTCTTTCGAGCGGTAGAGCGCGAGATCGGCATTGCGCATCAGCGTTTCCACCGCATCGCCGTCGCGCGGGCCGATGGCCGAGCCGATCGAGGCGCCCACGAACAGCGTATGGTGATCGACCTGGTAGGGCTGCGAGAGGCTCTGGATCACGCGCTGCGCCACGCGCTTGACGTAGTCTAGATCGGTGGCATCGCGGATGACGATGGCGAATTCGTCACCGCCCAGACGGCCGCAGACCTCGCGTTCCGTCATCTGTTCCTTCAGGCGCTCCGCCACCCGGGCCAGAAGCTGGTCGCCGACGTGATGCCCCAGGGTGTCGTTGATCGCCTTGAAGCGATCGAGGTCGATCATCAGGAACGCGCAGCGCATGCGCCACTGCGAGGCGTGGGAGAGCGCTTCGCCGAGGGCTTCGCCCAGCATCAGGCGATTAGGCATGCCGGTCAGCGGGTCGTACCGCGCGAGCCAGGCGATCTTGTCGGAGTTCTCGCGTGCTTCGGTCACATCGGAGCCGACGCCATGGAACCCGTCGAACTGGCCGGTTTCGTCCACGTTCGGCGTTCCGGACAGCTCCCACCAGCGCGCCTTGCCTGACAGGGTGACGCGAATGAGCAAGTTGGAGAAGCTTTCGCGGCGCTTCAATCGCTCGGCCAGATCGTGAAGGCTTGCCGGGAAATCGCCGGTTTCCCAGTTCGCGCCGGCAATGAGCTGAAGGAACGGCATCCCTTCGATCTCGCGCGGTTGCTTGCCGAGCGCGAAGGCGAAACGCGGCGAGACGGCGCGGACCCGGCGGGTGGTGTCGATCTGCCAGAGCCAGTCGGCCTCGCCTTCTTCGAATTCGCGCAGCAGCAGCGAGACCACTTCGTCCCGCTCGACCATGCCCGCTTCGGCCACTTTGCCGGTAAGGAACTGCCGGGCGGACTGGATGGCGCCGGCCACGACCACGGCGATGAAGGCGGAAGCGACCAGCGCGACGTCGTAGAGGCCGAGCGCGAGGAAACAGGCGATGGCGGAACCGCCGGCAAGCCCGGTGAAGACGAGTGTGCCCATCGGCACGCCCGGGATCAGCACTGCGAAAGCCGTCATCAGCATCGCCAGGACGGTCCAGAGCTTCACTTGCACGTCCGCAGCCAGGAACGGCCCGAAGCCGCAGACCGGGATCGACCAGACCAGGCCCTTGACGATGGTTGCCGCCAGATAGGCGCGGGCCTCGCCGGGCCGCAGGTTCCGTCCCTCGGCAGCGGAAACGGCGCTGTCGATTCGGGCACCGTACCAGGCCGCGGCGCAGACGAGCACGGCCCAGCCCAGGATCAGCCGGGGGTCGAGCCGCGGCGCCAGCAGTCCGGCAGCGGCCAGCATGGCGGCGAACTGCGTGACGAATCGGGCGACAGGCGCGCGGGAGAGGCACGAATATTGAATGCCGCGCAGGCGCGCCCAATCCCCCTCCGCCGGCTGGGTCAGCCCAAGGATAGCGGAGACTGGCAGCTCCTTCGGGAGCGGTTGAGTGGGTTGCGACCGCTTTCTCACGCGGAGAGCCTATCGGGTGAAGGTTAGCGCGGAGTAAACCATCAGGCTGTTTTCGGGCGTCGTGCAAGATGGCCGGCAGCCGGGAAAATGCGCGCTGCCGCCATGATGGCCGCCGGGCTTCGGCTCGACCTGCGGCAAGGTCGAGCCGAACCGGCCTCTATTCGACGGTCACGCTCTTGGCGAGGTTGCGCGGCTGGTCGACGTCGGTGCCCTTCACGCAGGCGACGTGGTAGGCCAGCAGCTGCACCGGCACCGCATAGACCAGCGGGGCGATGAGCGGGTGGACGCGGGGCATCTCGATCGTGGCGATGCAGCCTTCGCCGGCTTCGGCAATGCCTTCGGCATCCGAGATCAGCACGACCTTGCCGCCGCGCGCGCGCACTTCCTGCATGTTGCTGACGGTCTTCTCGAACAGCGGGCCGGAGGGGGCGAGGACGATCACCGGCACGGCTTCGTCGATGAGGGCGATGGGGCCGTGCTTCATTTCGCCCGAGGCATAACCTTCGGCGTGGATATAGCTGATTTCCTTCAGCTTCAGTGCACCTTCCAGAGCCAGCGGATAGTCGGGGCCCCGGCCGAGGTAGAGCACATCGCGCGCCGGTGCGATCAGATGCGCCATGGCGGCGATCTCTTCGTCGAAGGCAAGCGCGGCGTTGAGGCTGGCAGGCGTTTGCAGCAGGTGGTGGACGACGTCCATCTCCTCGGCCCGGTCCATGCGCCCGCGCTTGACGGCGAGGTGCGCGGCCAGCGCCGCCAGCACGGCGAGCTGGCACGAGAAGGCCTTGGTGGAGGCCACGCCGATTTCCGGCCCGGCGTGAGTCGGCAGCAGCAGGTCCGCCTCGCGCGCCATCGTGCTGGTGGGCACGTTGACGACGACGGCGATCGTCTGCCCGGCCGCCTTGCAATGCTTGAGCGCGGCGAGCGTGTCCGCCGTCTCGCCCGATTGCGAGATGAACAGGGCGAGGCCGCCCTGCTCCAGCACGGGGTCGCGGTAGCGGAATTCGGAGGCCACATCGATGTCGACCGGCAAGCGGGCGAAAGTCTCGATCCAGTATTTCGCCACCATGCCCGCATAGAAGCTGGTGCCGCAGGCGACGATGGTGATGCGCTTGATCGCCGAAAGGTCGAAATCGATCTGCGGCAGCGCGACCGACTGGTCCACCTGGTGGATGTAGCTGCGCAGCGTCTGCGCCACCACGGTCGGCTGCTCGAAGATCTCCTTCTGCATGAAGTGGCGGTAATTGCCCTTCTCGATGGCGACGGCCGAGGCACCCGAGGAGACGATCTCGCGCTTCACCGGGTTGTTGTCGGCATCGAAGATCTGCGCGCCTTCGCGGGTGATGACGACCCAGTCGCCCTCGTCGAGATACGTGATGCGCTGGGTGAGGGGGGCCAGGGCGAGGGCGTCCGAACCGAGGTAGGTCTCGCCTTCGCCGTAGCCGACGACCAGCGGCGAGCCGAGGCGAGCGCCGATCAGCAGGTCGGGGTGCTGGCGGAAGGCGATCGCAAGCGCGAAGGCGCCGCGAAGCTGCGGGAGGACGACTTTCACGGCCTCTTGCGGGGAAAGTCCGGCTTCGACTTGTTCGGACACGAGGTGGGCCACCACTTCGGTGTCGGTCTGGCTCTCGAAAGTGCGGCCGCGCGATTCGAGGGCTTCGCGCAGCGGCTTGAAGTTCTCGATGATGCCGTTGTGGACCAGCGCCAGGTGCTCGGTGGCGTGGGGGTGCGCGTTGGCGGCCGTCGGCGCGCCGTGTGTGGCCCAGCGGGTGTGGGCGATGCCGATCAGGCCCGGTGCGGGATCGCGGGCCAGCTCGTTCACGAGATTGACCAGCTTGCCCTGTGCGCGGCGGCGGATCAGCTGGCCGTTCTCAACCGTGCAGACGCCCGCGCTGTCATAACCGCGATATTCCATGCGCCGAAGACCGTCGACCAGTCGATCCGCGACTTCTTCCTTGCCGACGATGCCGATGATTCCACACATTGCGCTTGCGTTACCTTAGTTCGAGCCGAAACTGACGTGCCGTTACACCGATAATGGTTGGCGTTTGGTGGCGCCACCATGAAGGCATGGTAATGTGTGCAAATCGGATGGGTTTTCGGATGTAATCCGAAGCGGTCAATCGTCCCCGCCGATCATCGCCGCAAGGCCGCCTACGGCGCCGAGGCCGAGCATGGTGCTCTCCCCGCGGTTCTGCCCGCCGTAAGGCACGGCGGCAGCCATCATCCGCCCGGCCAGGCGCGAGAAGGGCAGGGACTGGATCCAGACGCGCCCGGGCCCGCGCAGCCGCGCGAAGAACACGCCCTCGCCGCCGAAGATCATCGACTTGACCGAACCCGCCCGGATCACGTCGAAGTCGATGCCCGCGGTGAAAGCGGCAACGCAGCCGGTATCGATGTGAAGTTCCTCGCCCGCGGCCAGGGTGCGTTCGATCACGGTGCCGCCCATCTGCACGAAGACCCAGCCATCGCCTTCGAGACGCTGCATGATGAAGCCTTCGCCGCCGAACAGGCCGGTCATGATCTTCTGCTGGAAGTGCACCCCGATCGAGACCCCGCGCGCGGCGCAGAGGAAGGCGTCCTTCTGGCAGATCAGGCGACCGTCCACGTCATCCAGCTTGATCGGCAGGATCGAGCCTGGGATCGGCGCGGCGAAGGCCACGCGGGCCTTGCCGCGGCCCTCATGGGTGAAGACGGTGGTGAACAGGCTCTCGCCCGTGACCAGCCGCTTGCCCGCGCCGAGCAGCTTGCCCATGAAACCGCCGCCCTGCTGCTCGGAACCGTCTCCGAACACGGTCGACATGGCGATCGAGGAATCCTTCCAAACCATCGCTCCGGCCTCCGCCACCGCGCTTTCGCCGGGATCGAGCTCGATCTCCACGAACTGCAGCTCGTGGCCCTTGATCTCGAAATCGACATCGTCCGCGATCGCGGAATTTCGGCTGTGGCTCCAGGGGTTGTTGGACATGGATACTCCGTAGGCGGGAAAGATTCGGTGCCTGATATCTGGGTTTCGTGAAAGTTCTTGTCAAACCGCGTCCGTCGGATAGTCTGCAGGCTTCGACGAACACTGTTCCGACGACAATCGACCGGCAAAGACCGGCACACGATCGGTGTTCCTGGAGAGGATGTTCCTGGAGAGGATCGGCCGATGAACTTCATCAAGAAGTCGGTTTCATTTACTTCTATCGGTCTGGCCGGTGCTGTTGTCGGGATGGTCGCTACGGCCGGTTCCGGAGCTGCTTTCGCGCGTGACATCGGCGGCAGTGCCGCGGTGGTGAACACGGCGCTTCATGTCGAGAGCCAGAACGGCGTCAGCAAGGGCTTTGCCCTGATCCGTGCCGGCAAGCCCGCGCAGGCGGTTAAGATGTTCGATTCGGTGATCCTGGCCAGCGAGCAGGCGCTGAGCGGCGATGCCCGGCCGCGGCTCTGCCAGTCCCAGGCTGCGGATGCGCCGGTGGCCGCGGGCAAGGCGGTCGCGGTGAGCAGCGCCGTCTGCGATGCGCACTTCGGCAAGGGCTTCGCGCTCGTCGATCTCGGCCGGGGCGACCTTGCCGAGGGTGAACTGCGGCGCGCCACGGAGCTGGCGCCGGACAATGCGCATTTCGCCAACGAATATGCGGAACTGTTCAAGTCCCGCCGTGAATGGCAGCGCTCTTACGATCTGTTCTCCCATGCCTGGGCGCTGGTGGACAAGGACACCAAGGGTACTGACGCATCGGTGGCGGCGCGCGCGCTGCGCGGGATGGGCTACAACAAGATCGAGATGGGCCAGTTGGACGATGCCGCCAAGCTGTTCCGCCAGTCGCTCGATTACGATCCGAGCAACGCCGGCGCCAAGAGCGAACTGGACTTCATCGCCCAGAAGCAGGCCATCGGCGCCTGATCGGCCGGTTTCCCCGCTGACATGACGACGGGCGGTCCATGACCGCCCGTTTTCACATCAGCCTGCCGACTTTTCGGCCTTTTTCTTCTTCATCGCATCGTGGAAACGGTCGGCCCAGCCGGGCTTGACCAGTTGTTCGCCGCGCACCAGCCGCAGCTCGCCGTCAGCGACGTCGCGGGTGACCGTGCTGCCGGCCGCGACGATGGCGTCGGCACCGATCTTGACCGGGGCGACGAGGGCGCTGTTCGAGCCGATGAAGGCGCGCTCGCCGATGACGGTCCGGTGCTTGAAGTAGCCGTCGTAATTGCAGGTGATCGTGCCTGCGCCGAGGTTGGCCTTGGCGCCGATCGTGGCATCGCCCACGTAAGTCAGGTGGTTGGCCTTGGCGCCTTCGCCCAGTTCGGCGTTCTTCACTTCGACGAAGTTGCCGACCTTGGCACCCTTGCGCAGCACCGCGCCGGGGCGCAGCCTGGCGTAGGGACCGATGGCGACACCGCTTTCGAGGGTCGCGCCTTCGAGGTGCGAAAAGGCGTGGATGACGACATTGTCCGCCACGGTCACGCCGGGGGCAAAGACCACGTTGGGCTCGATGGTGACATCGCGGCCGAGCACGGTGTCCCAGGCGAAGAACACCGTTTCGGGTGCGATCAGGGTCACGCCGTCCGCCATGGCGGCGATGCGGCGCCGGGCCTGCCAGCGGGCTTCGGCCTCGGCCAGTTCGCCGCGGCTGTTGATGCCGCCCACTTCATCGGGATCCGGCGTGACGATCACCGCGCAGGCGCGTCCTTCGAGCGTCGCCACATTCACGATGTCGACCAGGTAATATTCGCCCTGGGCATTGTCGTTGCCGACGCGGGCGAGCAGGTCGAACAGGTCTGCCGACTTCACTGCCATCAGCCCGGAATTGCAGAGGCGGCAGGCGCGCTGCTCTTCGGTGGCGTCCTTGTATTCCACCATCATCGCGATGCGCCCGTCGTCATGGGCGAGCACGCGGCCATATTGCAGCGGCTCATCCGGCTCGAACCCGAGCACGACGACAGCCGGCGAATCGTCGGCATGGAGCCGGTCGATCATCGCGCGCATCGTTGCGGTGCTGACGAAAGGCACGTCGCCGTAGAGAATCAGCACGTCGCCTGCGAATCCCGAAAGCGCCGTTTCGGCCTGCTGCACCGCATGTCCGGTGCCGAGCTGGGGTTCCTGAACGGCAATCGCCGCGCGGCCGCCAAGGGCCTTTTCCAGCTGTTCGCGGCCGTGACCGGCCACCACCACCTGCCGCTCTGGCGCCAGCGCCGCTGCACTTTCGAGCAGGTGTTCCAGCATCGGCCGCGCGGCTATGGGATGGAGAACCTTGTGCAAGTCACTCTTCATGCGAGTGCCCTTGCCGGCAGCGAGAACGACGATAGCGAGGGGCGTTGAATGTTCGACCATGTGCATCACTTGCCAGCAAATTGTTGCGGTTTCCACAGCGACAAGCCACTGATCGGGGAATGACGGACTTCCCTTTCGATATCGTCGGTTTCGATCTGGACGGAACCCTGCTGGATTCGCTCGGCGATCTGGCCGTAGCCCTCAACCATGCCTTGTCTCTGGAGGGGCGCCCGGCGATCCCCTTCGATGCCGTGCGCGACCTTGTGGGCGGCGGCGCCAGGAAGATGCTGGCCCGGGGGCTGGAAGTCACCGGCGGTCCGGTTTCGGACGAGCGGCTGAGCGCGCTGCACCAGGCGCTGATCGATTTCTACAGCGACCATGTCGCCGTGCAGACCCGGCTCTATCCGGGCGGAGAGGCCATGCTCCAGGGGCTGGCGGCGCGCGGCGTCAGGATCGCGGTGGTGACCAACAAGCTGGAGCACCTGGCCGTGAAGATCTTCGCGGAACTGGGCCTTTCGCATCATTTCTTCACGGTGATCGGCGGCGATACGCTCGGCCCCGGCCGGGCCAAGCCGAAACCGGATCTGATCGAACTCATGCTGGAGCGCGCCGGCAGCGCCGACAGGCCTATCCGCGCGGCCTTCGTCGGCGATACCACATACGATACCGGCGCGGCGGCCGCTGCGGGCATTCCCTGCGTGGCAGTGAGCTTCGGCTTCAACGATCGCCCGGTGCAGGAGCTTGGCGCGACGGCCGTGATCGATCACTTCGACGAACTGATCCCCACGCTCGAACGCATCGGCGCGGCCGCGGAAGCGGTGTGATCGCAACGCCCCGCCGATAAGCGGGGCGCCGGCGGCCCTGGGCATGCCGGGCGGCTTGTCCGCTCCCGGCAATCGTGCGAGCCCTCGCTCGACAAGAGCGGGAGAGAAACGCGATGCCGACGCCGGGTGAGAAACTGCGCGCGCTGATCGAAAACGGTGAGCACTTCGTCGCGGCCGAGGCCTATTCGGCCCTGACCGGGCGCATCGTCGAGCATGTCGGCTTCAAGGCGGCCTATCTCGGCGGCCATGCCTGCTCGGCGTTTCACTATGCGGTGCCGGACAACGGCGTATTCAGCCAGGTCGAGATGATCGAGCAGTCCGCCCGGATCGCGCAGGCCATCGACATCCCGCTCATCGTCGACGCGGATACTCTGGGCGAGACGGTGGCCGACGCCTATCATTTCACGCGCCGTTACGCAGCGGCCGGGATCGCGGGCTACCATGTCGAGGACGAGGTCAATCCCAAGCATTCCAAGCATGTGAACGGTCTCTGTTCGGTCGAGGACATGCAGCTGCGGATCGAGGCCGGGGTGAAGGGACGGGGTGATTCCGGTCTGGTCATCATCGCGCGCTGCGACGAACTCTATACCAGCGCCAATGGCGGCGGCGGGGGTGGATCGGTCGAGGAAGCCATCCGCCGCGGCCACGCTTATGCCGAGGCCGGCGCCGATGCCATCGTCTTCGCCAGCGCACCGCCCGAGCAGCAGGCCGAAGTGATCCCGCACATGACCATCCCGGTCTGCACGCTGGGCTTCAACCTGCCTGACACGGCCTTCACCCTCTCCACCGCCTGGGGCTGGGTCTCGGCTGCAGTGGGCCATCTTGCCATGGCCCGCGAGCTGATGGAAACCGGCGCGGTGAAAAGCGCGATGAACGCTTTCACCAACTTCCCGGAAAAATACGACCTGATCGACCAAAGCCTCTACGACGACCTCATCGCGGAATGGGCGGAGCGCACCGGCCGGCCCACCCGCCCCAACCACGCGCGCTAGAGGACGGGGCTGCACTGGCCTTGCAGTTCGGGCGGGCGGTTAAAGCCCGATCCCTCAAGGCCTGGGCGATTCGACGCCCTCGGGCAAGGCCAGGACCTCCAGGCCCTTGTTCGGATCGAGATAGCGCTGTGCCATCGCCTGGAGGTCTCCGGCCGTGATCCTGATCAGCCGCTCGCGGGCCTGGGTGAAGCGGGCGATGCGGTCGGGCTGGCTCTGTGCGCGGTCGACCAGCGAGAGCCAGGTCGCATTGCCTTTCAGTGCGTTCTGGTAGGCTTCGAGCAGGGGTGCGCGGGCGCGCTGCAGCACGTCGTCGCTGACGGGCGCAGTGCGGAGATCGAGCAGGACCTTGCGGATCGCCTCGCGGCTGGCGGGAACGTCGGCAACGTCGATCGAGGCGGCGATGGCGAACGTGCCGTAACCCTTCCAGTAATGCGACAGCGAACTGCCGGCCGAGGGTGAATAGGCCTTGCCCAGGGCTTCGCGCAGACTGTCGGTCAGTTCGATGCGGACGACACGCTCGAGCATTTCCAGCCTGAGCGTGTCGAGCGGGTCCGAATCGTCGCGCGTGGGCCAGGTCAGCCGCAACAGGGCCTGATCGGCAGGGCCGGTGTGGCGAACCACCCGGGCGCTGCGGTCTGCCGTGAAGGTGCGCGGCGGCTGTTCGTCATAAGCCTGGAACGCAGCTTCACGCGGCGGGAGAGCGCCCAGCGTCCCGGCCACGAAGGCGATGGCCTTGTCCTCGTCGAAATCGCCGACGAGGCCCACTTCCACGGCGCCATGGGCAAGGCGATCCGAAATGCTCTTCTGCAGCCGGGCATAAGTCAGCCGGCGATAGGTCTCGACCGGCTGGAGGCTGAAGCGCGGGTCGTTGTCGGAAACGATGCGGCCAAGATCCGCGCTCATCGCCGAGGACGGCGTGGCGCGAAGCCGGGCGAAAGTGTTGTTCACCTGCTGGCGGTACTGCACTTCACCCTCGGCGCGGTAGCCGGGATCGGTGACCAGGGCGGTGAGCAGCTGGAGTTGCAGTTCCAGGTCGCGCGGGGTGGTGACCGTCTGCGCGTCGAAGCTGGCCGTGCCGCTCGACAGGCCGAAGCCCAGCGTATGGCCCGCCATGATGCTGTCCAGATCGTCGCGGCTGTGCTTGCCGAGGCCGCCCTTTTCGAGCCAGCCCACCATGTCCGTGGCCAGGGGGTCATCCCGCGTCTCCAGCATGTCGCCACCGTCGATGGAGAGGCTGACGCGCACGCGATCCTTTTCCAGTTCGGTCTGCTTGAGATTGAGCATGACGCCGTTGGAAAAACGCAGCTCGCGAATGCCCAGCAGGGGATCGCGGGTATCGCTGACGACCGTGCCGGGCGTGCCGAAGGCGGTATAGCCGAAGTTCGCGGCGGCGGCCGCGTTTTCGCGAGGCACCGGGCCGCGCATGGCTTGCTGCCAGGCGCTGCGCAGGGCCGGTTCGCCGCCTTCCGGGGCCTTGCGGCCTTCGAAGCGGATCAGAGGCTTGTCGAGCGCCAGCGCCTCGCGCCGGACAGCGGCCAGCACGGCCTTGGGCGTGATCCGGGGCGCAAAAGCCTCGAAGCGTTCGAGCCCGGAGGCAGGCGTGGAGGGCACCAGCCGATCGTCGACGAGCGCCAGCGCGATAGCCGCCAGCACCGCATTGCTGCGGGTATTCGCCGAACCGGCCGCATCGACGAGCGAGCTGCGCAATTGGGCGAGCTGTTCGGAGACTTCGGCGGCGCTGAAACCGTGCGCCAGGGCGCGGCGATACTCGCGGGCGACGGCGGCCACGCCGTCCGCCCATTTGCCGTCCACGCTGTCGATGATGAGGCGGGTGGAGCGGGCGGTTTCGAAAACGTCTCCCGTGCCGAAGCCGGCGCCGCGGAATGGGGGCTGGGCACTGCGCGAAAGGCGCTGCAGGCGGCGGTTGACGATGGCGTAGCCGATCGAGCGCAGCAGGTTCTCCTGCCGCTGGGCGATCGTGTCGGGCTCGTCCAGCCAGGCGCCGTTGCGCTGGATGGTCAGCCGTTCCGACAGTGCGGGGTCGATCCAGACGCCGGTGCGCTTGCGATCCTTGGCATCCACCGGCCCGGCATCGGGCTGCAGCTCGGCCTGCGGACCGTGCCAGTCTCCGAAGTGGCGCACGATCCCGGCCTCGACCGCTGCCGGATCGAAGTCTCCGACGATGACCAGGGTGACATGGTCCGGAACATATTCGCGCGCATAGAACGCGCGCAGGTTCTGTGCGTTGGCGGCATTGAGCGTGGCGACGGTGCCGATGGGGAAGCGGCTGGAATAGAGCGCGCGGGGGTAGAAGAAGCGCGTCGAATCGATGGTGTTGCGCAAGGCGAAGGTGTTGCGGTCGCGCATTTCCGAAAGGATCACGCCGCGCTCGCGGTCGATCGCGGCTTGCGAGATCGTCAGCTCGCCCGCGGTCTCGCGCATGAGCATGAGCGCCGTGTCGAGAAGGGCGGCGTCGCTGCGCGGCAGGTCCAGCTTGTAGACGGTGCGTTCGAAGCTGGTGGAGGCATTGGTGTCCGCGCCGAAAGCCAGGCCGTCGCGTTCGAGAAGAGGGATCATCTGGCCTTCGGGCACGCGCTTGCTGCCGTTGAAGGCCATGTGCTCCACGAAATGCGCGAAGCCCTGTTCGTCGTCATGCTCGTCGAGCGAGCCGGCGGCGACTTCCATCCGCACCACGGCGGTTCCGACGGGGGTGGCATTGCGCCGCACGATATAGCGCATGCCGTTGGCGAGGCGCCCGAAGCGGAACTCGGAATCGAGCGGAATGTCGCTCTTTTCGAAGGCCCAGCTGGTGTCGTTGGTGCCGGCTCTCTCGGCGCGCGGCACGGCCTCTCGGGCCGATGCGCCGAGCGGCGCGGCAAAGAGCAGGGCGGTGAGGAGAATCTTCCGCATCGCGCGGGAGTGCCTCACCAAGTCGCTGATAACAAGAGGCCGCGGCCTTCCGCGATCCTGGCGAGGCGGACAACGGGCAAACGAAAAGAGCCCGGCGCGCCTCGCGGCGGCCGGGCTCTTTTCAAGGTCCTGCGAGACTTACTTGCCGCGCAGCTTGCGGTGCTTCGACAGGTCGAGCACTTCGCTCGGGCCGTTGTCGTCCTGCAGCAGGCCGAGACGGCGCGCGACTTCCTGATAGGCCTCTTCCTCACCGCCGAGGTCGCGGCGGAAGCGGTCCTTGTCCAGCTTTTCGCCGGTGAACATGTCCCACAGGCGGCAGCCGTCGGGGCTGATCTCGTCCGCCAGGATCACTCGGCTGTAGTCGCCGTCCCAGATGCGGCCGAATTCGAGCTTGAAGTCCACGAGGCGAATGTTGATCGCCGCGAACATGCCGCACATGAAGTCGTTCACGCGGATCGCCATCGCCGAGATGTCCTGCATCTCTTCGTTGGTGGCCCAGCCGAAGCAGGCGATGTGCTCTTCGGCGATCATCGGATCGCCCAGCGCATCGTCCTTGTAGTAATATTCGATCAGCGTGTGCGGCAGGGGCTCGCCTTCAGGAATGCCCAGGCGCTTCGAGATCGAACCGGCCGCCACATTGCGCACCACGACCTCGATCGGGATGATCTCGACCTGGCGGACGAGCTGCTCGCGCATGTTGAGGCGGCGGATGAAGTGGTTGGGCACGCCGATGTGATTCAGGCGCGTGAACACGTACTCGCTGATGCGGTTGTTGATCACGCCCTTGCCCTGGATCGTGCCCTTTTTCTGCGCGTTGAACGCAGTGGCATCGTCCTTGAAATACTGAATCAGGGTGCCGGGTTCAGGGCCTTCGTAGAGGATCTTGGCCTTGCCCTCGTAGATCTGGCGGCGACGGGACATGCGTGTTCGTCCTTGAAACTGTATAAAGAGCAAACCCCGGCTTGTAGGACGTCGGGCGACCGCGGGCCGGGGCGTTCGAGCGGGCATATAATGGAAGCAGGGGTAAAAGCAAACCGGTTGGGCCCGTCCGGCAGGGGCGCCCATCGGCGGATCGCTCCTGAGCTATCCGTACGCCGGGGTCAGCGGCCCGATCCGGCGATTTCCGCCACGAGATTGCGGGCCGCCTCGCGCACCTGACGCCAGGTCGTCTCGAAGCCTTCGGGGCCGCCATAATAGGGATCTTCCATGTCCTGCCCTTCCAGTCCGGGCACATGGTCCAGCAGGAGCGAAAGGCGGGCGGAATGGCCGGCAGGGGCGATGCGCCTCAGATTCGCGAGATTGCTGGCGTCCAGCGCGACGATGCGGTCGAATCTGCGGAAGTCGTCGGCTTTGACCTGCCTGGCACGATAGGATGAAATATCGATGCCGTGGCGGAGCGCCTCGGCGCAGGAGCGCGGGTCGGGGCCTTTGCCGATATGCCAAGCGCCGGTCCCGGCGGAGTCGATATCGAGGTCCAGTCCCGCTTCGTCCGCCGCCTCGCGAAGCGCCGCTTCGGCAAGCGGGGAGCGGCAGATATTGCCGAGGCAGACGAAAAGGAAGGACGCTGGAGGCACTACGGACATGGCGCCTAGCCTACAGGCGGTCGGGGCCGATCTCAAATGCGTTTGGAGGGTGATACGGGGTCAGCGATGCCCGAACAGGCGTTCGAGGAAAGTGGGCTGGTCCATCGGCTGGATGGGGCCATGGAAGCGGCGGCGCAGGCCGGGATCGAGCGGCGCGCGCGGCGTCCAGATCCGTTCCGAGCGATAAGTGCTGTCTTGCGTCAGGGCCATTGGCGGCTCCATTTCTAGGGATCATTCCTGAGAATAAACCCTAGGACGCGCGGAAAGTTTCCTTTTCCGCGCGCCGCGGAGCCGTTGTCCGAGGTTCAGCGGGCGAGGGCGCCGGCCTCTTCGGCGAGCTGGCGGACCATGGCGCCGACTTCCCGGCCCAGGAAGGGCTTGCCCAGCATGGGCCGCTCGCTGTGGTCTTTGGGCAGGTGCTGGCGGTCGTAGCCGCTGACGAAGGCGAAGGGCGTGGACCTTGCTGCCAATTCGTCCGCCACGGCGTCGATTCGCTCGCCATTGAGATTGCCGTCCAGGAGGGCGAGGTCGGGGCCGGTTTCGCGGATCATGGCAATGGCCTGTTCGCAGGACGTGGCAGGGCCGAGAGCGATGGCGCCCGAGTCCTCGATCTCCATCATCAGTTCCATGGCCACCAGCGGCTCGTCCTCGACGATCAGCACCCGCAGGCCCTGCGGGCTCGGGCGGTGTGCCGCCGCATCGACGGCGAGGGCGTCGGCCGACATTGAGTCAGCGGCCAGGGAGATGGCAGACTGAGGGCCGGCGGCCTCATGGATCGCCGCGGCGGGCGCGCCGCCAGCAGTGTCGGTTACCAGGAGCGGTGGCGGTTCGAGTGCGGCATCGTCGGCCAGCGGCAGCACCAGGTGCCAACGCACGCCTTCGAGGGCATATTCGGCGCTGATGCGGGCGCCATCGGCAGCCATGCTGCTTTCGATGAGGGTCGAGCCGAAGCCCCGGCGCTGCGGCGCGACGACCGGCGGACCGCCCCGTTCGCTCCATGTGAGCGAGAGGACATGGCGCGTCAGCGACCAGTCGAGCGCGACCGTGCCGGTCTCGTTGGACAGCGCGCCGTACTTGTGCGCGTTGGTGGCCAGCTCATGGAGGATCAGCGAAAAACGCAAGGCGAGTTCGGGCGGCAGGTCCACGTCGGGTCCGGCCAGTCGCAACCGTTCCTCGCTCACGGCGCCGATCGCCACCTGGTCCGCGATGAGCCGGCGCAGGCTGGCGGGTTCCCAGGTCGTGGCGCTGAGGAGTGAATGGGCGCGGGCAAGCGATTGCAGGCGCCCACCGAACGATTGCTGGAATTCCTCCGCCGAACGGGCATGGCGGAACCCCTGCGAGGCGATGGCCTGGACCGTGGCCAGCGTGTTCTTCACGCGGTGGTTCAGCTCGCCGATCAGCAGGCGCTGCGTTTCCTCGGCGCGGTGGCGCTCGGTCACGTCGAGCAGTTCGATCATCACGCTGGCCCCGCGCGAGCCCGTGCCCGCCAGCGAGGAACAGTACCATTCGCCTTCGCGCAGAGCCTTGTCGGCCCGCAGGAAGCGGTGCTCCTGCGTCTCGCGGCGGTCTTCCCCGCCGAGCAGGGCGCGCATGCCTTCGACGAAGCGCGCGCGGTCGGTCGGGGCCAGGAAGGGGGCTTCCTCCACTTTCAGGCCGAGCACGTCCTGCGCGGAGAAGCCGATCTCGCGCTCGGCGCTGCGATACCAGCTGACGATCCGCAAGTTGGCGTCGATCTCCAGCACGGCGAGCGGCGAATTGTCGCCGTGCGCGCGCAGGCGACCGAGCGCGAGGCCGAGTTCGTCGCGCTGGCGCGCGATCTCGCGGCGCTGGCGGGCGAGCTCGACGAAGACCGCGACCTTGGAGTTCAGCTCGACCATGTCGAGCGGCTTGAGCAGGTAATCGACGGCTCCGGCTTCGTAGCCACGGAACCGGCGGCGTTCGTCGGTGGCGAGCGCGGTCAGGAAGATGATAGGGACGGCGCGGGTACGCTCTGTACCGCGCATCAGTTCGGCCAGTTCGAAGCCGTCCATCTCGGGCATCATCACGTCGAGCAGAGCCAGTGCGAAATCGTCGCGCAGCATGGCTTCGAGCGCCTCGAAGCCGGACGAGACGGTGACGAGTTCGACACCCGGCTGGTCGAGCGCGGCTTCCAGGACGAGCAGGTTCTCCCGGATATCGTCCACGGCCAGGATCTTGAGCGGCTCATTCAGCAAAGGCGGCCTCCTGGACGTCGTGTTTGGTGCGTCGCCAGATCTTTTCCATTGGCGCGAATTCGGCGAAGCTATCGCCCTCTGCGGAGAAGTGCACGGTTTCCTTCGAGCCAAGCCCCAGGAATCCGCCGGGCGGAAGGGACTGCGCGAACAGGCCGAGCGCGCGGTCCTGAAGCGCCCTGTCGAAATAGATCAGCACGTTGCGGCTGGACACCAGTTGAACCTCGGAGAACACGGCGTCGCTCGCCAGATTGTGGTCGGCGAAGACCGCGCGGCGGCGCAGGGTCGGGTCGAACCGGGCCACGCCGTAGTTCGCGGTGTAATACTCCGCAAGCGACCCCTGGCCGCCTGCCTCGTGATAATTGCGGGAAAAGCCTGCGATCCGGTCGATCTCGTAGACCCCGGCCTCCGCCTTGGCGAGGGCGGCGGGGTTGATGTCGGTGCAGTAGAACAAGGTGCGTTCTTCCAGCCCTTCCTCGCGGAACAGGATGGCCAGCGAGTAGAATTCCTCGCCATTGGCGCAGCCGGCCACCCAGACCTTGATCGAGGGCCAGGTGCGCAGATGCGGGATGACCTGTTCGCGGATGGCCCGGAAATACTCGGGGTCGCGGAACATTTCGCTGACCTGGATGGTCAGGAAACCGATCAGGACGTTGAGGCTCTCTGGATCGTGGAGAATCCGGTCGAGCAGGCTGGAGAGGTGGGGATAGCCGAAATGGGATTGCGCCCGCTGCAGCCGGCGCAGCAGCGAGGCGCGGGAATAGTCCCGGAAATCGTACTGGTATCGCCGCCAGATCGCCTCGATGAGGAGGTCTACCTCGATATCCTCCACCGCTTCGACGGCGCGCCGTCCAAGGGGTTTCATCGCGGCATCCACACGCGGACGAGGCTGAGCAGCTTGTCGACGTCTAGCGGCTTGGAGAGATAGTCGTTGGCGCCGGCTTCCAGGCACTCGCGATGGTCGCGTTCCATGGCCTTGGCGGTGAGGGCGATGATCGGCAGGCCCTTCCACTGCGGGTTCTTGCGGATTTCGCGCGTGCAGGCGAGGCCGTCCATTTCCGGCATCATCACGTCCATCAGCACCAGGTCGACACCGACCCCGCCGCTGTCGCGGATATCGCTGTCCGCGACGCGGGCGAGTTCGTTGAGCGCCTCGATGCCGTTACGGGCGATGCGGACGTGCACGCCGTGCGGTTCGAGCACCGAGGTGAGGGCGTAGATGTTGCGGATGTCGTCTTCCACCACCAGGATCTGGCGGCCTTCCAGTGCGGCATCACGGCCCAGCGAGCGGGCGAGGAGCTGCTGCTTCTCGTCCGGCATCTCGGACACGACCTGGTGCAGGAACAGCGTCACTTCGTCCAGCAGGCGCTCGGGGCTCTTGGCGCCCTTGACGATGATCGACTTGGAATAGCGCCGCAGCCGCATCTCTTCCTCTTCGGAGAGTTCGCGGCCGGTATAGACGATCACAGGCGGGAAGCCGACGCTCTCGTCGTGGGAGAGACGTTCGAGCAGGTCGAGGCCGGACATGTCGGGCAAGTTGAGGTCAAGCACCATGCAGTCGAAGGTTTCCTCGCCAAGGCGGGCAAGGCAGTCGGCGGCGCTCTGGACGTCCACGGTCTCGACATCGCGCGAGGCGAGGAGGAGGTGGATCGCCTCGGCCTGGCGGGGGTCGTCCTCCACCACCAGCACGCGGCGCAGGCGCTGGTCCATGCGGGCTTCGAGGCCCTCCAGCATGCCGACGAGGGTGTCGCGGCTGACCGGCTTGAACAGATAGCCCACCGCGCCGCTGGCCAGCGCGGCATGGTCGTCGTGATCGGCAGAGACGATGTGGACGGGGATGTGGCGTGTGCGGGTGTCGCGCTTGATGCGATCGAGCACGGAAAGCCCGGTGTGGTCGGGCAGGTGCATGTCCAGGATCACCGCCTGCGGCAGATATTGCCGGGCGAGCAGGGCGCCTTCGTCGGCCGTGCCCGCGATCAGGCATTCGAAGCCTACTTCATGCGCCAGGTCACTGAGAATCCGGGCAAAAGCGGGATCGTCCTCGACGATCAGGATGACGCGGGAATCGCCCGAAAGCGTCTCGCGGTCGTCGGAAGGAGCAGGGCCGCGGCGGGTCGCCGGGGCCGTTGTCTGCGATGCGGCCGGGGTGGGCGTGGGGCTGGACCGGCCCGGGATCAGCGGGGTGCTGGCGGTATCGCCGGGCGTGAAGGTCTCGGGCAGTTCAAGAGTGAACACGCTGCCGGTGCCGGGCGTGCTGTCCACCGTGATGGTGCCGCCGAGCAAGTGCGCCAGTTCGCGGGAGATCGACAGGCCCAGCCCGGTGCCGCCGTACTTGCGGGCGATGCCGCCGTCCGCCTGGCGGAAGGCCTCGAAGATCGCGTCCTGCTGGTCCGTGGGAATGCCGGGGCCGGTGTCGCGCACCGCGAAGGCGATGCGGCCTTTCGCGGCCCGCGCGACGACGAGCGAGACTTCGCCCTGCGACGTGAACTTGATGGCGTTGGAGAGGAAGTTCTTGAGCACCTGCTCCAGCCGCAGCGGGTCGGTCTCGATCTCGGTCACGCCCTCGGCCGCATGCATCGTCAGCGACAGGCCCTTGCCCGAGGCTGCGGCGGAGAACGTGTTCTCCAGTTTGCCGAGCATGGCGTCCATCGGCACGCGGTGCGGTTCCAGTTCGAGCCGCCCGGCCTCGATCTTGGAAATGTCGAGCACGTCGTTGATCAGCGTCAGCAGATCGTTGCCGGAAGACTCGATGGTCTCGGCATAACGGACCTGCTCGCCCGAGAGGTTGCCCTGGCGATTGTCGGCCAGGAGGCGGGCCATGATGAGCAGCGAATTGAGCGGCGTGCGCAGTTCGTGGCTCATATTGGCGAGGAATTCGGACTTGTAGCGGCTGGCCTGTTCCAGCTCGTCGGTCTGGCTGCGCAGGCGGGTCTGCGAACGGGTCAGCTCGTCGCGCTGGGCTTCGAGCGATTGGGCCTGTTCCTCGAGCTGCGAATTGCTGCGCTCCAGCTCGGCCTGCTGTTCTTCGAGCTGGGTCTGAGAGTGAAGCAGCAGCTTGCTCTGCGCTTCCAGTTCGTCGTTGGTGGCGCGCAGTTCCTCGCTCTGGTTCTGAAGTTCCTCGGCCTGCTGCTGGGTCTCCGAAAGCAGGTGTTCCAGGCGGGCGCGATACTTGGCCGAACGCAGGGTGATGCCGAGCGAACTGCCGACGAGGTCGAGGAAGGCGGCGAGGTCTTCCGGCCGCGCTTCCGGCGTGTCGAGGAAACCGAGTTCGAGCACGGCGTTGACCGTACCGTCGACGTGGGGCGCGCCCAGCACCAGCCGGGCCGGCGTTGCCTGGCCGAGCGCGGTTCCGAACGAGAGGTAGCCGGCCGGAACGCGGGCGATGGTGGTGGTGCGGCCGTGGCGCATGACTTCGCCGAGCAGGCTCTCGCCCGGCTCCATCCGTTCGGGAACGGTGGCTCCGGCCGGCACGCCATATGTGGCGATCTTGCGGAAGGCGCCATCGTCCTTGACGTAGAGGGCGCCGGCGATCGCGCCGAAGCGCTCGGCCAGGAAGGAGAGGGTGCGGCTGCCCAGTTCGTCCAGCGCGATGCTGCCGGCTGTGGCCCGCGCCAGGTCCGTCTCGCTTTCGCGCAGCCATTGCTGGTGACGGTTGTCGTTACGGTAGCGGATGAGGAAGAAACCGATGACCGCCAGCAGGATATTGGTGATGCCCGACAAGGCGCGGTTCGTCATCGCCACTTCCAGGCCCAGCCCCTGCGGTGCCATGAAATAGGCGACGATGGTGCAGCCGATGCCGGAGATGGCGGCCAGCAGCGGCGTCACCGGGCGGCGGGCGACAAAGGCGATCACCGTGGGCAGCAGGTAGAGAACGCTCACCCCCGTTCCCAGGGGAATGGTGGCGTCGATCAGAAGGCAGAGCCCCAGGGTGATGATAATGACGAGCGCTAGCTGGACGTGAGGACTGAAAGCCTTGCTGGGCGACATTATGAATCTCAAGGGGAAACGCCGGCTGCAGGTGGACCGCTCCTCCCCCCAAACTTCAAGGGCGGTCCCCGGATCGGGAGGTTGAACGCAGGCAGGGTTCCATCGGTTCCCGAGGGAACGTGATAAATCTTGTATTACCCAAGATTTTCGAGGTTTCGTGAAGCGCAGCGGCGCAGGGTGAGTGAGGGTTTCATTAAGTAAGTTCCGGTAGGGCGTGCTGAAATCCCGACGAACTTCGCCGAAAGACTGGTCCTCCGATGCGCAGAATCACTCACCAGTTGCACCGCCTCCTCAAGGACATATCCGGCAATATCCTGCCGATGGCGGCCATCGGCATGGTCGTGGCGGCGGCGATCGTGGGATCGGCCATCGATCTCAGCCGCAACTTCAAGGTGGAGAACCAGCTCCAGGCCGCCTGCGACTCCGCGGTGCTGGCGGCGCGGCGCACCGTGGCGACGGACGCGGATTCGACGACGCCGGTCAACGGACTGGCGCCGTCCGTCCACACGGTGGCAGACAACTACTTCAAGACCAATTTCAACGATTCCACTCTTGGCACGGGCACCACGAACTTCGAGGTGTCTTCCCCGGACAAGGGCCAGACCGTCGAGGGCACGGCCGCGACCGTGCTGGACACCGTGGTCATGCGCCTGTTCGGGTTCAACAATTTCGCTCTGAGCGTGAAATGCACATCGTCCATGGGCATCGGCAATGCCGACGTGATGATGGTGCTGGATACCACCGGCTCGATGGCGGAATCGCTGAGCGGATCGACCCGCATCGCCGCGCTGCGCAGCGCGATGAAGAACTTCTACACCACGGTTTCCGGCGCGACCAAGGAAACCAACGCCCGTGTGCGCTACGGATTCGTGCCCTACAGTTCGTCAGTCAACGTCGGCAAGCTGCTCAACGCCGTGGACAAGAGCTACATCGCCGACAGCTGGAACTACCAGTCGCGCGTGCCGATCTTCCTGAACGTCGCAAATGGGACGAAGACGGGGACTTCGGTAGACTATTCCAATCCCACATCGAAAACGACCCAGGGCAATACCGGCTACAACCAAAACCAGTGCTCGAAGAATTTGCCGTCCAGCCAGACGAGCTATTCGGACAACGGCTCGTCCACGTCCGAGACCACGATGTCCGGTACGAGCCCGAATATCATCGTTACGATCGTGACCAAGCAGCCCCAGCAAATGCTGACGTACGAATGCAAGAGCAGCAAAGGCACGTATTATATTTATACGACCACCTACTCGCGCACGAAGACGACCACTGACACTTACAAGAACGCCACGAATTCCACAAATGTGAAGGGTTCTACCTTCGACCATTGGGAATATCGCCAGGTCACCGGCGTCGATACGTCCAAGTTCAAGACGTTCGGCTCTACCCCCGTGCTCAACGGCAATAACGGCGCGTCCGTTTCCTACACCTGGGGCGGTTGCATCGAGGAGCGCAGCACGTCGAACACGGCGAACTTCAGCTACAACTCGATCACGGGCCTCAGCCCGTCGACGGCGCTGGACATCGATATCGACAGCGCGCCAACGTCGGATGCCAAGACCAAGTGGGGTCCGCTCTGGCCGGAGATTTCCTACCGCCGTGCGGGCAGCAGTTCCAGCACCTGGACACGCAACACGACGACGGATGGCGCATCGGCCGGAACCTACTGCCCCGCCGAAGCGAAGCTCCTGACCGAGATGGACCAGTCCAGCTTCAACACTTACGCGAACTCGCTGACGGCGGTGGGCGGCACTTACCTCGACATCGGCATGATCTGGGGTGGGCGGATGCTCTCGCCCGACGGTATCTTCAAGGACACGGTGAACCTGGAGCCCACCAACGGCGGTGAAGTCGCCCGGCACATCATCTTCATGACCGACGGCCAGATGGACACGTCCAACTATGTGCCGACGGCCTGGGGCATGGACTGGTGGGACCTGCGCACGACGGCTGGCGGCTCGGAAAGCGATGCCGACGCGCGCCACACGTCGCGCTTCCTCGCCGTCTGCGAGGCGATCAAGGCCAAGGGTATCCGCGTCTGGGTGATCGCCTTCACTTCGGGGCTTTCCACCGACCTGAAGACCTGCGCCTCCGACGACAGTTCCTATGTCGCCACCAACGCCACCGATCTCAACACCGCGTTCCAGGAAATCGCCAAGCAGGTCGGCGAACTGAGGATCACCGAGTGATGCTGCGCCGCCTGTCGCATTCGGCTGCCGGAGCGCTCCGGCGCCTCGGGGCCGACTGCCGGGCTGATACCCGGGGCGTGACCGCGATCGAGTTCGCCGTGGCGGGCCCGGTCCTCATCATCCTGCTCATGGGCATCTTCGACCTGGGCCACATGGCTTACATCCGGGCCGTGCTCCAGGGCGGCGTACAGCAAGTGGCCCGCAACGGCACGCTGGAGACTGCCGAGACGGAAGCGGGCGATGCCTATGTCAAGCGACTGGTCGACGGTGTCGCACCGGGAGCCAAAGTGGAAATCACGCGGTCGAGCTATTTCGACTTCACCGACATCGCCCGGCCAGAGGCCTGGAACGACAAGAACAACAACAGCATCTGCGACAATGGCGAATCCTACACGGACGAGAACAAGAACGGCCATTGGGACGCCGATGTCGGCAAGAGCGGCAATGGCGGCGCGAACGACGTGGTCGTCTACACCGTGAAGGTCACGTATACGCCCGTGTTCCCCGTTCCCGGACTGACCGACGGGAACACCAAGCGCACGCTCTCGGCCACGGCCGTCAGGAAGAACCAGCCTTACGCCCTTCAGCAGGCGGTAGGCTCGGCAGCAGGGACCTGCCAATGATGGCATCGCCGAACAGGCCGAAGGACTGGCCGCGCTGCGCCGCGCTCCTGCACCGGCTGCGCAAGGACCAGAGCGGCGTCTCGTTCATCGAACTTGCGCTTATCCTGCCGGTGCTGCTGACCCTGGGGCTTTACGGCACCGAAGTGGCGATGATGGCCATGACCAACATGCAGGTCGGCGAAATCGCGACGTCCGTGGCGGACAACGCCTCCCGCCTCGGGCAGACGGACAACAGCACCGTCAGCCCGACGGTCAAGGAAGCGCAAGTCGATTCGGTCATGTGGGGCGCCCTGAAAGAGGGCAGCAGCTTCGATTTCGAAACCAATGGCCGTGTCGTCCTGTCCAGCCTGGAATACGACAGCGATACCAAGCGGCAGTTCATCCACTGGCAGCGGTGCCGCGGCGATCTGGACCGCAAGTCAGCTTATGGTGAGGCGGATCCCTACAAGACCGGCCCGGTGCTGGACGGCATGGGTGTGAAGGACCACAAGATCTACTCGGTGCCCAATTCCGCAGTGATGTTCGTGGAAGTCTACTACCACTACCAGCCGCTGTTCGGGACGATGTTCGTGAAGGACCAGGTGTTCAAGCACGAGGCGGCCTTCCTGATTCGCGACGACCGCAGCCTCAACCCCAGCGGCACCAAGAACGGCATCACCGGAACCGGCAGCCAGTCGCTCTGCACCTGAGGCGAAGGCCCTTGCGGCCCGCCCCTTGCAGGGATGTTTTCAGATCTGCGGAAAAACGAATTGGTCGGGGAGACAGGATTCGAACCTGCGACATCTTGCTCCCAAAGCAAGCGCGCTACCGGGCTGCGCCACTCCCCGACCCTTCGGTCGTCGATGTTGATCCGGGACCAGAAGTCCCGGTGCCGTTGGTGGGCCCGGCAGGATTCGAACCCGCGACCTAGCCGTTATGAGCGGCCAGCTCTAACCGCTGAGCTACAGGCCCCAACTGCCACGCCCGGCTCCATCGACGAGGCCGGACGAGAAGCCCGTTAGCTTGGCAATTCGTTCTGCGCAAGCGCTACGCTGGACATGATGTTGGCAACATTGCTCGGTTTTACACCGCGGCGTTCCAGATGCGCGAAAAGTGTGCGCCACCAGCCGTAGAGCGAGTCCAGATCCTGCGCGTCCCGCACGTAAGGCGTATAGCCGGGAACGAGCGAGGGGCTGTGGAAGGAGAAGACCAGCACCGGCAACCCGGCATCGATGGCCACGTCGACGCCGCGCAGCGCTTCCTCGGCCGTGATTCCCTCCGGTGTCAGGGGGATGCGCTCCAGCAGTCCGGCACGGGCGAGGGCGCCGCGCAGCTGCGGCATGCGCCAGAGCGCGGGGTAGATCGTGTTGCCAAGCTGCCGCAGCGGTCCCCAATAGACGGTGGTCAGCGGCAGTTCGAGCAGCCGCCGCGCGTTGTCCGTCCAATAAGGTTGCAGCGGATGGGTGCGATAGTTCGGCCCGCCGGAAGCGCTGTAGTCGAACCGCGCGCGTACCGAAGTGTCGATGGCGATGCCGAATTCGTCCAGGATCTCGGCAGTGCGCGGGCCGAGCCCGTAGCGTCCGGCCCGGTAGATGCGCGGCGCCGTGCCGAAAGCTTCGACGATTCGGCCGTGAAGGCGCGCGAACTTCTCGCGCTCCAGTTCGAAGCCCAGGTTCCCGGCGTAGGAATTGAACTCGGTGACGGCCTCGTCGAACGGGGGGTTCACCCAGGGGTGAAGCTGGACGCCCACTTCCGCCCGCCCGGCCGCGACCGCTTCGCCGATGGCTTCGGGTGCCAGCGGCGAATCGGCGACCGGATAATCCACGAGATAGATCGGCACGACGCCGAACTCCTCGCAGAACTGCTGGAACGTGCGCAGTGCCGGGACGGAAAGCGTGCCATGTCCGTGCCGGTCGAGCGGCGCATTCCAGTCGAACTCTTCCTCGGTATCGACCGTGACGATGAAACGCTGGCCGAATCCCTCGCTGAATTGCGCAAGGGCATCGGCGCGCGGCGGCAGGAGGAGGTTGGTCCCCGGCAAGACAGAATATTCCCTCAATCGGGTCGCATCCGACAGAACGACAATATGGACGAAGCGGCTCCGGGACCAGGCAGGCTGGCCTGCGAATCCGCAAGTACGGCAGGAACGGGCTAGAGGAAAAGTGTTCCGCTTCGGTAAAGGGGCGGGAGGAAAGTCTTCCCCCGCACGGTCTGGAACCCTCTCCGCGAGCGGCTCAGAGCGCGCGGCTTTCGGCGTCCTGCGCGCGGCCGAGCGCCGATGCCGCGAAAGCGGGAAGCGACAGCCGCAGCTCGTCGCCGTCGCGCTGGAGGCTGCCACCGGCAGCGTCGGCTTCGGCCGCTGCCAGGCGCAAGGTGAAGCCGATGCCGAACATGCCGGTGGAAAGCGACTGGCCGCGCTCGCTCACCGGCGTTTCGAACAGGCTCTGGGCATCGCGCGCCAGCAGCAGCGAGGGCAAGGTCACCCGCATGGCCACGCGCCCGTTCTCCACGGCGAGCCGGACCGGCAGCAGTTCGTGCGGCGCGGTCATCCCGGCGAGGACGGCGAAGACGCGCCATATCATGCGCTCGATCTCGGTCCGCTCGATCGCGATCGGCAGCGCCGGCCCGCCCGTTTCGGGAAGGACGAAACCGCTGCCGCGCGGCTCGGTCCAGGCCTTGAGGCGCGCAACGGTCTCGGACAGGACAGCGACGAGGTCGCTTTCGCCCGATTCGATGCCGAGGGCGCCCGATTCGAGCTTTACCAGCCGGTCGAGTTCCTCGAATCCGGCCAGGATATGGGCGCAGTCCCCGGCGATGGCCGCGGCAAGGGCGCGATATTCGTGCGGAGCAGGGCCGTAGAGCTGCTGCTGGATGATCTCCGCGGCGACCTGGATGGCATTGGCCGGCGTGCGCAGTTCGTGCAGCACCTGGCGCATGCGGTCCGCCTCGCTGGGTTCGGCGGCCGGGGCCGCGTCGACGGCGGCGATCTTGCCGGGGCGGCGCAGGCGCCCGGCATAGCCCGTGAATCGGCCGCTCGCGGGGTCGAAGTGCGGCACGGCATCCACTTGCCAGGCACCGCTGACGGCGGGCGCGCCGGTGATCTCGATGGCAACCGCGCGGAGGGGTTGGCGGTGCCGGATGGAAAGTGCCAGGCCGGGAATATGCATCGAGGCCATCTGCACGGACGGCAGCGGCGCTGCAGGATCGAGCGGCTCACTCACCATCGGGTCGAGCGCCGCGAGGTTCAGGCCGATCAGCGCGCTGGCATGGGAACCGTCGGCCCAGCAGACGCGGCCTTCCGAATCCGTCGCGAAATCCATGGCGGCGGGGGCGCTGGCGCTGGGCGCATCGCCCAAAGGCAGGCGGGGAGAGCCGCCGGCAATACCCGGTGCGTGATGCTCGCGTGCCTTGCGGAATTCCTCGATGCGGCGGACGATCGCGCCGATGCCGTCGCCGCCTTCCATGCCGGCCCCGCCGCCGCTGGCCTCCAGCCCGCTGCGCAGCGCGGCCGAACGGCGCGAGGTGGCGGCCTGTTCGAAATCGGCGAAGGAAATCGGCTCGGCGCCCCGCGGTTGCTCCGTCTCCGGTTCCTCTTCGGCGTCCGGCTGCTCGGCTTCGTCGAGCAAGTCGAAAGGTTCGGCCTCATCAAGCGTCGGAGGCGCGGCGTGGTTTTCGCTCGCGGCCTCGCTCGGAAACTGAATTTCGAAGGTGGAAACGGAGACTTCCAGGACTTGCGCGTTCGGGGCGGGCGGCAGGCCGCGATCCTGGATGCCCAGACGGTCGAGCAGCGCGCCGACTTCCGGGCCGAGATCGCGGCGGTGGCGCAAGATGCCGCGGGCGCGCACGGGCAAGGCGGGCACGAGGCGAAGCCAGCCCGCTTCGTCCAGCCGCGCCGTGCCGATGGCAGCCAGGGCGACCTCGGGTTCCGCTTCGGCGAACAGGGCCAGAAGACGGGCATTGGTCAGGGGCTGGAGCGGCTGGCGCACCAGCCGCGCACGGTCTGCCGCGCCGATCTGTGCGCCGAGTTCCTCGACCCGGGCAAAGCCGGCCTCGATGGCGTCGGAACGGGCGTCCTCGGGCAGGCGCCCCAGGATGTCGATCAACTGCCGGTACTGGATGCGCGCCAGCGCGTCCCCGGAGGACGGCAGGCGCAGTACCGTGGCAAGGCGATCGTCGAAATGCATTCCGGCTCCATAGGCGGTCTGCAAGCCCTTGCGAAGCCGCCCTATCCCTAATGTTACCCGAAGTAGGCCCTTAGAGGTTAAGTCAGGGTCACCAAGGGGCGAACTTTACTTCGAAAAATGCAGCGGCGCCCGTGTTTCCTGCCCGCCCGGTATTCGCCTTCGCCGGTCTTCCATGTTCCGCCAATGGGGGAAAGGAGCCGGAAAGGCCCGCAAATCCGGCCGCCGGCCTATGCGAAAACGCTCTCTAGCAAACTGTGTAGACGCTGTAAGTCGGCAGATTGTAGGCGTTGCAATGCGGGACGATTACGCTAAGGGATAATATTATTACAGGGGTGTCAGCGTTTTCGAGTGGATATTGCATGCCGGATCACGCTGCGCGCCCGCAAGGAAAGTTTCGCATGATTAATCTCGATGACATCGATCGCCGCTTGCTTGCAGAGTTGCAGGACGAGGGCCGCATCACCAATGTCGAACTCGCCCAGCGCGTCGGTCTCACCGCTCCGCCCTGCCTGCGTCGTGTGCGCAGCCTGGAGGAATCGGGCATCATCCAGGGCTACCACGCCGATCTGGACGCTTCGAAGCTGGGCTTCACCATCACCGTCTTCGCGCTGGTCAGCCTGAAGAGCCAGGCCGAGGAATCGCTGCGCGCCTTCGAGGACCACATGAAGGGTCTGCCCGAAGTGCGCGAATGCCACATGCTCAACGGCGAGATCGACTTCATTCTGAAGATCGTCAGCCGCGACCTGCAGAGCTTCCAGGAATTCCTCACCAGCAAGCTGACGCCCGCACCGAACGTGGACAGCGTCAAGACCTCGCTGACGATCCGCACCGCCAAAAGCGTGCCGGGCGTTCCGCTGGAAGCCTGAAAGCGAATCACCGCGTGGCAATGACGAGAAAAAGGCGCCGCGTCCTGCTCCTGGGCGCGGCGTTGCTGTTGGCAGCCGGGAACCTCTGGTGGTTCACACGGGGAAGCAGTCAGCCCGAGCCGGACTTCGTGCTGGGCGCGACGTTCGAATATGCGAGCATCGCGGCGCAGGACCTGCCTTCACTGCCGCGCTATGATGCCGCCAAGGGAACGTGGCAGGCCCGCG
Organism: Novosphingobium sp. PhB55; assembly: GCF_004368805.1. NCBI lineage: Bacteria > Pseudomonadati > Pseudomonadota > Alphaproteobacteria > Sphingomonadales > Sphingomonadaceae > Novosphingobium > Novosphingobium sp. PhB55. Next base: position 750,393 of record NZ_SODQ01000001.1, on the reverse strand, counting down.
GCCGGCCGGTCACCGCGATAAAGGATCACGTTCGCCCTTATCGCGCCTCCGATTCTGTCACGAAGTGGAGCCCCACGTCCTATGTGGCGATAGGGGTAGAGGCGAGTGCCGGTCCCAGCCAGCTTCACCCGATCTTTCTCGATCTCGTCCGCGCGGGGATCTGCGATGTTGCCGTTGTTCAGGACGGAATGTCGCCCGATCCGCGCGGGGAGGTGGCTGTCTTGATCCAGCATGTCGTGTCCGTCAGGGACGGCACGGGCAGGGCGGTGAAATGCCCCGCGCCTCAGAGCGCGGCAGCGCCCTCCAGCGCCAGCAGATAGCTCTTCGCACCGAAACCGGCGACAGTCGCCTTGGCCGCCATGCCGACCCATGACGTGTGGCGGAATTCCTCGCGGGCGTGCGGGTTGGAGAGGTGCACCTCGATCACCGGCACCTTGATAGACCGGATCGCGTCATGCAGCGCGATCGAGGTGTGCGTATAGGCGCCGGGATTGATCAGCACCGCGTGGGCGCCTTCGTCCTCGGCTTCGTGCAGCCAGTCGATCAGGTGGCCTTCGTGGTTCGACTGGCGCATGTCGATGGTGCAATCCAGCGTCTCGCCGCGCTCCACCAGCATGGCGCCGATGTCGTCCAGCGTCTGCGAACCGTAGATGCCGGGCTCACGCTTGCCCAGGCGGTTGAGGTTCGGTCCGTTGAGGACGTAGACGAGCTTGCTGGCCATTTCGCGATTTCCCGGTGCGGTTGCTATCCGGGCGCGGCTCTAGAGCATTTTCAGGCCCGCTGGAAACACCCCAAGGCGCCGAACCGGCAAAGAAGCGGGGCGCGTCAGCGGGGTGCGGGCATCTGGTCGCCGATGGGGCGGCCGTCCGCCTGCGTACCGACGGGAGGCTGCGGTGCGCTGCCGCCGAAGTCGGGTGCTGCATCCTGCGCACTCTCCGGCGCCGTTTCCGCCTCCGACTGGTCGGCATCGGCGTCGCCCTGATAGAACTTCGCGAGTTCGGCGTCGTTGGCCTTGAGCCGCGCGGAGGCTGCCGCGCTTTCCGCCTGCTGCCGGGCGGAGGCTTCCTGTTCCGCGGAACTCTTCGCCGCGGCAAGCTGCTTTTCCAGCTCTTCCTCGCGGCTCGGCCCGCAGGCCGCCAGCACCAGGGCCGGGCTCAAGACCAGTGCAATGGGCAAGACATTCCGAAACACGCAGTGGCTCCCCGCCAGACATCGCTGTGAGACCGCAAAAGTGACGGTCCTGCCGGGATCTCTAGCGGGGAAGGTTTGGCTTAATCTTAACGGGCGAAAATCTAGCGGTCCGAACCCCTGGCCTTGCCCCACTGCCGCATCGCCGAATATCCGAGGTATCCGGTGCCGAAGAGAGCGTAGAGCGGCTCGGGGATACCGTTCAGATAGGCCGACATGCTGCTGCCGATGGCTTCGGCGGTCCGGGGGCTCAGGGCGCCGATCAGGCCCATGGGCAGCGACCACAGGATCATGAGGTAGATGACGTAGAGAAAGCTCGGCCTGGCCCGGCTGGTCCAGGGATCGCGCGACTCGGCTTCTGCGACGATCGGCGAGAGACCTGCCTGAAGCATCTGCAATTCCTGAGAATTTTCGAGTTTCAGCAGTTCCAGCTTGGCACGGTCCCGTGCGTCGGGGTCGGGGATCACCTTGTCGATGATCTTCGAAACCGGCGCGAGTATCGAATCGAACAGGGGCATTGGCGGGCACTCCCTAGGATGGTGGCCCGCAACCAGATAATCGAAGCGATCGATGTAGGAAAATGCTGCCAGTCATCGCCGCAGTCGGCGGTGCTCGCAGGAAGTGAGGCGGGGAGGAACTGCTCCAGCCGCCTCGCGGATCAGACGTCGGACGGTATTGGCCGGTCGAGATAAGTGGTTTCGCCCTGCCGGCGCGCTTCCCAGGCATTGGTGCGCTCGCGGGCATAGGCCTTCTGCACGCGAACCCGGCTGATGCCGTATCGCTTGGCCAGATCGCCGTAAGTCGCGCCATCGATCACGGCGACGTAGATCGCGGCATTGCGCTCTTCGCTGGGGTTAGGATTCTCAGAGGACATCGACATTCTCCCGCGTTCTGCGCCGTGCTGGTTGGTCACCCGTCGCAGGCGATTCGTCCTCGGCAACGTATCAAGCCTGGGTTCCGATCCCAATCGGACGCGGTCCTGTCCGAAACGAAGTGAGGGCTGAAACGAAAACGCCGTCTCCCGCACGAAGCAGGAGACGGCGTTTTTCATTGGTCGGGACGAGAGGATTCGAACCTCCGACCCCCACACCCCCAGTGTGATGCGCTACCAGGCTGCGCTACGTCCCGACCGGAGCGCGGCCTATAGGAGGCCTTTTTCGAGAGCGCAAGCGTCTGAATGACACTTTCTTCACGGTGCTTGAACGGCACTTGTGGATACCTATTTGGCGACGGCTTCGGTGAGGCCCACGGGGGATGGCGGCTTTCCGCAGGAAGGCCGCGCGTTGCCAGTGCTCCGCTTTGTTGCTAACCGCGCGCATCCGGCAAAGTCCATGAATGGATTTTCCCGGCGAGGCGTGCGGCAGATCGGATGCCGCGTATTGCCGCGCCGGCACGAACACGACGAGAAGGCCCTTCAGTTCAATGCAAAGCTCGATTCTCAACCAGCTCGCCGCCGCCGCTCCTGCCGGCGCGCCGCCGGCATGGATCCAGTACCTGCCCTTCGTCGCGATGGCGGTGATCTTCTGGTTCCTCATCCTGCGTCCGCAGATGAAGCAGCAGAAGGAGCACAAGAACAAGCTTTCGGCGCTCAAGAAGGGTGACGAAGTGCTGACCGGAGGCGGCCTCGTCGGCAAGATCGTCAAGATCGACGACAACTACGCCGATATCCAGCTTGCGCAGGGCGTCGTCGTCAAGGCGGTCAAGTCGACCATCGTCGATGTGATCCCGCCGGCCGGCTCGAAGCCCGCAAACGACTGAATTTCCGGCATCGCCGGGCTGAACCTGGCGATTCCCGATATCATGGAGCGCCCTGGACCGGGCGCTCTTTCGGAGAGAAGCCACAGGCTATGCTCGAATTTCCTACCTGGAAGAAGCTCTGGTACTGGGCGCTGACGATCGTCATCGCCCTTTGCGCCGTGCCGTCGCTGGTCTCGCTGACCAATGCGCGCTGGCCCGCATTCCTGCCGGAGCCAAAGATCAATCTCGGCCTCGACCTGGCCGGCGGCAGCCGCCTCCTGCTGGAGGCCGACCGCAAGCAGGTCGTCCAGCAGCGCCTGGAAGGCATGGAAGAATCCGTGCGCACGCGGCTGCGCCAGGCCAGCCCGACCATCGCCATCGGCGATTTTTCCAGCAACGGCGGCCAGCTGGCCTTCACCGTGCGCGACGCTTCGCAGGTGGATGCCGCGCGGGAAGCGATCCTGCCGCTGACCTCCGGCGCGGGCCTGACCGGCCAGCGTGACTGGGACATCACTGTACAGGACGGCACGCGCTTCATCCTCGTGCCGACCCAGGCCGGTATCGACCTGGCGATCAGCAACGCGATGGAAACCGCGGTCGAAGTGGTCCGCAAGCGCATCGACGCGCTCGGCACCAAGGAGCCCGACATCCGCCGTCTCGGCGGTACCCGCATCGACGTGCAGGTGCCCGGCCTCCAGGACCCGCAGGCGCTGAAGAACCTGCTTGGCCAGACCGCCAAGCTCGAATTCAAGCTGGTCGACGAAACGGCCGTGCCCAGCGATCTGGCCAAGGGCATCGTGCCTCCGGGCGACGAGATCGTGCCTTACGCCGATCCCACTTCGCCGGCTGCCGGCGGCGTTCCCGCCATTGCGGTGAAGCGTCTGGGCGGCATCAAGGGCGACGAGCTGACCGATGCCAAGCAGGCCTTCGAACCGAAGACCAACGCGGCGGTCGTCTCGATCACCTTCAATCAGCAGGGCGGCGAGAAGTTCGCCAAGCTGACGACCGAGAACGTCAACAAGCGCTTCGCCATCATCCTCGACGGCAAAGTGCTCTCCGCGCCCAGCATCAACGAACCGATCCTGGGCGGCAGCGCCCAGATCTCGGGCAGCTTCAACGTCCAGTCGGCCACGCAGCTCGCCATCGCCCTGCGTTCGGGCGCGCTTCCGGTCGATCTGACCGTCGTCGAGGAGCGCACCGTCGGTCCCGACCTCGGCGCCGATTCGATCCAGAAGGGCGTCGTCGCCATGGGCGTCGGCTCGCTGCTGCTGATGGTGTTCATCTTCCTGACCTATGGCCGCCTCGGTGCCTATGCGAACCTGGCGCTGGTCATCAACGTGCTGATGATCCTGGGCGTGATGGCGGTGCTGGGCACCACCCTGACGCTTCCCGGCATCGCCGGCTTCGTGCTGACGATCGGTGCGGCCGTCGACGCCAACGTGCTCATCAACGAGCGTATCCGCGAGGAACGCCATCGCGGCCGCCGCGTGGTGCAGTCGGTCGAGCTGGGCTACAAGGAGGCGAGCCGCGCCATCTTCGACGCCAACATCACCAATGCCATCTCGGCGGTGCTGATGTTCGCCTTCGGCTCGGGTCCGGTCCGCGGTTTCGCGGTCGTCCTCATGATCGGTATCGCGACTTCGGTGTTCACCGCCGTCACGATGAGCCGGATGTGGGTTGCGGGCTGGCTGCGTCGCACCCGTCCCAGCGACCTGAACGTATAAAGGTACTGGCGCATGAAGCTCCTCAAGCTCATTCCCGATCACACGAACATCCACTTCCTGCGCTGGCAGTGGCCGTTCTTCATCACCAACCTGCTGGCGATGGCGGCATCGATCGTGCTGCTGTTCACGCATGGCCTCAACCTGGGCGTCGACTTCGTCGGCGGCCAGATGATCCGCGTGACGTTCGAGCAGAGCGCCACGGCGCCGGTCGGCAAGCTGCGCGACAGCGTGGATTCGCTCGGCTTCGGCGAGCCGGTGATCCAGACGTTCGGCAAGCCCAACGAAGTCTCGGTCCGCATGAAGCTGCCGGAAGGTGCGGAGGACAATCCGAAGCTGGCCGACGGCATGGCGCGCAAGATCACCGAAAAGGTGCGTCATGACTTCGCCGACGCCCGTGTCGACGGCGTCGACTCGGTCTCGGGCAAAGTCTCCGGCGAGCTGTTCCACACCGGCATGCTCGCCCTCGGCCTGGCGATGATCTGTATCTCGATCTACATCTGGATCCGGTTCGAATGGCAGTTCGCCGCCGGCGCGCTGTTCGCGCTGGTGCAGGACATCCTGCTCACCGTGGGCATGTTCTCGCTGACGCAGATGGAGTTCGACCTCAACATCGTCGCCGCGCTGCTGACGCTGCTGGGCTACTCGCTGAACGACAAGATCGTGGTTTACGACCGTATCCGCGAGAACATGAAGAAGCACCGCCGCATGCCGATGAGCGAGCTGCTCGACCTCTCGGTGAACGAGACGCTGTCGCGCACGATCGCGACCTCGCTTTCGGTGCTGATCATGCTCGTCTCGCTGCTGCTGCTCGGTCCCGACGTGATCTTCGGTTTCACCGCCGCCATCACGCTGGGCATCTTCATCGGCACCTACAGCTCGATCTTCATGTCCGCGCCGATCCTGATCTGGCTGGGCGTGAAGTCGGACTCCTTCGTGAAGACGGAAACCGATATCGACCGCCAGGAACGCCTCGCCCGCGAGGGCGGCGCGCGGCCCTGAGCCGAAGCACCTCACGCTGACGAAAGGGCCGTTCCTGCAAGGGAGCGGCCCTTTTCGTATCAGGCCGCAGCGTAGACCGGCTCGCCCGCAAGCACGTCGCGCCAGAAGCGCACGAGGTTCTGGGCATTCACGCCCCAGGAGAATCTGCTGACGTTCGCGGAAACGTCCTGCTGGCTCGGCGGATCGGCCAGGATGTCGCGCACGGCATCGGCGATCGCTTCGGGGGTGCGCTCGGTGATGATGCGCCCGGCGCTTTCGTCCTTCACCACCTCGCGGGCGCCGCCGATGTCGGGGATGACGATCGGCGTGCCGCAGGCCAGTCCTTCCACCCAGACATTGGCAAGGCCCTCGCTGGCCGAAGGCAGGACCAGCACGTCGGCCGCGCAAAGGACATGGGGCAGCAGGTCATGGCCGACGAGGCCGAGGAACTGCACCCGGTCGGCCACGCCCAGCCAGTCTGCCAGGGCATGGAGCGACTTGTCGTCCTCGCCCGTGCCGGCAAGGGCGAGACGCGCGCCGGGCAGGTGAGTGAGTGCCTCGATCACGAGGCGCTGCCCCTTGCGGGGGATCAGCGAGCCGGGCGTGACGATCAGCGGCCCTTCCGACCAGACCCCGAGGTTGGGCATCGCCGAGACGAGCGCCCGGGCGGCGCCGCGTGCTACGGGGTGGAAGCGCTCATGGTCGAGGCCGGTGTAATGAACGCCGATCCGTTCGGCGGGCATGCCCAGGGCGATCATGTCGCTGCGCAAGGCCTCGCTGACCGCCAGCATTCCGGCGGCCTGCTGCGCCGCCCGCTGCATCTGCTTGAGCGCAACGGGGCGCTGTCCCCAGTAATGGATGTCCGCCCCGCGCGACTTGATGGTGAGCGGCAGCCCCAGTTCGCGCGCGATCAGCGCGGCGGCGGGGCCGTCCGGGAAGAAGAACTGCGCATCGACCAGGTCGAACGGCCGCTCGGCATGAAGGCGGCGGACGAGCGGCAGCACGGCGCGGGCGATCCGGCCGGGATTGGTGTCGCCGCCGATCTTCGGGATCAGCGTGAACTTGGGATAGTGCACTTCGAAGCCGGCGCTGCTGCTGGATTCGGGAATGTGCCTGAGCTTGTCGTAGGGATGGCGGCGGGACAGCGGCCAGGGCGGAATGCCGATGGGGCTGACCATGGTAAGGTCCACCTCGCCCCCGGCGACGATCGCCCGCATCTGGTTGCCGACGAAGACGCCGAAGGACGGCTTCACCGGATTCGGAAACAGCGTGGCAATGGAGAGGATGCGCATGGCTTCCCTTTAGAGGCGGAAAGTTAGAGCTTTCTGACGAGCATGTCCGCAACGGCCAGCCACTGGGGATGTTCCACCGGTACGGGCGGCTGGCCGCTGATCGGGGGCAGCAGGAGCAGCGCCTCGCCGCCGCCCTCGATCAGCCTTCCGAATGCGAATCGGCCGCCGGGGAGTGGGGCGAGCACGTCGCGGTTCAGCAGGCGCGAAGCCTCGTGCAGGGGCGTCTGTCGCAGCCAGACCTGGTCTCCGGTGCGGTATTCGCCGCAGGTCGCCTCCACTTCCATCACCATCCACGGCAGGTCGGCGGCAAGATCGCTCGGCAGCAGGGCCTCGCGCCGGAGACGCGGGCTTTCGGCGCCGCTTTCGGAGAGGAGAGCCACGACCATGACCGGCTCGCTGGCCTCGCTGCGCAGGAGGCTCTCCGGATCGACACCCAGCGCCTGGGCGATCCGGTTCATCCAGACGAGCGAGAGATTACGCATGCCCGTCTCGAGGCGGCCGATGGTCTGCGCGGTCGTGACGGGCCGGCACGCGGCGGCGACATCGGCCAGGGTCAGGCCCTTCTGAAGCCGGATGTCGCGAATGCGGTTGATCATCGAGAAGCTGGCCCCTTGCCGATCCGGCTCAGCCTTGGCAGAGGGCTAACCGATCTGGTTTCCCTCATCGCCCCGGCGAGCCGTCTTGGCAAGGGACGGTGGGCAGGCGCGGTGGCTTGCCCGCCTGCCGCGCCTCGGCACCAGGCTCCCTTATCCCTCGACCAGTTCGGCCAGTTCCAGCCAGCGTTCTTCCGCGGCTTCCTTTTCGCCGCGCGACTTGTCGATAGCGGCGGTCAGGCTGGCGAATTTCGCCGGATCGCGGGTGTAGAGCGCGGGATCGGCCATGGCCGCTTCGTCGCGGGCAATGGCGGCTTCCAGTTCCTCGATCCGCTTGGGCAACAGCTCGTAGTCGCGCTGGTCCTTGTAGGACAGCTTGCCCTTCTTAGGCGGCGGCGGAGCGGCGGTATTGGCGCTCTCCTTCGTCTTGGCCTTGCCGCTGGCGGTGCGCTGGCGGCGCTTGGCTTCCCAATCCGCATAGCCGCCGGCGATCACATCGATATGGCCGGTGCCGTCGAGGCCGAGCGTGACGTTGACCGTGCGGTCGAGGAAATCGCGGTCGTGGCTGACGATCAGCACTGTGCCGTTGTAGTCCGCGATCACTTCCTGAAGCAGGTCGAGCGTTTCGAGGTCGAGGTCGTTGGTGGGTTCGTCCAGTACCAGCAGGTTCGATGTTCGCGCGAATTCGCGGGCGAACAGCAGGCGAGAGCGCTCGCCGCCCGAAAGCGTGCCCACTTTCGCCTCGACCAGACCGGGATCGAACAGGAAGTCCTTGAGATAGCCCTGGATGTGCTTGCGCACGCCCACCACGTCGATCCAGTCCCCGCCCTCGGCCAGGACGTCGCGAATGCGCATTTCCGGGCTCATGCGGCTGCGCTGCTGGTCGATGACGGTGGCGTCGAGCGTGGCGGCGCGCGTCACGGTGCCGGAATCCGGCTGCAATTCGCCGATCAGCAGCTTCAGCAGCGTCGTCTTGCCCGAGCCGTTGGAGCCGACGATGCCGATGCGGTCGCCGCGCTGGATGCGCAAGTTGAAGTCCTTGATGACCGTGCGGGCGGCCTCTCCGGTTCCAAACGTCTTGGTGACGTGCTCGGCGACGATGACGGACTTGGTCTTGCTGTCGTCCGCCACGACGGCGAGCTTGGCGGCGCCTTGCGGCCCCATCATCGCGGCGCGCTGGGCCCGCATTTCCCAGAGCTTGGCAAGGCGCCCCTGGTTGCGCTTGCGCCGCGCGGTCACGCCGCGTTCCAGCCAGTGCGCCTCGATCTTGAGCTTGGCGTCCAGCTTCTGGGCCGCGCGTTCCTCTTCGGCGTAGACCTCGTTTTCCCAGGCCTCGTAGCCGCCGAAGCCGATGTCCCTGCGGCGCATGCTGCCGCGGTCGAGCCAGAGCGTCGCATTGGTCAGGCGGGTCAGGAAGGTGCGGTCGTGGCTGATTACCACGAAAGCGCCGTTGTAGCGCTGCAGCCAGGATTCCAGCCAGTCGATCGCGGCAAGGTCGAGGTGGTTGGTCGGCTCGTCCAGCAGCAGCAGGTCGGGCTCGGAGGCGAGGGCACGGCACAGGGCGGCGCGGCGGCGTTCACCGCCGCTGGCGCTCTTCGCCTCGCGCGAGAGGTCGATGCCGAGCTGATCGGCGATCGATTCGACTTCGTGGCGCGGCGGGGCATCGTCGCCGTGAATGGCGAAATCGAGAAGGGTGTCGAACCCGGTGAAGAATGGGTCCTGTTCCAGCGTGACCACGCGGGTGCCGGGCTGGACCGAGCGCGTGCCCTTGTCCGCATCGACGCTGCCGGCAATCAGCTTGAGCAGCGTGGTCTTGCCCGCGCCGTTGCGCCCGATCAGCGCCAGCCGGTCGCGCGGGGCGATGTTGATGTCGAGGTCCTGGAAGAGCCAGCCGGAGCCCTGGATCAGGCCGAGGCCTTCCCAGCTGAGAATAGGTGCGATTGCCATGGCTCGGCGCCCTACAGGGCCGGGCGGGGGGCTGGCAAGCCGCACGGCGCGGCATCGCGAGCGTGGACTTTCGGCCACACCTCCGATCCGGCGCTGCCTTCCTGCCACATTCAGGACTTGTTCAAGGCGGCGGGCTTAGGCAGCAAGTCGATATGAAACAGGCTCTTTCTTTCCTGGCGGCCCCTGCCGCGCTGGCTCTTGCGGCCTTCGGGTCGGTCGTGCCCACGCTGACTGCGCATGCAGCCGATCCCGGCGGCGAGCAGGGTGAGGTGCGCCGCGAACGCAAGGCCGGCAACATCCTGTCCATCCGCGAGATCGAGCAGATCGTTCTGCCGCGCATGTCCGGGAAGCAATATCTCGGCCCGGATTACGATTCGGCCGCCATGGCCTATCGCCTGAAGTTCATCCAGAGCGGCAAGGTCTACTACGTCGATGTCGACGCGCGCACGGGGCGGGTGATCGGCCAATCGCGTTGAACGATGCCGCGTAGAAGCGCAGGCCCGTCGATCCGCGGGAACCAACGCGGGGGCCGTCGCTTGACGCTGCCGGGCTTTCGCCCCATTTGAACTCCGCCCCCACCGGCCCACTTTCATTGGGCCCGCCCTCTTAGGGAGAGACCGAATTGCGCATCCTGATCGTCGAGGATGAACCCACGCTCGGCAACCAGCTCAAGACCACGCTGGAACAGACCGGATATGCCGTAGACTTGTCCGTCGATGGCGAGGACGGCCACTTCCTGGGTTCGACCGAGGAATACGACGCCGTTATCCTCGACCTTGGCCTGCCGGAGATCGATGGCCTCACCGTGCTGGGCATGTGGCGCAGGGAAGGGCGCAATTTCCCCGTCCTGGTGCTCACCGCCCGCGATTCCTGGTCCGACAAGGTGGCCGGGCTCGACGCCGGCGCGGACGACTATCTGGCCAAGCCCTTCCAGACCGAGGAACTGATCGCCCGCCTGCGCGCGCTGATCCGCCGTGCCTCGGGCAACACTTCCAGCGAACTGACCGCCGGCGACGTGCGGCTGGACACCCGTTCGGGCCGCGTCACCCTGGCCGGGGAGCCGGTCAAGCTGACCGCGCAGGAATACAAGCTGCTGTCCTACCTGATGCACCACAAGGGTAAGGTGGTCAGCCGCACCGAACTGATCGAGCACATCTACGATCAGGATTTCGACCGCGATTCGAACACGATCGAGGTCTTCGTCACGCGCATCCGCAAGAAGCTGGGTGCCGATGTCATCACGACGATCCGTGGCCTTGGCTACAGCCTCGACGACCCCGCAGAACCCGGCCGCGGCTGACGTGTCAGCCCCGGAACCGGGCCTCCCGGAAGCGGGATCCGGCACGAAAGCGTCCCGTGCGGCGGCTGCCGGTGTAGCGGGGGCCGGTGCGGCGGGGGCCAGCGAAGCCGGGTCCAACGCGCCGGGAACCGGAGAGAGCGGCGGCGCCCAGGTGCGGGCCGCCAATACCGGCTCGCTCGCGCGCCGCATGATGCTGATCGCGGCGGGATGGATCTTCATCCTGCTGCTGGTCGGCGGGCTGGCGCTCGACCGGACGCTGACCGGCCTCATCACGCGCAATTTCGACGAGCAACTTGGCTACATGCTCACCGGCATGATCGGCTCGGTGGAAATCGGGCCGGACGGCGAAGTCTTCTTTATCCGTCCGCTGGGCGACCAGCGCTTTCTGGAGCCCAATTCCGGGCTCTACTGGCAGATTCGCGCCAAGGGCCATGAGGATTTCCCGTCGCGTTCGCTCTGGGACCGCAGCATCAACGTGCCGCCCGAGCATTTCGACGCCCAGCAACACGTCTATGACAGCCCGCAGTTCCCCGGCGAGCCCCTGCGCGTGATGGAGCGGGCGGTGATCCTGCCGGGCAGCGATGCCCAGTGGATGTTCACGGTCGCGGCCAGCCGGGTCGATCTGAACGACCAGATCAAGATGGTGCGCGGCATTCTCGTCTATAGCTTCGTCGCGCTGGGCTTCGGCCTGCTGCTCATGGCGGGCATGCAGACCTGGTACGGCCTGTTCCCGCTGCGCCATGTGCGCCGCGCAATCCAGAAGCTGCGCACGACCGGCGCCAGCCGCGTCACCCAGCCGCTGCCGCAGGAAGTGGAACCGCTGGTCGACGAGCTGAATGCACTGCTCGCTCATACCGAAAGACAGGCCGAGGAAGCGCGCATGCATGCCGGCAACCTCGCTCACGCGCTCAAGACGCCGCTTACCGTGGTTATGAACGCGGCCACGGCCAAGGCGCCCGATCTCTCGGACACCGTGATTCGCGAAGCGGCGGTCATGCGCCGCCAGGTCGATCACCATCTGGCGCGGGCGCGGGCGGTTGGCCGCCGCGCCGTCGGGCAATCGCGCGCGGAAGTCTGGCCGAGCCTGGAGGCCGTGCTGCGCGCGGTGGAGCGGCTCTACGACCAGGCGCGGCTGGACCTGGACGGCAATCACGACGCCGTCGTGGCCCTCGAAAAGCAGGATCTCGAGGAGATTCTCGGCAACCTGATCGAGAATGCGGCCAAGTATGGCGGCGGCAGCGTGTTCGTGACGGTGGACCCCGATCGCACTTCGCGCTTGTGCGAAGTGTGGATCGAGGACGACGGCATGGGCATTCCCGAAACCGAGCGTATCCGCATCTTCGATCGCGGCGCGCGTCTCGATACCGGCAAGCCCGGCACCGGGCTGGGCCTTGCCATCGTGCGCGATGTCGTGGAAATCTACGGCGGCACCGTGGAACTCGACGAGAGCGAGGACCTTGGCGGCTTGCTGGTCAAGCTCAAGCTGCCGCGGGTCGATGCCTAGGTTCACGGTCCCATCCGGCGCCCGGCTTCCCGTATTCAGCTTCGGACGGGATTTTCGTGGGAACCGGCGCAGAGGCGGTTGCGGCTCCGTTCATTCATCCCCATTGGCGCGGTTTACCAGATCAAGGACCCTTTCATGACCGATTCCATCAACCTGTCGCTGTCGTCGGACGAGATCGAAATCATCGTCGACGCCCTCGAAGCCGATCTCGAAGGCTATGTCGAAGCTGCCAAGGAAGCGCGCGGCAACAACAACCGCGAGGACGTGGCGACCTTCACCGAAGCGGCCACGCGTATCCAGACGCTGATGTCGAAGCTTCAGGATCTGGTGGAAGACTGAACTTCCAGGCCAGCTTTTCCTGCAGGAGCTGCCGTCCCGGGCCATCCCGGGACGACGGCTCCATATACGGATCCGATTCCCTGAAAGCCTGGGCTCAGGCCTGGTTCTTCGCGCGCTCGTGGTGGCGGATCACTTCGTCGATGATGAAGCGGATGAACTTCTCGCCGAAATCGGGGTCGAGATGGGCGTCTTCCGCCAGCTTGCGCAGACGCACGATCTGGCGTTCCTCGCGGCCGGGGTCGGAGGCGGGAAGGTCGTTCTTCGCCTTATAGGCGCCTACCGCCTGGGTGATCCGGAAGCGTTCCGCCAACATGTGGATCAGAGCGGCGTCGATATTGTCGATGCTCGCACGGAAACCGGCGAGTACGAGGTCGGCTGCGGGAGTGTCCTGGGTCATCGCGTGGTCCGCTAGCACGGGTTCGCCGCCTCTTCCAGTCGGGGCGTTCGACCGTCCCGTGGCATTCGCTCTTGCGTTACGGACGCCGAACGCGCAATGCGCGGGTCGATGAGTGCCGATGTCATTCCCCTGCGCGCACGCGGGTCGCAGCCTACCCTCGCTCCCATGCTGGCGCTCACCGCTCCCGGCATGAACAGCGTCAACGCCGTCATTCTGGACCGGATGCAGAGCGAGATTCCGCTCATCCCGGCGCTTGCCGGGCATCTGATCTCGGGCGGTGGCAAGCGCATGCGCCCGATGCTGATGGTCGCGGCGGCGGAGCTGTGCGGCTATCAAGGGACCCGCCATCACAAGCTGGCCGCGGCCGTGGAATTCCTTCACACCGCCACGCTGCTTCATGACGATGTCGTCGACGGTTCGGACATGCGCCGCGGCAAGGCCGCCGCCAATATCGTCTTCGGCAATCCCGCGACGGTTCTGGTGGGCGATTTCCTGTTCACGCGCGCCTTCGAATTGATGGTGGAAGACGGCAGCCTCAAGGTCCTCAAGATCTTCTCCAAGGCCAGCTCGATCATTGCCGAGGGCGAGGTCGATCAGTTGACCGCCCAGCGCCGGATCGAGACGAGCGAGGAGCACTACCTCCAGATCATCGGTTCCAAGACCGCGGCGCTCTTCGCCGCCGCCACGCGCATTCCGGCGATCGTTGCTGAAAAGAACGAAGCGGAGGAGCACGCGCTCGACGCCTATGGCCGCAATCTCGGCATCGCGTTCCAGCTGGTCGACGACGCCATCGACTACGATTCGGAAGCCTCCGAATCGGGCAAGGACAAGGGTGACGATTTCCGCGAGGGCAAGATGACCCTGCCGGTGATCCTGGCCTATGCGCGCGGCAATGCCGAGGAACGCAAGTTCTGGGAAGACGCCATCGCCGGTTTCCGCACCGAGGATGAGGACCTGGCCCACGCCGTGGAACTCATCAACCGCCACGGCTGCGTGGAGGCGACGCGGGAACGCGCGCGTCTCTATGCCCAGCGGGCCATCGATTCGCTCTCGATCTTCCCCGCCGGCGCGGCGCGGGAGGCCATGTGCGAAGCGGTCGAGTTCGCGGTGGCGCGCCGCTACTGAGCTTCGGGCTTTTCCATCTTCGTTATCGGACGCCGGGCAGCATCTGTCCGGCGTTTTCGTATGTGCTCTGCCGATAGTTATCGTTGGCGTAACTTTAATGTCGCTGGAAATCTTGCGACGAGGCTGCCGGAGTAAATGAGTAAAGCTTCGATCTATTAGGTTGATACTATAGGAAAATGGCTATAGGTTCGCGGCGTTACGAGTTCCTGCCTCGGGAGATCGTCGTTGGTTCGAAGTGGTCGATCCTCATTTCGGTTCCTTCTCGCGGGCATCCTGCTTTGTGGGCTTGCCGGACTTTCCGAGGCGAGGGCGCAAGGTGCTCCGGATGATGCCTCTGGCGGTCAGGCCGGCGGCGTTTCTGTCGATACCGTCGATGAAGGGCGGGTCCCGATGCCCCCTCCGGCCGGACGCGGCGGCACCGGCTGGACGCTCATCGTCAGTCCTTATGTCTGGGGCGCTTCCATTGGCGGCGACCTTGGCCTGGCCGGGTTGCAGACTCAGGCGCATTTGCCCTTCGGCGATATCTTCCACCATCTCGACCTTGCGGCCATGGGAACCGTCGAAGCGGTGAACGGCCGCTGGGGCGGATATCTCGATGCCCAGCATGTGAAGACCTCGCAGACCGAGCAGGTGCTGTCGCTGCCCGTGGATCTCAGCATCCGCACCACGCGCGTGGCGGGCGGGTTCTACTACAAGGCCTGGATCGTTCCGCTTCCGGGCGAGACGGCCTTCGGCAATCCCCGGAACGTCTCTTTCGAACCGACCGTGGGCCTGCGCTGGACCGACCTGAAAGCCAGCGCCGCCGTCGCGCCCCTGGCCCTGCAGACGGCGAAAGGGGCGAACTGGGTCGATCCCTTCGTGGGTCTGCGCATGAATGCCGATCTCTCGCGGCGCTGGAATCTTTTCGCCCAGGCCGACGTGGGCGGCTTCGGCGCCGGCTCCGACATCAGCGTCAATGCTGTCGCCATGCTGGGGTACCGCACGCATGTCTTCGGACAGCGCACGATCCTGCGGGCAGGCTATCGCTTCATCTACGAGGATTACGACCAGCCCGATTTCACCGGGCGCGGCAAGTTCGTCTGGGACATGCAGCAACGCGGCCCGCTGATGGGACTGTCGATGCTCTTCTGATTGCTCCGTTGCCACGAGGAGAATTGCCGATGCGCATGACGACCACATTCGGGCGGGCGCTTTGCGCGCTGGCCGTGCCGGGCCTGCTGACCGCGGGTGTCGCCGCCGATGCCTGCACGCGGGCAGTCTATCTGGGGCCGAACGACAACGTCATCACGGCCCGCTCGATGGACTGGAAGAGCGACATCGTCTCCAACTTGTGGATTCTGCCGCGGGGCATGGCGCGGACCGGCGAGGCAGGGGCCAATTCCATCAAGTGGACTTCGAAATACGGCAGCGTCGTCGTCAGCGGCTATGACGTCTCCAGCACGGACGGTGTCAACGAGAAAGGGCTCAACGCCAACATGCTCTGGCTGGTCGAATCGGAATATCCGCATTTCGACGGCAAGGGTAAGCCGGGGCTGACGATCGCGGCCTGGGCGCAATATGCGCTCGACAACTTCGCGACCGTTGCCGAGGCCGTGGCGGCGTTCGAAAAGGAGCCTTTCACGGTCGTCACCGACAGTGTGCCGGGCGAGAACCGCCTGACGACCGTGCACCTCTCCATGTCGGACGCCACGGGAGACAGCGCCATCGTCGAGTATATCGGCGGCAAGCAGGTGATCCATCACGGTCGCCAGTTCCAGGTCATGACCAATTCGCCGACTTACGACGAGCAACTGGCACTCAATACCTACTGGAAAGGCATCGGCGGCACGACCATGCTGCCGGGCACTAACCGCGCGGCGGATCGCTTCGCGCGAGCTTCCTTCTATATCAACGCCATTCCCAAGGAGCCGGACCCCAACAAGGCGCTCGCCGCGGTGTTCAGCGTGATCCGCAATGCCTCGGTGCCCTATGGCATCAACACTCCGGAAGAACCGAACATCTCATCCACCCGCTGGCGCATCGTCTTCGATCACAAGCGGCAGCTGTACTTCTTCGAATCGGCTTTGACGCCCAACACCTTCTGGGTCGACCTGAAGAAGATCGATTTCTCGAAGGAGACGGGCAAAGTGAAGAAGCTCGATCTCGGTCCAGATCAGGATCACACCTTCTCGGGCGAGGCGAACAAGGACTTCGTGGACCATGCACCGTTCCGGTTCCTGGGTTTGACGGGCTGAATTTCCGCTATTTTCAAGGATGTTGGGCGGTGGCGGGTGCCCGGCATCGCTCGCACGGTGGGCTTTTCGCGCAACAGTCCACCGTGCAATGAAGTTGCAATAAGGCCGCAATTGCGGTGGCAGGGGAAGCACCCTATTCAGGCCGCGTCATGCCCTCCGAATCCGAGCAGGCGCCGTCGGGTTATCAACCCGGCTCGCCGCGCCAACGCCTCGTATCATCGTTCCTCTCTGCGGGGCTGATCCTTCTTGCGCTGTTGCTGGCCATCTACCAGACGGGCCTCGTTCCCGAACTTGCGAAGAAGACGACCGCGCTGACCACGTTCGATGTCGTCGACCATGATCGCGACAAGGGCGGGGACAAACCGGCCCAGCCCAAGCAGCGCGAGGAAAAGAAGGTCGAGCAGAAGCAGCAGGCCGCGGTGGTGCAGGAAAAAGTGCCGACGCCACCTGTCGAAACGCCGGTGGAGAAGAAGCCCGCTTTCACCTTCCTCAAGATGTCGAGCCAGGACTTCGCCGCGGCGGATATCGGCAAGATGAAGGGGCAGGGGCTGGCGCAGGGTGCTCCGGCACCGGGCGGTTCGGGCGGGACTTACGGCCCCGGCGAAGGCCCTGGCGGCGCGACGCTTTACAACGCGGACTGGTTCCGCCGACCCACCGATGCGCAGCTTGGCGGGTACTTGCCGGAAAAGCGGCCCAATACCGGCTGGGGCATGATCGCCTGCCAGACCATGGAACATTACAAGGTCGACAACTGCCAGATCCTGGGCGAATCGCCGCGCGGGTCTGGCTTCGGCCGGGCGGTGCTCAATGCGGCGTGGCAGTTCGAGGTTCTTCCGCCGCGCATCAACGGCAAGCCGCAACTGGGGACCTGGGTGCGCATCCGCATCGACTACGGGACCAAGAGCGACATCTGAACGGGCCGCGAAAGCGGATGGCGGACTGAACCAGGCCTAGCCGCCCGGTCAGGCCGCCCGATCAGGCCATGTGCCAGGTCTTGGAAGAGGTCTCGATCCGGGCCAGCATATCATCCAGCGACATGGGCCGGGCGATGTGGAAGCCCTGGGCCAGCGAGAACCCGGCGATCCGGGCGCTGAGGAGCTGGTCTTCGGTCTCGATCCCTTCGATCACGCATTCCAGCGAGAGCGCGCGCGCAAGGTTACGGATTGCCGAGATCAGGCGGCGGCCCACGGTCTCGTCGAGCCGGGGCGCGAAGCTGCGGTCGATCTTGACCATGTCGAGCGGCAACTGGTGCAGCGAAGAAAGGCTCGAATAGCCGGTGCCGAAGTCGTCCAGCGCAATCCGGGCGCCGGTGGCGCGCAGGCGCTCCAGAACGATACGAGCGGTGTCGAGTTCGGCGATCAGGGTCGTTTCGGTGATTTCGAAGAGCAGGCGACGGGCGTCGCTGCCGCTCGTTTCGATCCGTTCGAGCAAAGTGCCGATTGTCTCGGCGTCCGAAATGTCGTGGCCCGACAAGTTGAACGAGACCGAGATGGGGTGCGGCAGGCGGGCCAGGGTATCGAGCGCATGATCGAACAGGGTCGCCGTCACTTCGCGGGCACGGCCCACGCGTTCGGCCGCGGCGATCATCATTTCCGGCGCGATCACGCCCAGCGTAGGCGAGGTCCAGCGGGCGAGGCATTCGAAGCCGACTGGCTGGTTGCTTTCAGTGGCGATGATCGGCTGATAGGCGACCGAGAGTTCGCGCGAGAGGTCCGCGCTCTGCATCGCCGCATCGAGTGCCTGCTCGGAACGGATCAGGGTTTCCAGGTGATCGGAAAAGCGCACGCACTGGCCGCGCCGGTGATTCTTGGCATGGTAGAGTGCAAAGTCGGCGCGGTCGTAAAGCGAATGCGCGGTGCGCGCGCTTTCCGGATAGATCGCAATTCCCGCCGATCCGCCGACGGCCATCGTCACTTCGCCGATCCGGGCCGGGCTGCGGATGGCGGCGCAGAACTTCTGCGCGATCGCCTCCGCCTCGTCGGGGCCACCGGGCACGATGAAGCCGAATTCGTCGCCGCCTAGGCGGGCGATCGTCACGCTGGGATCGCACTGCGCGATGAGGCGCGTGCCGATGACCTGGAGCAGCCGGTCGCCCTGGGCATGGCCGTAAGTATCGTTGACGGGCTTGAAGCGATCCAGATCTATCAGGCCGACGCAGAAGACTCTGTCTTCGCCGCTTTCCAGCAGGTTTTCGAGCGTGGCGAAGAAATAGCGGCGGTTGGGCAGGCCGGTAAGCGCGTCGGTCTGCGCCAGCCGGGCGTTCTCGTCACCCAGCGCCTGAGCCTGCCGGCGTTCGGCGCGCAAGTCGCGCTGGGCGACCTCCAGTTCGACGAACGAATCGTACGTGTCGCGCAGGATCTTGAGGATCACGGCCGCCACCAGCGCGATGTTGATCGCCACGGCGGTGAGCGTCGCCGAACCCGTCGTCACGCAATAGACGAGGAACATGCCCAGTGCCGTCAGGCAGATCAGCAGGGCGGCGGTGGGCAGGAACGTCAGGCAGAACACGCAGCCGAGCACGGTGACGGACACAAAAACCGCGACGTGGCCGTGCTCGTAAGGGCCGCCGTAACGGTCGAGGCAGAGCGACCAGACGGCGAAAGCCATGGCGAAGACCAGCGCCAGCCAGATCGCCCGGCGCATGCGCCGCAGCGCGACATCCGCTTCCAGATCGCGCTGGCCGATGGGGCGCAGCCATACCAGCATGCGAATCAGGCAGCAGGCGATGAGGACGGCGGGGATCGTAAGGGTGAGAAATCCGGGGGCCAGCGCACGATGCGTATAGGCCAGGATGGCCGCATTGACCGACAAGAGTCCATAAAGCGGCGGGATTCGTTCGCGCAGACGCAAGTACTGCGCCACGGGCAAGGGGTAATGCCCGGCGCGGTGCATCTTGTATTCGATTACATTGGCGTCAGGCAAAACGTGAACTCCTGAGAGTTTTGCTTAGGTATGATTCCTTGATGAAGAGTAGACGTCTTCAACAATTTCATCCGTTTCGGATCCGGATCCAGCGAGGCTGGAGCCTTTCCCGCTCCCGCCCCGCGCACTAAGGAGTCGTGCGTGAGCGACCTTCCCATCCAAGCCGTATTGCCCGAAGTCCTGTCCGCATTGCGTGACGGTCCTCACGCTGTGCTGATAGCGCCGCCGGGTGCCGGCAAGACGACCGCATTGGCTCCGGCACTGCTGGCGGAGCCCTGGTGCACGGGCACGGTGATCCTGCTTTCGCCGCGCCGCGTGGCTGCCCGCGCCGCGGCCGAGCGCATGGCCGAGCAATTGGGCGAGAAAGCCGGGGAAACGATCGGCTACGTCACCCGTCTCGATGTGAAGCGCTCCGCCCAGACGCGAGTCGTGATCATGACCGAGGCGATTTTCGTGGCCACCATCGTATCCGATCCGGAGCTGTCCGGCGTCTCTGCGGTGCTGTTCGACGAGGCCCACGAGCGGCATCTCGACAGCGACCTCGGCCTCGCACTCGCCATCGAATCGAGCCAGGTCCTGCGCGAGGATCTGCGCATCGTCGTCATGTCGGCGACGATCGACGGCGCGCGTTTTTCACGGTTGCTGGGCGGGAATGCGCCGGTGATCGAAAGTGCGGGCAAGGCGTGGCCGCTGGCGATCCGCTGGCTGGGCGGGTCGCCCGACCTGCGAATCGAGGATGCCATGACGTCCGCCGTGCTCACCGCATGGCGCGAGCAGGAGGGGGACATTCTTGCCTTCCTCCCCGGCGTGCGGGACATCGACCGGGTGGCGGAGCGGCTGGCGGAACGCCTGCCGGCCGCGCTCGTCCTGCCTCTGCATGGCCAATGCGAGCCGGCGGCCCAGCGCGCGGCGATCCGCCGCGACTCGCAGGGACGCCGCCGGATCGTGCTTTCCACGGCGATTGCAGAGACTTCGCTGACGCTCGAGGGCGTTTCCGTGGTCGTCGACAGCGGCCTGTCGCGCCGGGCTGAATTCGACAAGGCCGCTGGGGTCACCCGGCTGGCGACACACCGCGCGAGTCGCGCCTCGGCTGCCCAGCGCGCGGGCCGCGCGGCGCGACAGGGGCCGGGCACGGCCTACCGGCTGTGGGAAGAGGCGGCGCATCCCGGGCGTCCCGAATTCGACCCGCCGGAGATGCTCACCAGCGACCTGGCGCCGCTGACGCTGTCGCTGGCCCAATGGGGTGCAGGCGATCCGGCGGCGATGGCCTGGCTCGATCCGCCGCCGCCGCCCGCTCTGGATGCCGCGCGGCGGCAACTGGTCGCCCTTGGCGCGCTGGATGGAGACGACCGGATCACGGCTTTCGGCCGGAAGGTCGCGGCACTGCCCATGGACCCCGCGCAGGCGGCGATGATCCTTCATGCCGCCGAGCGCGTCGCCGCCCCCGTCGCGGCCCGGCTCGCCCTGCTGCTGCAGGAGCGTGGGCTGGGTGGTCGCAGCGAGGATCTGGCGCAGCGCCTCTCGCGCTGGGATGGCGATCGCTCGCCCCGGGCGGAAGCGTCTCGCAAGCTTGCGGCGGGCTGGGCGCGCCGGGCCCGCGCGCTGATCGCGGGGGAGGACGACAGGCAGGACGTGCCTCCCGGCGTTCTGCTGGCGCTGGGGCGGCCCGACATGGTTGCGCGCCGCCGCGATGCGAGTGGTGAGAACTGGCTCTCCGCCGGGGGCAGGGGCTACGTGCTCGACCCGGCCTCGCCGCTGGCCTCGCGCGAATGGCTGGTGATCGGCGACGCCCAAGGCCAGGCCAAGGGCGCGCGGATTCTGTCCGGCGCGTCGCTGGAGGCGACGGACGTGGAGCAGGGCCTGTCCGACCGGATCGAGCGCCGCTCCGTCCTGCGCTGGAACGAGGCCGAGGGCCGGGTGGAGGCGCGGCTAGAACGGCGGCTGGGCGCGATCACGCTGGCCAGCGGCCCCGATCCGGCGCCCGATCCGGAGGCCATCGCCGCGTTCCTGCTCGAACGGGTGCGGGAGAAGGGGCTCGACCTCGTGCCTTTCGGCAAGGGCACGCTCTCGCTGCTGCGCCGGGCGCGCTACGCGGGGATCGCGGCGCTCTCCGAGCAGGCCCTGCTGGCCGATCTCGACGCATGGCTGGGGCCGCTGCTCGGGCGGCGGCTCGATGCGATCGACAAGGGCGCTCTGGCCGAATCGCTGCGCAATCGCCTGGCCTGGGACGACCAGCAAGCGCTGGAGAAGCTGGCTCCGCCCGAGTTCCGCAGTCCGGCGGGGAGCACGCATGCCATCGATTACGAGGACGAGGGCGGGCCAAGCGTGGAAGTGCGGGTTCAGGCCCTGTTCGGCCTCGACCGCCATCCCACGTTTGGCCAGCCGCCGCAGCCGCTCCTTCTCAAGCTGACGTCTCCTGCCGGCCGTCCGATCCAGACAACCCGCGATTTGCCGGGATTCTGGCGCGGATCCTGGCGCGATGTGCAGCGCGACATGAAGGGGCGGTATCCCCGACATCGCTGGCCCGACGCGCCCTGGACCGAGGATCCCAGCCTCAAGACGCGCAACGCATTCGAGAGGTCAAAAGGAGAAGCATCCGGGAAGACGTGATTTGCGCTTGATTCTCTCCCTGATTCGGAGGCAAAGCGCTCGGCCATGAGTGCACGCATCTATCAGCGCCCGAAGAACGCCATGCAGTCCGGCAAGGCACTGCTGGACCAGTGGGTCCTCGAGTTCGCCCCTTCCGAAGCGAAGAAGCCCGATCCCCTGATGGGGTGGGCCGGTTCCGGCGACATGCAGCAGCAGGTCACGCTGAGGTTCCCGGACCTGGAAGAGGCCAAGGCCTATGCCGCGCGCTACGGTATCGAGGCCGAAGTGCACAGCACCCCGCCGCGCCGCCTCAAGATCCAGGCTTACGCCGACAATTTCCGCTGATCCGCTGCGCTGCGGCGCACGTTTCTGAGCAAATCGGCCCGCGTTTCCGGCAAGGATACGCGGGCCGCTGCCGTTATGGCGTCGGTACGGCTCGCCGCCGTCATGGCCCGCCCGAAGCCCCTGTTGAAAAGCCGGACAATCCGGGCTGGACAAACCGGGCGCGTCTCTC
Organism: Novosphingobium sp. PhB55; assembly: GCF_004368805.1. NCBI lineage: Bacteria > Pseudomonadati > Pseudomonadota > Alphaproteobacteria > Sphingomonadales > Sphingomonadaceae > Novosphingobium > Novosphingobium sp. PhB55. Next base: position 728,010 of record NZ_SODQ01000001.1, on the reverse strand, counting down.
CATATGGCCGCCCGGGAGTCGGGTGGACGTTTGCGTTCGCCAACCTGGTCAGGTCCGGAAGGAAGCAGCCACAACGGATAGCGGCGGGTCGCCCGGCTCCTTCAGCCCACATCATGCAACATGATTGCCGGACCCGCCGATGCCCAGCGCTTCGGTTGGGGCATTCGGCTCTGGGCTGTGGAGCAAATTGCTTTTCCCCTGACATTCCCGTCCCCAGTCCCTAGTTTACGCGCGATGGACGATTCACGCGACATGTTCGGCGATACCCCCCCTTGGGACGACAAGGAGGAGGAGGCGCCCGCACCGACCCAGGCCGAGCTGGAACAGGCCGGTCAGGCGTCGATGTTCGGCGAGCCCGAATCCGCGCCCGATGCCGCGCCTGTCGCATCGACGCCGGCCCCGGCGGAAGCGAAGCCTGAGGCTGCGGTGTCCAAGCCTGTCGCCAACCCCGAGCCGGCAAAGGCCGAACCGGCCAAGCCTGAATCCGGCAAGCCCACGGCCGCTCCGGCGCAGCCCTACCGGGTGCTGGCGCGCAAGTATCGTCCGCAGACTTTCGCCGAACTGATCGGTCAGGAAGCCATGGTCCAGACCCTGGCCAACGCCATCAAGCGCGACCGGCTGGCCCATGCCTTCCTGATGACCGGCGTGCGCGGGGTGGGCAAGACGTCCACCGCGCGGCTGATCGCAAAGGCGCTCAACTGCATCGGCCCGGACGGGCAGGGCGGCCCGACCATCGATCCCTGCGGCCAGTGCGAGCCCTGCCTGGCGATTGCCGAGGGCCGCCATATCGACGTGATCGAGATGGATGCCGCCTCGCACACGGGCGTCGACGACGTGCGCGAGATCATCGAGGCCGTGCGCTATGCCGCGGTTTCGGCGCGCTACAAGATTTACATCATCGACGAAGTCCACATGCTTTCCCGCAACGCTTTCAATGCCTTGCTGAAGACGCTTGAGGAACCGCCGGCCCATGTGAAGTTCCTTTTCGCGACCACCGAAGTGGACAAGCTGCCGGTCACGGTGCTGTCCCGCTGCCAGCGCTTCGACTTGCGCCGTATCCCGGCACCGATGCTGGCCGCGCATTTCGCCCGGGTCTGCGGCCTGGAGGGCGTGGAAGCCGAGGACGAGGCGCTGGCCATGGTCGCCGCCGCCGCCGAAGGTTCGGTGCGCGACGGGCTCTCGATCCTCGACCAGGCCATCGCCCATGCCGATCTCGATGGCGAGGGGCAGGTCCTGGCCGAGAAGGTGCGCGACATGCTCGGCCTTTCGGACAAGAGCGTGCAGCGCGGCCTCGTCACCGCGATTCTCGACGGCAAGGGCGGCGAACTGCTCGAACTCGTGGCGCGCCAGTTCTCGCTGGGCGTCGAGCCGATCGCGATCATGCGCGGGCTGATGACACTGGTTCACCGCATCGCCGTGGCGCAAGTCGCCGGCGGCGCGCACGATGCCCATTCGGCGGAAGAGCGCGAGGCGATCGAAGGCTGGGCGAAGTCGCTCAAGGCCGGGCAGGTCCATCGCATCTGGCAGCTCCTGCTCAAGGGGCACGAGGAAGTGAAATCCGCGCCCGATCCGCTGGTCGCCGCGCAAATGGCGCTGCTGCGGATCCTGCATGCCTCGGACATGCCGGACCCGGGCTCGCTGGTGAAGAAGCTGGAAGAGCTGGCCGCGCGGGCCCCCGCTGCCGCGCCGGTGCCTGTCGCTCCCGGTGCGCCGGAAACAGGCGGCGCTGGGGGCGAGGGCATGGCACAGGCCGCTCCCGTCCCGGCCGCGCCTGCCCCGGCGCCCAGTGTGGAGATGATCGCGCGCCGCTGGGAAGAGCTGATCGACGATGTCGAGCATATGGGCGAGCTTTCCAGCGCCAATACCATGCGCATGCAGGTGCGGGTGGTCGAGCTGGGCGCCAGCCTGCTGCGCTTCTCGCAGCCGCCCGGCTTCAGCGAAGACATCACCGGCATCCTGCGCGCCTGCCTGACCAAGGCCACCGGCGAGCGCTGGGAGGTCTACAAGGTCGGCGAGCAGGGCGCGCCCACCCTGGTGGAGCAGGCCGAGGCGAAGAAGAACGCGGAAAGCGATGCCGTGAACCGGCATCCGTTGATCCTGGCCACCAAGGCCGCTTTCCCGCAAGCCGAAGTTATCGAAGATGATCGTCCGATTGCCGTTGGCGGCGGCGGACGGAACTGGAGACATTGAAATGAAGTCGATGGAAGAGATGCTCAAGGCGGCCCAGCAGGCGGCCGAGACCATCCAGAAGCAGATGGACGAAGCGCAGACCAAGCTGGATGCGATGGAAGTCGAAGGACTTTCGGGCGGCGGACTGGTCAAGATCCGCTGCTCGGCCAAGGGCCGCGTGATCGGCGTGTCGATCGACGACAGCCTGATGCAGCCGGGTGAAAAGCAGATCCTCGAAGACCTGATCGCCGCTGCCTACAATGACGCGCGCGTCAAGGCGGACTCGGTCGCCGGCGAGGAACTGGCCAAGGCCCAGCAGGGCATGGGCCTGCCGCCCGGCTTCAAGATGCCGTTCTGATCCATGCGATGCCTTCCTGCGCCCGCTGGTCCACGCCGTCACAGGCGAACGGGCGCAGGCGCAGGAACCGCGATTTCCACCAGGGTTGACGATACTCCGGCTGAATCGCGCTATATTGGATCAGGGGCCCGGTGTTTTCTATGAACCGGGATCTAGGGGAAGGGTGAAGTGGTGCGGTTAGCGCTTCCACAGTCTTTCGGCGTCAATCCCATTGCGTGAGGCGCCAGAGACCCCATATCGTCCCGCGAAGGCCGGGGGGCTCACAGCCTACCCGCGTGTGTGTTGAAATGGATATGACCTTGAACCTGCTTCCCCTGCTTCCCTTGCGCGACATCGTCGTGTTCCCCGGCATGGTCGTGCCGCTTTTCGTCGGACGCGAGAAATCGGTGGCCGCGCTCGAAGCGGCGATGGCGGGTGAAAAGGATATCTTCCTCCTCGCGCAGCTCGATCCCGGCTGCGACGATCCCGACCGCGACGATCTTTACGACACCGGCGTGATCGCCAGCGTCCTCCAGCTGCTCAAGCTGCCGGACGGCACCGTGCGCGTCCTCGTCGAAGGACAGGAACGCGCGAAGCTGGAAACGCTGCGCTCCGAGCAGTCCGCCGAGGGCGAGATGCTGGTCGCGCAAGTCGAGCGCGTGGAGCAGGTCGAGGCCGACGGCACCGAAACCGCCGCGATGATGCGTTCGGTGGTCGAGCAGTTCGGCGAATATGCAAAGCTCAACAAGAAGCTCTCGCAGGATGCCGGCGACCAGCTCGGTGACATCGAGGACGCGGCCAAGCTGGCCGACACCATCGCCGCGCAGCTTTCCGCCAAAGTGGGCGACAAGCAGGCCGTGCTGTCCGAGCCGGACCCGCTCAAGCGCCTGGAAATGGTTTTCTCCTTCATGGAAGGCGAACTCGGCGTCCTGCAGGTCGAGCGCAAGATCCGTGGCCGCGTGAAGCGGCAGATGGAAAAGACCCAGCGCGAATATTACCTCAACGAGCAGCTGAAGGCGATCCAATCGGAACTCGGCGGCGGTGACGGCGAGGAAGCGAACGAACTTCAGGAGCTTCAGGAGCGCATCGAAAGCACGCGTCTCTCGAAGGAAGCGCGTGAAAAGGCCACGGGCGAGCTGAAGAAGCTGCGCTCGATGCAGCCGATGAGCGCCGAAGCCACGGTCATCCGCAATTACCTCGACGTGCTTCTGGGCCTGCCCTGGGGCAAGAAGAGCAAGCTGAAGCGCGACATTTCCTCCGCGCAGGAAATCCTCGACGCCGATCACTACGCGCTGGACAAGGTCAAGGATCGCATCGTCGAGTACCTGGCCGTGCAGGCGCGTACCAACAAGCTGAAGGGCCCGATCCTGTGCCTCGTCGGCCCGCCGGGCGTGGGCAAGACCTCGCTGGGCAAGTCGATCGCCAAGGCGACCGGCCGCGAATTCATCCGCCAATCGCTGGGCGGCGTGCGCGACGAAGCCGAAATTCGGGGACACCGTCGCACGTACATCGGCTCGCTGCCGGGCAAGATCGTCACCAACCTCAAGAAGGCCGGCAAGTCGAACCCGCTGTTCCTGCTCGACGAGATCGACAAGCTGGGCCAGGATTTCCGCGGCGATCCCGCCTCGGCGCTGCTCGAAGTGCTGGATCCGGAGCAGAACTCGAAGTTCCAGGACCACTACCTGGAACTGGACATCGACCTTTCGGACGTGATGTTCGTCTGCACCGCGAACAGCCTGAACCTGCCGCAGCCGCTGCTCGACCGCATGGAGATCATCCGCCTCGAAGGCTATACCGAGGACGAGAAGGTCGAGATCGCCGAGCGCCACCTCGTGCGCAAGCAGGTCGAGGCGCATGGGCTGAAGAAGGGTGAGTTCACGCTGACCCAGGAAGGCCTGCGCGACCTGATCCGCTACTACACCCGCGAGGCGGGCGTCCGCACGCTGGAGCGCGAGATCGCCAAGCTGGCGCGCAAGTCGCTGCGCCAGATCCTGGAAGGCAAGGCGAGCGAAGTCACGATCACGCCGGAAAACCTCTCCGACTTCGCGGGCGTGCGCAAGTTCCGCCACGGCGTGGGCGAGGAAGAGCATCAGGTGGGCGCCGTCACCGGCCTTGCCTGGACCGAAGTGGGCGGCGAACTGCTGACCATCGAAAGCGTGACCGTGCCCGGCAAGGGCCAGATCAAGGCGACCGGCAAGCTCGGCGACGTGATGAGCGAGTCGATCCAGGCCGCCTTCAGCTTCGTGAAGGCGCGCTCGCCCGCTTACGGCATCAAGCCTTCGACGATCCAGAAGAAGGACATCCACATCCACCTGCCCGAAGGCGCGGTGCCCAAGGATGGTCCTTCGGCCGGTATCGGCATGGTGACCTCGATCGTCTCGACGCTCAGCGGCGTGCCGGTTCGCAAGGACGTCGCCATGACCGGCGAGGTTACGTTGCGCGGGCGTGTGCTGCCGATCGGCGGGCTCAAGGAAAAGCTCCTGGCCGCCCTGCGCGGCGGCATCACCACGGTGCTGATCCCGGAGGAGAACCGCAAGGACCTGGCGGAGATCCCCGAGAACGTGAAACAGGGCCTGGACATCATTCCGGTCGCGCATGTCGACGAAGTGCTTGCCCGGGCGCTGACCGAGCCGCTCGAGGCCATCGAGTGGACCGAGGCGGATGAACTGGCAGCAGCGCCTTCGCAAACGCCGGCACCGTCTGCCACCGCGCACTGATAGGCTGCGGGACATCCTTTTCATGTCTGAAGAGGGTGTCCCGCGGTAATTTTCGGTTAAACAGATGGGCCTGAAAGAAAGTCTTTTGCGTGACGGCGCTTGTCAGGAGCGTGGTCACCCTGTAACGGCCCCCGTTCCTGCCGCGCATCTTGCCGCAGGATTTTGCTAGAAGGATCTTGAAATGGGTTACCGGGTTGCCGTCGTCGGCGCGACCGGAAATGTCGGCCGCGAAATGCTCAACATCCTCGCCGAGCGCGAATTCCCCTGCGACGAAATCGCAGCGGTGGCTTCGTCGCGTTCGACCGGGACCGAGATTGAATTCGGCGAAACCGGCAAAATGCTCAAAGTAAAGAACATCGAGCATTTCGATTTCACCGGCTGGGACATCGCTCTCTTCGCCGCCGGATCCGGCCCGACCGCGATCCACGCTCCGCGTGCTGCCGCGCAGGGCTGCGTCGTGATCGACAACTCGTCGCTCTACCGCATGGAGCCGGACATTCCGCTGGTGGTGCCGGAAGTGAATCCGGACGCGATCGACGGTTACAAGGCGCGCAACATCATCGCCAACCCCAACTGCTCGACCGCGCAGATGGTGGTGGCGCTGAAGCCGCTGCACGACAAGGCGAAGATCAAGCGCGTCGTCGTCTCGACCTACCAGTCGGTTTCCGGCGCGGGCAAGGAAGGCATGGACGAGCTGTTCGAGCAAAGCCGCGCAATCTTCGTGGGCGACCAGGTCGAGGCGAAGAAGTTCACCAAGCAGATCGCCTTCAACGTGATCCCGCACATCGACGTTTTCCTGGACGATGGTTCGACCAAGGAAGAATGGAAGATGGTCGTGGAAACCAAGAAGATCCTCGATCCCAAGATCAAGGTTCAGGCCACGTGCGTGCGCGTGCCGGTCTTCGTGGGCCACTCGGAATCGCTCAACATCGAGTTCGAGGAAGAAATCTCGGCGATCGAAGCCCAGGACATCCTGCGTGAAGCGCCGGGCGTGATGCTCGTCGACAAGCGCGAGGACGGCGGATACGTCACCCCGGTGGAAGCCGTGGGCGATGGCGCCACCTACATCAGCCGCGTTCGCGAGGACTCGACCGTGGACAACGGCCTGGCGCTGTGGTGCGTCTCCGACAACTTGCGCAAGGGCGCCGCCCTCAACGCGGTGCAGATCGCCGAACTGCTGGGCCGCCGTCACCTCAAGAAGGGCTGACGCGGCGGGCTTCGGCCCGAACCGATTGAAAAAGGGCCTGCGGAGCATTCGCTTCGCAGGCCCTTTTTCTATTGGCAGCTCAAGTATTCTGCCTTCCCCGGGGGCGACGGATCAGCCCTCGGTCTCATCCGATCTTGCCGCGCCGGCCTTCATCTCGGCATAGGCGGCGTCGCGCGCTTCGCCTTCCAGCGTGAGGAGATAGCCCGAGGCTTCCTTGTAGGTGAGGAACGGCAGGCCGTCGGCCAGGATCGGCTCGGTGCGGCTGTTGTAGATTCGTTTCAGCAGGCGTCGCTGCGGCCTGCTCAGCGGCGGGTTTTCGCCTGCCGGTTGCGCGTCGGTGGTTTCCATGCAGCGCTCTATCATGCCCCGGTTTGCAACGGCAATGGCGCGGGCGTGTTCGACGGGTTAGTCTGGCGCCCATGACCCGATCCATGACCGGAGGCTGCCAGTGCGGCCGCATTCGCTACGAGGCCCAGGTCGAGAACGACGAGGCCTACCTTTGCCACTGCCGCTATTGCCAGAAGGCGACGGGCGGCTTTGCGGCGGCGTTCGTGCAAGTGGCGAAGGCCGGTGTCGCCTGGGCGCACGAACCGGACTGGTACCAAAGCTCGGCCATCGCTCGCCGGCCGTTCTGTTCGCACTGCGGAACGCCGCTCGGCTTCGACTTCATCGAGAGCAGCGGCAATATGGACCTGACACTTGGCAGCTTCGACGATCCCGGTTTCTTCCGCCCGACCACGCATTCCGGCTGCGAAAGCTTGCATCCTGCGTGGCTCGATACCAAGGACTTGCCGAGACATTACAGCGCGGAGACGGAAAGCGTCGCCTCGCGCTGGAAGGCGGCAGGACTGGAGGTTCCCTAAGTGAGCGATCTGCGCAAGGAAGTCATCGAAGGTTACGCAGGCACCGATTTGGCCGTGCACGTCACGGGCGACACGGGCGCGCGGCCGTTGCTGCTGCTCCACGGCCTGTTTTCCAGCGCCGACGTGAACTGGATCAAGTACGGCAACGCGAAGATTCTTGCCGATGCCGGGTTCGAGGTCTTCATGCCCGACCTTCGCGCTCACGGCCAGAGCGGCGCGCCGCACGACCCGGCGGCCTATCCCGCCGACGTGCTGGTTGAGGACCTGAAGCTGGTGATCGCGGCGCTCGGGCTTGCCGACTACGACCTCGGCGGTTTCTCGCTCGGCGCGCGAACGGCGGTGCGCGGCGTTCTGGCGGGGCTCGCGCCGCGCAAGCTGATCCTGGGCGGCATGGGCCTGACCGGCCTGTCCGGCTGGGCACGGCGCAGCGCGCACTTCGTGGATGCCATCGACCGTTTCGGCACCATCGAGCGCGGTGACAAGGCTTTCGTCGCGCAAGCCTTCATGAAATCCATGAAGATCGACCGCGTCGCTGCGCGGCTGCTGCTGGGTTCGGTCGACGATACGGGGGCGGATGCGATCGCGCGGATCACCATGCCCACGCTCTGCGTCTGCGGCGGGGAAGACCACGACAACGGTTCCGCGCAGGAACTGGCCGAGGCGCTGCCGCAAGGCGAGTATGTCGAGACGCCGGGCAATCACATGTCCTCGGTGACGTTCAAGGATATGGGGCGGGCTATGGCGGCGTTTCTGCTCGATTGAACCTCGTCATTGCGAGGAGGCGAAACCGACGTGGCAATCCAGAGCGGCGCGGGACTGCCCTGGATTGCTTCGCTACGCTCGCAATGACGAAGTGAGGGAAGGGGGAAGGGGTACAGGCATGTAGGAGGGAACGCACGCATCGGTGTCTCCCCTGCTTATTCTCCTCCCTTTCTGCCTCGACGGTTGATCTGACGCAGCGGGCGACTAGTCTCCCGCGCCATCAGAGAGAAAAATGAGGCAAACCCCATGAAATTCGCATCCACTGCGCTCGCCGCGCTTGCGGCCGGGCTTTCGTTCGGCATTGCCGCGCCGGCCTTCGCCGAAGACGCGCCGGCTTATCCGGAAACCGCGCAAGGCGCCGCGCAGTTCATTGCCGCCGCCGAGAAGGACCTGTTCGATTTCTCGGTCGACAATGCCCGCGTCAACTGGGTGAACTACACCTATCTCACTGACGACACCGATGCCCTGGCGGCGCAGTCCAACGGGCTCCTGACCGAGAAGCAAGTCGCCTATGCCGTGGAAGCCGCGAAGTTTTCCAAGCTGCCCGGTCTCGACGCCGACGTCTCGCGCAAGCTGGGCATCCTGCGCCAGGGCATCGTCCTGCCGGCGCCGACCACGCCGGGCGCGGCGGCGCAGTTGAGCGAGATCAGCACGCGGCTTGCCTCCACTTATGGCAAGGGCCGCGGCACGCTGGACGGCAAGGAAATCAACGGCTCGGATATCGAGGCGGAGATGGGCAACCTCACGCACACGCCTGCCGAGTTCGCCGAGATGTGGACGACCTGGCACGACAATGTCGGCAAGCCGATGAAGGGCGACTACGTCAAGATGGTCGGCATCGCCAACCAGGGTGCCAAGGAACTCGGCTATGCCGACGTCGGTGCCATGTGGCGTTCGGGCTACGACATGAGCCCCGAGCAGTTCTCCGCCGAAACGCAGCGCCTGTGGGAAGAAGTGAAGCCGCTCTATCTCGCGCTGCATACGTACGTCCGCCATAAGCTGAACGAGAAGTACGGCGATGCCGTGCAGCCCAAGACCGGACCGATCCGCGCCGACCTGCTGGGCAACATGTGGGCGCAGGAGTGGGGCACGATCTACCCGCTGGTCGCGCCGAAGGGTGCCGGCGATCTCGGCTACGACATCGGCGATCTGCTGAAGGCGCAGGGGCGCACGCCGATCGACATGGTCAAGGCGGGTGAGGGCTTCTACTCGTCGCTCGGCTTTGCGGCGCTGCCCGAGACCTTCTGGAAGCGCTCGATGATCGTGAAGCCCGCCGACCGCGAGGTGATCTGCCACGCCTCGGCCTGGGACGTGGACAACAAGGACGACGTGCGCATCAAGATGTGCACCAAGGTGGATTCGACCGACTTCGTGACCATTCACCACGAACTCGGCCACAACTACTACCAGCGCGCCTACAACAAGCAGCCGTTCCTCTACCTCAACGGCGCCAACGACGGCTTCCACGAGGCCATCGGTGATTTCATCGCGCTGTCGATCACGCCGCAGTACCTCGTGCAGATCGGCCTGCTCGACAAGGCCAAGGTGCCCAGCGCCGACAAGGACATCGGCCTCCTGCTGCGCCAGGCGATGGACAAAGTGGCGTTCCTGCCCTTCGGCCTGCTGATCGACCGCTATCGCTGGGGCATCTTCGACGGTTCGATCCAGCCCGCCGACTATAACAAGGCCTGGACCAAGATGCGGCTGGACTACCAGGGCGTTACCCCGCCCGCCGCACGCAGCGACGACGGTTTCGATGCCGGCGCGAAGTTCCATGTTCCCGGCAACACGCCTTACACGCGCTACTTCCTCGCCCGCATCCTGCAGTTCCAGTTCTACCAGGCGGCGTGCAAGCAGGCCGGCTGGAAAGGGCCGCTGCACCGTTGCAGCTTCTACGGCGACAAGAAGGTCGGCGCGAACCTGAACAAGATGCTGGAAATGGGCATGTCGAAGCCCTGGCCGGAAGCGCTCAAGGCTTTCACCGGCACCCCGCAGATGAGTGCCAAGCCGATGCTCGACTACTTCGCGCCGCTGAAGAAGTGGCTCGACGAGCAGAACAAGGGCGAGAAGCAGGGCTGGTGACGCCTGCGCCCGCGCGATCGAGGACGGCTTGAGGTGGCCCTGGATTGCCGCGGGCCTTCGGCCCTCGCAATGACGAGGTTGGGGAAGATACCTTGAATTGAAAAAGGGGAGCCGGTTTGCACCGGCTCCCCTTTTTGTTTGCGCGGCGAGGGGTGATCGCCCCCTGTCCGTCCTTGGACGCTTAGAAGTCCACCGTGATGCCGGTGAAGAACGTGCGGCCGTAGACGTCATACGTCGTCGGGTAAGTGTTGGCCTGTTCCTGGTTGTCGCCGAGGATCGGCGGCTTTCTATTGAACATGTTGTTCATGCCGATATTCCAGGTGAAGCGCTTGGCCACGTCGATCTGCGCGGTGAGATCGAAGTAGTCGTAGGCCTTGATCCGCTCGACGCTGTAAGTGGTCGAGCCGTCGTCGTCCTTGACCGGCGAGAGGTGACGCCAGGCGAGCGAGAGCGTCTTGCCCTCGGTCGACCAGGTCGCGCGGCCGTTGAGGCGCCACTTGGCGTAGACATTGCCGCAGAGCAGGCCGAATTTGCCGGCGCATTCCACGGTGAGGTCCGACAGGGCGGCGATCGGCTTGAACGTGAAGTTCATCAGGCGCGTGCCGCTGAAGCGCAGGGTCAGCTTGCTGGAATCGTGCACGCCGAATGCCAGCGGAACCGCATACTGCATGTCGAAGTCGATGCCGTCGGTCTTCACGCCGCCCGAGTTGGACAGGTTGTCTGCCGCGCCGGTGATCGTGTAGCTGTTGGCGTCACGCGGCAGCATCGAGCAATAGCTGGTGTCGTAAGGCGTCCAGCCGTTCGCGGCGGTGCCATAGCAGGCCGAGATGATGTTCGAGGTGCCGGCGGCGGTGATGTAGTTGTCGATCTTGATGTGGTAATAATCGACGGTCAGCGACAGGCCCGGGATGAAGCGGGGCTGGATCATCGTGCCGAAGGTCCAGGTGTTCGCCGTTTCTTCACGCAGCGAAGTGTTGCCGCCGTTGTAGCTGTCGATCTGCGAATCGCCGCCGTTGTATTCGGTGCCGATCAGGTTCGCCGGAATGCCTGCCGAAACGCAGCTGGCGTTGAGGTTGGCATTCGAGAGCGCTGCCGTCGTCGCGCAGGGGTCAGTGGCCTGCTCGAAGTTCTGGGCGTTGCCGCTGTAGAGGTCGTTGACCGTGGGTGCCCGCACCGCGCGCGAGAACTGGCCGCGCAGGCTGACGTCCTTGATCGGTGCCCAGACGAGGCCGCCAGAGAACGTGCCGACCGACTTGGCCGCCGTCGAATAGTACGAATAGCGTGCGGCGCCGTTGAATTCGAGGCGGTCGATGAAGGGCTTGTCGGCGATCAGGGGCACGTTGAACTCGGCGAAGAGTTCCTTGACGTTGTAGCCGCCCGAAATCGGTTCCGAACCGTTGAAGCCGATCACGTCACCCGAAGCGAGGGCTTCGTCGGGATCGAAGCTGCCGTGCTCGCTGCGATACTCGCCGCCGATCGCCAGGCCGGCCGGACCGGCGCCGAGATCGAACAGGTTGTTGTTGGTGATCGCGCCGCTGACGACCTTCTCGGTGATGGTCGAGCGATTCACCGTGTCGATCGAGATGAAGTCGGCCGCTTCCTGGCTGATGTTGCCGGCGCCGAAGATGTTCAGCGGGACGCAGCCATTGCTGGTGTCCGAGCAGACGAGATTGCCGTCGGCATCGTACGTGGTGCGCAGGGCCTGCTGGACGCGGCTGGCCGAGACGTTGCCGTACTGGTGCTCGACCTGCTTCGTGCGCGAATAGCTGAAGTAGGCGTCGTAGCTCCAGTTGCCCGAAATCTCGCCGCGCGCGCCGATCAGGCCGCGATAGGCCTTGCTGTCGAGGTTGGAGATGCGGTTGCCCACTTCGGACAGGCGGCGATAGACCGATGCCGAGGTGTAGCCGTCGCCGTCGGTGTCGTAGCTGCCCAGCAGCGACTGGGTATCGGCCGACAGGAACGAGGAATCGGTGTCGAGCGAGAACGTGCCGGTCAGCGGGGTCGGCGCGAGCTGGTTCTTCACGCGGTTGTGGATGTACTGGCCTTCGCCGTAGATCGTCAGGTGGTCGCTGACGTCGAAGTGGGCCTGGGCCGAGAACAGGGCGCGCTTCTGCGGGACCTGGAGGTAGTTCTCCGAGGCGTAGTTATAGGCATCGGCCGAAGTGTAGGCAGAGGTGCTGCCGTCCTGGCCGAACTTGTAGTTGCTGCCGTCAAGCGCGATACGGCCGGCCGGGATCGAGCTGGAACCGCCGCCGGTCAGGCCGCCTTCGCCGTCATCGGTCTGCGCGATCGAGGTGTAGCTGCGGGCGGACTGCAGGATCGACTTGCGGCGCATGTAGTCGCCGTAGATCGTGATGTTGCCGCGGCCTTCGGCGAAGTTCTTGCCGACGAGAAGCCCGCCATTGTACTGGGCGCCGTCGCCATCGCCGGTCAGGCGGTAGTTGGCGTTGGCCTGCACGCCTTCGAAATCCTGCTTGGTGATGAAGTTCACCACGCCGGTCACGGCGTCGGAGCCATAGACCGCGGACTTGCCGCCGGTCACCACGTCCACGCGCTCGATCAGCGCGGTCGGGATCGTGTTGAGGTCGACGATCTGGTTGGTGTCATAGGACACGTAGCGATGGCCGTTGACGAGCACCAGCGTGCGCGCGGCGCCCAGGCCGCGCAAGTCGGCCGTGGCGACGCCGCCGCCCGGATTGTTCGATGCGGCCGTCGCGCCCGGCAGGATCTGTGGCAGGTCCTTGAGGATGTTCTCGACGTTGACCTGGCCGGTCAGCGCAATTTCCTTGGCGGAAACGGCCATGATCGGCGCGGCCTGTTCCAGGTTCGGATTGGACAGGCGCGAGCCGGTGACGACGATGGCGCCGCCTTCGGGCTCGGCATCGGCGGAGGCTTGGGCATGCGCCACGGTGGGCAAGCCCATCAGCAGGGTGGACGCCAGCAGCAGGCGCTTCATCTCGGATGTCATTCGGTACTCCCTTTGCAGTTTCCGGCGCGGGATTTGCCGCAGGCCGGAACCAGATCAGGGGGTGTGCTCCCAAGATGAACTATCTGTCATCATGTAATAATAGTTCAAATATATTGTTGGATCGCCGAGTTGTAGATGAGCAACTATTATTTCAACCGCTGATACATCTATGTAAAAATAGCGCGAAATTTTGAAACAAACGCGTTACATGGAATAACTTGTTGATGGCTCTTGTTTTAATAATATTATTATCATGCGCTGGAGTTTGGTATCACAAGATTGCTGAATTCGTTGGTCGATGCAATGGATCATTCTGATCGTTCGCCGGGAAACTCTGAAACAAAACGGGCGCCGCTCCTTTCGGAACGGCGCCCGCCGGATGTCTCGCTGCGTCGCGGCTTAGCGGAACGGCGGCTCGTTGAAGGCGCGCAGCTTGCGGGAATGGAGTTTCTCACCCTCGGCGCGCAGCAGGTCGCAGGCGTGGAGACCGATCTTGAGGTGGCTGGCGATGGCCTCCTCGTAGAAGCGGTTGGCCTGGCCCGGTAGCTTGAGTTCGCCGTGGATCGGCTTGTCGGACACGCAGAGCAGGGTGCCGTAGGGCACGCGGAAGCGATAGCCCTGGGCGCTGATCGTGGCGCTTTCCATGTCGATGCCGATGGCGCGGCTGAGGCTGAAGCGGTGGGCGGATTCGGTATAGCGCAGTTCCCAGTTGCGATCGTCGGTGGTGACGACGGTGCCGGTGCGCATCCGCTTCTTGAGATTGGCGCCGCCTTCGCCGCTGACGGCTTCGGCCGCCGAGGCCAGAGCCTGCTGCACTTCGGCGATCGCGGGAAGCGGGATTTCCGGCGGAAGCACCGGATCGAGGACGTGGTCGTCGCGCAGATAGGCATGGGCGAGCACGTAGTCGCCGATGCGCTGCCCTTCGCGCAGGCCGCCGCAGTGGCCGATCATCAGCCAGACCTCGGGGCGGATCACCGCGAGGTGATCGGTGATGGTCTTGGCGTTCGAGGGGCCGACGCCGATGTTGACGAGCGTGATGCCCGACTTGTCCGGCCGGATCAGGTGGTAGGCCGGCATCTGGTGGCGGCGCCAGGCCGTATCGGACAGACGCTCGCGCGCATTGTCCACCGGCGTGTCGAGGTAGAGGCCGCCGGCGCCCGACAGCGCGGTGTAGCCGTCCGACCCAATCTGCTTGCCGGCCCAGTCCACGAACTCGTCCACGTAGCGGTGGTAGTTGGTGAAGAGGATATAGCGCTGGCAATGCTCGACGCTGGTGCCGGTGTAGTGCTGCAGGCGCGCCAGGCTGAAGTCGGTGCGCAGGCCATCGAAGAGGGCCAGCGGCAGCGGCTCGTCGGAGCCCTGGCGGAAGACGCCGTCGGCGATTTCGTCACCGATCATGGCCAGTTCGGTGGTCGGGAAATGCGCGGCCAGTTCCTGCGGGGTGACGCTGCCCATGCCGACGCCGTCGAGGACGTAGGGGAAGGGGATTTCCTGCGTCGAGCGGCCGACCTCGATCTCCACCTCGTAATCCTCGTGGAGCAGCGCGAGCTGTTCCGTCAGGTAGTCCGCGAAAAGACGCGGCTTGGTGATCGTGGTGACGTAGACCCCGCTTTCGTTCAGGCGGCCGAAGGATCGGCTGTAGAACGTGCCGCGCTCGATGCCGGCATAAGTGATGCGCAGCTCGGGATAAGACCAGGCGCGCGTCTCGCGGCGGTCGAGCGGGGGCGGGGTGCCGTTTTCGATGAAGGCGGAAATGTCTGCGCGCAGGGTGCTGACGGCAGTTTCGTATACGCGGACCAGTTCCGCGAGGGTGTTTTCTATCGTTTCCATCGCCCACTCTTACGCGATTCGTATTGCAGTGCAATAGTCGCGGGCGAGGATGGCTGAACCCTGCGGGCGCCAGGCGCGGTGATTACAGCGGCCGCATCAGATAAGTCACGGTCTTGCCGTTCTCCAGCAGCGCCTCGCCAACGGGTTCGAAGCCGAGGGCGCGATGGAAGGCTTCGCTGGCGGGATTGGGCGGATCGGAATTGACCTCGCAGACCGCCCGGTCGTGACCGGCCGCGCGGGCCTCATCGAACAAATGGGCATAGAGCTTGCGGGCAAGGCCGCGTCCCCGCGCCTGGGGAGCGGTGACGACGCGGTCGATATAGACGAAGCGCGGATACTTCGCGCGGAACCACTGGAAGTTGGCGCTGTCGTAATCGGCGTCCTGATCGAAAGCGATCAGGGCTGCGTCCAGTCGCCCGATCCGCGCCGCCACGAAAGCGCGCTCCACCAGCATGTCCATGCGGGCCTCGTCGGCGAGCGAGAGTTCCACGGCATGGCTGTTGTTGAGCGCCAGCAGTGCGGCGCGCAGATCCGCGTCGGCCGCGTAGTCGTGCCGAAGCTCGGCCGGGATGTCGGTGATCATGGTCTGTTTCCTGCAAAAAGAGAAAGGCCCCCGCTCCGGTTGGAGCGAGGGCCCTGAATCTCTTCGGTCGTTACCGCGAAAAGGAAGCTCAGGCTTCTTCTTCGGTCTCGGCAACTTCCTCTTCGACCGCGATTTCGCCGGGTTCGGCGTTCGGGTCGTAGGCTTCGGTGAAGCCCGAGACGTCCTGTTCGAACATCGCGGCCATCACGTCCACGCCCTGCGACTGCAGGTCGGCTTCGTCGGGCGAACGGGCAACGTTCACCTTGACGTTCACCGAGACTTCGGGGTGCAGGTTAACGCGAACGTCGAACACGCCGATGGTCTTGATCGGGCGTTCGAGCACGATCATCTGCTTGCTGACTTCGGCGCCCTGCTCGTTGAGAGCGTCGACGATGTCACGCACCGAAACCGAACCGTAGAGCTGGCCCGAGTTCGACGAAGCGCGGATCAGGACGACCTGCTTGCCTTCGACGTTACCCGAGTGCGCTTCGGCCGAGGTACGGCGTTCGGCGTTTTCGGATTCGATCTTCGCGCGGTTGGCTTCGAAGACCTTCTTGTTCTTCTCGTTGGCGCGCAGGGCCTTCTTGTTGGGAAGAAGGTAGTTGCGGGCGTAACCGTCCTTGACGGAAACGACATCGCCGATGGCGCCGAGCTTTTCGACGCGTTCGAGGAGGATGATGTCCATGGGGCTAGCCCTCCTTACTTGACGATGTAGGGCAGCAGGCCGATGTGCCGGGCGCGCTTGATCGCCTGGCTCAGCTCACGCTGCTTCTTTGCGGAAACCGCGGTGATGCGGCTGGGAACGATCTTGCCACGCTCGGACATGAAGCCCTGAAGCAGACGCACGTCCTTGTAGTCGATGGCCGGAGCGTTCTTGCCCGAGAACGGGCAGGACTTGCGGCGGCGGAAGAATGCACGTGCCATGGAAATCAGTTCCCTTCACGTTCACGACGGCGAGTACGCTCGCGGTCGCTCTTGCGCATCATGACCGACGGACCGGCTTCGTGTTCGTCGACACGAATGGTCACGTAACGAATGACGTCTTCGTTGATCTGCGTCTGGCGCTCGAGCTCGGCGACGACGTCGCCCGAAGCTTCGATGTTCAGCATCACGAAGTGCGCCTTGCGGTTGCGCTTGATCTTGTAGGCGAGATTCTTGAGGCCCCAGGTCTCGGTCTTGGTGACCTTGCCCTGGTTCGACTCGACGATCTCGGTAGCGGTGGTGGCAAGCGCGTCGACTTGCGCCTGGCTGAGGTCCTGGCGTGCCAGGAACACGTGCTCATATAGAGCCACGGCAGCTTCCTTTTCTCTAGTCTAACCGATCGCTGGCTTGTCCGCGGGATTGCGGGGCCCCTCCGGCTTTCTTCCCTCCCGTCCGGCATGTCGCACGAGACGGAAGGCGGCCCCTTAGCGGATCTGGCGCGGAACGCAAGACAAAGCTGCATTCCCGGCGGCCGGGAAACGTTCCTAACCGCAATCAGGCCTCGGGCGCAACCGGGCGGCAGGCGATCCCCGCGCATGGCAAGACGGCGGACCTTGCGGCCCGCCGTCTGCTTGCGACCCTTCCCGGGCTAGTCTTGCGTCAGCGCAGCAGGCTCATGACGTTCTGCTGGGCCTGGTTGGCCTGGGCCAGCATGGCGGTCGAGGCCTGGCTGAGGATCTGCGCCTTGGCCATCTGCGTGGTTTCGGTGGAATAGTCGGCATCCTCGATCCGCGACTTCGCATCGGACAAGTTGGTGACGTTGTTGGTCAGGTTGTTGATCGCCGATTCGAGGCGGTTCTGCCCGGCGCCGAGCGAGGCGCGGTTGGCGTTGACGTCCGCCAGGGCGTCGTCGACGTTGTCGAGCGTGGCGGAGGCGGCCGTGCTGGTCGAGACATCGAGCGCCGAGGCGGTGAGGTTGGCGCCGTCGATCACCTTGGAGGTCAGCGTAACGGTTTCACCCGAGTTCGCGCCGGTCTGGATGTCGAAGGTGACGTCGCTGCCGGTCGTGGCGAAGAGGTTGTTGCCGTTGAACTTGGTCTGCGAAAGGACGTCGCCGATCTGGTCGGTGAGCGCCGTGACTTCCTGCTGCATCGCGTCGCGGTCGCTGTCCTGATAGGTGCTGGAAGCCGACTGGATCGCCAGTTCGCGCACCCGCTGCAGCATGTTCGACACTTCGGAAAGCGCGCCGTCGGCGGTCTGGGCGAGCGAGATGCCGTCGTTGGCATTGCGGATGCCCTGGCTCATGCCGCGAACCTGCGCGGTCATCGAGGTGGAGATGGCGAGGCCGGCGGCGTCGTCCTTCGCGGAGTTGATGCGCTTGCCGGTGGAGAGGCGCTCCATGGCGGTGCCCAGCATCTTGTTGGCGGAGTTGGAAGCGTTTGCGGCGCGCAGGGCGCTGATATTGGTATTGATGACGGACATCGTAAATCCCCGGATTGTCAGGCGGTTGGCAGGTGGCGGAAGCTATCTTCCGTTCGAAGCTGAGAACGGATGCCGGGTTGCGGAGTTAAGGGCAGGGCGGCGATTTCGTGAGCGTTCCGGTCGCAAGTCGCTTGGGACTCACGACTTTGTCCGCTTTCGCTTGATCGCGGGTGGTTTCCCCCGCATGGCTGCTGCCACCATTCAACAGGGGATATTCTTCAAGATGGCTTCCGGCCTCGTTGCTCTTCTCGATGACGTTGCGGTGATCGCCCGCGCCGCCGCAGCCTCGCTCGACGACGTGGGACTGGGCGTCGCCAAGGCCGGGAGCAAGGCGGCGGGCGTCGTGATCGACGATGCGGCGGTGACGCCGGGCTACGTCACCGACTTCACGCCCGAGCGCGAATTGCCGATCATCTGGAAGATCACCAAGGGCAGCTTGCGCAACAAGCTGTTCATCCTGCTGCCGATCGCGCTGCTGCTCAGCGCGTTCCTGCCCTGGCTGATCACGCCGATCCTGATGCTGGGCGGCAGCTATCTGGCGTTCGAAGGGGCCGAGAAGATCCTGGAGAAGTTCGGCGGCGCCCATCACGGCGAGACGCTGGAGGCCCCCGTCACCGACGTGGCCGCTTTCGAGCAGGCGCGGGTTTCGGGCGCGATCCGCACCGACCTGATCCTCTCGGCGGAGATCATGGCGATCGCCCTTTCCGAAGTGGCCGACAGTTCGCTTCTCACCCGCGCGGTGGCCCTGGCGCTGGTGGGCATTCTCATCACCGCGGGCGTTTACGGCGCTGTCGCGCTGATCGTGAAGATGGACGATATCGGCCTGCATCTCGCCAAGAAGCAGGGCAAGGGCACGCAGGCTTTCGGGCGCATGCTGGTGAACGGCATGCCGAAAGTGCTGACGGTGCTGGCCTCGGTCGGCACACTGGCGATGCTCTGGGTTGGCGGCGGGATCATCCTGCACGGGCTGGAAGAGCTGGGCGTTCCCGCGCCCGCGCATGTGGCGCACCAGTTCCAGCACTGGCTGGCCGTGCTGGGCGGCCCGGTCGGCGGCGTGCTCGGCTGGCTGGGCTATGCCGCGGCGTCGGCCGTGGTGGGCCTGGCGCTGGGCGCGGTGATCGCGGCGATCGTGCACTTCATCGCCAAGGCGCGCGGCGGGGCGCATTGATCGGCTGAAGCCAAATTCTGGATAGCCGTCGTCCCGGATCAAGTCCGGTGACGACGTTTCAGAGCCTCGCCAGCAAGTCCTTCGCGAACACCGTCAGGGTATCGTCGCGCGCGCCCATGACCACCACGCGGTCGCCGGGTTTGGCGATTTCGGCGATGCGAGCGGCGCAGTCTTCGCGGGAGGGCACGTACTCGGCCTTTCCGCCATCGGCCTCGATCAGGCGCACGATGCGTTCGCTGCCTTCGGAGCGGTCCACGGTGCCGCCGAAGTAGACCGGGTCGCACAGGATCGTCATATCGTCCGGCCCCAGCCTGGTTGCCAGAACTTGCGCCAGTTCATGGCCCATCTGCTTGAGCGGGCCATAGCCGTGGGGCTGGAAGAACGCGATCACGCGCCCCGGATGGGCCTTGAGCGTTGCCAGCGTGGCGGAAACCTTGTCCGGGTTGTGGCCGAAGTCGTCGATCACCGTCACGCCCGAGGGAGAGGTGCCGACGATGTCGAACCGCCGGGCCAGACCCACGAAGCTGCCGAGCCCTGCAACCGCATCGGCCACGGATACCCCGGCCGCGTTGGCGGCGGCTATGGCGGCCAGCGCGTTGTAGAGATTGTGGCGCCCCGGCACCCTGAGTACGAGCGCGTGCGAAGATCCGTCGCGGCGATCGAGGACGGTGGCGGTCAGCGAAGTCGGGCCTTCGACTACTTCGGTCGCGCCGATCTGCGCGTCCGGTGAGGTGATTCCAAACGTCACCAGCGCCCTTGCATGCGGGGCGAGGGCGGCGGTCTCCGCGTCGTCGAGATTGATCGCGGAAACGTCCGCGCGGCCCAGGAAATCCCCGAAGAGCTGGCGCAGTTCCTCAAGACTCTTGTGGTCCAGACTGACATTGCCCAGCACCGCCACCCTGGGGCGATAAAGCGCGATGGAGCCGTCGCTCTCGTCCACTTCCGACACGAAGACCTCGCCCTGACCGACGCGGGCGCTGGCGAAGGGCGCGTCAGGGCTGGCGAAGTTCTTCATCACCGCGCCGTTCATGATCGTGGGGTCGCGGCCCGCATGAGTCATGATCCAGCCGGTCATGCCGGTGACAGTGGACTTGCCCGATGTGCCGCCTATCGCCACGCCGAAAGGAGCGGCGTTGAACAGCGTCGCCAGAAGTTCGGCGCGGCTCATGCGCGGGCAGCCGAATTCCTTGGCGCGGACCACTTCGGGCACGGTGTCTTCCACGGCCGCCGAAGCCACCAGCGTCTGCTCCGCGCCGGTGATCCCGCTGCCGTCCTGCGGGTGCAGGTCGAAGCCGAGGCTCTCCAGCCAGGCGAACTTCTCCGGCGTGCGGCCCTGGTCGCGGCTACGGTCCGAGCCGGCGACTTGCGCGCCGTGGCCCTTGAGGATCAGCGCGAGCGGCAACATGCCCGATCCGCCGATGCCGCAGAAGAACCAGGGATGTGAAGTGAGTTCGTGATGCGCGGAAGTCATGACGCTTCGGTATGCGGCCTTGTTCGTCCTGACAACCTCGATAGGAAGGTGCCATGACCCGTATCGCAGTTTGTGCACCGTCCACCCCGATCACCCGCGAGGATGCGGAGGCCGTCACCGCGCTTGCCGCCGCCGAGTTCCCTGATGTGGAGCTGGCGATCCACGACCAGTGCTTCGAGGTGGAGGGCCACTTCGCCGGCAGCGATGCGCGGCGGATCGCGGCGCTGGTGGAATGCGCGAACGATCCCTCGGTGGACGCGGTGTGGTTCGCCCGCGGCGGCTATGGGGCCTGCCGCATCGCCGAAGCGGCCATCGCGAAGTTCACGCACGATGCGCAGGGCAAGACGTTCCTCGGCTATTCCGATGCCGGCTATCTGCTCGGCGGCCTCTACCGGGCGCGGATCGGCAAGCCCGTTCATGGCCCGATGCTGGCCGACATCCGGCGCGAGGGCGGCGCGGAGGCGGTGCGCCGCGCGCTCCGCTGGCTGACCGGCGATACCTCGGGCCTGGAGCCGACCGGAGACGATCATCCGCGCGTCGCCTTCAACCTGATGACGCTGGCGATGCTCTGCGGCACCCCGCTGATGCCGGGGCTCGCCAAGCATGTCGTGCTGGTGGAAGAGGTGTCGGAGTATCTCTACGCGGTGGACCGCCTGTTCTTCCACCTGACTGCGCATCTCGGCGGGGTGGCGGGATTGCGGCTTGGCCGGGTCAGCGACGTGCCCGAAAACGACCGTCCGTTCGGCGTCGAGGCCGAGGAGATCGTGCGTCACTGGTGCACGCACCATTCGATCCCCTACCTTGGCCGCGCGGATATCGGCCACGATGCGGCGAACCGTATCGTGCCCTTCGGGCTTGCAGAGCGGCCCCAAGGTCAATAACGCGCCGCGCCACACAAGAATTTTAAAAATCGGCAGGGCGCATCCGTAGGGCCCGCCGGACAGAAGGAGCCGCCAAGATGCGTGCATTCGTTTTCCCCGGACAGGGCAGCCAGAAGGTCGGCATGGGCGCCGAACTCGCCGAAGCCAGCGCCGTCGCGCGCGAAGTCTTCCAGGAAGTGGACGAGGCGCTCGGCCAGAACCTCTTCCGCGTGATGACGCAGGGCCCCGAGGAGGAACTGACCCTCACCGAGAACGCCCAGCCCGCGATCATGGCCAATGCCATCGCCGTGCTGCGCGTGCTGGAGAAGGAAGGCGGCGTAACGCTGGCCGACAAGGCGGACTTCGTTGCCGGCCACTCGCTGGGCGAATATACCGCGCTCTGCGCCGCCGGTGCCTTCAGCCTTGCCGACACCGCGCGTCTGCTGAAGCTGCGCGGCCAGTCGATGCAGGCGGCCGTTCCGGTCGGCCTTGGCGCGATGGCGGCACTGCTGGGTGCGGACATCGAGAAGGCCACCGAACTCGCTGCTGCTGCGGCCGAAGGTCAGGTCTGCACTGTCGCCAACGACAACGATCCCACGCAAGTCGTGATCTCGGGCCATCGCGAAGCCATCGAACGCGCCGTCGCGTTGGTGAAGGACTTCGGCATCAAGCGCGGCGTGCTGCTGCCGGTTTCGGCGCCGTTCCACTGCCCGCTGATGCAGCCCGCCGCCGACGCCATGGCCGAAGCCCTGGGCAAGACCCCTCCCGGCAGCCTGCATGTGCCGCTCTTCGCCAACGTCACTGCCTCGGTCGTCACCGATCCTGCCGAAGTCCAGCGCCTGCTGGTCGAGCAGGTCACCGGCCGCGTCCGCTGGCGCGAAAGCGCGATCGCCATGCGCGAGGCGGGCGTCGAGACCTTCGTCGAACTCGGCGGCAAAGTGCTCGGCCCGATGATCAAGCGCTCGGCCGGTGAGGTGGAGGTGATCTCCGCCGTGACCATGGCCGAGATCGAGGAACTGGCCAAAACCCTTTGATCCGCGTCGTCCCGGGCTTGACCCGGGACCGCAGGAGGCTTGAAGAAAGGTCCGTTCAGCGGGCCAGCGCTCCCCGCCTTGGGAGAGCGCGTCACGGAGATTTGAAAAGATGTTCAACCTCAACGGAATGACCGCCCTCGTCACCGGCGCCTCGGGCGGCATCGGCTCCTCGATCGCCCGCGCGCTGGCCGCGCAGGGTGCGCGCCTGGCTATCTCGGGCTCGAATGCCGACAAGCTGCGCGCCTTCCGCGACGAGCTGGACGAGCACACCCCGCAGCATGTGCAGGATGTCGACCACGTCGCCATCGCCTGCAACCTCGGCGATCCCGAGCAAGTGGAGAAGCTGGTTCCTGCCGCGCTCGAATCGCTCGGCAAGATCGACATCCTCATCAACAACGCCGGCATCACCCGCGACAATCTCGCCATGCGGATGAAGGACGAGGAGTGGGATCAGGTCATCAAGATCAACCTCGAATCGACCTTCCGCCTGATGCGCGCCGTCACCAAGCCGATGATGAAGGCGCGCTTCGGCCGCATCATCAATGTCACCTCGGTCGTCGGCACCACCGGCAATCCCGGCCAGATGAACTACTGCGCGGCCAAGGGCGGCATCACCGCCATGTCGAAGAGCCTCGCGCAGGAACTCGCCAGCCGCAATGTCACTGTGAACTGCGTCGCGCCGGGCTTCATTCGCACCGCGATGACCGACGTTCTGCCCGATGCGCAGAAGGACGCGCTGAACGGCCGCATCCCGATGGGCCGCATGGGCGAGGGCGACGATATCGCTGCCGCTGCCGTGTTCCTCGCCTCGAAGGAAGCGGGCTACGTCACCGGCCAGACGATCCACGTCAACGGCGGCATGGTGATGATCTGACAGGACGCGCGGGGTCGTGCGGATGGTGAGGGTCGAACCTTGCGATCCGCGCGAGCCCGATGCGGTCGCGGTGATGGCGCGCCTTTCGGGTGCGCTCGCCGCGATCACCGGCGATGGCGGCACGGCCTCGTTCGATCCGTCCGACGTCCTCGTGCCCCGCTCCCTTTTCGTGCTGGTGCGGGACGGGGCGGGCGCTGCGATCGGTTGCGGCGCCTATCGGCCTCTCGAAGGCGATATGGCCGAGATCAAGCGCATGTATGCCGAGCAGGGCTGCGGCGCGGCGCTCCTGGCCAAGCTGGAAAGGGCTGCATCGGCCGATGGCTATCGGCAGGTCTGCCTTTCCACCCGCAAGATCAACGAACGGGCGACGGCCTTTTATCGGCGGCACGGCTACCTGCCCATTGCGCCTTATGGGCGATATGCGGGCCGGAAAGAATCGATCTGCCTGGGCAAGGCGTTGATTGAAGCAATTTGACGGGGCGGCGCACGAAACGCGTTCGAAGTGGACGAAAAACGTCTAAAGTCCCCTCATTTATCCCCAGATTCACCGGTACCCGGTCAATACTCGCTTGCCGCATGCCTTCCGTTCGCTAGAGATATTCGTCCTGAAATTCGGGATGTTTTGCATCCCTTGCCCGATCAAGGGGGACTAAAGGCTGTCATGAAGGCCACCATCGAACGTTCCACGCTCCTGCGCTGCCTGTCGCACGTGCAGTCCGTTGTCGAGCGGCGCAATACCATTCCCATTCTCTCGAACGTCCTGATCGAGGCCTCGGGCACCGGGTCCTTGCGCATCATGGCGACCGACCTCGATCTGCAGGTCGTCGAGACGCTTGGCGTCGTCTCGGTCGAGCAGGCCGGCGCGATCACCGTTTCCGCCCACTTGCTGTTCGACATCGCGCGCAAGCTGCCCGATGGGAGCCAGGTGAGCCTCGACGCTTCGGACAACCGCATGGTCGTGAAGGCCGGACGCAGCCGCTTCCAGCTTCCCACCTTGCCGCGCGACGATTTCCCGATGATCGCCGAGGGCGAGCTGCCAACCAGCTTCGAGATTCCGGCCGCCACGCTGGGTCAGCTGATCGACCGCACGCGCTTTGCGATCTCGACCGAAGAGACGCGCTATTACCTCAACGGCATCTTCCTCCACGTTTCGGAAGAGGAACTGAAGGCCGCGGCTACCGACGGCCACCGCCTTGCGCGCTTCACCCTGGCCCGCCCGGACGGCGCCGAGGGCATGCCCGATGTGATCGTGCCCCGCAAATGCGTGGGCGAGCTGCGCAAGCTGCTTGAAGAAGCGCTCGATACCAATGTCCTGGTCGATCTTTCGGCCAGCAAGATCCGCTTCACTCTGGGCGGCGAGCACGGCGTTGTGCTGACGAGCAAGCTGATCGACGGCACGTTCCCCGATTACACGCGCGTGATCCCGACCGGCAACGACAAGCTGCTCAAGATCGATCCCAAGAGCTTCTTCGAAGGCGTGGACCGCGTGGCGACCATCGCCACCGAGAAGACCCGTGCCGTGAAGATGGCGCTGGAGCAGGACCGCGTGACCCTGTCCGTCACTTCGCCCGATAACGGCACGGCGGCGGAAGAAGTCCCGGCGGACTACTCTTCGGATGGTTTCGAGATCGGCTTCAACGCCAACTATCTCAAGGACATCCTGGGCCAGATCGACGGCGATACCGTGGAACTCCACCTTGCCGACGCCGGCGCGCCGACGCTGATCCGCCAGGACGAGAAGAGCCCCGCGCTCTATGTCCTGATGCCGATGCGCGTCTGACCGGACGGTTCGATCGAACAGGAAAAGGCCGGGGGTGCACCCCCGGCCTTTTTTGTTGGCGCCGTAACCGCCGCTGCCACCGCCGCCGTCCGGGCCGCCCTGGGCCCGGAGCGGCAGCCTGCTCTCAGCTTTCCTGGATCGAAGGGTGGGCCTTGGCGATCATGCGGTCCACTTCGGTGAACTTCTCGCGCGGGGCGCCTTGGCGGGCATTGGCGACTTCGGCCTCGTCGATCTTCTGCCACTCGGTGAACTTCACGTAATCGATCCCTCGCTCGGCGGCGAGGGCGTCGAAACCGGGACGCCCGGCCTTGCCGCTGCCGGCTTCGCCCAGGGCGCCGACATCGGCGTCGATCTTCTCCACGATGGCGAAACCATCGGGGCGGTTGGTGCCGATCGTGCCGGTCGGTCCACGCCGCGCCCAGCCGACGCAGTAGAGGCCGGGCATGATCCGCCCATCGACATTGGCAAAGCGGCCACCCTGCTCGTCGTAAGGCACGTCGGGAATGCGGGAGGTCTGATAGCCAATGCAGGCCACGACAATTCCGGCCGGCACATGATAAGTCTCGCCCGTTCCCACTGGCTTGCCGTCAACCAGCCGCGTGCGTTCCACCTCCACGCCTTCCACCCGGTCGGTGCCGAGTATGGCGCGGGGGGCGGCGAAGAAGTCGAACTCGATTCGCACGTCGCGGTCCGGGCAGGGCGCATCGTCGGCCGTGCCGGTGCCGTTGTCGTTCGCGCTGCCGCCCGCCATCGCGAAGCTGCGCAAGTGGCCCATGGTCTTGCGCATGCCCGGATCGAGCGCCGCGTCTTCCGCCAGGGGCGGCAGGTCGGCGGGATCGACGCGGGGGCAGGCGCGCGAGAGCTTCGCCAGTTCGCCCAGCTCCTTCGGCGTCATCGTCACCTGGTGCGGTCCGCGCCGCCCGAGAATGACGATGCGCCTGATCCGCGAGGCTTCGAGGGCGGTCAGAGCATGGGCGACGATATCGCTCCCCTCGAATTCGGCGCCGGACTTGGCAAGGATCCGCGCCACGTCGAGCGCGACATTGCCGTTGCCCACGACCACGGCCGTGTCATGCGCGAAATCGGGATGCAGCTCGGCGAATTGCGGATGTCCGTTATACCAGCCGACGAAGGAGGCGCTGCCGAAGACATTGGGCAGGTCTTCTCCCGGAAGGTCCAGCCTGCGGTCGTTGGGCGCGCCCGTGGCGAGGACGACGGCGTCGTAGAGGCCGCGCAATTCGTCGATCGAGATGTCCCGGCCCACCATGACATTGCCGACGAAGCGCACGTTCTCGCTGAGGGCGGTGGTTTCGTAGCGGCGGGCCACGCTCTTGATCGACTGGTGATCGGGGGCAACGCCGGTACGGATCAGGCCGAAGGGGACGGGCGAGGAATCGAAGATGTCGACCCGGACGCCGTCTTTCCATTGCTTGAGCGCTGCCTCGGCCGTGTAGTATCCGGCCGGTCCCGATCCGACGATGGCGATGTGTCGCATGGATTTTTCTCCCAAGCGGGCGGAACCTGGGCAAATGCGCCCGCCAGCAAAGAAGCAAACACGGCTGCGGACCGGCGGCAAGCGAAATCCGGCAGATCGGGCGAGATGTGCCATATCCGGTCGACAATGGGTTTGGTTGCCGGGACTTAACACTTTCGCAATGGCCGCGCGGCAATAGCCGATGCGATGGCGAGGAAGGGATTCAACAAGCTGCCGGGGGCACCGCGTGAAGACGCGCAGAACCCGCATGCCCCTGCGACTCGTCCCGAGGCCCAGAACCGGCCCGGCATTCCGAATTTCGCCTTTTTGCGCCCGCGCGGACCGAGCAGCGATCCCCTTCATTTCTTCATAGCCCGGCGCTGGGAACTCATGGCGCCGGCCATGGTCTGCATCATGGTGGGGCTGGGCGTCGTCTCGCACAGCGCGCCGGGCCGGCTGCCCCTGGCGCTGTCCTTTGCGGCCATGCTGCTCTGTCTTGGCGCGCCGCTGCTGGCGACCGTGGAGAACAGGCTCCATCATCGCAGCTGGAAACGCTACCCCCTGATGTTGCTGGCGGTGGCCATGCCCATGCTGCTCTTCGGCGTCGCTGCGGCGCAATGGACTCAGGATACCGCCGCGCTCGACTGGCGGCTGACCGTCAAGGGCTATGGCATTCTGGTTCTGCTCGCCACCGTGCTGCTCGACCGCCGCCTGACCTCGATCGTGGCCGCCACCGTCGGTCTCTGGGCCGGCGCCGCGGCGCATTCCGCTTCTACCGCGACCCTGGGCATGCTGGGCGCGGGGCTGGGCATCGGCCTTGTCGTGGCGATGCGCCAGGCGCGGCTCGGCGCCGAGGAATCGGCGCACCGGGCGGAGCAGGAACGCGAACGGCACCGTGCCGAGGAACTCCTGCGCGAATATGAGGATACCGGGCAGGGCTGGTTCTGGGAAACCGACCGCCGCGGCTGCATCGCCTATGTCTCGCCGCGCATTGCCGAACTGCTCGATACCGAACAGATCCAGCTTTACGGACGACCGTTCCTGAGCCTGTTCCGCCTGCGCGCGGAAGACCATGACAGCGAGCGGACGCTGGCGTTCCACCTCTCGACCCGCTCGTCCTTCCAGGACGTGACGGTGCGGGCGGCGACGAACGAGAAGGACGAGCGCTGGTGGTCGATCAACGGTCGCCCGGTGCTCGACCAGTTCCACAATTTCCTGGGGTTCCGCGGCTCCGGCATAGACCTCACCGAAACGCGCAAATCGCAGCAGCATGTCACTCAACTGGCGCGCTTCGATTCGCTGACCAAGCTGGCCAACCGGTTCCAGATGTCGGAATGGCTGGAAAAGGTCATCAACTCGCCCCGCATCGAGAACCGCGCCTGCGCGGTGTTCCTGCTGGATCTCGACCGCTTCAAGCAGGTCAACGATACGATGGGCCATCCGGCCGGCGACGCCCTGCTCAAGCAAGTGGCAGAGCGCCTGCGCGTGACCGTGGCGAACATGGGCCGGGTCGGACGGCTCGGCGGCGACGAGTTCCAGGTCATCCTGCCCGGCTATCACCAGCACGAGGGGCTCGGCCATCTCGCCCGCCGGATCATCGAGAATCTCTCGCAGCCCTATTCGATCGACGGCACCCGCGTCATCATCGGCGCTTCCCTGGGCATCGCCATGTGCCCCGAAGACGGCACCACGGTCGAAACGCTGATCCGCAATGCCGATCTCGCGCTCTATGCCGCCAAGGGCGGTGGCCGCGGGCGCCATCATTTCTACGACGACGATCTTCATTCCGACGCCCGCGAGCGCCAGCAGCTTGAACAGGACTTGCGCGACGCCATCGACGCGGGCGCGCTGGAGCTGCACTACCAGCCGCAAGTGCACACCACGACCGAGAAGATCACCGGATTCGAGGCGCTGCTGCGCTGGAAGCATCCCAAGCACGGCTATCTCTCGCCCGCCAAATTCGTGCCCGTGGCCGAGGAAACCGGCCTGGTGGCGGAAATCGGCGAATGGGCACTGCGAAAGGCCTGCAGCGATCTGGCCGGCTGGCCGCACGCGGTGCGCGTGGCCGTGAACGTCTCGCCGCTCCAGTTCGCCAATACCGAACTGCCGGCGATCGTCGCGCGCGCGATCGCCGATTCGGGCATCGATCCCGGCCGGCTCGAACTGGAAATCACGGAAAGCGTGTTCCTGGGCGAGGATATCTCCACCGAGGCGATGTTCAGCGCGCTCAAGGATGTCGGCGTGCGCCTGGCGCTCGACGATTTCGGGACCGGCTACTCCTCGCTCGGCTATCTGAAGAAGGCGCCGTTCGACAAGATCAAGATCGACCAGAGTTTCGTGCGCGGCGCCACCATCGAGGGCAGCCGCAACGGCGCGATCATTTCCTCCATCGTCAGCCTCGCCGAGGCGCTGGGCATGGAAACGACGGCGGAAGGAGTGGAGACGCTCGACGAACTCGATCTCGTACGCCTGCTCGGATGCAGCCACGTTCAAGGCTATATCTATGAAAAGTCGCTGACTTCCGCCGAAGTCGTGGCGCGGCTGGAGCGGGGGTTGATCGCGGTGGCCGTGGGCCCGCGCTCGGCCCGCGCACCGCGCCAGACCATGCTGCGCAAGGTCGTGCTGGAGCACGGCGGGCACATCTATCACGCCACGATCCGCAACATCTCCAGCACCGGCGCCATGGTCGAGGGCTTGTGGAACGTGCCCGCGGAGACCCAGTTCGGCATTCATCTCGCCGACGACAATGTCGTTCTGGCCACCGCGCGCTGGTGCCGGGAGGATCGCATGGGCGTGGAATTCGTCCGCCCGCTCGAACTCGATGCCACCGGCGGGGTGCAGTTCACGCCGGCCCGCGCCGGTCCGGAATCGGCTCCGGAAGGCGGCGATGCGGGATTGCTGCGCAAGGCCGGCTGACGCCCTACCCGAAAATGCGCGATCACCGCATTTTCAAACGATCCAAGCGCTGCTAACGGCGCTTCCATGACCGAACTCGCCCAGATCCGAAATTTCTCGATCATTGCCCATATCGACCACGGCAAGTCGACGCTTGCCGACCGTCTGATCCAGCGCACCGGTGGCCTCTCCGACCGTGAGATGAGCGCCCAGGTGCTCGACAACATGGACATCGAGAAGGAACGCGGCATCACCATCAAGGCGCAGACCGTGCGCCTGAATTACACCGCGTCCGACGGGCTCACTTATGAGTTGAACCTGATGGACACGCCGGGCCACGTCGACTTCGCTTATGAAGTCAGCCGCAGCCTGGCCGCCTGCGAAGGCGCGCTGTTGGTGGTGGACGCGGCGCAGGGCGTGGAAGCGCAGACCCTGGCCAACGTCTATCAGTCGATCGAGCACGACCACGAGATCGTCCCGGTCATCAACAAGATCGACCTGCCTGCCGCCGAACCCGAAAAGGTGCGCCACGAAATCGAGGAAGTGATCGGCATCGACGCTTCCGAAGCGGTGCTGGCTTCCGCCAAGTCGGGCATCGGCATCGACGAGATCCTCGAAGCCGTCGTCGCCAAGATACCTGCGCCGAAGGGCGACCGTACCGCGCCGCTGAAGGCCATGCTGGTCGATTCCTGGTATGACCCGTACCTGGGCGTCGTCATTCTGGTGCGCGTGATCGACGGCGTCATCAAGAAGGGCCTGAACGTTAAGTTCATGCAGGGCGGCACCGATCACCTGGTGGACCGCGTGGGCTGCTTCACGCCCAAGCGTATCGACCTGCCGGAACTGGGGCCGGGCGAGATCGGCTTCATCACCGCGCAGATCAAGGAAGTGGAGCAGGCCAAGGTCGGCGACACCATCACCACGGTGAAGGGCGGCGCGACGCAGGCCCTGCCGGGCTACAAGGAAGTGCAGTCCGTGGTGTTCTGCGGCCTGTTCCCGGTCGACGCCAACGACTTCGAGAAGCTGCGCGAATCGATTGGCAAGCTGCGCCTGAACGACGCCTCCTTCAGCTTCGAGATGGAATCGAGCGCGGCGCTGGGCTTCGGCTTCCGCTGCGGCTTCCTGGGTCTGCTGCATCTGGAAATCATCCAGGAGCGTCTGAGCCGCGAGTACGACCTCGACCTCATCACCACCGCGCCTTCGGTGGTCTATCGCCTGACGATGACCGACGGCACTGTGAAGGAATTGCACAACCCGGCCGACATGCCCGATCCGGTGAAGATCGACTTCATGGAAGAGCCGTGGATCAAGGCGGTGATCTACACGCCGGACGAATATCTCGGCTCGATCCTGAAGCTCTGTCAGGACCGTCGCGGTATCCAGAAGGACCTGACTTACGTGGGCGGCCGCGCCCAGGTGACCTACGAGCTGCCGCTGAACGAAGTGGTGTTCGACTTCTACGACCGTCTGAAGTCGATCAGCCGCGGCTATGCGAGCTTCGACTACGAGCAGATCGGGCTTCAGGAGGGTGACCTCGTGATGATGAACATCCTCGTGAACAACGAGCCGGTCGATGCGCTGTCGATGGTGGTCCACCGCAGCCAGGCCGAACCGCGCGGCCGTGCGTTGGTGGAACGCCTGAAGGAGCTGATCCCCCGGCACATGTTCAAGATCCCGATCCAGGCCGCTATCGGCGCCAAGGTGATCGCGCGCGAGACGATCTCCGCGATGCGCAAGGACGTGACCGCCAAGTGCTACGGCGGCGACATCACCCGTAAGAAGAAGCTTCTGGAAAAGCAGAAGGAAGGCAAGAAGCGCATGCGCGAGTACGGCAACGTACAGATTCCGCAGGAAGCCTTCATCGCCGCACTGCGCATGGGCGAGGAATAAGTCCCGCCTGACCCGGCGGCGGTTCGAATGACCGCCGCCGCCTTCCATCATTGAAACGCTTGTCCGTCCGCGCCGAGATGTCGGTGCGGGGTGGCCGGATGCTCGCGCTCTGGTTCGCGCCCGTTCCTGACCGGATGCGGGGTAATCAGTCCATTTCCGATCCAATTTCCCTTGGAATTCGCTGAAATCGGTTGCGACTCGTTGCCTGAGCAAGGTTGGTTAAGGTTCCCGACTTAGGTCGTGGATGGCTGACGGCGCGATTCGATGTCTTCAGCAATCGATTCCAGCGCCATGCCTTGGTCATAGTGGCCCGGCGATGAGTCCATTGTGGTTAAATTGGCGCCTGTAACGGGTTGATAGTACGTTTACAGACAACCTATAACTGCGTGGCAACGGTGGCGCGGATGAGGCACGACGGAACGAGGGTGGTTCGGTAGCGTTATGGAACTTGAGCGAATGGACGCTGGCGGCGACATGACGCAGTTTCAACGCATTCTTGCGATATTTCCCAGTCTGACTTCGAAACAGCACGAGGTGTTGGGCTTCGTCGCCGAAAACCGCACCAGCAAGGAAATTGCCTGGGAACTGGGCATTTCCGAAAGCGCCGTGAACCAGCGGATCGAAGGCGTTCGCAGCCGCACCGGATCGCCGCCGCGCGCCGAACTCGCCCGTGCTTACAGGCAGTTTCAACAGGACCAGGCTCAACCGGAACAGGTTCAGCCGGACCTGGCAGCAGCCTGTAATCCGCTACCAGAGAAGAATCCTCAGGTTCCGACCGTTTCCCTCTTCGATGAGGATCGGGGCAGGGACGAACTGGTCGAAAGGCTCACGCTTGCCGACGGCGCCACATTCAAGGTGACGGCGCCCTGGCAGGAAGAGAATTTCTCCCGGGTCGTTCCGGAGGTGCTCGATGGAGCGAACGCGGGTCTCAGCCGCACGGCCGCCATGATTGCCATCGCCGGGGGATTGCTCCTCGTCGCGGTGTTCGGTCTGGATCTGGCCACCAAGCTGAGCAGCCTGCTTTGACCCAGCCTCCTGCCACGATTGAGACACGCGCATCGGACGGGCCGATGCCGCTGGATGGGGGTCACTATGTCGATCACGATTTCCGCTGCTACCGCCCGGATCGCGCGCCAGCTTCCCGAGGCCGAACTTTCGCTCGATTCGGCTCTGCTCGCTTCGGCGCGCCTGATGGAATCGATGCTGCTGGCACGCCAGGCAGATGGCATCGCCACGTTTACCGGCCAGACCGCGCTGATGCGCCTGGCCAAGACCCAGCGCACTTTGCTCGAAAGCCAGAACGACATGATCCGCGTCCACCAGGAACTCCTGGGCATCGGCCGCGACATCAATGCGATTGCCGACGAGCCGGAAGCCTGCCCGGATCGCGCCCAGCTGGTGGACGACGCCGCCATGTTGCGATCGGCCTAAGCGACCCAGGTACGATCGCGGGTTCCGCGCGTTTCGGGCGGCATGGCCATGGGGGGCTTGCATGCTGACCTGGGGCGCGCGGGCCTACGTTCAATATGGGCTCTACCTCATACTCTTCCTCTTGGCCTGGCGGCGCGGCGATGCACCTGAGCGCGTCCTTGCCGGGATCATGCTCGGCATGGTCGTGGTGGACCGGATCTATCATCTCGGCCGCGGCACGGACCTGCTGGTCTACCACGGGGTGGATGTCGTCCATCTGGCGATCGACACGTCGAGCCTGCTCGGCATCGGCTACGTCGCGCTTCATGCCAACAGGTTCTACCCTTTATGGATAGGTGGGGCGCAGATCATCGCCTTTTCGAGCCATTTCTATCGGCTGGGTCTCGTCGAAATCCAGACGACGGCCTATCAGGTGATGTCGATCATACCATCTTACGTGCAGCTGCTGGCGATGGCCCTGGGCCTGGCATGTCACATGCGGCGGCAGAAGAGACGGGGCAATTATCCGTCCTGGCGCAGATACTCCGCCCCGTCGTCGGCGCGGGGAGCGAGGTCGTTGCCCGCCGTCTGATTCGGCGCTTCGGCTCGCTGAGCACGATCTACACCGCTTCGGCCCAGGCGCTGGCGGACGAAATCGACGAATCGGGCATCAACAGCCGCGCCATCGCGGCAGTGATCGTCGCGGCGCGAGACCTTGCAGCCGTTGC
Source organism: Novosphingobium sp. PhB55 (assembly GCF_004368805.1). NCBI lineage: Bacteria > Pseudomonadati > Pseudomonadota > Alphaproteobacteria > Sphingomonadales > Sphingomonadaceae > Novosphingobium > Novosphingobium sp. PhB55. The sequence continues at coordinate 694,505 of NZ_SODQ01000001.1, read as the reverse complement.
CGGGCGGGAAACCCTGCTGGGCGAACCGATGAAGACGGGCAGTCCGGCTTTCCGCCAGTATCTCGCCAAAAGGCTGCTCGGCCGCCGCGAGGAATGCGTGATGGTGCTGTTCTTCACCCATGAAGGCCTGTTCATCGCGGAGGACTTCCACGTCGGCACGCGCCAATCCACCTGCGAACTGCCCTTGCGGCGGACGGTTCGCCGGGCTTTCGACCTCGACGCCCGCCGCTTGGTGATGGCGCACAACCACCCCTCCGGCGATCCCACACCCAGTGCCGACGACGTCCAGTCCACCCGGACTTTCCGACAGGTGATGGGGGCTCTGGAATTCAGCCTGGACGACCATTTCGTCGTCGCACGGGGGGGTATCTTCAGTATGAGTGACAACGGTCTGATTTAGATGGCGATTTGCCTTAAGGGACGTGCAACCGGATTGTCTTAGGGGCTATCTATACCGACACGCGCATTCACGCCGCACGCCTGCATGGAGATTGGGTTTGACCGACATCGTCACCGTACCGACCACGCCTTTCGAGGGACAGGCGCCAGGAACGTCCGGCCTGCGCAAGAAAGTGCGCGTGTTCCAGCAGCCGAACTATGCCGAGAACTTCATCCAGTCGGTGTTCGACGTGGTGAAGCCGCAGTCTGGCGCTGCTTCGGCAGAAGCGGCGCTGGTGATCGGCGGTGACGGCCGCTTCCACAATCGCGCGGTGATCCAGCAGGCGATCCGCATGGCCGCGGCCAATGGCTATGCCCGGGTACTGGTGGGGCAGGGCGGCATTCTTTCCACGCCGGCCGCCAGCAATGTGATCCGCCAGTACGGCGCCAGCGGCGGCCTGATCCTCTCGGCCAGCCACAACCCCGGTGGCCCGGATGAGGACTTCGGCATCAAGTACAACATCGCCAATGGCGGTCCTGCGCCGGAGGGCGTGACGGACGCGATCCTGGCGCGGACCAAGGAAATCAGCCTCTGGCTGACCGTGGACGCGCCGGACATCGATCTCGACATGCCGGGCGAAGTCACGGTTGGCGATATGGTGGTGCAGGTGATCGACCCGGTCGCCGACTATGCCGACCTGATGGAAGAGCTGTTCGACTTCGACGCGATCCGCAAGGCGGTCGCCAGCGGCTTCACGATGCGCTTCGACGCCATGAGCGCCGTCACCGGCCCTTACGCGGTCGAGATCCTCGAAAACCGGTTGGGCTTCGCTGCGGGCACCGTGGTCAACGGCACGCCGTTGGAAGATTTCGGCGGCCATCATCCCGACCCCAACCTGATTCACGCCAAGGAACTCTACGACCTCATGATGGGGCCGGATGCGCCGGACCTGGGCGCCGCATCGGACGGGGACGGGGATCGCAACCTGATCATCGGGCGCGGGCGCTTCGTTACGCCTTCCGATTCGCTCGCCATGCTGGCCGCCAATATCGAAATCGCGCCGGCCTATCGCGGCCGCCTTTCGGGCATTGCCCGTTCGATGCCGACCAGTGGCGCCGCGGATCGCGTGGCGGAAGCTCTCGGCATCCCGTGCTTCGAAACGCCAACGGGCTGGAAGTTCTTCGGCAACCTGCTCGATGCCGGATTGGTCACGATCTGCGGCGAGGAAAGCGCGGGCACGGGATCGGACCACGTGCGCGAGAAGGACGGGCTCTGGGCCGTGCTGCTCTGGCTGAACATCCTGGCCGTTCGCGACATCAGCGTGGACCAACTCGCCCGCACCCATTGGGCGCGCTTCGGCCGCAATTACTACGCCCGCCACGATTACGAGGCCGTCGATAGCCAGGCTGCCGCTGGCCTGATGTCCGAACTGAAGGGCGCGCTTGCGGACTTGCCGGGCAAGAGGTTCGGATCGCTCACCGTGTCCCATGCGGACAGCTTTGCCTATACCGACCCCGTGGATCAGTCGGTCAGCGAGAACCAGGGCGTGCGCGTGCTGTTCGAGGACGGCAGCCGCGTGGTCTTCCGCCTTTCAGGCACGGGCACCCAAGGCGCCACCTTGCGGGTCTATCTGGAGCGTTACGAGCCGGCGTCCGGCCAGATCGATGCGGATACCGGCGTCATGCTGGAAGCCCAGATCGCCGCCGCGCAGGAAATCGCCGGCATCGCCCGCCACACCGGGCGCATGGCGCCCGACGTCGTGACCTGAGCGTCAGAAGTCGATCCGCGCAATCACGTCTTCGCCGAACTTCAGGGCCTGGTCACAATACTCGGCCCGGGTTTCGGCGTAGACGGAGGCGCCCGCACCGTGGATGCCGAGCGACTTCAGGTGCGCGAAATGGTCCAGCGCTTCCTGCGCGTTCCACCCCGGCTTGATCGAATATGTCGATGAGGCGATGACCTTAGGCGGCTCGGCGCGGCCGATCTTTTCCGCATGGGCGTTCATGTAGGCGATCGCTTCGCTGATGTCCTCGTCGCCCTCCAGATTGGCCGTGCGCGCCGTGTCGGTGACCGACTTGGGCACGAAGAAGGGGTGCCAGGCGTCGCCCATCTCTGCAGCACGGCGCAAGGCCCGCTTCGAATTGCCGCCGACCAGCAGCGGCGGATGGGGCTTTTGCGCCGGGGTAGGCAGGACGCGGTTGCCCAGCGCCGTGTAGCCCGTGCCTTCGAAGGTGAATTCCTCGCCGGTCCAGGCCAGCTTCATGGCCGTGATGTACTCATCCATGAGATCGTTGCGCGCATCGAAATCGACGCCGAGCGCCTTGTACTCGGCTTTCATGTAACCCGCGCCGAGGCCCAGGATCACGCGGCCCTGCGTGAAGTGATCCAGCGTCGAGACCCCCCGCGCCACCACGAAAGGGTTGCGATAGGGCAGGACGAGAATGTTGGTCTGCAGGCGCAGCCTGGTCGTCACAGCGCCCAGCATCGAAAGCATGACGAACGGGTCCTGCGCATAGTGCCCGCCGGCATCCAACCAACGCGCGGAAGGCACCGGATGGTCAGTGACCGTTCCGGCGTAGAAGCCGGCCCGTTCCACCGTGCGCGCGATTTCCTGCAGCGCTTCGAGCGTGCCGTATTCCTCGGGCTTGTCGATGCGATCGAAGGGCAGGCTGGTGCTGAGCGTGAAGGTCATGGCTGGCTTTCTTTCGTTCGCGATGCGGCTTCGGGGGGCAGGACCCAGTCGTCCCGATCGTTACGGACCCAGCCCCCGGAAGCCCATGTGCCGCCATCGACGGGGATGATCGTGCCCGTGACGTAGCTTGCGAGTTCGGAGGCGAGAAACACCGCAACGCGGCCGCATTCCTCGTCGATTCCGGCTCGGCCCAGCGGAATGCGGCGGCGGATCGCTTCCTCCTGCTGCGGCGTCGGCCGGTGCCAGAGCGCCGGATCGACCGGCCCCGCGAACTGGCCCCGCGTGCCCGGCGTCTCGGTGAAGTCCGGCGCGATGGCATTCACGCGGATGCCGTGATGGGCAAGTTCCACGGCCAGGGTGCGGGTCAGGTTGTTCAGCCCGGCCTTGCAGGCGGCATAGACCGCATATCCCGGCGCGGCGCGCGAGCCTTCGATACTGGTGACATTGATGATCGAGCCGCCGTTGCCGCCTTCGATCATGATCGGCACGGCAGCCTGCGTCGCGGCGAGGTTGGACACCAGGTTGAGATCGATGTGCCGGCGCCAGTTCTTCTCGGCGAGGTCTACGAAGGGCCGCCGCGAGACGCCGCCGACATTGTTCGCCAGCACGTCGAGCCGGCCGAACACGCGTGCGGCCTCTGCCACGGCGTTCTGGACGACATCCGCGTCCATGGCATTGCCTGCGATGCAGAGCGCCCGCCGCCCGCGCGCCTCCACCAGTTCGGCCACCTGGTCGCAGCGTTCGGGAATGGCTTCCAGAATGGCGACGTCCGCGCCCATGTCTGCCATGCAGAGCGCAATCGAGCGCCCTATGCCGCCGCCGCCGCCGGTGACGAACACGACTTTACCTGTCAGGTCGATGACCGTGCCATCCACACCGCTTCTCCCATCATGCCGGCCGTTTTCGGCGCTCCATGCGTGGTCGGCGGCCTGGTCCGGCGTTGAACACGCGTCTTAGCAGGCGGACAGCATCCGCGAGATCGAGGGGGTGGTCTATATCTTTCTCCAACCCGCACGAGACGATCGTCTCCACGGTAAGTCCGCGATTTATGGCGTGATTGCAGTGGGTTGGAAAACTGTTCTGGCCGAAGGAAAAGGGAAACCAGATACCGTCGGGCAGCGGCAGGGACAGGCCGTTGGTGCCGGTGTGATGGCGGTCGGGGGCGATGCCGACGGTGCCTGCGGGAAGGCGCGCCAGTCGCTCCACGTCGGCGAGGCTCAGGCAGGGCAGGTCGGCCGGGAGGATGACGATACGTTCCGGCCCGGCGGCGGTGATGGCGGCCATGGTGCTTTCCAGCGCGCCATTGAGATCGGGGCCGGGATCGTCGAACCGCAGGATGCCGGTGCCGAGATTGGGCCGGGCCGGGCCCAACACGCAGACGCGCTGGATCGCAGGGCAGGCACTCACCGTGTCGAGGACGTGGCGCAGCATCCCGGAAACCAGCGCCTCGCGCGCCTCTGGGTCCAAGGCAGAGGCCAATCGGGTCTTGCCCAGACGCGGCGCCTTGACCGGGATGAGTGCCCAGCAGCTCACGGCACTTGCGGCGCTGCGGTGAGGTTGGTGAAGCGTATCCCGGCGCCGTCGGCCTTGTAGGTCTTGTTCATGTAGATGAGGATCGAGGTCAGCGCTTCCGCCGCCGCGGAATTGGCCAGTGCGCCGCCGGAAAGCCCGCGCAGGCCCATGCCGGGGCAGAGGTCCACCACTGTCTGGCGCGCCTCCACGTCGTCCGAGAAGACCAGCACGTCGCAGTCGATCGCATGGTCGCTGTCGAGGTGGTGGGCGGAGACGTTATGGAAGGCGGTGACGAGCCGTGCGTCCGGTCCCAGATGCGCGCGCGCCTGCATGGCGGCGCTGCCCTCGGCCGGTAGCTGCACGCGCATGACCTTGGGGGGCACCAGCGGCACGGTGGTATCGACGACCACGGCATTGCCCACCACGCCCGTGATCTGCCGCAGCGTTTCACCTTGCGAGGCGTGGGGCACGGCGACGATCACCACATCCTTGCCCTTTGCGGCATCCCCGTTCTCGGCATGGCCGGCCGCGCCCAGTTCCTCGGCCACCGCACGGGCCTTGTCCGCCGTGCGTGAGCCGATGGTCACCTGATGCCCCGCCTTGACGAGCCTTCGCGCGATACCCTTGCCGAGCGCTCCGGTTCCGCCGATCACCGCGATTGCTGCCATCAGATTATCTCTCCCGCGAATTCTTGGTTGTTGTCATTGTCGTTCCCGGCATTTTCGTTTCCGATGGGGCGGTTTTTAGAAAGGCGTTCGGGAAGACCGATGAAGCGAAATCCAGAACTGACCGTGCGACCGCTCGCCGGATTGCCCATGTTCGCTACCGGAATGTCGATTGCGCAAGCGATATGCGCGAGCCTTGCGGCTGAAGGTGACCGGTTCCGCGATGGCGATATCTTGGTGGTGGCGCAGAAGATCGTCTCCAAGGTGGAGGGCCGCGCCCGCGATCTTGCGGGTTTCTTCGCTTCTGAGGAAGCACTTGAACTTGCAGGCGCCACCGGACGGGAGCCGGAGATGATGCAGGCGATACTGGAGGAAAGCTCACAGATCCTGCGCCGCACGCCCGCTGCCGTGATCGCAGCGCACCGGACGGGCCACGTACTGGCCAACGCGGGGATCGATGCCTCCAATGTCGAGGGCGGAGAGAGTGGCCGCGTGCTGCTCTGGCCTCTCGACCCGGACGGCTCTGCCCGTGCCTTAAGGGCCGAAGTTCAGAACGTGTGTGAAGTCAGGGTGGGCGTCGTGATCGCGGATTCGATGGGTCGGGCCTGGCGGATCGGGACGCTGGGCACTGCGATCGGGTGCGCGGGACTGACCGTACTGGAAGACCGTCGGGGCCGTGCGCAGGACTTATATGGCCGCACCTTGCAGGCAACCGTGATCGGTGTTGCCGACTCCATTGCGGCCGTGGCGGCGCTGGCCATGGGCGAGGGGGCGGAAGGAACCCCGGCTGCTCTGGTGCGCGGCTGCGAACGCTGGGTAACCGAGGAAGACGGGCCGGGCGCGGTCAGCGGGCTACGGCCCATTGAGCAGGATATGTTTCGATGAGCGGCAAGCACATTCTCGCACTGTCCGGCGGAGTCGGAGGCGCGAAACTGGCGGCGGGACTGGCTGCCGTCATGGCGCCCGACGATCTCACCTTGGTCGTCAACACCGGAGACGATTTCGAGCATCTTGGTCTAACTATCTGTCCTGACTTGGATTCCGCAACTTATGCGTTGGCTGGGCTCAACGATACCGTGCGCGGTTGGGGCGTGAAGGACGAAACATGGCAGACCATGGCCATGCTGCGTGCATTGGGCGAAGATGGCTGGTTCAACCTTGGCGACCGCGACATGGGCATGCACATCGCGCGGTCCTGGCGGCTGCGCGCAGGTGAGACGCTTTCCGAGGTGACGGCGCGGCTGACGCGGGAACTCGGCATTGCCCATGCAGTGGTGCCGATGAGCGACGATCCAGTGCGTACGCAAGTTCTCACCGATGCGGGATGGACCGATTTCCAGAGATGGTTTGTGGGAAATCAATGTGTTGATCCGGTGCTTGATGTACGCTTCGAGGGGGTGCCGGGTGCGAGGCCGTCGCCCTGTCTGGCGAAGACATTGGCGCGGGACGACCTCGCCGCCGTCATCATCTGCCCTTCCAACCCCTTTCTCAGCGTCGATCCGATTCTTGCGCTCGATGGCGTATGGGACGCGCTGGCGGCGAGGCGGGTGCCGGTGATCGCGGTCTCGCCGCTGGTGGGAGGGACTGCAGTCAAAGGGCCGCTCGCCAAGATGCTCGCCGAGCGCGGGCACGGCGTCAGCAACGAGGCCATCGCCCGTCACTACCAAGATCATTGGGGCGATCTTCTCGACCACCTCTTGATCGACGAGGCCGATGAGGCCGATGTCTCATGCTTGCAGGCACGGGGCCTTCGGGTCACCGTGACGAAGACAATGATGCGCGAAGCCGCCGATCGGGAAAGGCTCGCGAAGGAGGTGCTTGCCATCGCAGGCATCTGAAGGGTGAGCAGATGCAGGATGAGACCCGCCAGTTGAAGGCATGGTTGCTGGCCGCTCCGCTGGAGGAGGTCACCGCCCGGGCAAGAGCCCGCCGCGATGCGAAGGGCCCGGCGCGGATGACCTATTCGCCCAAGGTCTTCATTCCGCTGACGCGCCTTTGCGCCGACGTTTGCCACTACTGCACTTTCGCGACCACGCCCTCGCGGCTCGAGGCGCCCTACCTGACGCCTGAAGAGGTGCTGGAGATCGCCCGCGCCGGCGCGGCTGCGGGGTGCCGCGAGGCGCTGTTCACGCTGGGAGACGCGCCGGAGCGCCGCTATGCCGTCGCGCGCGAATGGTTGGCGGAGCGTGGTTTTACGCGCACCATCGATTACGTCCGCCACTGCGCCGAACTGGTGCTGAAAGAGACCGGCCTGCTGCCGCACGTCAATGCCGGCGTGCTGGAGGAAGACGATTACCGCATGCTCCGCCCGGTTTCGGCGTCGGCGGGACTGATGCTGGAGAGCACGTCGCAGCGGCTGCTGGAAAAGGGCATGTGCCACCACGGCTCGCCCGACAAGGAGCCGGCTGTGCGGATCGCCTCGCTCGCTGCGGCCGGCCGCGCGAAGATGCCGATGACGAGCGGCGTGCTGATCGGCATTGGCGAGACGGCGGAGGAGAGGATCGACGCGCTGCTCGCCCTGCGCGATCTGCACCTTGAACATGGCCATTTGCAGGAAGTGATCGTCCAGAACTTCTGCCCCAAGCCGGGCACGAAGATGGCGAAAGCGCCCGAGGCGAGCGAGGCCGATTTCCTGCGCATTGTCGCGGCCGCGCGCATCCTGCTGCCGGACGGGGTTTCCGTGCAGGCGCCGCCCAATCTCAATGACGAGCGCCTGGTTGAGCTGATCGACGCGGGAATCGACGACTGGGGCGGCATTTCGCCGGTCACGCTCGATCATGTGAACCCGGAGGCGCCGTGGCCTGAAGTGGAACGGCTGCGCGCCATCTGCGCCGCGAAGGGCCTGCCGCTGGTCGAGCGGCTGACGGTCTATCCGCGCTTCGTCATGAGCGAGGATCGGTCATGGCTCGATCCGGCGATCCGTCCGGCGGTGCTGCGCCATGCCGATGCCGAAGGGCTGGCGCGCGACAGTGTCTGGAGCCCGGGGCTGGCCGATCAGCATGCGCCGGGCAGTGTGCGGGCGCCGCTGGGGCGGTATCACGAAGGCCCGGTTGCGGCCTCGCTCCACCGTATCCTCGACCGCGCGGCGAGCGGGGCGACATTGAGCGAGGACGAGATCGTCGCGCTGTTCGCGACGCGCGGTGCTGCGGCGCAGGCGGTGGTTGCGGCGGCGGACGCGCTGCGGGCGGAAGTCAGCGGCGATACCGTGACTTACGTGGTCAACCGCAATATCAACTATACCAATATCTGCACGCACACCTGCTCGTTCTGCGCGTTTTCCAAGACGAGCAGCAAGGCGGGTTTCCGCGATAAGCCGTATAATCTGGACCTGTCCGAGGTCGCCGACCGGGCGCGAGAGGCCGTGGAGCGGGGGGCGACCGAGGTCTGCCTGCAGGGCGGCATTCATCCGAGCTATACCGGCGAAACCTACCTTGCGATCCTGCGCGAGGTGAAGGAGGCTTGTCCCAGCCTGCACGTCCACGCCTTCTCGCCGCTCGAAGTCAGTCAGGGCGCGCGGACGCTGGGGATGCCGGTGCGGGACTATCTGGCGATGCTGAAGGACGCGGGGCTGGGCTCGCTGCCCGGCACCGCCGCCGAGATCCTCTGCGACGACATTCGCGAACAGATCTGCCCCGGCAAGCTGACGACGCAGGAATGGCTCGACGTGGTCGGCACCGCTCACCGGGTCGGACTGCCGACGACCTCCACGGTGATGTTCGGCCATCTCGAAGGTACCGAGCACTGGGCGCGGCATTTGCTGGCCTTGCGCCATCTCCAGCTCGACACCGGCGGCATCACGGAGTTCGTGCCGCTGCCGCTGGTCCACATGGAAGCGCCGTTCTACCGGCGCGGACAGTGCCGCAAGGGACCTACCTGGCGCGAGGCGGTGATGATGCACGCGGTGGCGCGCCTGGCGCTGAACGGGGCGATCAACTCGATCCAGTGCTCGTGGGTGAAGCTGGGCATGGACGGCGCCGCCGCCGTGCTGGCAGCGGGAGCCAACGACCTCGGCGGCGTGCTGATGGACGAAAGCATCAGCCGCGCGGCGGGCGCAGCGCATGGGCAGGGCGTGACGATCGCCGAACTGCGCGCGGCGGCGGAGAGTGTGGGGCGCTCACTGAAACAGCGGACCACGCTCTATGGCGAAGTGGAAATGGAAACGGCTTGAAGCCGCGCCGCAGGCTTTTCCTGGTGTCTAACTCGACATGAGCGCGGGACGTAGACTGCAAGCCCAAGGCATACAGTTCTGGGAAGCAGGGGCGATGGCCCCTGCTTTTCCGTTGTCTTACATGGCCTTGATCTGCTGCCACATGGCGTCCGGCATCCAGGTATATTCGATGTAGTGTCCGAAGACCTTGCGCGCATCGAGGTAGAGGAACTTCAGCGCGTTGGGATCGTCGCCCTCGGGCCGTTCCATGGCGAGCGGGAATTCCTGAGCGTCCACGCGCTTGCGGAAATCGGCCCAGTCGTCGACGCCGAAGCAGATGTGGTGGAAGCGCAGCGGGCCGCCGTTGGACTGGCAGCCTGCATAGATGCCCGCCTCATCGATCTCGTTTTCGATCAGTTCGATCTGGAGTTCGCCGATCCAGATGAAGCAGATCCGGCCCTTCTGGCGCTTCAATCCCTGCGGGGTGAGCACTTGCTGATCGACCGGAATGATCATCGGTTCGCGGGTCAGCCCGCGTCCACGGAACAAGTCGATCCCGGCTTCCAGATTGTCGCAGACGTAGGCGTTCTGGTAGTGACGGCCTTCGAGCATCAGTCTCTCCTAAAGTTTCTAGCGCCCGGCCTTAATTGCCATCGCCCGCGAAAGCGGGGGCGATGGGCTTAGGTAGGCGGATGGGCGATCAGCCTTCGCGGGCCACGTCGTAGCGCGACAGATAGCGTTCGAAGAGCGGATCAAGCTCGGCCTTTTCGATGCCGTACTGGGCCAGCTTGTATTCGTGCTTGCCGAACTTGTCCTGCGGGTTGTCGTCCACCCATTGCTGGATGCCGGCCTCGGCCTCGGCGGTCCATTCGTCGCCGAGCTGCTGGTAGACCTTCTTCATCGTGCCGATGGGATCGGCGGTCATGTCCGCATAGTGGACGTCGATCACCTTGTCCTCGCCGTGTTTGTCGCGGAAATCCATGATCCGGTTGGCGTGTTCGGCTGCCTGCCAGGTATAGTTCTCCTTGAGCCACGCGGTGTCCGGCTTGCCCATGTGCGCCATGTGGCTGAGCGAGATGACGGAGCACAGCGAGCCGGTGGCGGCGAAGGGATCGCGGTGGGCCCAGAGCACGCGGGCATCGGGATAGACCTTGAAGATCGTTTCCAGCCAGAGCGCGTGGCTCGGCTTCTTCACGTTCCAGACGCCGCCGGCATTCTGCTGCAGCACCTGGAGGAACTTCTTGTGGTACTCATAGGCGCTGGTCATGTCGCAGGAGAAGATGAACTCCTTGTATTCCGGCAGCTTGCCCTTGGAATCGATCATCAGCGTCTTGAAGTCATGCGCCATGAAGAACACGCATTCGTTCGGATAGACGGCCGAGCCGCGATAGTACTTGCCCATGGCCGGATTGGCTTCGAGCATGGCCTTTTCCTGCGCCAGACGGGCCTGCGCGCGCGGATCAGTGGTCAGCAGGTCCTTCGAGGCGACCGGCGGCACCGGATCGTCGATTTCCCAGGTCAGCGGCGAACGGCGCGCCGGATCGGCGGCGAGCAGGTTGGACAGCAGCGTGGTGCCGGTGCGCGGCACGCCCATCACGAAGACGGGACGCTCGACCGGGCGGGTGAGCAGTTCCGGGTTCTGGCGCAAATAGTCCGAGATTTTCAGGCGGCCGCGAAGGTAGTGGAGGGTATCGGCGGTAGCGCGGGCGATGCCGCCTTCGGTGTACTGTCCCCGCGCGATTCCGGCGTTGAAGTCGTTTACGAAGACGTCGAAGCCCTCGCGCCAGGTGTCGTTGTCGAAGGCATCGATGCCGGTGTCCTTCATCGCCTGCTCGACGAGGGCGTCGCCGACGATCTGGTCCGCCGTAAGTTGCTCGGCCATTGCGTGATCCTCTTTCCCGTGTCTCTGTGCGGGCCGCTGCGGCGGCCTCATGGATACGAGATAGCCTGCGCACGGGGCCGATTGGCAATGCGGCAGGCGCGTCAGATCGGGCCGTTATGTCGAATCCGGGTCAAGACCGGCAGCAGCCTCACGCCGCGACCGAGGTTGAGGCCAGGGCGCGTCCCTGCCGCTGGCGGAAAGTGCTGGGGCTGGCCCCGACCGCGCGGCGGAACGCGAAAGTGAAGCTGGATGGCGAGGCGAAGCCCATCGAAAAGGCGATCGTCTTCACGCTCTCCCCCTCCATCAGCAGGCGCTTGGCGGCTTCCATGCGGCGCTGCTCTATATAGTCTCCGATCGAGCAGGCGCGGCTGACACGGAACCCGCGCGTGAGCTGGCGCACCGAAAGGCCGCACGAATCGGCCAGTTCCTTCAGCGAGGGAGCGGTCAGGTCTCCGGCCAGGCGCTCCTCGATCAAGCGCAGGCGCCAGCCGGACAGGCCGCCGGTCATCGGCCTTTCGGAGACCTCCAGGCCATATCGCCCCAGTTCGATGGCCAGTTCGCCGCCCAGCAGTTCCAGCATCCGGCGTGACGCAAGCCCGGGGTGGCGCACTTCGGCGGTGATGCGGAACAGCAGCGCGCGCACTTGCGCACTGCCGATATCCAGCGCGGCGGCGAGGTGAGCATCGTCCCACGGCAGTTCGCGGCCGAGCAGTTCGTGCACCAGCGATGCGTCGATCGTGCAGACCAGCGATGCCTGCCGCCCGCTCCCGCCCCGGATATAGAGCGACTCGCCCGGCGGGATCACGAACACGTCGCCCAGCCGCTCGAATCGATGCGGCCCCCAACGCTCGCGATAGCCGCCTCGCGATTGCAGCGGGCGGGGCGTAAGACACAAGTTCACATGGTATCCGGCGCCCACCGCGTGGCGGGTGTCGGTGGGTTCGGGAATGTCGAAACGGACGATTTCGGCATGGATTCCCGGCGCGGAAAGCGCGGCGTCGACAGTCATGGTCGGCAGCGGGGCGGCCGTGCTGGCGGGCATCTCTCATTCTCCCGGACGCCTCAGGTCCCTATCGGGTCTTTGGCCCGAATTCGTGTCCCTGAGGCTTGGATAAGGCCTGATTTCTATTCCCCCCACGCTTGCGGGACAAGGCCGCTGTCGGGAAACATCGCGCCAACGAAAGTGCCGGCAGGAAGGCCGGTAACGGGATCGAGGAGAGAATGATGGCCAAGGGCCTTTTCGACTGCACGGGCAAGGTGACCGTGGTGACCGGCGGCAACGGCGGCATCGGCTTCGGCTTTGCCATGGGCGTCGCCAAGATGGGGGGCGACGTGGCGATCTGGGCCCGCAATGCTGAAAAGAGCGCCAAGGCCAAGGCCGAACTGGAAGCGGCCGGCGCGGGCAAGGTGATCGCCTATCAGGTGGACGTTTCGCAGGAAGCGAACATCGTCGAAGGCTACAAGCAGGTCATGGCGGATTTCGGCCGGGTGGACTGCGTTTTCGCCAATTCGGGCGCCAGTCCCCGCTATAACTCGGTATTCGAGATGCCGACCGAGCACTGGCATGAATTCCAGAACACCGCGCTCCATGGCGCTTTCTTCACCCTGCGCGAAGGCGCGCGGCTGATGAAGGAGCGGGTCGAAGCGGGTGACGAAAGTGGCGGCAGCCTTGTCGCTTGCGGTTCGCTCTCGCTGTTTCAGGGCCTGCCGGGCAAGATGGAATATGCCTCTTCGAAGGCGGCGATTGCGGCGGCGGTGCGCTGCTTGGCTATCGAACTGGCCCCGCTGGGCATCCGCGCCAACGTCGTCGCGCCGGGCCTGATCATGACGCCGATGATGGGCGACGGCCCGCGCGCCGATGCAGTTGCCGCCCACTTCGCCCCGACGATCCCGATGAAGCGCACCGGCTATCCGGCGGACTTCGAAGGCATCGGCGCCTATCTGTGTTCGGACGCCAGCTCGTTCATGACCGGCGAAACCGTCACCATCGACGGCGGCTACATGGTCCGCCCCTGAGCGGCCGGATGAGGAGAGAAGCTATGGAACTGCTCAAGATCCACGGCGTCGGCGATGTCCGCGTCGATGCTTACGAACGTCCGACGGCGGGGCCGAAGGATGTGGTCGTGAAGATGAAGTCTGTCGGCATCTGCGGATCGGACCTGTCCTACATCAAGATGGGCGGCATTCCGCCGGGCGTCGAAACCGCGCTGGGCCACGAAGGCGCCGGCGAAGTGATGGAAGTGGGCGCGGAAGTCTCCGGCATCGCGGTGGGCGATGCGGTGATCGTCAATCCGATGATGACGCCCAGCAACATCGGCTCGGGCGGGCCGGAAGGCGCGTTCACGCAGGAACTGCTGGTGCGCGAGGCGCGTCTTGGCGATTCGATCCTGCCGATCCCCGAGGGCATCTCCTATGACGTTGCCGCCATGTGCGAGCCGCTGGCCGTCGCCATGCACGGGGTCAACCGAGCGGACGTGAAGCCGGGCGACAAGGTGGTGGTGTTCGGCTGCGGGCCGATCGGCCTTGGCATGCTGCTCTGGCTGATCGATCGCGGGGTGACCGACGTGGTTGCGCTCGACCTGTCTGAGGAACGGCTGGAACGCGCGCGGGCGCTGGGCGTGCAGGCCGCGCTCGATCCCAGCAAGATCGATCTGCGCGAGGAACTGGCGAAGCTTCACGGCGAAGTGCCGAGCTATGGCCGGGTGGGCGTGGGCACCGATGCCTTCATCGACGCAGCGGGCGCGCCGAACATCCTGACCGAAGTGATCATGATGGCCAAGTTCCATGCGAAACTGGTCATCACGGCGGCCTATATGCGGCCCATCGAGTTCCCGGTGGGCCGCATGCTCACCAGCGAGATGACCATCACCACGGCGGTCGGTTATCCCACCGAAATGCCCGAGGTGATCGCCGCTATGCCGCGCCTGAAGGACAAGATCGCAGCGATGATCAGCCACAAGCTGCCGTTCAGCGAGATCATGAAGGGCCTGGAAATCGCCGCAACGCCGCAGTCCGCCAAAGTCATGATCGGCATCGAGGAGGCTTGAGATGAGCGAAGTGAAAGACGCCGGACCGAAGCTGGCCGGTATCGTCCGTTCGGGCGACGAACAGGCGGAAGCCATCGCGATCACCGATTTCGTGTTTCAGGCGAACGATATCTCGAACGCCTACCTCGTCACGACGGCCGAGGGCGACGTCATGGTCAACACCGGCTTCATGGACAATGCCGAGCGCACCAAGCGCCTGCTGACGCCGCCGCGCACCGGGCCGCTGGCCTTCATCATCCTCACCCAGAGCCACGCCGATCACTACGGCGGCGTGCCGGAATTCCTGGAAGACGGCACGCAAGTCGTCGGCGGGCCGGGCTTCAATGAGGCGCTGGGCGACATGATGGGCCTCCAGTCCTTCTTCGGGCCGAGGAGCGGCAAGCTTTGGGGATCGACCCTGAAGCGTGGCGGCACACCCAAGCCGGCGCCGAATGTGGTGCCGGACATTCTGGTCGACCGCAGACTGACCATCGAACTGGGCGGCCGAACCTTCGAGTTGATCTCCACGCCTGAGGGCGAGACGGTCGACTCGCTGACGGTGTGGATGCCCAAGGAGAAGATCGCCTTCACCGGCAATGTCTTCGGTCCGGTCTGGCTGTCGATGCCGTTCCTCAACACCTTGCGCGGCGACAAGCCGCGTCTGGTGCGGAACTACCTGAAGTCGCTGGAGACGATCCGCGACCTTGGGGCCGAAATCATCGTCACCGGCCATGGCGAGGCAATTCGCGGTGCGGAGCGCATTCGCGCCGATCTCGACAAGATGCACGCGGCCGTCAGCTTCGTGCGCGACTATACGCTCGGCGGCATGAAAGCGGGCAAGGACGTCCACACGCTGATGCGCGAATTCGCCTGGCCTGAGGGGCTGGAAATCGGCGAATTCCACGGCAAGGCGTCCTGGGCGGTCAAATCGATCTGGCGCGAGTATTCGGGCTGGCTCCACTACGAGGATGGCACCACCGCGCTCTACGGCGTGCCGCGTTCCAGCGTGGATGCCGATCTTGTCGAACTGGCGGGCGGCGCGGCAAAACTGGCCGAGCGGGCGCAGGCCAAGCTGGATGCGGGGGCTCCGCTGGAGGCCGTGCATCTGACCGATATTGCGCTCAGTGCCGAGCCGGACAATGCGGCGGTGCTGACCGTGCGCAAGGCGGCGCACGAGGCACTGCTGGCGGCTTCCGGCGGCAAGAACCTGTCCGAGACGATGTGGCTGCGATCCGAGATCGCGGCGATGGAGGCCACGCTCAGCGATTGATGGTTTGGGTATGGGCCATCGGCCCATCTCGTCCAATTTGAAAATCTAAAACCCCGTCGTCCCCGCGAAGGCGGGGACAACGGAGGGTGGTTGCGATAGCTTGTGACGGACAACTCTGGTGGTAGTCGCCTTGGGTGTAGTCAGTGCGTGAAATGACATCGCAGCATTACCCCATCACCGCGCTACTCTCATAAACCAGCCTGACCAGTTCCGCCTGTCCGCGCACGCCCAGCTTGGCATAGAGCCGCTTGGAGTAGTTCCGTGCGGTTTCCAAAGTCAGGCCCATACGCTCCGCAGCTTCTGCGATGGAGTGGCCGTTCGCCAGCGCCATCGCCATTTCCGCCTCGCGCCGGGGCAAGTCGAACACTTCAGCCAGTCGGTCCGCGCCATTGCCGGAAAGCGCGCGGGGAAGGGTGCAAAGCGCGAGCAGGGCGGGCGCGGCAAGGGCCTGTTCCGCCGCATTTTCGGCCGGCATCAACAGTGCCTCGACATGCGGCTTCTCCCGCAGCAACAGCGGCCGTGCGGACAACGAGCGATCCTGCGCCATTTCCGCCGCCACGCCCGCCAGCTTGCGCTCTGCCATGAGATCGAGCCCCAGCACGCGCTCGCCGGGGCGCAGAGCGGCGCCGCAGTACTCCTGCCAGAACTGCGACAGCGCCGGGTCTGCCGCGACCACGCGCGCCTCGGCATCGAGCAGCATCCAGCCTTTGCCCGTGCGTTCCAACCCCATGGCATTGATCCGCGCCGCCATCCGCTCGCGGTCCATCGAAACGAGGTTTTCGACCGCGATGGCGACATAGGGCGCCAGGCTGGAGAGCAGGGCGCTGTCGGACGCCGTGCATTCGCGTGCGCGCGCCATCATCAGCCATGCGCTGTAACGCTCGCCCCCCGCGATCCGTACTACCCGCTCATCCCCGATGCCGAGCTTCGCCATGCGCCGGTTGCGGTCCGCGCGGGCGACTGGGTCGTGATCGATCATCTCCCCGATCGAATAGACGCGGCCCGGTCGCAGCCCATCGTAGAGATAACGGTCGAGGTCGAACGGACCTTGCGTTTCCGACTCGCGGGCGCGCTTTCTGAGGTCGATTCCGGCGTAGCTTTCCACGATTACGGCATGCGGCCCATCGCCCATGCGAAGGATCAGGCTGACGTAATCGGCTTGGGTGCGACGGCGCAATCTTTCCAGAAATGTCGAAAAGCGCGGATTTTCGGCATTTCCCTGAAAGAGTGGGATCAGGAGATCGGTCTCGTCGTTGCTGGTAAGGGCCATGCCCTCCCATATGGGAGGTTCGCGTAAATGTCATCCCTGCGATTCGGTTTGGGACAGCACCAGAGGAAACAGCCAACGGGCACGCGCCCCGGCAGAGGAAACCTGATGAAGACACTCACGCACCTGGAGCGCCTCGAAGCCGAGAGCATCCATATCATCCGCGAAGTCGTCGCCGAGGCTGAAAAGCCGGTGATGCTCTATTCGGTCGGCAAGGACAGCGCCGTGATGCTGCACCTTGCCCGCAAGGCCTTCTATCCCTTGCCGCCGCCGTTCCCGCTGCTCCACGTCGACACGACGTGGAAGTTCAAGGCGATGTACGATCTGCGCGACAAGATGGCGCGTGAGAGCGGCATGGAACTGCTGGTCTATCAAAACCCGGAAGCCATCGAGAAGGGCATCAATCCCTTCGACCACGGCGCGCTCCACACCGACATGTGGAAGACCGAAGGCCTGAAGCAGGCGCTGGACAAGTACGGCTTCGACGCGGCCTTCGGCGGCGCTCGCCGCGACGAGGAGAAGAGCCGCGCCAAGGAGCGCATCTTCTCGTTCCGCACGTCCTCGCACGGCTGGGATCCGAAGAACCAGCGCCCGGAACTGTGGAACCTCTACAATGCCCGCAAGGCGCGCGGCGAATCGATCCGGGTCTTCCCGATCTCCAACTGGACCGAGCTGGACATCTGGCAGTACATCCACCTGAACGACATCCCGATCGTGCCGCTCTATTTTGCCGAAAAGCGCCCCACCGTGGAGCGTGACGGCATGCTGCTGATGGTCGACGATGAACGCTTCCCGCTCCAGCCGGGCGAGGTTCCCGTGGAGCGCTCGATCCGTTTCCGCACGCTCGGCTGCTACCCGCTGACCGGCGCGGTGGAGAGCGAGGCGAAGACGCTTCCCGAAGTGATCCAGGAAACGCTCCTCACCACCACATCGGAGCGGCAGGGCCGCGCCATCGACAAGGACGCCGGCGGTGCCGGCATGGAAGTCAAGAAGCAGCAGGGGTACTTCTGATGGCCGACGTTGAAACCAAAGAAGCTGTCTACGTCACCGACCAGCTGATCGCCGACGACATCGACGCTTATCTCGTCCAGCACGAGCACAAGACGATGCTGCGCTTCATCACCTGCGGCAGCGTCGATGACGGCAAGTCCACGCTGATCGGGCGCCTGCTCTACGATTCGAAGATGATCTTCGAGGACCAGCTGGACGCGCTCCAGTCGGACTCCAAGAAGGTCGGTACGCAGGGCCAGGAAATCGACTTCGCGCTGCTGGTCGACGGCCTCGCCGCCGAGCGTGAGCAGGGCATCACCATCGACGTGGCCTATCGCTTCTTCAACACCGAGAAGCGCAAGTTCATCGTCGCCGACTGCCCGGGCCACGAACAGTACACCCGCAACATGGTCACCGGCGCCTCCACCGCCGACCTTGCAGTGATCCTGATCGATGCGCGCAAGGGCGTGCTGGTGCAGACGCGCCGCCACTCGTACTTGTGCCACCTGATCGGCATCAAGAACATCGTCCTGGCCGTCAACAAGATGGACCTGGTGGACTACAGCCAGGAGGTCTTCGACAAGATCGTCGAGGAATATGGCGAGTTCGCGCGGGAAATCGGGATCGAGAGCTTCACCGCTCTGCCGATCTCGGGCTTCAAGGGCGACAACATCACCACGCTCTCGGACAAGACCCCGTGGTACAAGGCGCCGCAGTACGCGGGCATCACGCTGGTCGAGCATCTGGAAACGGTGGAGGTTCTGTCCTCGGTCGATGCCGACAAGCCGCTGCGCCTGCCGGTGCAGTGGGTGAACCGTCCGAATCTGGACTTCCGCGGTTTCTCAGGGCTCATTGCCACCGGATCGGTGAAGCCGGGCGACAAGATCCGCGTCCTTCCCTCGGGCAAGACCAGCACGATTACCCGCGTCGTTACTTATGACGGCGATCTGGAAGAAGCGGTTGCGGGCCAGTCGGTCACCGTCTGCTTCGCCGACGAGATCGACTGCTCGCGCGGCTCGGTGATCTCGGTCGCGGACAATCCGCCGCAGACTGCCGACCAGTTCGAGGCGACTTTCGTGTGGATGGCCGACGAGGCCATGGTGCCCGGCCGTGCCTACTGGCTGAAGGTGGGCACGCAGATGGTTTCGGCGACGGTTCAGGAGCCGAAGTACGAAGTCAACGTCAACACGATGGAGAAGCTGGCGGCCAAGACGCTGGAGCTGAACGCGATCGGCGTGGCGGAACTGACCACCGACAAGCAGATCGTGTTCGAGGCTTATGCCGACAACCGCACGCTGGGCGGCTTCATCCTGATCGACAAGATGACCAACGCCACGGTGGCGGCGGGCATGATCCACTTCTCGCTGCGCCGTTCGCAGAATGTGCACTGGCAGGCCGTGGACATCGACCGCAAGCAGCACGCCGGCCTTAAGAACCAGCGCCCGGCGGTGCTGTGGTTCACCGGCCTGTCGGGCTCCGGCAAGTCGACCATCGCCAACCTTGTCGAGAAGAAGCTGCACCGGATGAACCGGCACACCTTCCTGCTCGATGGCGACAACGTGCGTCATGGCCTCAACAAGGACCTGGGCTTCACCGAGGCCGACCGTATCGAGAACATCCGCCGCGTGGGCGAAGTCTCGAAGCTGATGACCGACGCGGGCCTGATCGTGATCACCGCCTTCATCTCGCCCTTCCAGGCGGATCGCGAGATGGTGCGCTCGATGCTGCCCGAGGGCGAGTTCTTCGAGGTGTTCATCGACACGCCGCTGAAGGTGGCCGAGGCGCGCGACGTCAAGGGCCTCTACAAGAAGGCGCGTGCGGGCGAGCTGAAGAACTTCACGGGCATCGACAGCCCGTACGAAGCGCCGCGCAATCCGGAAATCCGCGTGGATACCACGCTGATCTCGCCGGAAGACGCTGCGAACCTGATCGTCGATACGCTGCTGGGAGACGCCTGATGAGCCTGAACGGTAGCCTGAACGACGGCGATCTCGCGGCCCATCTGGCCGAAGTGGCGGGGAAGATCCTGCTCGACGTGCGGGCCTCCGGCCTGTTCTCGGGCAAGTCGCTGGGCAAGGCGGGGGACCAGACCGCTAACCAGTTCCTCTGCCACGCCCTTCGCGAGCAGCGGCCCGAAGACGGGCTGCTCTCCGAAGAGGAGAAGGACAATGCCGAGCGTCTGGCCAAGGAGCGGGTATGGATCGTCGATCCTGTCGACGGCACCCGCGAATATGGCGAGGAGCGCGCCGACTGGGCGGTCCATGTCGGCATGGCGGTGGACGGCGAGCCGGTGCTGGGGGCGGTCGCGCTTCCCGGCGCGGGTGTAGTCCTTCGCTCCGACCAGCCGGGCGAAGTGCCGCCCGCGCCTGAGCGGCTGCGCATGGTGGTCAGCCGCACGCGTCCCGCCAAGGAAGCGACCGGCGTGGCCGAAGCCATCGGTGCCGAACTCGTGCCGATGGGATCGGCCGGGGCCAAGGCCATGGCGATCCTACGCGGAGAGGCGGATATCTACCTCCATTCCGGCGGCCAGTACGAGTGGGATAGCTGCGCGCCGGCGGCTGTCGCACAAGGCTGGGGCCTCCACGTTTCGCGCATCGACGGCAGCCCGCTGGTCTACAATCGGGAAGACGTCTATATGCCGGACTTGCTGATCTGCCGGAAGGAGCACGCAGAACTGGTGCTCGAAAAGGTAAAGGCCTTCCTCTGAGGTCAAGCTGATCAACATTGTCGATTAGTAAGCCTGCCGCTATGCTCGCCCTTTGATAATGAGAGGGGCGAGCATGGAGGCGAAAATCAGGCGCAGGACGCGCGACCCGGTCGCGACGCGCGCGGTGATCCTTGATGCCGCCGCCAACCTGCTGGCCAAGGATGGGCCGGAAGGCGTCAGCCTTTCTGCCGTCGCCCATCTCGCCGCCGTCAATCGCGGCACCGCCTACCAGCATTTCGAAACGCGCGAGAAGCTGATCGAGGCGACCATGCAGTGGGTCTCCGACAAGCTGTTCCACGCCGTTTTCGGCGATCCCGAGACTGTCGGAGAGCGCCGGGTCGAGGATGTCGACGTGGTCGCGCTGACCGAGCGGCTATGCGATTTCGCGATGGAAAATCCGGACATCTGCCGCGTCTGGCTCCAGCAAGTGCTGGCCTCGCCCAACCCGGCGCAGGATCCGTTCTGGCGCGAGTATTGCGGCTCGCTCGGCCGCTTTGCGGGCACCGACCTGGCGGAACCGGGTATCGATTTCGAGGTCTATTCGGTGATGAACCTAGCCGGCGTGTTCTTCTGGCCGATCCTTGCCCGCGCTCACGCCGCCGACGAGGGCGAGCGCCGGGAACTGTCGCGCCGCTACTCGCGCGAGATCCTGCGGCTTTCGATGTACGGTACGATGCGGGCCAAGGCGTTCCCCAAGGTGGCGGACTTGCTGGCGGCTCACGGTGTTTCACCGGGCGGCTGAGGCGACGTCGCTCTCATGCGGCCCGTCTTTTCTTCTCCTCGTCATTGCGAGCGCAGCGAAGTAATCCAGGGCGGTTTACGCGACTCTGGATTGCTTCGCTGCGCTCGCAATGACGAATGAAAAGGTTCGAGCAAAATCGCGAAAAGACGGCTTTCCTGTCAACTCCGGATACCCCGCCCATGATGCCGCTTCGCCTAGGCGATGGCGTGGGGTGGCGGCATTGACGCAGCGGCGCATATTCCCTTTCAGCTAGGGCCTGCATCGTCGGGCCGGAATGGGCCCCTGAGGGAGTATGCCATGTTTTCCGCTATCGTGATCGACAAGACCGATGAGGGCCAGACGGTCGCTCTCCAGCAGCTTGACGAAAGCGCGCTGCCCGAAGGTGATGTCGCCATCGACGTCGCGTTCTCGACGCTCAATTTCAAGGACGGCCTGGCCGTTACCGGCACTTCGCCGGTCGTGCGCAAGTTCCCGATGGTGCCCGGCATCGACCTCGTCGGCACCGTTACCGAAAGCAGCCATGGCGACTGGAAGGCCGGCGATACCGTCGTGCTCAACGGCTGGGGCGTGGGTGAGGGCCACTGGGGCGGTCTGTCGCAGAAAGCCAGGCTCAAGGGCGACTGGCTGGTGCCGCTGCCCTCCGCCTTCACGCCGAAGCAGGCCATGGCGATCGGCACGGCCGGCTATACCGCCGCGCTCTGCGTCGATGCGCTGGTGGATTGGGGTGTGACCCCCGATCAGGGCGAAATTCTCGTCACCGGTGCCACTGGCGGCGTCGGCTCGGTCGCCATCGCGATCCTCAAGAAGCTGGGCTACTCGGTCGCCGCGCTCACCGGCAAGCCGGGCGAGGCGGACTATCTAAAGTCGCTGGGCGCAGAGACGATCATCGACCGCGCCGAACTGTCCGAGAAGGGCAAGCCGCTCCAGAAGGAGCGCTGGGCCGGTGTCGTCGACACCGCCGGCAGCCACACGCTGGCCAATGCCATCGCCCAGACCAAGTACGGCGGCGCGGTTGCGGCTTGCGGTCTGGCGCAGGGCTTCGATCTGCCTTCGACCGTGATGCCCTTCATCCTGCGCGGCGTTTCGCTGCTCGGCATCGACAGCGTCATGGCCCCCAAGGCCAAGCGCCTGAAGGCCTGGGACCGTCTCGCCAAGGATCTGGACCCCGCCGCACTCGAAACCATCGGGCAGACCATCGGCCTGGGCGATGCCATCGAGGCTGCTCGCAAGTTCATGTCCGGTGAGGTCACCGGCCGTTACATCGTTGACGTGAACGCCTGATGCAGCCGGTGCGGCAGGCGGCTTGAGGGAGCCGCCCGCCGCGCCTGTACTTTGATGCGACAAGCGGGCCGCAGGCGCGCAAGGACGATGAGGAACGCATGGTCGAGGTAACCGCAGGCTTGTCCATCGCAAACGGCATTCCGCTGGCGGAAGAGCAGGGCATCGGCCCGCTCACGCTGGGCGGCTTCGTCCGCGAGGTATCGCGTCGTTATGGCCCGTCCGAAGCGGCGGTGATCCACCTTGGCGACAAGATCGAGCGCTGGACTTATGACGAGCTTTGGGCCCGCTCGCTGGAAGTCGCCCGTGCACTCGTCGCTTGCGGCGTCGGCAAGGGCACCCGCGTCGGCGTGCTGGCGACCAACCGGCTCGAATTCCTCTCGGGCGTCTTCGGCACCGCGCTGGCGGGCGGCGTTGCCATGACGGTGAGCACGTTCTTCACGCCGGCGGAACTCGAAACCGTCTTGCAGATGGGCGGCTGCTCGGTGCTGCTGCTCGAACGCCGCGTCCTCAAGAAGGATTTCGCGCAGACCCTCGTCGAACTGGAGCCGCAAATCGGTACGGCCCAGCCGGGCGAAGTCGCTTCCACCAAGTTCCCGTTCCTGCGCCATCTCGCGGTGATCGACAGCGATGAAGGCCTCGGCGCGATAGAAGGCTGGAGCACGTTCCTCGCACGCGGTAACAGTGTCGATCCGGCGCTCGTCGATGCCGCCGCAGCCTCGGTGCAGCCTAGCGATCCCGGCGTGCTGTTCTTCTCCTCCGGCTCGACCGGCAAGGCCAAGGGAATTCTGTCGGCGCATCGCGGCGTCTGCCTGCAACTCTGGCGCTGGCCGCAATGGTATGACGTGAAAGTGCCGCCGCGTACGTGGTCGGCCAATGGCTTCTTCTGGTCGGGCAATTTCTCGATGGCGCTGGGCGGTACGCTCGGCTGCGGCGGGTCGCTGGTGCTCCAGCGCTGGTTCGATGCCGAGGAAGCCTTGGCGCTGATGGAGGCCGAGAAGGCGTCGATGATGCTCGCCTGGCCGCACCAATGGGCGCAGCTCATGGCGGCTTCAAATTACGACAGCGTCGACCTTTCGGCGATGCACTATATCGACGCGCTGACGCCCTGCGCGCAGCATCCGACGATCGATACCGACTGGCGCGAACCGGCGCAGGCCTTCGGCAATACCGAGACGTTCACGCTGATCTCGGTCTTCGCCTCGGGCACGGCGGAAGCGATCGCCGGCAAGTCGCACGGGGTGCCGACCGCCGGCTCCACGATCAAGATCGTCGATCCGATGACCGGCGCGACGATGCCGCTGGGCGAGCGCGGCGAGATCGCCGTGAAGGGCCCGACGCTGATGCTCGGCTATCTCGGCGTGCCGCTGGACGAATCGCTCGACGGCGAAGGTTTCCTGCGCACCGCGGACGGCGGCTACATCGACGAGCAGGGCCGCCTGTTCTGGGAAGGCCGCCTGAACGACATCATAAAGACCGGCGGTGCCAACGTCTCTCCGATCGAGATCGACGAAGTGATCCGTGCCCATCCCGAAGTGAAGATGGTGCAGACCGTCGGCGTGCCGGACGATCTTCTGGGGGAACTGGTGGTTTCCTGCGTCGTCGCAGTCGATGGGTCGCGCCCGGATGCCGGTGCGATCCGCGATTTCGCGAAGGAAAAGCTGGCGAGCTACAAAGTGCCGCGCCGCGTGCTCTTCGTGGCCGAGAGCGACCTCAAGACCACGGGCAGCGCCAAGATCAAGACCGCGGACTTGCGCAAGCTGGCCGCCGAACGATTGGAAGCGGAAGTGAGTCCAGGCTGACCGGGCCTGGATAACAGGGCCAAGCTGACGCCAGAGGGGAGAAGCGCATGACACAGGCACTCGATTTCGGGGACTGGCTGGATATCTGCAATCTCAAGGCCCGTTACTGCCGCCTGCTCGATACCAAGGACTGGGACGGCTGGGCCGCGCTTTTTACCGAGGATTGCGAGATCGACACGCGCCCGGCCGGCGGCACATTGGAAAAGGGGCGGGACAGGTTCGTCTCCATGGTCCGCCAGTCGCTCGCGGACGCGAAGACCGCGCATCAGATCCATTCGCCGGAAATGAAGCTGGACGACGGCAAAGTCGAAGTGATCTGGGCCATGCAGGACCGCGTCATCAAGGACAGTTTCGCGCTCACCGGTTACGGGCACTATCACGAGACCTGCGTGCGGACGGCCGAAGGCTGGAAGATCGCCAGGCAGACGTTGTCCCGGCTGATCGTGGACATGTCCCGGCCCTCCTGACCCCTGCTGTTTCGAAGAGCGGCGCGCGTCGGGTGCGGGAAGTCTCCTCACGGCCGGGAAGCGATGCCGGTTTGAAGCCCTGCCGATCCGGGCGGTGAGGGGGCGGTACGTTTCTTCCTGGCCAAGGTATCGCGGGGACGCTCCCGTCGAACCATCGTCGCCGCGATAGGCGGCGGCTTGCGGAGAGGCTAGTGTGTGCGAAATCGTGTCGGCAAGCACCGGCACTCGATAGCCGTAAAAGCGGGAGGATGCGTGGGTAAGACGATCGTGATCACTGGCGCCGGGGCCGGCCTCGGACGCGCGCTGGCAAGGCGCTTCGCCGGTGAGGGGGAAACCGTGATCCTGCTGGGGCGCACGCTGTCCAAGGTGCAGGAACTCGCGAGCGAAATCGGCGGCGCGGCCATGGCCGTGGAATGCGATGTCGCCTCTGCCGAATCCGTGCGCAAGGCCTTCGCGGCGATCGCTGAAAAGCACCCGAAGATCGACGTGCTGATCAACAATGCCGCAATCTACGAGCCGTTCACGGTGGCCGAGGCTACCGACGCGCAGATCAACGACATCATCGCCACCAACCTCAACGGACCGATCTACTGCTGCCGTGCGGCCATTCCGATGATGGAGGCAGGGGCCCAGATCATCAATGTGGGCAGCGAATCCATCGCCGTGCCTTTCGTGATGCTCTCGCTCTATCAGGCCACCAAGGCAGGCCTCGAGCGGTTTACGGAGGCCCTGGTGGAGGAACTGGAGCCCGCGGGCATCCGCGTCACCACGGTGCGCGCCGGGCCGATGTACGAACCGGGCAAGACCGCGCCGGGCTGGGATCAGGACGCGGCCATGCGCTTCCACGGCGGTTGCGCTGCAAAGGGCATCGACCTGCGCACGCGGCCGATCTCGCAGACCGAAAACGTCACCGGCGTGTTCCGCTCAGTGCTCGACCTGCCGCCAGACGTGCGCGTGCTGCACGTCTCGGTCGGGGCGCGCCGCCCATGAACACTCCCGATCTCGTGCAAGAACCCGTTTCCGCCAAGGACCCGAACATGACCACTCTTCCCGAAGCCAAGCTCTATATCGACGGCCAACTGCGCGGCGCCAGCAACGGCGCCACGTTCGATGTGATCAGTCCCTGGACGGGCGAGCCGGTGGGCAAGGCCGCGGATGCCACTGCCGATGACGTGAACGCCGCGATTGCCGCGGCCCGCCGCGCCTTCGACGAAACCGACTGGGCCACCAATGTCGAAAAGCGCGTGGCGCTGGTCAAGAAATACCGCGATCTCTTCGAAGCCGCGCGCCCGCGTCTCGGCGAACTGGCGATGTACGAGGCCGGCGCGGCGCAAGGCGCGGTCAACCGCGCCCATGTCGACATGGCGCTTGACGGTTGGGACGATTACATGCGCGTCTTCGACCAGCTGGAGTGGGAAAAGGACTACGGCGAGAAGCCGGCCTTCGGCATGATCCACAAGCGCGTCGGCGTACGCGAGGCGGTGGGTGTGGTCGGTGCGATCACGCCTTGGAACGTGCCGCTCTATGTGAACATCGGCAAGATGGTCGCCGCGCTGCTGGCCGGCTGCACCGTGATCCTGAAGCCCGCGCCGGATACCCCGGGCATGGGCGCGATCTTTGGCGAACTGGCCAGGGAAGCCGGTTTCCCGGATGGCGTGATCAATGTCGTCTTCGGCGGTGACCCGGCGCTGGCGGGCGAAATGCTGGTTACCGATCCGCGCGTGGACCTGATCTCCTTCACCGGCTCCACCGGCGTGGGCAAGCGCATCATGGAGCAGGGCGCGCCTACGTTGAAGCGCGTGTTCCTCGAACTCGGCGGCAAGTCGGCCAAGATCGTGCTCGACGACGCGCCGAACTTCGCGATGGAAGTGGGCATGGCGATGCTGGTGTTCCACGCCGGGCAGGGCTGCGCCGTGCAGTCGCGCCTGCTGGTGCCCAAGAGCCGCTATGACGAAGCCAAGGCCATCCTCAAGGGCGCCTATGGCAACTTCGGCGACAACTGGGGCGATATCGCCAATCCCGCGCACATCATGGGCCCGGTGATCTCCAAGCGCCAGATGGAGCGCGTGAAGAGCTACATCGACCTTGGCCAGGAAGAAGGCGCGACCCTGCTGGCGGGCGGCAATATCCGTCCCGACAAGGGAGGCGGTTATTTCGTGGAGCCTACCTGCTTCGTGGACGTTACCAATGACATGCGGATCGCCCAGGAAGAGATTTTCGGCCCGGTGCTTGTCGTCATTCCCTACGAGGACGACGAGGACGCCGTGCGGATTGCCAACCAGAGTTCCTATGGCCTATCGGGCGGTGTCAGCTCGGGCGACCTGAACCGGGCCATCAATATCGCCAAGCGCGTGCGCACGGGTTCGATGAGCGTCAACAACGGCATGTGCATTGCCGGCGACATTCCGTTCGGCGGATACAAGGCGAGCGGCATGGGCCGCGAATGGGGCGTTGAAGGCATTGAAGAGTTCACCGACGTCAAGATCCTCGCCTGGCCGGTCGGCCAGGTCCAGGCAGCCTGACGGCGAACGGCCCGGCCCGGTGGAATCCACGTCGCAGGATGCCGGGCCAGAAGCTGCCGGGAATCAGAAGATAGCGTCCGAAGAGACTGGCAAGGACGAGACTGGCAGGGACGGGGCTGGCAGGGACGAGACCGGCAGGGACGAGGCGGCGATCGGGCTTTCCGCTTTGCCGCCCTTGCTGGCCGCGGCCGTCACGGACGCCAGTGCGGGGATCAGCCACAACCTTCACGGACAGCGGCTGGGCAAGAAAGGTCGGATCACGCGCGAGCGCATTCTCGCGGCTGCGATCGAACTGGTCGAGAAGACCGACGAACCCGTCACGCTGGGCGCCGTTGCGCGCGCTGCAGGGCTGGGGATGACCTCGCTCTACAACTACTTCACCGATTTCACGGAATTGCTGCTGGCGATCCTCGAGCCGGTCATGGGCACCGCTCAGGAGGAATATTTCGCGCAGGTCCGCGATTATTGGCCGGACGACGACTTGTCCTCGCGCGCCATGTCCTTCGTGCGATCATACCACCAGTTCTGGGCCCGCCACACCGGACTGCTCCACTTGCGCAATGCCATGGCGGACCAGTTCGACGTTCGCATCATGCATCAGCGCGTCAACTCCACCCGGCCGTTGATCGGTCTGTTCGTGGCGCAGATGGACCAGCGCGGAATCCTGGGCGATACCGCCGTGCTCATGGCCACGACGCTGATGACCGGGATCGAGCGTTCGATCACGCTGGCGACCGACCGCAGGCTGCGGCGCATCCTGGGCACGCTGCCTGGGCGGCGGGACGAAAGCCTGCTCGAGATCAACGCCCGGCTGATGGAGCTGGCCATCCGCGACACGCGTGAGCGCGCGGCCGCAGAAGAGGCGCAGTCCCGCTAAAGGACTGGCGAGGCTTCAGCCGCGGTCGGCTTCAGCCGCGAACTTGCCTGAATTCTGCCTCACTGGCCCGATGCAGGCGTGGCCTGATCGCCGCCGAGCACGCGGTAAAGCGTGATGCGATTGCTCGCCGCAGCAAGACGTACCGCGATTTCCTGCTGCCTGGCGCTGTAGAGGCTGCGCTGCGCGTCCAGGTTTTCAAGCGAACTGGTGATGCCCTGCCGGTAGCTGGCCTCGGTCAGCCGGGCGGTATCGGAGGCGGCCTCGGTGAAACGGGAGGCAGCGCGCATCCGTTCGTTCAGCGTGCCCTGGTCCGCCAAAGCGTCGGCCACTTCGCGGAAGGCGGTCTGGATGGCCTTTTCGTAAGTTGCCAGCGCGGCGTCGCGCTGGGCCTTGGCGACGTCGACATTGGCCACTCGGCCGCCGGCGTTGAAGATCGACCAGCTGGCGTCGGCGCCCAGGCTTGCCGTGAAGGCGCCCTTGTCGAACAGGGCGGACAGCGCATTACTGGCAAAGCCGAGCAGGCCGGTCAGCGAGATCGAGGGGAACAGCTCAGCCCGCGCCGTGCCGATATCGGCATTGGCGGCGCGCAGCGAATATTCGGCTTCCACCACATCGGGGCGGCGAAGCAGGACTTGCGAACTGGTGCCCGCTGGCAGGACGGCGAGCGACTGGTTCACTTCGTCGACGCTGGTGGGAAGCAGGCTCTGGTCGAAATCGGCGCCGACCAGGAGGCGAATCGCGTTCACATCCTGCGCCAGTGCCGTTCTCTGCGACGCGACATCGCCGCGCGCGGTTTCCAGCACTTGTTCAGCCTGCCGCAGATCGGTGCGCGGGGCGACGCCGCCCTTGAGGCGGGCGCTGGTGAGCGTAACGCTACGCTCGGCATTGGCGGCCGTGGCCTGGGCAATGCGGAGCAGGTCGTTGTCGGCGGCGTAATTGGCCCATGCCTGCGCGAGGTCTGCGACGAGGCCGAGGCGCACCGTGCGCGCTGCCGCCTCGGTGGAGAAGGCGGTGTCGCGCTGGGCCTGGGTGGCGCTGGCATATTTGCCGAAGAAGTCGAGTTCGAAGCTCGAGATACCGCCCTGCACGGAATAGGAGGTGCGGTCTCCCGTCCCGTTGGTGCCTGATCCGTTCGTCGTGCTGCCGCTGCCCGCTTCGGTGCGCGTGACCGATCCGTTGACACCCACGGCCGGGAACTGGTTCGCGCGGACCACCCTGACTTGCGCGCGGGCGGCGGCCAGGTTGGCCGCGGCGACCCGCAAGTCACGGTTGTTGGTGAGCGCTTGTTCTACCAGCGACTGCAGGCGGCGGTCGCGGAAGATCTCGGTGTAGGACACCAGCGGCAGCGCCGCCTCGCTCTGCGCGAGATAGGCGTCTCCGACCGGCCAGGACACCGGGACGGGCGGGGCCGGCGCGACATATTTCGGTGCCATCGAGCAGGCGCCGAGCGCGAGGGTCAGCGTGGAAAGGCCCGTGAAACGAAAGCGGATCATGCGGCGCCTCCCTTGCGCGCGCGGCGCTCCTGCATGCGGCGGCGGACCGAGGCGATGCCATCGCGTACGCCGCGGCGAACGAGCACGAAGAAGAGCGGGATGAAGAAGATCGCCAGCAGGGTTGCGGTCAGCATGCCGCCGACCACGGCGGTGCCGATGGCGATGCGGCTGTTGGCGCCGGCACCGCTGGCGATGGCCAGAGGAACCACGCCGAAGATGAAGGCGAAGCTGGTCATCAGGATCGGCCTCAGGCGGATGCGGGCGGCTTCGAGGGCAGCGTCGATCACGCGCTTGCCCTGTCGCTCGGCCTGTTCGGCGAACTCGATCATGAGGATCGCGTTCTTGGCGGCCAGACCCATCGTCGTAAGCAGGCCGATCTGCAGGTAGACGTCGTTTTCCAGCCCGCGCAAGGTGACGGCGAGGATGGCGCCGAGCAGACCCAGCGGAATGACCAGGATCACCGCGATCGGGATCGACCAGCTCTCGTAGAGCGCGGCAAGGCAGAGGAACACGACCAGGAGCGAGAGCGCATAGAGCAGCGGCGCCTGGCCCGAGGAGAGCCGCTCCTGATAGGACGATCCGGCCCAGGCGACGGCGGTGCCGGGGATCTGGCTGGCCAGTTCCTCCATCACGTCCATGGCCGTGCCGGAGCTGACGCCGTCTCCGGGGCTGCCTGAGAATTCGTAGGCCTGAAGGCCGTTGAAGCGCGAGGACGTGCTGGGCGCGGTGGACCAGCTGATCGTCGAGAAGGCCGAGAAGGGCACCATCTGGCCGCTCGTGCCGCGCACGAACCAGTTGGCGAGATCCTCCGGCCGCGACCGGAACTGGGCGTCACCCTGGACGTAGACACGCTTGACGCGGCCCTTGTCGATGAAATCGTTGACGTAAGTGCCGCCCCAGGCCGTTTGCAGCGTGGAATTGGCATTCGCCGCCGTCACGCCGTAAGTCGTCAGCGCGCGGGTGTTGGAATTGACCTTCAGGGTCGACACGTCGGGAAGGTCGCTCAGGCGCACGTTGGTGAGGCGGTCGTCGGCGCCGGCCTTGGCCAGCAGTTCGTCACGCGCCTTCTGGAAATCGGCGCGGGCCATGCCGTTGCGGTTCTGCAGTTCCATCGTGAAGCCCGAAGACGAGCCGAGACCCCGGATCGCGCCCGGAACCAGTGTGAACACTTGCGCATCGCGAATGCCGCGGAACGCGCCATTGGCTCGCTGGACGATGGCATCGGCGGTGTTCTTGCTGCCCGGGCGTTGCTCCCAGTCCACCAGCGTGACGAAGGCCTGGCCGGTGTTCTGGCCTGCCGCGCCCTGGCCGCCGCCCGAAAGCGTGAACATGCTGGCGATGTTCGCCTTCTCGTATTTGGTGAAATATTGCTCGACCTGGCGCTGCACGTCTTCGGTGCGGGTGCGCGGGGATCCGGCCGGCAGACGCCACTGAACGATGATCGTGCCCTGGTCCTCGTTCGGCAGGAAGCCGGTGGGCAGGCGCTGGAACAGGCCGTACGTGGCGACGCAGGCAATGGCGAAGAGCAGCAGCCAGCGCCACTTGTGCTCGACCACGCGGCCGACGCGGTGGGCATAGGCCTCGGTCAGGTTCTCGAAGCTGCGGTTGAACCAGGTGTGGAAGCGCTCCCAGGGCCTCACGACCCAGGGCATCCGGCGCTGAATCCAGCTGGGGACTTCCTCGCCCTCGATGTCCTTGGGCTTGAGCAGGGTGGCCGTCAGCGCCGGGCTGAGGATCAGCGCGACCAGCACGGACAGCACCATGGCAACCACGATGGTCAGCGAGAACTGGCGGTAGATCACGCCCGTCGAACCGCCGAAGAAGGCCATCGGCAGGAACACCGCCGAGAGCACCAGCGCGATCGCCACGAGCGCCGTCTGGATTTCCTCCATCGACTTGATCGTGGCCTCGCGCGCGGACATGCCCGGGTTTTCCTCAAGCAGCCGCTCGACGTTCTCCACCACGACGATCGCGTCGTCCACCAGCAGGCCGATGGCGAGGACGAGGCCGAACAGGGTCAGCGTGTTGATCGAGAACCCGGCCACGTAGAACACCGCGAACGTGCCCAGCAGCACGACCGGCACCGCGATCGCCGGGATCAGCGTGGCGCGCCAGCTTTGCAGGAACACGAACATGACGATGACGACCAGCACGATCGCCTCGAACAGCGCCTTTTCCACTTCCGCGACGGAAAGCTTGATGAAAGCGGTGGAATCGTTGCCGTATGTATAGGCGAGGCCGTCGGGCATGCCCTTGGCCAGCTCGGTCATTTCCGTCTTCACCAGCTCCGCCGTGGCCAGCGCGTCGGCGCCCGGCGAGAGCGAGATCGAGATACCGGCGCCGGGGTGGCCGTTGATGCGGCTGATCGAGCTGTAGTTCTCGGCGCCGATCTCCACGCGCGCGACATCGGCAATGGTGACGACGGAGCCGTCGCTGTTGGTCTTGAGCACGATGTTGCGGAACTGCTCGGCCGTCTGGAGGCGCGAGCCGGCCGTGACGATCGCGTCGATCGCCTGGTCCTTGGGCGAGGGCAGGCCGCCGATCTCGCCGGCGGCGACTTCGGTATTCTGCGCGGTGATCGCCGAGGTGACGTCGCTGGGCATCAGCGCGACGGCGGCAAGGCGCGTCGGATCGAGCCAGATGCGCATCGCGTGGGGCGCGCCGAAGACGTTGACGTCGCCCACTCCGGAAATGCGCGAAAGCGGGTCCTGGATGTTCGAGGCCAGATAGTCCGACACGTCCTGGTTGGAGCGGGTGTCGGTCTCGTCATAAACGGCCACGAGGAGGAGCTGGTCGGGGTTGGACTTGGTGACCGTGACGCCCTGGTTCTGCACCGCCTGCGGCAGGCGGGAGAGCGCGGACTGGACCTTGTTCTGGACCTGGACCTGCGCGATGTCCGGGTCCGTGCCCTTGGTGAACACGGCGCTGATCGAGGCCTGCCCGCGGTTGGAGGACTGCGAGCTGAAATAGAGCAGGCCGTCGATGCCGGTGAGCTGCTGCTCGATCACCTGGGTGACGCTGTTCTCGATCGTTTCGGCAGAGGCGCCGTTGTAGGTGGCGCGGATGTTTACCTGGGTCGGCGCGATGTCCGGGTATTGCTCGTTCGGCAGGTAGGCCAGCGCGCCGAGGCCCGCCAGCATGACGATGATGGCCAGAACCCAGGCAAAGATCGGTCGGTCGATGAAGATGCGCGACATGGGGTGGCTCAGTTCCCCTTGGCGGCGGGCCGGCCGCCGGCATTCGCCCCGCCGGATTTGCCTTCACCGGGCTTGCCGGAAGGCGGGGCGATGGTCTGCGCGCTCGACGCCGCGACCGGGGTGATATCCGCGCCCTGCTTGAGGCCGTTGAGGCCCTGAACGATGACCTTGTCGCCCTTCTTCAGGCCGGCCGTGACCACGGCGTTCACGCCCTGCGTGCGATCGGCGGTGACCTTGCGGCGCGCGGCCTTGTTGTCGGCGCCGACGACCATGACATAGGCCGAACCGTCGAAATCGCGCTGGACCGAATTCTGGGGGATGAGGAAAGCGTTGGGATCGGTGGCCTGATCGAACACCGAGGAAACGAACATGCCGGGCAGCAGCAGGCCGTCCGGATTGGGGAAGCTGGCGCGCAGGGTGACGGTGCCGGTGTCGGGATCGACGGTGACTTCCGAGAACTGGACGGTGCCTGGCAGGGCATATTGCGATCCGTCGTCGAACTTGAGGTGGACTTGCGTGCTGCCGGGATTGACGCCGCCGGCCGCCAGCTTCCGCCGCAGTGCGGTGAGATCCGAGGCGGACTGCTGCATGTCGACGTAGATCGGGTCCATGCGCTGGATGACGGCCAGGGGGTCGGTCTGGCTGGCGCTGGCAAGCGCGCCGACGGTCGAGAGCGAGCGGCCGATGCGGCCGCTGATCGGCGCGGGCACGGTGGTGAAGCGCAAGTTGATCTTGGCCGTGTCCAGCGTGGCCGCGTTTTGGGCGATCGAGGCCTTGGCCGAGCGCGCGGTGGCCAGCGCGTCGATATAGTCCTGGCGGGCGACGGCTTCCATGTCGGCCAGCGGCTTGTAGCGCTGGGCCTTGGCGGATGCCGCTTCGGCGGTGGCGCGGGCGCTGGTCAGGTCGGCTTCGGCCTGGTTGACGGCGGCGCGGTAGAGGCTGGGGTCGATCTGATAGAGCGGTTGCCCGGCCCGGACCATCGACCCTTCGGTGAAGAGGCGCTTGACGACGACGCCGGTGACCTGCGGGCGGACTTCGCTGGTCTCGAAAGCGACGGTGCGGCCACTCAGCGTGACGGCCAGGGCGACCGAGGACGGCTCCACGACAACGAAGCCCACTTGCGGGGCTGCGCGCTTGTCATCCTTCTTCTCCCCCCCGGAACAGGCCGCGAGCAGCGCGGCGGAAAGCATGGCAAATGCCACCCGGCTCGCAGAGAGACGCAGGGAAAGGCGCGGCAGCGAAGCCGCCACAGGGGAAGAAGACGTGATTTTCAAGTCGCGCACCGTCAAAAGTCGTGTCGGCGCAGCTATTCAGCCTATTGTTGCCGCCCGCAAGCGGGCTTTTCGCAAGTGCGACAATTTGCGACCAAATACGAAGATTCTGGTGCGTTTTCGGCTCACCTATACGTCAAACACCCCCGTTTCCGGGGGTGTCCGAGATGTCCAGCCGATCGGGACGTCCTATTGGCGCGAAACGCCCTACTGGTACCGCGCGAGCATCTGGAGCGAGGCGGCGTAATAGTCGTTGGTCAGCTGCGAAGGCTGGGCGCTGCCAAGCAGTTTGCCCACGACAGCGGCGCCGCCTGCCGAAAGGGCGTAGTTCGCCTCCTCGCCGGTGACCACGTCCACCCAGGCCGGGATCGGCTTGTTGGCGGCAAGGCAGGAGCGCCAGTAGCCGGCAATGTCCGGAACCAGCGACTGCCGGCCGCTGAGCGCGGCATAGAGGGGCACGCGAATGGCGTCGTAGCCGAAGCGGGGAGGCTTGTCCCGCGCCGGGGCGACCTGGTTGGGCGCGCTGATGACCACCCAGTCGCTGGGCAGATGGTGGGTCCCGAAGCGGGAAAGGCGAGTGATGGCCTCGCAATCGCTGATGATCGGACCCCAGACCTGCTGGCCGTCGAGCTTGGTAAAGGCGTCCATCGCGGGCCAGGCGAAATAGGACAGGTTCAGCGTGACTTCCTCGCCCTTCACGAAGCCCTGGACACCGGGCAGCAGCAGGCGGCGGCCGTGGCGTTCGACGACGCAGTGGCTGCGGATCGAGGAGCGGATCTGCGCGGCTCGGGCGGTGTAGTCGCCCCGGTTCCAGCGCTGCCCGGCCATGCCGAGAGCCCAGGCGATGACGAGATCGCCATCGGTGGCGTTGTTCTGGTCGGCCACCGGGTTGGGCGAGGCGGGATCGTAGCGCCAGGCATGGAGCGCCATGTCGGTGCGCGAGAGGTGGCTCTGCGTCCAGCCGGCGATCCGTTCGAATGCCTCGGTATCGCCTGCCTTGTAGGCGAAAAGCAGGCCGTAGCTCTGGCCTTCGCTATGGCTGATGCCGTTGTTGCCGGTATCGACGATACGGCCTTCGGGATTGACGTAGAGGTCGCGCCAGGTGCGCCAGCTGGCGTCGCGCACGGGTGCGCGGCTTTGCGCGTCGGTGTTGCAGGCAGCCGTCATCGCCAGCATCAGCCCCAGTGAGAAGTTGCGGCGGTTGATGCCGGTGTCGAGAAGGAAATTCATGCCGATGCTCTTTCGTTGATCGACGGAAAGGCTCAGCGGCCGTGGCGCAGTTCGATCACGTCGCCCTGCCATTGGGCGACCGTGTGCAGCGCCGGGCCGCTTCCGAGCACGCGGAACCACGCATCGTAGGCGCCTTGCAGCAAGCCCAGCAGCATCGTGTTCCAATTGCCCTGCTGGTCGGAGGCAAGGGCCTTGGGCAGGTTGCGGTGGTGGACGACGATGGCATCGTCACCCACGGCCAGTTCGATCTCGCCCCAGCCCAGGTCCTGCCAGAAGCCGTTGATGCGGGCGCAGAGCACGGCTGCATCGCTGACGCCTTCCAGCGGCTCCAGCGTGGCCATGCGCCGGCCTATGGCCGCGAAGAAACCCTGCGCCTGCGCGGAAGGTGCGCCTTCGCAGACTTCGGCTGCGGCCATCATCGCGAAGAGCGCAAGGCCCCCTGCGCCGCTCTGTTCGCCCTCGGAACGAGGGGAGGGAAATGCGTGAAGTTTCATCGGCCGGTGCTCCCGAAATTCTGTCTCACGCCCAATAAGCTCCGGAACTCGTCATAAGATCCGAAGGTGTTGTAGCTGGCCTCGCCGCCGATGCGGGTGGTGGGGCTCAGCTTGTAGTAGATCGACAGGTCGCTCGACACGGCGAAGCCGGTCTTGCTGATGCTGTCGTAGTAGGAACGCACGTCGTTGTTCGCCGCCTTCAGCACGTCGAGCGCAGCCTGCAACTCGTCGTTGATCGGATAGAGGTTGGTCTGATCCTGCTTGTAGCTTTGGAAACCGGGCGTGAACGAGGCGCGGATATCGAAGAGTTCGTCTTCCATGGTGTAATTCACCGGGAAGCCGACGCTGATGAAGTTCTGCGGGCTGAAGTAGCCGCCGTTGCCCCAGGTGAAGTAGTTCTGGCTCTTGTCGTAGCCCTGGTAGTTCACGTTGAGGCCCACGGTGAGGTTGGCATGCGTGCCGTGGTAGGCGCGCAGGTAGCCGCCGACATTGGCCTCGAAACCGTCGTTGCGGGCGACGTTGGTGCCGCGGAAGCGGTAGTAGCGGCCTTCCGCGTAGACGCCGCTGCCATCCTCGTCATAGGAAAGCCCGGCGCCGCCTGCCGAGCGCATGACCTGGCCCCAGCGCATGCCCGTCACCGGATCGCGGGTGCCAGCGTAGGACAACACGCTGTCGGTCACGGGCTGGCGCTCCGCGAAGACCTTGGCGCGCACGGTTTCGGACAGCTTGGGCGAGGCTTCGGCGTGGAAGGTGGCCTTGGTCTTGCCCATGCCGACCGGGGTGGTGCCGCCTTCTAGCTTGACGGTGTCGCTCTCGTAACCCGCCGTGAAGGCGACGCCCGAGGCGTTCTGGGTCTGGGCCGAGGGGAAGACCGAGGGCTGTTCCAGGACGATGGCCGCCGCCTCGATCAGGCCGTTGAGGCCGAACCGTGCCTGACCGGACTGGTTGGCCCGTCCGGCATCGATCACCGAGGCTTCCGCCTTGGCATAGACCCGGCCGCCCGGCGCATCGGTGGAGAAGCGGGCCGAACCCTTGATCTCGTCCAGCTGGCTGAGCCCCGCTTCGCCCGAGCGGCGGCGGTATCCAGTGACGATGTCGGCGCGGGGGCCGCTGTCCTGAGAGAGGTCGGCGATCTGCGACTGGATCTGCGCCATGACCGGATCGGCCGAGTAAGCGGTGGCCGAGCCTGCATCCATGCCCGCGTCGGCCAGTCCGCTTCCGTAGCTGCCGCCACCATACGTGTTGCCGCCATAGCTGCCGTTGCCAGCCGCCGGGTAGGGCGCTGCGGCCATGGCGGGGGCGCCGTAGCCCGAGGGCGCGCCATAGCTGGGTGCCGCGCCATAGTTCGAAGGCGCGTCGTAGCTTGCGGCCGAGCCATAGCTGCCGGCGGGCGCGCTCGGGACGCGGGTGCCGCCGCCCAGAGCGAAGGGGTTGATCGGCTGAGGCGCGGCGACGGCGCGGCCCCGGAACGGGTTGGAGCCGCCGGCCGGGGTCATGGCCGCGAAAGGATTGCCGCCGGCAAGACCCTCGATCGAGGTGCCGCCCTGGCCGCGCGCATAAAGGTTCTGCGCATCCTTGAGCAGGTTCATGGCTGCCCGGTCGTTGCCGCGCGCGCGCTCCACATTGGCGAGCGAGAGGCGGACCTGGTAGTCCTGCGGGAAGGCGCGGAGCACGTCGTTCTGGGCGCGGCGGGACAGATCGTTGTCCCCGGCCGCCTGTGCGGTTTCGGCCAGGCCGAGCAGGGCGTCCTTGTCGCCGGGCTTGCGCGCCAGCACGAGCTGCCAGGTCTGGGCCGCGCGGGCGGGCATCTGGCCGCCCTGGTAGAGGCGGGCGAGACCGGCAAGGATGTCCATGTTCTGCGGAGAGGCGCTCCAGGCGCTCTGCAGGATGTCGAAGGCCTC
Organism: Novosphingobium sp. PhB55; assembly: GCF_004368805.1. Lineage (NCBI taxonomy): Bacteria > Pseudomonadati > Pseudomonadota > Alphaproteobacteria > Sphingomonadales > Sphingomonadaceae > Novosphingobium > Novosphingobium sp. PhB55. The sequence goes on along the minus strand of NZ_SODQ01000001.1, from coordinate 656,694 downwards.
GGCGAAGCGGCCTGCCTGGCGCGAACGGTCGGCCTGGCTGACGAGCAGGGCGGCGTTCATGCGGGCATAGGCCTGCTGGCCCTCGGCCGAAGTGCCGGCCATGGCGCTGGCGCGCTGGAGTGCCTGCTGCGCGAGATCATCGCGGCCGACGCGGGCGAGGACGCTGATCAGGCCCTCGTAGTCGGCAATCCCCGTGACCTGGCCCTGCATGGCGTTTTCCGCCACCGCGGCGGCGCCCTGGGCATCGCCCAGATCGTAAAGGGCATTGGCGACGGCGGCCTGCTTGCCGACCGGAATGGCCGACATGGCGCCCAGCTGGCGGAGCGAGGCGAGGGCCTGGGCCTGTTGGCCGCTGGCGGCCATGGCCTTGGCGCGGGCGATCGCGGCATCGCTCTTCACGCCGATGGCGAAAGTGCGCATCGGTGCGGTGCGCTGTGCCTCCGGGATCATGTCGATCAGGCGAGCGGCTTCGGGCGCGCGGCCGAGATCGTTGTTGAGCAGGGCGGCGGCGTAGAGCGCGTCGGGCTGGCCCATCGAGGTCAGCGAGCGCAGCAGCGATTCCGCTTCGGGAATGCGGCCGCGGCGGATCTGGAACTCGGCGAATTCGTAGCGGATCCACGGGTCGGTCGGATCGAGCACGAGGCCGTTCTGGAACTCGCGCATGGCGCCCATGTCATCGCCATTGGCGGCCGCGGCCAGGGCCCGGCCGCGGGCGGCGCGCATCTGCAGGCGCTTGTCGTCGGAACCGCCGCCCTGGCCGGCCTGGCGGTAGAGATCGGCGGCGTCGGCGTAGCGGCCCTGCTTCTCGTAGATGTCGGCCAGGATTTCGAGCGCGGGCGCCGGTTCCTTGTAGCCCGAGCGGATCAGGCCCTCGGTCACCGACTGTGCATCGGCAAGGCGGCCCTGGGCCACGAAATTGCGGGCATCGGCCAGCCCGGCAAAGAAGCGCGCGGAGGCGAGGCCTTCGGCCCATTGGCTGGCCTTGCCGTAACGCGAGGCCTGTTCGAGGTAATTGGCCGCCTCGGCGAAATTGCTCTCGCGCAGGCGCACGAGGCCCAGTCCGCCCAGGGCGTCGGGGTCGCGGGAATTGACCGAGAGCGCGCGCTGGAACTGGCTGGAAGCCGAAGCGAGATTGCCGTCCTCCAACGCGTCGAAGCCCGCTACGCGGGCCTGACCGGCGCGGTTGGCCGAAGAGGTCGGTGCCGGCGTACTGCGCGTCGGCGCCGCGGCAACGCGCGCGGGCTGCTGCTGCACCGGCTGCGGGGCCGGCGTGCGCGCCGGCGCAGGCTTCGGGGCGGCTGCCTGCCTCGGTGCGGGCGCGGCCTTGGGAGCGGGCTGCGGCGCCGGCTTCGGGGCTGCGGGCCGGGCATTGAGCGCCTGGTTCACCGCGGCACTGTTTGGATCGAGCGCCTTGGCGCGTCGCAGCGCCTGCTGGGCCAGATCCTCACGCCCCTTGGAGCGCCAGTACTTCGCCTGCTGCAACAGGGCGTCTACCCCGGCCGCCTGGGCATGAACCGATACCGGGCTTACGCCGGCGGCCGCGGTGGAGAGCAGCAGGGCCAGGCCGACGAGGCGCAGGCGGGTCTTCGCGGAACTCATGCGTTGTCGTCCTGGTGGCCGAGGCGGCGCTGCGCCTGGCGACGGAAGTAGAGGTAGGTCGGGCCGGCGAGGATCGCGGCCAGGAACAGCGAGAACAGGCCCATCAGCATCGGACGCTGGCTGAACCAGTAAGCCAGCTTCATCCAGACCGGCAGCGAGCCGACCCAGTAGCGGTCTCCGATGGCGAAGCTGGTCATGCCGTCGCCCTTGGTCACCGCGAGGTCGCCCTGGATGGCGGCGTTGATCTTCACGTCGGACATACCGTCGACCAGGGTGGGCAGCGCGCCGGCGTTGTCGGCCAGCATCGCGACCACGGTGCGGTCGGACGAGTAGGGCGAGCGGAAGCTGACGATCCCGGAGAAGCCCCGCGCATTGTAGACGAGCGGGGCAGCGGCCATCGGGTCGTTGCGCTCGGTGCCGCCGAAGAACGAGGTGGCATATTGCAGAGGCGAGCGTTCGGTCACTTCGAGGTGGCCGCCGACGTAGCGCACTGGCGCCTTGTCGAACAGCGAGCCGGCCGAGGCCAGTTCCACGCCGCCCACGACCAGCACGTCCTGGTCCTGCAGCTCGCTGGCGCTGGCCGAGGAGCTGACGGTGATCCCGGTCACCGGAACGCCGGTGGAGTCACCGAAGCGGCCCATCAGCGCGAGGAAGGCCTCGACCGAGGAGGGCGAGGGATTGGCAGCCATCACCACCGTGGTTTCGGCAAGGTCGGGCGCCGCGGTGAAGGGGAAGCCGGCGCCGGCGAACGTCGCCAGGTCGGGCATGAGGATTGCGTGGTAGGCCGAAGTCAGGTCGATCGTGCTGGTGGGGTCGATCGACGTGCGCACGTTCTCGGGAAGAGTGCCGGTGCACTTCTTCTTGTCGGCGATGATGAGGTTGTAGTCGAGCGCCAGCTCGTTCTGTCCGAACAGGTTGTAGCGCGGCAGCACGACCGTGGCCGAGGAGTCTTCGCTCTTGGCACCGCGCGCGCCGAACAGGTTGGTCCACCAGGTGGAGCTGAGCGGCAGCGTCTTGAGGTACTGGCCATTGAGCGAGGCATCAAGGCGCGAGGCGCGCTGGTCGAGCCAGTCGGCCGTGGGATAGCGGTAGGTCAGGTTCAGGCGGCCGCCTTCGCGGGGCCAGAAGAACAAGTCCGGCGCGACGCGGAAGCTGGCGGTGAGCGGGCCGGGACGGAAGCCCATACCCTGCAGTGCGTAAGCGGGCATGATCTTGCCCAGCTGCACCGGCTTGTCGGTCGAGATCCAGCGCAAGGCGCCGTAACGCGGCCAGGCGGGGATGCGCACGCCGTCGAAGGACATGCGCTGTCCGCCGAACACGCCGCGGCCCAGGGCCACGGCACCGGCGGCGATGCGCAGGTCGGCGTCGCCCCGGCCCATCAGCACCAGCAGGGTGCCGGTGGGATCGACCGGATTGCGCACGGCCGCGGCGCTGGGACCGGTCGCGGGTGCGATGTCCAGGCCGGGGATCGACTGGCCTGCCTTGAGGAAGACCACGGCATTGCCCTTGGGCAGCGAGCCGTAGACCGGCTTGAATGAGAAGCCGCGATAGGAGGCCAGCGAGCCGAGCCAGGATGCCGTGGCGGCAGCGGCCTCAAGCTCGCCCTTGTGCGGCTGTCCGGCAAAGACGAAAGGCATGCGCAGCGGCACGTTCTGGCCCTTGTCGAAGAACGGCAGCGGCAGGCGCGAGAGGTCGGGCTGGAAGGTCAGCGCCTGATATTCGACCTCGAGGAACGAGCGGGTATTGCTGATGTTCGCCCAGAGCGAGCTGTGGAACGGATCCTCGCAATCGCGCGCGTAGTGCCCCAGGAAGCGGATGTTGAGCTGGTTGTCGCCCGGCAGGAGCAGGGCGGCGTTGATCGGGATGCGCAGGACGTGGCCGCCGGCCTCGCCGCGGGTCAGCGGCACGGCCTGGACCACTTCGCCGTTCACGATCACCACAAGCTGGCTGATGTCGTCCAGCATCTGGGCGGACCACGAGAGCTGCAGCGTGAGCACGGCCGAGGTCACGACGCGGTCCTGGCGCATGCCGAAGGGAATGCCGATTTCGCCCTGGGTGCCCTGGAGGCGGATCGGGCTGGTGACGCGCATGTCCTTGAAGGTCAGGCGCTCGCCAAGCCCGCTGCGCGGCGGGGCGGCGGTATCGGCCGGTCCGTTCGCTGCGGTTTCCTGGGCAGGCGTCGCTGCGGACCGGGCCGGCGCGGCGTGGACTTCCTGGCTGCCGAACAGCACCGTGGCCACGCCCAGCGCAAGCGCGGCGGCCACGCCGGCCGCCTTGGCCAGCGGCAGCAGCGAACGCATGCCCTTGGCTTCCTTCGTCACCTCGGGGGCGGGCAGGGCCGGCATACGGGCAGCGATCTCGGCCATTTGCCGACGTTCGGAGAAATTGAGACGCAGCATGCGCTTGATCGTTACCATGTCGACAAGAATGATATCTGCCAGCGAGCGAAGCGCGCTGACTTGCGGGTTGGGGCCGGTGGGCTGCCAGGCGTCGGCACGGCCCATGACGGCGCGCACGAGGTGGCGGTTTGCCAGCATGTCCAGCTGTTCGAAGCGGACGTAGGCATTGCTGGAGCGGGTGCGCATGGTCTTGACCGGGATCGAGAGCACTTCGTCGCCCATGGCCATGGTGATGTGCGTCACCTCGACATCGCGCAGCGGCAGTTCCGGCGGCAGCGAGAGCGCGGCGCCGCCCATCGAGATGTCGATGGTGGTCGCGCTGACGACATGGCCGGAAGCGAGGTAGGCCGTGACCGGCAGCGAGACCGGAATACGAATGTCCTGCCGCGCCTGCCGGGTCTCACGCGCCACCGAGACGGCGGCGAGCAGGATGATGAGGCTGAAGGTCGCCCAGGCGCAGTTCAGCACCAGCGTATCGGTCTGGATGTTGAACATGTAGGGGAAGAAGGCCCATTTCACGACGGCGAGCAGGATGCCGCCCACCAGCAGGCCGATGCAGACGAGATGCGGCCGCACGATCGCCCAGTCGAAATAGGTCTTGTCGAGCAGCGAGCCCTTGTCGGTCACGTTGAACTTGCCCTTGCGGGGCTGCAGCCAGGTCATGACCGTGGGCTTCACGAGGTGGAAAGCCAGGATCGTTTCGTAGACTTCGCCCCAGTAGGGGCGGCGGTCTCCGCCCTGCGTGCGCTCGTTGGCGATCGAGGAGCAGAACAGGTGCGGCATGGCATAGGCGAAGATCAGCGAGGCCGAAGCCTGGATGATGTTCTGGCCGAAGATCAGGTAGGCGAGCGGGCTGGTCAGGAAGGCGATGCGGGGCAGCGGATACTGGAAGTGCAGCATCGCGTTGAGGTAGCAAAGCCGCTGCTGCCAGGTGAGGCCCTTGCCGGTCAGCGGGAAGTCGATACGCAGGATCTGCGTCATGCCGCGGGCCCAGCGGATGCGCTGGCCGACGTGGAGCACGAGGCGCTCCGTGGCCAGGCCGGCCGAAAGGCGGGCGCTGATATAGGCGGTGTTCCAGCCGGTGCGCTGCAGCTTGAGCGCAGTATGGGCGTCCTCGGTCACGGTCTCGCCCGCGAAGCCGTTGGTTTCCATCAGCGCCTCGCGGCGGATGATCGCGCAGGAGCCGCAGAAGAAGGTGGCGTTCCAGAGGTCGTTGCCGCCCTGGACCGCGCCGTAGAACAGATCGCCCTCGCCGGGCATGTCGCCCATGGTCGAGGCTAGGTTGCGCTGCACGGGGTCGGGCGAATACATGTGGTGCGGCGTCTGCAGCAGCGCGAGCCGCGGGTCGGTCTGGAACCAGCCCACGGTCAGCTGCAGGAAGGCGCGGGTGGGAACGTGGTCGCAGTCGAAGATGGCGATCAACTCGCCGTCGGTCTTCTTCATCGCCGCGTTGAGATTGCCCGCCTTGGCGTGAAGGTTGTTGTCGCGCGTCAGGTAGCCGCAGCCGGCTTCCTTGGCGAAAGCGCGGAATTCGGGGCGCTTGCCGTCATCGAGGATGAAGATGCGGTAGCGGTCGACCGGATAGTCGAGGTCCATCGCCGCGAAGACCGTGTTGCGCACGATCTCCAGGCTTTCGTTGTAGGTGGGGATGTAGATGTCGACGGTGGGCCAGGTCTCGGGATCGCCCTTGGGCTCGATCACCGGGCGGTCCAGCGGCCAGCTCGTCTGAATGAAGCCCAGGATGAGGATCACCCAGGCGTAGAGTTCGGCCAGGTAGAGCCCGGTGCCGAACAGGAATTCGGGCAGGGTGCCGAAAGCCAGCGTCTGCGTCGTGCGCCAGAACATGTAGCGCGTGGACATGAGCACGGCCAGCAGCCCGAGCGCGAGCGCGCCCTTGCGGCCGGGCCAGCGCTTCATCACCAGCGTTCCCAGGATCGTCACGCCCGCGAACATCCACTGGGCATTGGTGTCGAGAGGGACCCCGATCACCATGGCCGCGATCAGGGCGATCGGAACGATCGCCAGAAGTCTGACGGCGCGGTGCGAAACGAGATTTCGGATCATGCGGCGAGGCTCACCGGCGCGACCCAGCTGTTGGTGGTGGAATCGAGGGTGGGCGCGATGGCCTCCGCGATCTGCTTCACGTCTGCCAGGGCCACGCTGGCCGGCGCGTAGCGGCCGAGCATCTGCAAGGTGGCGATGGCTTCGGGAACGGCTTCGTCCATGCGGATGCGGCCGATCAGGCGCTGTCCGGCCAGTTCGCGGATGAAGGCGGCGCCGTGGCGGCCAAGGCGGCGCGTTTCGTCGAGCGCATTGATCACGAAAGCAGTGCGCGCCAGGCCCTCGGGGCCGGCTTCGCCGAAGACCTGCGGCAGCAGGGCCAGGGTGTCGGGCTGGGCATTGATGGTGCAGACGTGCGCGCAGGCGTGCTCGATCAGGCGGCGCGCCAGGCGGGTGTCGCCGGAGGGCACGTCGACGACCAGGACGCGTTCCTTGCCGGGCTGGAAGTAACCCAGCTCGTTCAGCATCGGCACGAAGTCGAGATCTTCGGCCGCGCGGCGCCAGCTACGCAAGTTGATGCCGCCCACCAGCACCGCCTCGTCGGCCGGCGCGGTGATCGCGGGAAGCGACGTGGCGGGAGAAAGGCCGAAGTGAAGCGGCAGGGAATCGCGCGCGGCGACACTCACCACGGTCACGTCCGCGCCCTGCGCCGACAGACCCATCGCCAGATGAGCGGCAACGAAAGTGTTCCCGGTCCCCCCCTTGGGACCGTGACAGACGATCATCGGCATCAGATTTCCCCCCGGGCGCCAAGGTCCGACAAATGGCGCAACATCGCTCGTACATCGCGAACGGGCTCTTCAACAACTGATTTTGCAATCGATGGTGAAACAGAATGTTGCTCATAGCGGCTGAAGAGGTTCTTCAGCGGCTCCGCAGCGAGTTCCGGGTCGGAATTTTCCGTCTCGACAGGAGGCGCTTCGGCAGCCGTCTGGTCGAGCGTCTGAAGGCGTGGATCGCGCAGCAGGGCTTCGAGGATCGGCCAGAGTTCGAGGTCGGAAAAGCGATCCTCGAATTCCTTGTACGCGAATTCGTTGCGGCCCAAGCGGTCCAGCAAATTCCTGGCATCAATGCGCATGACAATCCCCGTTGTTGCCCGAACAGGACTGACAACTAATGGTTAACATCGTATTTATACGTGAAATCCCGGTCCGAAAATCCTGCAATCGCAGTTTATTTTTCGATTCGGCCCGCAATTCTGTCACCGCGAGGATACATATGTTCACTTTGGAACACGCGCGCGGGTACGCCCCTCACTAATGCGAGAAAGCTAACGGAGATGTCCAGAGGCTATGTGAGGGGAGGCCCAAAAGGAAAAGGCACCACCCTCCGAAGAGAGTGGTGCCCGGGGACGGGATCGAACCGCCGACACCATGATTTTCAGTCATGTGCTCTACCAACTGAGCTACCCGGGCTTACCAAACCGAGTTTGGTCATCGTGCGAGACCAAGCTTTTCAGCGAATTTTTCGGCTGCCGAGGCGGCCGTTCGCTGCTGGTGGCGGGCCTATGAAGAACATGAACCGGCTTGGCAACCCTAAAATGACACGATCATTTCAATCGTCCTGTGGATAAAGGTCCGAGTCCGGATTTTGAGGCGCGGGCGGGCCGGGAAGGGCATAGCCGTCTTCCAGCCACTGCAGCAGATCGCGGTCGCGGCAGCGCTTGGAGCAGAAGGGCGTATGCTCGACCGCGCGCGGCTTTCCGCAGATCGGGCACTTGCGATTGGGCCTGCCGCCAGCGCCTTGGCCCGCGGTTTTGGCCGTGCTTGGATTTGTGTCGTCGCTCATGAGGTGATCGCCTGCGCGAAACCGCCCGCCAGTGCAAGGCCCGGGTCTTCGCGCCAGGCCAGCACGCGGCCGGTGCGCCGTGCCAGTTCGGCTTCCCATTCCGGCCGCACTTTGGCGCGGACGCGCGGATGGGCGGTCAGCAGGAGCGTTCCGGGCTCCTGGACGCGTTCGGCCTGCTGCAGGAGCAGCCGCGCACAGGCGCCCGCCGGTTCGTGGCGCAGGCGGTGGAGCAGCGAGGGCCGTTCCAGCCGCGCCACCAGCTGGACGAAACCGAACCCGTTCATCGCCGTGTGCTGGTGCGGCCAGTGGTCCAGCGCCGCGGCCAGCGCCTCGTCCACCGCGCGTCGGTCTTCCTTGCGCTCCAGCGAGGGGAAATCGATGCCGATCGAGCCACCAAGGTCCAGCAGGCCCACGGCGCGCGCGATCGCGGGGATCGCCGCCAGCGCCAGGGCCCGCGGGGGGAGGGTGCCGTCGATGTCGATCAGGGTCATCGCCGGAGTAGGGATCACCAGGATCGCGCCGCCGTCGAAGGCCAGTTCGCCGTCCAGTGCTTCGGTGAAAAGCTCCGGCCAGGGGTCTTGCGGAAAGGCGCGGAGCGTGCGGACCGGGAGGCCGCCGCCGCGCAGCGATTCCGCGAGTGTCGGCGCGAGACGGATCGGCGCGGCGCTGGGCCGCGCCTGCGCGCGCTTCAATCGGCCAGTTTCCGCCATGGCCGCGCGTGTCACTTCGACACGCAGCGTGGCGCCCTCGCCGGCTTCCGGCGGCAGGCCGTCGACCAGCGCTTCTTCGCCGGAAGCGAAGCGAAGCGTGCCGCGCCGCGCGCCCTTCGTGCGGGAGAGCAGCACCGCGTCGGCCACTTCACCGGGTGCGAGGCGGCCGTGCCATTGCAGCCGGGCAGCCAGGACCTCGCCATTTTCGACCAGGATCGCGCGGCTCTCGCCGATCCCGTCCTCGACGAGCCACTCAGCCAATCGCGAAGCCCGCTGCCTGCAGCAGTGCACGGGTTTCGAACAAGGGCAGGCCGACGACGCCGGAATGGCTGCCGGTGATCGCGGCGATCAGGCCCTCGGCGCTGCCCTGGATGGCATAGCCGCCCGCCTTGCCGTCCCACTCGCCGCCGGCGATGTAGGCGTCGATTTCCTGCTTCGTGAGCGGTTTGAAGCGCACGATCGTTTCCGATAGCCTTTCGCGAAGCGTGCCGTCGGGCGATTTCAGGGCGATGGCGGAGAGCACGCGGTGGCGGCGGCCGGAGAGCAGGGACAGGCAGGCGCGCGCGGTCGCCTCGTCCTCTGCCTTGGGCAGGATGCGGCGGCCGCAGGCGACGACGGTGTCGCCCGCCAGGACATGAGCATCGCCGGCTTCGGCCGGAAGCACCACGGCGAGTGCCTTCTCCCGCGCCATGCGGCGTGCATATTCGCGGGGAACCTCGCGGTCTCCGTGCGTCTCGTCGATATTGGCAGCGATGATGGCGTGGGGAACGATGCCCAGCCGCGCGATCAACTCGCGGCGGCGCGGGCTGGCCGAGGCGAGGACCAGTTGCGGGTCGTGCCGGGCTGCGGAGGCGTTTTCGGCAGGGGTCACGATCAGTACTGACCGGGGCCAGCGCGACCCGGCATGAAGCGGTAGGTGATACGGCCCTTGGTAAGGTCGTAAGGGGTCAGCTCGACGAGCACCTCGTCGCCGACCAGCACGCGGATGCGGTTCTTGCGCATCTTGCCGGCGGTATGCCCGAGGATCTCGTGGCCGTTTTCCAGCTCAACGCGGAACATCGCATTCGGCAGGAGTTCGATGACCCGGCCACGCATTTCAAGGAGTTCTTCTTTCGCCATTGGCGATCAATACCCGTAAGCCTGCTGCATGATTGGGGCGCGCCATAACCACGACTCGTCGAAAATGGAAGCCTTGCTTGGCGAACTCTTGAACGGGGCCAGCAGATAGCCCGTTTTCGCCGGTTGTCGTTTCAAAAATGCCGCACACGACATGTCGCTTGGGCGGATGCGCCTGCGAATAGTTGGCCGAACGCTTCCGGAACTGTCCTGCGACAAATGCATATTCTGTTGCGACAAAAAGTTACCCGCCCCGACCTTGCGGCATGTTCGCAGTCGCGGCATCAGCGCAGCGGGCCGAGAACAAGGCTCATTGGCGGGAAATATCTTTTTCAATCGGAGGTTTGATTTGCGGTGCGTGCATCTGGTCCCATGGGTTGGGCCGCTGTTTGCCGGCGTGTGCCTGCCGGCGCTGGCCCAGGCGCAGGTCGTCCCGGCTTCGCCGGTAGGTGCAGAGGCCGCGATGATGACCAGCGCCGCCACCAGCACGGCCGTTGCCGGCGCCGGGATCGCCGCGGCTGTGAATCCCAGTGACGCATCGGTGCCGCCGGACGAGGACAAGGACGACGATCCGCTGGAAGTGACCGGGGGGGATATCGTCGTCGTCGCCCCGCGCATCCTGGGCCAGCTGGACGTTCCCAACCAGCCGATCGCCACGTTCGACGAGGACGACATCGCCGCTTACGGCGTGGACTCGATCGGAGACCTGATCGATGCGATCTCGCCGCAGACGGGCAGCGGGCGAGGGCGCGGCAGCGGTACGCCGGTCATTCTCGTCAACGGCCAGCGCATCACCAGCTTCCGCGAGATGCGCAACATCCCGCCGGAGGCGATCCGCAAGCTGGAAGTGCTGCCCGAGGAAGTGGCGCTGCGCTTCGGCTATCCGGCGAACCAGCGCGTCGTCAATCTCATCCTCAAGGACAAGTTCTCGGCCACGACCGTCGCCGGAGAGTTCAACAATCCCACGCGCGGCGGCTACGACAATTACGAGCTGGAAAGCGGCATCGTGAAGATCGCCGGGCCGCGGCGGTACAACTTCAACGCGAAGTATACCGACACGTCGATGCTCACCGAGGACGAGCGCAATGTGCGGCAGGAGGACGGATCGCAGCCCACGGTGGCCGGCGATCCCGAGCCGGCGCGCTATCGCAGTCTGGCAGCCGCCGATTCCGAGTTCACGGTGGGCGGCAACATGACGCAGAACCTTGGCGACAAGGGCATGGCCGGTTCGATCACCGCGAACGGCGCCTTCACGCACGAAGTATCGACCTCGCTTTCGGGGCTCGACACGGTGACGCTGACGTCGCCTGCCGGCAGCCAGGAAGTGCGCACGCTGCCCGATCCGCTGACCTCGCGCGTCGTTACCGACACGTTCGAGGCGGGGCTGGGCTACAACACCATGGTCGGCCGCTGGATGTTCAACGTCACCGGTGACGGCAGCTATACCGATGCCGGCACGCGCACCGATCGCAAGCGCGACCTGACGGGGCTTCAGGATGCGGCCGCGGCCGGTACGCTCGACATTGCCGGCGCGCTGCCCGTGGTTGCCGGGGCGGGCGTGGACACCGCGCGGAGCCGCACGCTCTCGCTCAGTTCCCTGGCCACTCTCTCCGGCACGCCCTTCATCATGCCGGCAGGCGATGCCAACCTGACCTTCAAGGGCGGCTACGATTTCAGCCGGGTGCAGAGCGAGACTCATTCGGATACCTCCGCCGCCAGCACGCTGACGCGCGGCGATGTCTCGGGCGGCGTCAACCTGGCGATCCCGTTGACCAGCCGCGGCGATTTCCTGGGCGGCATCGGCGATCTCGCGCTCAATGTCAGTGCTGGGCTGAACCACTTGTCGGACTTCGGCACGCTGACCGACTGGAGCGCCGGACTCACTTGGTCTCCCACCGAGAAGCTGACTTTCCAGGCAAGCTACCTGGTGGACCAGGAAGCGCCGACCCTGGCGCAGCTGGGCGCACCGAGCGTGCTGACCTACAATGTCTCGGTCTACGATTTCACCACGAATTCCACCGCGCTCGTGACCGTGCTGACCGGCGGCAACCAAGATCTGCGCAAGGAAACCCAGCGCGACATCAAGCTCTCGGCGACCTGGGAACTGCCCTTCATGGAGCGCTCCAACCTCATCCTCGAATACTTCCACAACCGATCTTCGAATGTCAGCGAATCCTTCCCGATGCTGACTTCGGCGGTGGAGGCGGCGTTCCCGGATCGGGTGCAGCGCGATGCCTCCGGAAACCTCGTCTACGTCGACCGGCGCGCGGTGACCTTCGACGAGGAGACCAGTTCGCGTATCCGCTGGGGGCTCAATCTTTCGGGCAATCTCGGCAAGAAGGAGGCCGGCGGCGGGCAGGGTGCATTCGGCGGGCCTCCGCCTCCGGGCGCTGCGCGCGGTGGTGACGGCGACGCTCGTCCCTCGGGCGCTTCCGGTAGCGGCGCTTCCGGCGGTGGCCACCAGGCAGGCGGCGGCGGCGGGCCCGGTCCGGTTGGCGGCGGTCCACCGCCGGGCGGTCCGGGCGGCCCTGGCGGTAAGGGCGGCCGCTGGAATCTGTCGGTCTATCATACCTGGCGCTTCACCGACCGCGTCAAGATCGCCGACGGCGTGCCGGAACTGGACCAGCTTAACGGCGAGGCCCTGACGGCCGGCGGCGTCCCGCGCCATGCGATCGAGGCCGAAGGCGGCATGTTCAAGAACGGCTACGGCTTCCGCCTCAAGGCCGAATGGGACGCGCCGACGCGGGTGGACGGCACCGGCCTGCCGGGCAGCTCGGACTTGCGCTTCGGCAGCACGTTCGACGTCAAGCTCCGCATTTTCGCGGATCTGGGAAAGAATGCCGATCTCGTGGCCAGAGTGCCGTTCCTCAAGGGCACGCGCTTGTCGCTCGTGGCGGACAACCTGCTGGATTCGCGGCAGAAGGTTACAGACCAGAACGGGGAAGTGCCGATCGCCTACCAGGCGGCCTATCGTGAGCCGCAGGGCAGGGTGCTGGGCATCGATTTCCGCAAGATGTTCTGATCACGCCGTCGTCCCGGACTGGCCTGCCCGCCATCGGCCCGGCGGCGAACGCCGCCCATCGGCCAGCGGCGGGAGATCCGGGACGACGGTGAAATCCCCTTCGCAGACCGCTTCCCCTTCGGCCGTTCAATCTCTATCTGGCCCTGATGGCGCGAACACCTGCCGGCACTCCCGAACACCCCCAAGGCACCGAACGCTTCAACGAGGAGCGGGCGACTTTCACCCTGCGCGGCTCCGAACAGCCTGATCTCCAGCAGGGGGTCGAGGCGATCCGGGAAACCTTGCGGACTCTGCCCGCCAAGCCCGGGGTCTACCGCATGCAGGATGCGCGCGGGGATGTGCTCTATGTCGGCAAGGCGCGGGTGCTGAGGAACCGGGTCGCCAACTATACCCAGTGGGAGCGGCTGCCCGGCCGCCTGCAGCGCATGGTCAGCCAGACGCGCAGCATGACCATCGTCACCACCAATTCCGAGGCCGAGGCGCTGCTGCTGGAAGCGCAGCTCATCAAGCGCTTTCGCCCCGCCTACAACGTGCTGCTGCGCGACGACAAGTCGTTCCCCTTCATCCTGCTGCGGTCCGAACATGAATTCCCGCGCATCATGAAGCACCGCGGCGCGCGCAAGATGAAGGGCAATTATTACGGCCCCTTCGCCAGCGCCGGTTCGGTGAACACCACGATCAACGCCCTGCAGAAGCTGTTCCTGCTGCGCAGCTGCACCGACAGCTTCTTCTCCCGGCGCGACCGGCCCTGCCTGCTCTACCAGATCAAGCGCTGCTCCGCGCCTTGCGTCGGCCGGATCGACGAGGCGGGTTACGGAGAACTCGTGAAGGAAGCCAAGGACTTCCTTGGCGGCAAGTCCAACGCGGTACAGAGGAAGATCGAGAGCCAGATGGCCGAGGCCGCGGCCTCGCTGGACTTCGAGCGCGCGGCCATGCTGCGCGACCGCTTGCGCGCCGCCACGTTCATCCAGGGCAGCCAGGCGATCAATGCCGAGGGCATGGACAGTGCCGATATCTTCGCCATGGCCTGCAAGAACGGCCAGATCGGCGTGCAGGCCTTCTTCATCCGCGGCGGCCAGAACTGGGGGCACCGCGCCTTCTTCCCGACCCATACCGAAGGGCTGTCCGAGGAGGAAGTGTTCCAGAGCTTCCTTGCCCAGTTCTACGAGGAAGTGCCGCCCTCGCGCACCATCCTGGTCGACCGCGATCTGCCCGAGGCCGAACTCATGGCCGAGGCCTTCCGCGAACTGGCGGGCGGCAAAGTCGAGATATCGGTGCCCCAGCGCGGCAGCCGCCGCCGCCTGATGGATCAGGCGGTGCGCAATGCCGTGGAGGCGCTGGACCGCCGCATGGCCGAGCGCGGCTCGCAGGCCAAGATCTGGCGGGAGATGACGGAATTCCTCGAACTGCCGGACCTGCCGCAGCGCGTGGAAGTCTACGACAACTCGCATATCCAGGGCAGCAAGGCGGTCGGCGCGATGGTGGTGGCCGGGCCTGAGGGTTTCCTCACCAGCCAGTACCGCAAGTTCAACATCCGCGAGGCCCAGAGCAACGACGATTTCGCGATGATGCGCGAAGTCATGACCCGTCGTTTCGGGCGCGTGCAGGAAGAGGACCCCGAACGCGAGAGCGGTATGTGGCCCGACCTCGTGCTGATCGACGGCGGCAAGGGCCAGATGAGCGCGGTGAAGGACGCGCTGGAGGAACTCGGCATCGAGGACGTGAACCTCATCGCCATCGCCAAGGGGCCGAACCACGGCCGCGAGGGGCGGGAGATATTCCACTTCCCCGACGGGCGCGAAAAGATGCTGCCGGTCAACTCGCCGCTGCTGTTCCATCTCCAGCGCCTGCGCGACGAGGTTCACCGCTTCGTCATCGGCGCGCATCGCGCCAAGCGCAGCCGGGCGATCACCGCCAGCCCGCTCGACGAAATTCCCGGCATCGGCCCGGCCCGCAAGCGCGCGCTGCTGCTGCACTTCGGCACGGCAGGCAAAGTGCGCGCCGCCAGCCTGGACGACCTTCAGCGCGCGCCCGGGGTCAGCGCGGCGGTGGCACAGACGATCTACGATTTCTATCATCCGAACGGCTGACGGGGCGCTGCGAAGGAGGCCGATAGCCGCGGCTCTACCCTCCGCGCCGAAGGACCAACAGCCGACTCCCATCGACGAACGACATGAGCCTCGCGTGACACTGCGGCGAAGTTCGCGCTAGGACGCGCGCATCCGCTGGCGCGCGGGGGCAGCCCTGCGCATCCGCAACAAAGCCGATTTCCGGAGCTTCAGCCCCTCATGCGTTCTTCCTTGCGTAATCTCGCCACGGCCGGCGCCGTGATTGCCCTTGTCGTTTCCGCGCGGGCCTTCGCCGCAGCACCTGCCGCCGTTCCTCCGGCCGCCTCGGGCGAGGCCGTGCCGCTGGCCGAAACCGTCCCCAGCGACCTGCCGCGCAATGCCCGGCCCAGCCACTACCGCATCGAAGTGACCCCCGATGCCAAGGCACTGACCTTCAGCGGCATCGCCTCGATCGACCTCACCGTCTTCACCGCCACCGATGCGCTCACGCTGCACGGCAATGGCCTGGCGGTCTCGTCCGCCAGCCTGATCGCCGCCAATGGCGTCGCCCTTCCGCTCCAGACGAGCGCCGACGAGAACGCGCAGACCTTGCGCTTCGCCGCCGGCAAGACGCTCGCGCCCGGCAAATACCGCCTCGATGTGACTTATGCCGGCAAGATCGGCACTCAGCCCTCCGGCTTCTTCGCGCTCGACTATCCCGACAAGCGGACCGGCGCGGGCAACCGCGGCGAAGTGCGCGGGCTGTTCACCCAGTTCGAAGCGCCTGACGCGCGCCGGTTCGTGCCCAGCTTCGACGAGCCGAGCTACAAGGCGACCTTCGACCTTTCCGCCGTCGTCCCCGCAGACCGCATGGCGATCAGCAACATGCCGGTGAAGGGGCAGGAAATGCTGGCGGGCGGGCTCAAGCGCGTCACGTTCGGCACGACTCCGAAAATGAGTTCCTACCTGCTGTTCTTCGGTGTCGGCGATTTCGAGCGGACCGCGAAAAAGGCGGCGGACGGCGTGGACGTGGGCATCATTTCGCCCGCGGGCAGCGGCGCTCAGGCCGACTACGCGCGTGACGGCCTCGCCCAGATCCTTCCCTGGTTCGACGACTATTTCGGCGTGAAGTTCCCGCTGCCCAAGCTGGACAACATTGCCGCGCCCGGCTCCTCGCAGTTCTTCGGCGCCATGGAGAACTGGGGCGCGATCATGACATTCGAGCGCATCCTGCTGCTCGATCCCGCCGTCACCAGCCCTTCCGGCAAGCAGAGCATCTACAGCGTGCAGGCGCACGAAACCGCGCACCAGTGGTTCGGCGATCTCGTGACGATGGCCTGGTGGGACGACATCTGGCTGAACGAAGGCTTCGCCAGCTGGATGGCCGACAAGGTCACCGATCACTTCAACCCGGAATGGAACTGGAAGCTGGGCGGCATCGACGGCCGCGAAGGCGCCATGGCGCTCGACGCCCTGCCAACCACGCACCCCGTCGTGCAGAAGGTCCGCACGGTTTCCGAAATGGAGCAGGCCTTCGATTCGATCACTTACCAAAAGGGGCAGGCGGTCATTTCGATGCTGGAGGACTATGTCGGCGCCGATACCTGGCGCACCGGCATGCAGACCTACATGCGCAGCCATGCCTATTCGAACACGGTCAGCAAGGACCTCTGGGCGGCCATGGAATCGGCGGGCGGCAAGGACGTGGACCTGATCGCCGAGGCGTTCACCCATACCCCGGGCGTACCGCTGCTGCGCGTCAAGGTATCCGCCTGCGCGGCCGGCAAGACGCGCCTCGACCTGACGCAGGACGCCTTCTCGCTCGATCCCTCGACCCGCGGCGGCAAGACGCCGACCTGGCCCATGCCGCTGCTGATCCGCGCCGGAAACGGGGAGCCCATGCGCCATCTCATGACCGGCAGGACCGACAGCGTCACGCTGGACAGCTGCGATGCCGTGCTCGTGAATGCGGGCCAGCTCGGCTATTACCGGACGCTCTACGATGGCAAGGCGCTCGATGCGCTGGTTTCCGGTTTCGCGTCGCTGGCGCCGATCGACCAGTACGGCCTCCTGCGCGACAACCTCTCGCTGTCGCTGGCGGGTTACCAGGACATGTCGGCGGGCCTGCGCCTGCTGTCGGCCGTACCCGCGACGGCCGATGCCACGCTTTCGGGCAAAGTCGTCGGCCAGTGGGAAGGCGTCTACGGCCTGCTCGACGATGCCAAGGTCAAGTCCAGGCTCGCCGCGCGGATTTCGAAGACCTGGGCGCCGCGTCTGGACAAGCTGGGCTTCGACCCGGTCGCAGGCGAGCCGCTTACCGACACCAAGCTGCGCTCGCAGCTGATCGACACGCTCGGCACGATCGGCGACGCCCGTGTCGTTGCCGAGGCGCGCCGCCGGCTTCAGGGGCTCGCCGCCGATCCCAAGTCGCTTGACGGTCCTATGAAGGCCACCTGGCTGAGCGTGGCTGCGGCCAATGCCAACCGTGCCGACTGGGATCTCCTGCGCCAGCAAGCCGCCAAGGCCACCGGCTTCGTGGAACGCCAGCTCTACTATACGGACCTTGGCATGGCCGGGGACGAAGCGATCGCCAAGGACGCTCTCGCGCTCGCCATTTCCGGCACGCCCGATGCGACCAGCGCCTCGCAGATCATCACCACGGTCGGCCGCGCCCATCCGGAGATGACGTTCGACTTCGTTCGCGCGCACCAGCAGGCGATCGACGGGCTGATCGAGCACTCCGGCCGCGCCCGCTTCTTCGCGCGCATCGTCGCGTCGAGCACGAACCCGGACATGGTCGGCAAGATCGAGGCTTATGCCGCAACGCTTCCTGCGGATGAGGCCAAGCCGGTGGTGCAGGCGCTCACCGGGCTCAAGGAGCGTCTGGCCAATCGTCCCCGCCAGCGCGTCGAGGTCGCGGCCTGGGTGAAGAAGACGAAGTAAGGGGGCGCAATTCCGGGGGGGGTGACCCCCGGGCCCTCGCAATGGCGACATCCCGCGCTGCCGGACAGTGCGGAGAACAGGAGAGGCAGGGGGGCCTGGATCCCCTGCCTCTTCCTTATTTGCCGAACCTGCGAAGCACGCGCCACCCGAAAGCCTTTATCCGGTTCCGCGCGGGCCAGCGCTTCGTTCGTCCCGGCGAGAGGCCGAACCCTCGCAGCCAGCCATTGAAGGCCCGCGCATCGGCCTCGGCAAAGCTCCATTCGGAACGCCAGGTGATCGACAGGGAAACCGACGGCGCGCCGCCGTTGCGCACGAAATGGGGCGCCATGACCGGGACATAGACCGCCTCGCCTGCGCTGAGGGCGAACTCCGTGCCTCCGGGCAGGAGGTCGTCGTGCCACTTGAGTTCGCGGCCGCCGCCCGTGTGGTAGGTCTCGTGGACCCGGTCCGGCGCGAAGCGGGGATCGCCGGCAGGGAACTGGGTCATGACCTTGGTGCCGCGCACCTGCAGCAGGATGTTGTGTTCGGGGTCGAAGTGATAGGGCGTGACGCCGCCCGCCGAAGTCACGAAGGCAAAGGCCTGAAGCTTCATCATGCGGCCGGTTTTCGCCTCGATGGCGGGGCGTAGCTCGTCCAGCAGCTCGCCCAGAAGGCGGGCGTAATCGGGGTCCTGTTCGATGTTCTTGATGACGGCCCAGGAATTGGTCGTCTCGATCTCACGGATCGTGCGGCCGATGGGGATGCCGGTGGGCGCGGGCTTGCCGTCGATGCCGAGCGGCTGGTTGCCGAAATTGTACTCCACCGACCCGGCCGGCAGCGATTCCGCAAGGGCGGCAAGCGCTTCCAGCGCCATCAGCGGATGCTCGCCAAGGGCATGGGTCAATTTGTGCGGCACTTCGGGGTAATTGGCGGAAAAGCGGGCGCGCGCTTCTTCGGAGAAGACGGCAGCGCCTCCGGTCTTGGAAAACAGGTTCACAGGTTTCCTCCTGCGGGACGGCGGGCGATTTCCGCGCGGACGAAGTGGCGGAACAAGCGGCGGCGGAGGGGACCGCCGATGGCGATCGAAATTCGTGCGACCGTGCGGCGCTGGCGCCAGAGATGGTCGATCATCGGGTGGTCGGCCGCGGCGCAGCTGTCGGTCCAGGCGATGTCGTCGCGCTCCAGCACGCGCAGGTTCTCGCGCTGGAGCAGGACCCCCGGCGAATATCGGGAGTAGCCTTCGTCAAAAGCAGTCTTGAAGGAATAGGCGCCCGGCGGGGTCAGGAAGCTGGCCAGCATGGCGATGGGCCGGCCGTCGAGCATGAGCGAGAGACGTTCGAGTCGGCCCCGCCGGGCCGCGCCTTCCAGGCTTTCACGCAGCAGGGCGGTCGTTTCAGGGTGGTTGGCCAGCGCCGATCCGGCCTTGCCCTTCCAGCCAGAAGCCTCCAGCGCGAGAAAGGCGTCGCACCATGCGGCCAGGCCGTCCTCGCCGGAGTGTCGCTCGACATCCACGGTGCCCAGTTCCGCCAGGCGGCTGGCCTGTCGGCGCAGTTCCTTGCGTTTCTTGCCCGATAGCGAGGCCTCCAGATAGGCGTCGCCGGTCAGGTCCGAGGCGAGCAGGGCGCGTTCCTCGCGGTGTACCACTTCGGACCGGCGCGGTTCTGCGGCAAGCAGCGCCGAAAGGGCGGCGTGAACGGGGCCGTCGACGGGAATGCCGCGCAAGTGGAGGAACAGCGCCTGTCCCGCGTGACCATCCGCCCAGTCCAGCACCGCGCGCCAGAACGCGGTCTCCGCGTCCCGTGCCACCAGCGGGACGCCGCAGAAGCAGTTGTCGTGAAGCCAGCTTGTCAGGTTCGGCACCGGCCAGCGATAGTAGCGGGGTGTTCGCAGGATCGGCAGAAGCCCGGCCAGCTCTCCGGCCCGCTCGAACCGCAGGATCATCACGTCCTGTCCGCGCGCGAGGTGACGCAGCGAGGGCAGGAGATACCAGCTTTCGAAAAAGGGATTGGGCTCGCTCGCTTCCAGCGCGAGCCGGTCCCAGGCGGCGATATCGGCCTCCAGCGCACGCCACGGGACGCAGCGCAGCGAATCGGGCGCCGCCGCCGGAGCGGCGTCCTTGCGAACCGAATGGGCCTGGCGGTCGAACATGGTGCTTGCGAGCCTGCTTATCCTTCAGCAGCCTCTAGCGCCCCGGCATCAAGGAAGTGCTAACGCCGCCTTCCATGCCAAAACCCCGGCGGATACCTCCGCCGGGGCCTGCCAGGAGCGGCCATCAGGGTCTTGTCGTTTTTCAGCCTGCTGCCAGGGCGGCGAGCAGGAGCAGGGCAACGATATTGGTGATCTTGATCATCGGGTTCACCGCCGGTCCGGCCGTGTCCTTGTAGGGATCGCCGACCGTATCGCCGGTCACCGCGGCTTTGTGAGCTTCGGAGCCCTTGCCGCCGTGATGGCCGTCCTCGATGTATTTCTTCGCATTGTCCCAGGCGCCGCCGCCCGAAGTCATCGAGAGCGCCACGAACAGGCCGCCCACGATCACGCCCAGCAGCAAGGCGCCGAGCGCGGCGAAGCCGTTTTCGGTGCCCGCGACCGCCGAGATCACGAAGTAGACCACGATCGGCGCCAGCACCGGCAGCAGCGAGGGCACGATCATCTCCTTGATCGCGGCCTTGGTCACGAGGTCCACGGTCCGGGCGTAATCGGGCTTGGACTCGTAAGTCATGATGCCGGGATTGGCCTTGAACTGTTCGCGCACGTCCACCACCACATCGCCGGCCGCGCGGCCCACGGCGGTCATGCCCATGGCCCCGAACAGATAGGGCAGTAGCGCGCCGAGCAGCAGCCCGACGATGACGTAGGGATTCTCCAGGCTGAAATCGACATTCAGGCCGGGGAAGAACTCCCTAAGATCGTTGGTATAGGCCGCGAAGAGCACCAACGCGGCAAGGCCCGCCGAGCCGATTGCATAGCCCTTGGTCACGGCCTTGGTGGTGTTGCCCACCGCATCCAGCGCGTCCGTCTTCTCGCGCACGGCGTCGTCCAGACCGGCCATTTCGGCGATGCCGCCGGCATTGTCGGTGACAGGGCCATAGGCGTCCAGGGCGACGACCATGCCTGCCAGCGCCAGCATGGCGGTAGCCGCATAGGCGATGCCGAGCAGTCCCGCGAGCTGGTAGGCCACGATGATGCCGGTGACGATCACCAGGGTGGGCAGTGCGGTGGCCTCAAGGCTAATCGCAAGTCCCTGAATGACGTTGGTGCCGTGGCCGGTCTCCGAGGCCTTGGCGATGGAGCGGACCGGCCGGTAGCCGGTGCCGGTGTAATATTCGGTGATCCAGATGATGACGCCGGTGATGACCAGCCCGACCAGCGAGCAGTAGAACAGCGTGCGGCCGGAGAAGTCCGTTTCGCCGATGAGGGCGTTCATATCTCCGAGCGAATAGCCAATCGCCCACCAGATGGCCGGCACCGAGAGCACGGCGGTGACAAGGAAGCCCTTGTACATGGCGCCCATGATGTTCTGCGATCCGCCGAGGCGGACGAAGTATGTGCCGATGATCGAGGTGACGATGCAGACGCCGCCGATCAGCAGGGGCAGGGCCATCAGGCCGGAAAAATTGTCGATGCCCTTCATGAGGAGGGCGGTCAGCACCATGGTGGCGCCGACGGTGACGACGTAAGTCTCGAACAGGTCGGCAGCCATGCCGGCGCAGTCGCCCACGTTGTCGCCCACGTTGTCGGCGATGACGGCGGGATTGCGGGGATCGTCTTCCGGGATGCCGGCTTCGACCTTGCCGACAAGGTCGGCGCCGACATCGGCCGCCTTGGTGAAGATCCCGCCGCCGAGGCGGGCGAAGATCGAGATCAGGGACGCGCCGAAGGCGAGGGCGGTGAGACCTTGGACCACGGTGCGGTCTTCTCCGCCCACGGTATGTCCGCCCGGCCCGGTGAGGTACCAGTAGAACACGGCGATGGCGAGCAGCGCGAGGCCGGCCACCAGCATGCCGGTGATCGCACCGGCACGGAAAGCCAGGGTCAGGCCCTGCTGCAGGCCGGTCTGCGCGGCGGCCGCGGTGCGCACGTTGGAGCGGACCGAGATGTTCATGCCGATGAAACCGGCAAAACCGGAAAGGATCGCGCCGATCACGAAGCCCACGGCCGAAACGGTCCCGAGCGTGACGACGATGATCAGTGCAACGACGATCCCGACAACCGCGATCGTCGAATACTGCCGCTTCAGGTAGGCTTGTGCGCCTTCCTGAATGGCGGCGGCGATTTCCTGCATCTTTTCGTTGCCGGCTGGAGAGCCGAGCACTTGGCGGCTGGTGACGAAGCCATAGAGAATGGCCAGAAGCCCCAGGACAATTGCGATCGTGACTGGATTCACAAAACGCCCCCTTTTCCCAATATGTAACGACGGGTTTTCCCGCTCGATACGACTAGGGCTATAGGGAAGCTCGACTAGTGGCAAGCGCCTTGATAAGGCGGGTTAGTAAGGTTTCCGTCGCAAGGTACGACGAGGCGCTCAATGCTGGTAGCCCAAGCGCTCGGGCAGGGGTGTGGGCCGGCCCTGCCACTCCAGCGCAATATCCGCGCCTTCTGCCACGGCGCCGATCGGCCGGACATGCGAGCCCGCCGCTGCGGCCGCCGCACGCACATAGGCGCTGTTCACGGCAGGTGCGGTGAACAGCAACACGTAGTCGTCGCCCGCCGTCATGGCCTGGAGCCTCTGTTCCAGACCATCGCCGACAGTGGCGACCAGCGCTCTGGACAGCGGCACGTCGTCGGCAGTGATGACGATCGAGACGCCGCTGGCCTTGGCCATGCGCCGCGCATCCACCAGCAGGCCGTCGGAAACGTCCATCATGGCGGTCGTCAGGGGTGCCAGCGCCACGCCCAGCGCCGGCTCGGGCATGGGGCGGTGGTACCGGTCGATCAGCCAGCCGGCTTCGGGCGTCTGGACCCGGCTTCCCGACGTCAACAACTCCAGGCCGAGCCCGGAATCGCCGAGCGTGCCGCTGACCCACAGCAGATCGCCCGCCTGCGCCCCGCTGCGCGAGGGCACGGGGCAATCTTCCGGCCCGCGGCCGAGCGCAGTGAGCGAAAAACTGCGCGCCGAACCCTTGGGCATGCGCACGGTGTCGCCGCCGAGCAGCGGCAGCCGGAAATGCCGGCAGGCGAGTTCCAGCCCGGCCAGGAACGCGCGGTCCCAGTCCTCTTCGCCCAGAGCGTGCGACTTGAGGCAGCCGAGCGGTTCGGCGCCTTTCGCGGCCAGGTCCGAGGCGTTGACCGCCACCAGTTTCCACGCGACATCTTCGGGCGGATCGCCGGGCAGGAAATGCACGGCCTCCACCAGGGTGTCCATGGTCAGGACCAGCTTCTGTCCGCCGAGTTCGAGGACGGCGGCATCGTCCGCCAGCCCGCGCGCGGCGGGGCTGACGGCAATGGCGCGCAAGGCGTCGATGAAGGCGAATTCGCGGCTCACGCTGAGACCATGGGCCGCGCCGGGCCCCTTGTCGAGATCAGGCCTTGAGGATCATGCCGCGCGAAACACGCAGCGCGGCGCGTCAGCGGACCGACTTCGCCACGGCATCGAGCACGCCGTTCACGAACTTCGCCTCGCGCGCGTCGAAGAAGGCATGGGCCACGTCGAGATATTCGCTGATCGCGGCCGCGGTGGGCACGTCCGGGCGGGCCATCAGTTCGTAGGCGCCGGCGCGCAGGATCTGCAGCATGGTCTTGTCGAGGCGGGGCAGCGCCCAGCCTTCGGCCAGCTTGCCGGTGATCAGTTCGTCGATCTCGTCGCGGCGGGCGATCACGCCCTTCACCACGTCGTCGAAGAACGCGACTTCGGCCTTGGCGTACTGGTCTTCGTCGATTTCCGCACCCAGGCGGTGGCGGTGGAACTCGTCCAGCAGCGTGGGAAGCAGGGTCGCTTCCATCTCGAACTGGTAGAGCGCCTGAACGGCCGCGAGCCGGGCGGCCGCACGGGCCTGCTTGGAATAATTCGTCATTGGCCGAGCCTTATGGAAATGGAGCGCGCATGCGCAGGAAGCCCTTCCGCATCGGCAAGGGCGACGGCGGCGGGGCCAATGGCCTCAAGCGCCGCCTGATCGAGCTGGATGAAGCTGGTGCGCTTCATGAAATCGAGGACCGAGAGGCCCGAGGCGAAGCGCGCGCGCCGCCCGGTGGGCAGGACGTGGTTCGGGCCGGCCACATAGTCGCCCACGGCTTCGGGCGTCATGCGGCCGAGGAATACCGATCCGGCATGGCGGATCTTGCGGAACAGGCTTTCGGGATCGTCGGTCGCGATCTCGACATGCTCGGCGGCAAGCGCATCGGCCAGGATCGGCGCCTGTTCCAGGCTCTCGACGACGACGATGACGCCGTATTCGTTCCAGGACTGGCGGGCGGTCGCCTGGGTGGCGAGCGCGGAAAGTTCGAGCTCCACGGCCTCGGCCACGGCATCGGCAAAGGCCGCGTCGTCGGTGATGAGGATCGATTGCGAAGTCGGGTCGTGCTCGGCCTGGCTCAGCAGGTCGGCGGCAATCCGGCGCGGTTCGTTCTTCGCATCGGCAATCACCAGGATTTCGCTGGGGCCGGCCACCATGTCGATGCCGACGACGCCGTAGAGCTGGCGCTTGGCCTCGGCCACCCAGGCATTGCCGGGGCCGGTGATGACATCGACCGGGGCGATTCGCTCGGTACCATAGGCCAGTGCGCCGACGGCATGGGCACCGCCCACGCGCCAGACCTCGTCCACGCCCGCGAGATGCGCGGCGGCGAGCACCAGGGCATTGACCTCGCCCTTCGGCGTCGGGGTGACGACTACGAGACGCTCGACGCCGGCCACTTTGGCGGGGATCGCGTTCATCAGCATCGAGGAAGGATAGGCCGCGCGGCCGCCCGGCACATAGAGCCCAGCGGCATCGACCGCGCGCCAGATCGCGCCGAGGCGCACGCCGGCTTCGTCGGTATAGTCGCGGTTTTCCGGGAGCTGGGCGGCGTGATAGGTGCGGATGCGGTTGGCAGCCAGTTCGAGCGCATCGCGCAGGGTCGGCTCCAGCGCATCGAAGGCGGCGCGGCAGGTCTCGGCATCGATCTGCCAGCCGCTCTCGTCAAGGTCGTGGCCATCGAAACGTTCGGTATATTCGGCCAGGGCCGCATCGCCGTTCTCACGCACGGCGGAGAGGATCTCGGCCACGTCGCGCGCGACATCGACAGCGCTTTCGCGGCGGTCGGCGACGACACGCTGGAACGCCTCGGCAAAGCCTGCGTCCTTGCTGGAAAGCCGCAGCATCAGGCGGCCGCCTCGCGCGTCCGGGCATTTTCGGCCACCAGCGCGCGGAAGCGTTCGACCAGTGCGGCCACGCGCTCGTCAGTCTTGAGCGCTGCGCGATTGACGATCAGGCGGGCCGAAATGTCGAGGATGCGGCTGGTCTCGACAAGGCCGTTTTCCTTCAGGGTGCGCCCGGTGGAAACGAGATCGACGATGCGGCTCGACAGTCCCAGCGTCGGCGCCAGTTCCATGGCGCCGTTCAGCTTCACGACTTCGGCCTGCACGCCCAGCTTTTCGTAGTGGCGGCGCGTGAGGTTCGGGTACTTGCTGGCGACGCGCAAGTGCGACGGCAGCGCGCCCCCGACTTCGCCTTCGCGCTCCGCCACGGAGAGGCGGCAGTGTCCGACATCGAGGTCAACCGGCGCGTAGAGGTCCGGGTAGGCGAATTCCTCGACCACGTCGGAGCCGACGATCCCGACTTGCGCCGCGCCATGGGCCACGAACGTCGCCACGTCGAAAGCGCGCACGCGGATCAGGCGCGTGTCGCTGTTCTCGCAGGCGAAAGAGAGCGCGCGAGACTTCTTGTCGTGGAATTCCGCCTCGGGCACCACGCCGGCGCGCGCCATCAGCGGCAGCGCCTCGTCGAGGATTCGGCCCTTGGGCACGGCGAATGTCAGGGTTGTCGGCATGGTGCGCGCATTTAGGCTGCCATTGCGCAAAGGGCAACCGGGGATAACGGGCGTCTGACGACCCGGCTTGTTATTCGCCTGGGGCGCGGGCCTTGATGGCAAGGGCATGGACGCGCGTTCCGGGAATGTCGCCGAGCGCGGCATTGACGAGACGCTGGCGCTGGAGGCGGGAAACGCCGGTGAAAGCAGGGGTCTCGATCTCGATGGTGAAATGCGATTCGCCGGTGCCATCGTCGCCCATATGGCCGGCGTGGCTGGCGGAATCATTGATTACCGCGAGGTGGGTGGGGGCGAAGGCGGCTTCGAGAAGCTGCCGCATTTCCTGTGCGATCGGTCCGGTCATGTCTTCCATTTAGACGCAGCTTATCCCATCTGGAAGCCGGTGAGACATTCTAGATTTCATGGCAGGGTCGAATCCGGCGGACGCGAATGCAACTGGCCGGGATGTGAGGAAGCGGGCGAGTTTCGCGCGCCGGGCGTTCGTTTGCCGGGTTTCGACGGGCCGGGCGACTATCGCTGGTTCTGCCTCGACCACGTTCGCGAGTTCAATTCGGGCTACGACTATTTCGACGGCATGAGCGCGGAGGAAATCTTCCGTGCCCAGTCGCCGCTTCATGGCTGGGAAGCGCAGAGCCGTGCCTTCCGGCCGGACGCCGGCGTGGACGGAACGCCGCGGTGGGCCGATTTCGCGGACCCGCTGGAGGCGATCAGCGGACGGGCGAGGGCCCATGTCCGCCAGCGCCAGGCCGACATGAAGCCGCAGAACATCCGCTTCACGCCGGAGGAGCGCCGCGCCCTGGAATTCCTGGGCCTGGACGGTGACATCGACAGCAAGACCCTGCGCCTGCGCTATACCCGGTTGCTCCGGCAGTATCACCCCGATCACAATGGCGGAGACCACAGCCACGCCGAGCGGCTGCAGGGCGTAGTGGAGGCCTACCAGCTGCTGCGAAAGTCTTCGGCAATGGCTTCGGCCGGATAGGCGTTCAGCCGGGGGATCGAGAGCATGCGACGGATGTGAGCCTGCTCAGGCTCCCTCCGCCTCGCAGATTTCGGCGAGTTGAGCGGCGCAGGCAGACCAGCCGTCCACGAAGCCCATCTCTTCGTGCTGCTTCTTCGTTTCGCTGCTCCAGTGACGAGCCGAGGCGGTGTAGCGAGTGCCGTTGCCTTCGCTTGCCACTTCCCAGATGCCGATCATGAAAGGGCCGGAGGGTTGGAAATCGGCAGTGACGGCATCGGTCGTCACGAAACGGCGGCCTTCCTCGTAGGCGAGATAGATGCCGTTCTGCGGTGCTTCCTCCCCGTCGGGGCCATACATCGTCATCCGGCAGGCGCCGCCGGCGCGCTTGTCCTGCTCGTCGATCTCGACCCGCCAGGGACGAGGGCACCACCATTCCTCCTGGCGATTGGCCATGACGTCCCAGACTTTCTCCACGGGGGCGTCGATGAAGCGCGTGATCGAGAGTTCGTTGCTGGCATCGTTCACGGACAATCTCCTCAATCGCGAATCGTTCAGTCGCGGTCCGGCGCGCCGAGCGGGAAGTAGGCGCGGAAGGGTCGGGCATCCTCGACGCAGCGCGCGACGGAGGGCAGGGACAGCAGATGCGCGCGCCATTGCCGCAGGCGCGGCCTGTCTTCCGGGATGGGGTGGACCCAGTCGGCATAGAACAGCGATGGCGCCGCCGCGCATTCGATCAGGGTGACCTGATCCATCGGCGGATAGAACTGCAGCCAGCCTTCCAGCCAGGCATAGACCCTGTCGAGTTGCGCGCGCGCTTCCGCGCAGCGGGCAAGGTCGGGGTTCTGGCTGTCGCGGATATATTCGTTCAC
Organism: Novosphingobium sp. PhB55; assembly: GCF_004368805.1. Classification (NCBI taxonomy): domain Bacteria; kingdom Pseudomonadati; phylum Pseudomonadota; class Alphaproteobacteria; order Sphingomonadales; family Sphingomonadaceae; genus Novosphingobium; species Novosphingobium sp. PhB55. Next base: position 629,234 of record NZ_SODQ01000001.1, on the reverse strand, counting down.
GACGATCTGCATCACGTTCATGACGTAGTTGTCGAACACGCGGTCAAGCATCCGGATCGCCGTGGCCGCATCGGGATCCTCGGGAACCAGCGTGCCGGGCGCGATGAGATGCCGGTCGATATATTCGACGATCGTCGTCGCTTCGAACAGAAGGGTCTCGCCATCGCGCAGCACCGGGAACTTGCCGAGCGGGCCGGCGGTCTGGACGACTTCGGCATGTTCGGGGTGTTCGGCATCGATAATGCGGAACGCGAAAGGCACCTCGTAGGCGTAAAGCGGGATCAGCGCCTTCCAGGTGTAAGACGAGAACGGATGGCCGAAAAGTTCCAGGCTCGGTTCCGGATTCATGCGCCGGTTCCTTGCCCGTCATGACCGGCGACGGCGGCCTCGATCGCCGCGATGTCGATCTTGCGCATCGTCATCATCGCCTCCATCCCCCGCTTCGCTGCTGCCCGGTCCGGGTTGGTAAGGGAATCGCTGAGCGCCTTGGGGGTTATCTGCCAGGAAAGGCCCCACTTGTCCTTGCACCAGCCGCACATGCTCTCGGCCCCGCCATTGCCGACGATCGCATCCCAGTAACGGTCGGTTTCCTCCTGGTTCAGGGTTTCGACCTGGAAGGAGAAGGCTTCCGAATGCGGGAAAGTCGGGCCGCCGTTGAGGCCGATGCATTCGATACCCATGACCGTGAATTCCACGGTGATGACGTCGCCCTGTTTGCCGTCCGGATAGTCCGTGGGAGACTGGACAACGCGGGTGACGTGCGTGTCGGGGAAGACCGAGGCATAGAAATTCGCCGCCTCTTCCGCCGCGCCGTCGTACCAGAGGCAGACGCGGTTCTTTGCAGGGCGCCCGGCGGTCATTTCTTCATCTCCCCGATCAGGGTGTTGTCCACGGCCTTGGCGGCCTTGTAGCCTTCCCGAGCCTGGAAACGCTCGGCGTAGGCGACGAAAGCGCGGCGCGGCGGCATCGTGCCGAACGTGAGCCCCCAGTCGACCGCGCTGCCGACGTAGACGTCCGCCATGGTGAAGCGTCCGCCGCAGACATAGTCGGCCTGGTCGAAATGGCTTTCCAGCGCGTTCATCGTGCGGTCGAAGTTACCCCAGCCGGCCATCGGCTCCTGCTCGGGCGTGGGTTCGCACTTGAGGTGGCGAGAGGTGATCGCCTGTTCGACCGGTCCGGAGGCAAAGAAGGTCCAGCGGTAATAGTCCGCCATTTCGGCATCGTTCGGCAGCAGCCCAGCCTCGGGATGCATCTCCGCCAGGTAGAGGCAGATCGCCGCCGCTTCAGTGACGACCCGGTCTCCGTCTTCGGCATGGTGGACGATGGTGGGCACTTTGCCCATCGGATTGACCGCCAGGAAACTCTCCGGCTTGTCTTTCCAGTCGATCAGGATCTGCCGATAATCGGCCCCGACTTCGTGTAGCGCCCAGCGCGCGATCTGCCCGCGCGACATGGGATTGGTATAGAAGGTGTAGTCGGCCATGATCCTACTCCATCGTCCTGCTTGAAGGCGGAACAATCATGGAACATCGTTCCGCCGTCAATGGCCTTTCGTTCCTGTCGCGCCCCGGTCTTTTTTCGGGGATCAGTCGCCTTTCGGCCCGACCAGTCCAAAGCCGGCGCCCTGAGGATCGAGCGCGACGATGATCCACTCCCCGCCCGGCACTTCGTGCGGTCCCATCAGGACCTTGCCGCCGTTTGCCTCCACCGCCGTTTTCGCCTGTGCGATGGAGGGCACGCCGAAGTAGAACATCCAGACCGACGGCTGGCTTTCTTCCTGCCGCTGCATGATCGCGCCCAGCGTCTGGCCGTGGTGCCCGATGAAGCAATAGTCGCCCATCTCGCCCATCGACATCTTCTCGTCGAAGGTGAAGCCGAAGTGCTTGCCGTAGAAGACCATGGACCCGGCCTGGTCGGGGCTGGCGAGTTCGTTCCAGCGCACTCGCTGGTTCTCCGTGACGGAGAAGACGTCACTGGCGGCATCCGGCTTGTCGGCAGGTGGGACCGGCTTCATCAGATAGATCGGCACGCCCTGCGGATCGGCGACCATGGCGATGCGGCCGACGGGCAGGTCCGTGGCCGGCATCTGCACTTTGCCGCCCTCGGAAGTGATCGCCTCCACCGCGGCATCCACGTTCTCCACGTAGAAATAGGGGAGCCAGATCGGCCTTGCGCCGCCTTGCGCCATGTCCTCGGTGATGGCCATCGCGCCCCCGGCCATGCCGCCGTCGTCGCGAACGATCATGCGGTAGTCGAGGCCTCCTGCCTCGGGATCGGCATGAGTGGCGATCGTCCAGCCGACGACCTCGCGATAGAAGGCGGCGGCGCCCTCGATGTCGCTGGTGAGCAGTTCGTACCAGATGAAGCTTCCGACGGGATTGGCCACGGTCATTCTCCCTGTTCGGTCTGGGGCAGCACGACGACGGACTGGAAGCCGCCGAAGATCATGCGGGCGCCGTCGAACGGCATGGGGTTCTTCTCGGGGTCGAAGCGCGGGTCGGTCTTCATCAGTTCCATGAGCAGGCCCATCTGGCGATCGCGGGTGCCCTTGTCAGGCCATTCGATCCAGCTGAAGCAGACCACTTCGTCCTCCTTCGCCGCGACGGCGCGGAAGAAGTCGGTCTGCTTGCCGTGCTCGACATCGTCTCCCCAGCATTCGACGATGCGCGTGGCGCCGTACTCCATGAAGTAAGTGTCGAATTCCCGGGCGTGGGCGATGAATTTATCCTTGTTGGCGGCAGGGACGGCAATCACGAAACCATCTACGTAAGGCATGGCTATTCTCCTAAGTGGCGGGAGAGGCGTAGCTTTCGAGTTGTTCGGCAAGGGCCCGGCGGAAGGCCGGACGGTTTTCGCCGCGCGCCTTGTAGGCGGCGAGCGCGGGAAACTCTGCGAGGATCGCGGTATGGTCCAGGCTGCGCAGCACGGTGACCAGCAGGATATCGGCAATGGAGAAATCTCCGGCGATCCAGTCCTTGTCGCCGAGCGCGGTCTGCGTGGCGGCGAGGCGCGACTGCGCCAGCTTCACCGCGCTTGGCCGCGCTTCGGCTGCCCAGGGTTTGCCTGCGTGGAAGATATCGAGCGCGCCGATCTGCGCGACGAAGGGCTCCACGCTGTTGAGAGCGGCGAACAGCCAGGTGATCGCCAGCCAGCGTGCGCCGGGTTCGGCGGGCAGCAGGCGTTCGTCCTGCTCGCCCAGGTAGAGCAGGATGGCGCCGCTTTCGAACAGCTTGCGCGTGCCGTCGTCGAAGGCGGGGACCTGGCCGAAGGGTTGCCATTCCCGGTAGGCATCGGGGCGCGGGTGATAGACGTCGAGTTCCTCCACCCGGTAGTCCCGGCCCAACTCTTCGTGCGCCCAGCGCAGGCGAAGATCGCGGACCTGCCCGCGAACCGGCGGCGGAACGTCGGCATAGGCCGTGAAGACGGTGGAAGCGGTCTCGCTTCGAGGCATCGACACTCTCCTGTTCGCATGACCGCGGCCTGTGCGGCACGGCCATGAACGGCGCCTGTTGCGGGCTCCGATCGGTGTCGCCCTGACCAGGCGATTCGTTATTGCAGGAGCCTGGGCAATCAGGTTACAAAAAGCAACTATGAAGTTGAAAAAGGAAACCGGCGCCGGGTCGAAGCGGCCGGGCGGCGCGGTGAACGAACCGGAAGATACCAGCACGCAGGCCGCATTGCACGGACGCTGGTATCGCGACGCCTGCGGCGCGGCTTTCGCCATGGAACTCGTGGGCGAGCGCTGGACCCTGCCGATCGTGCGCGAGATGATGCTCGGGCCGCGGCGCTTCAACGGGTTGCGCGCCTCGCTGCCCGGGATCAGCGCCAAAATATTGACCGAGCGACTGGGCAGTCTGGAGGCTTCGGGCATCGTGCGGCGCGCGGAACTTCCGCCGCCGGCTTCGATCAAGGTCTATGCGCTGACGGAGTGGGGACTGGCGCTGGAGCCGGTCATGCAGGAGCTGGGCCGCTGGGCGGTGCGCTCGCCGGGACACGACCCCTTCCTGCCGCTGACGCCGGTGGCCTTCATGCTTTCCCTGCGCACGATGATCGAGCCGGCGCGGATCGGCGCGCTTGCCTTGCGGGTGGTGTTCGATGTGGCGGGCCAGGCCTTCGTCGGCACTTTGGGGCGGGGGGAACTGGGCATCGCCCCGGCCGGGGAAGAGGTCGGGGCTGCCGACTTGCGCTTCGCTGCGGAAACCGCGACCGATTTTCTCCCGGTGTTCTACGGCAAGCGCTCGGCCGAAGAGGCGGGGGGGCGATTGTCGATAGAGGGCGACCCGGCACTCGCTGCGCGTTTCATCGATCTGTTCGCGCTGCCGCGGAAACTCGGGCGCGCCGACGATCCGGGGGATTGAGGCCCATCGTCCATCACAAGGGTGACCAATGCTCCTGGCGGCGGACGACCCCGACCTTTCACGGAAGCAGCGCCTGTCGGCATCGCGCCCTGGTTTTACCCATAAGCCGCAAAGCCTGTTGCGGTGCAGCGCTCGCTTGTCTACGCGAGTGCAACGATGACTGAGACCGAGACCATGAAAGCCGAGAACCGAGACGCCACCGTGCTGGCTGCTCCCGACATCGAACTCGACGTGCGCGAGACTTTCGGAATCGATATCGACTGGAAGGTGCCCGCCTTCTCCGTCGCCGACGAGCGCGTTCCGGATCTGGACGAGACTTACGTCTTCGACCCGGACACCACGCTCGCGATCCTGGCGGGCTTTGCCTACAATCGCCGCGTCATGGTGCAGGGCTATCACGGCACCGGCAAGTCGACTCACATCGAACAGGTTGCCGCGCGCCTCAAGTGGCCGTGCATCCGCATCAACCTCGACGCGCACATCAGCCGCATCGACCTGATCGGCCGCGACGCCATCGTCCTGCGCGACGGTCTGCAGGTCACCGAGTTCCGCGAAGGCCTGCTGCCCTGGGCGCTTCAGCACCCGGTGGCGTTGGTGTTTGACGAATACGACGCGGGCCGCCCGGACGTGATGTTCGTCATTCAGCGCATCCTCGAAACCGAGGGCAAGCTGACCTTGCTCGACCAGAACCGCGTGATCCGTCCGGACCGCAATTTCCGCCTGTTCGCCACCGCCAACACGGTCGGCCTCGGCGATACTTCGGGGCTCTATCACGGTACCCAGCAGATCAACCAGGGCCAGATGGACCGTTGGAACCTGGTGGTCGGCCTCAACTACCTGCCCGAGCCGGTCGAAACCGACATCGTCACCAAGAAGGTGCCGCAGGTGGATGCCAAGGTCGTCGCCAACATGGTCAAGGTTGCCGACTTCACCCGCCAGGGCTTCATGAACGGCGATATCTCGACGGTGATGAGCCCGCGTACGGTGATCACCTGGGCGCAGAACTCGGCCATCTTCAACGACGTGGGCTTCGCCTTCCGCCTCTCGTTCCTCAACAAGTGCGACGAGACCGAGCGCGTGATGGTGGCCGAATACTACCAGCGCGTCTTCGGCAAGGACTTGCCCGAGAGCGTCGTCGGCAAAGTCTGACCTTCGAATTGCGAAACAGGAAAAAGGGAGGCTGCGGCCTCCCTTTTTTTATGCTCCCCAAGGGGCGCGACGCCCCAAGGCTGAGTCAGCTCCCCGGATAGATGGCCTTGACGAAATAGAGCCCGTCCGGCGGCGAATTCAGGCCCAGCGCCTGCCGGTCGCGCGCTTCCAGCGCCTCGGCAACCCGCGCTTCCGTCCAGCGGCCCATGCCGACCAGGGCCAGGCAGCCGACCATCGAGCGGACCTGGTGATGCAGGAAACTGCGCGCCTCGGCCTCGATCAGCACCATCTCGCCTTCGCGGCGCACATCGAGCCGGTCGAGCGTCTTGAGCGGGCTTTGCGACTGGCAATGGGCCGAGCGGAAGGTCGTGAAGTCATGCAGCCCGACCAGCGTCTGCGCCGCGCGGTGCATGGCGGCCGCGTCGAGCGGCTTGGGCACCTGCCAGGCCTTGCCGCGCTCCAGCGTGAGCGGCGCCCGGCGGTTGGCGATACGATAGACATAGGCGCGGCCGATGCAGGCGAATCGCGCATGCCAGTCGTCCGGCACGATCTCGCAGGCGACCACCGCGATCGGATGAGGCCGCAGCCGCGCATTCATGCCCTCCATGAACTGGAAGGGCGTGAAGGGCTTGGCGATGTCGATATGCGCTCTCATGCCCAGAGCATGGACCCCCGCGTCAGTGCGGCCGGCGGCATGCATGCTCGTGGTCTCGCCGGTAAGGGCGAAAGCCGCTTCCTCGACGCTCTGCTGCACCGAAGGACCGTGCGCCTGGCGCTGAAGGCCCATGTAGGGGGCGCCGTCGAATTCGAGAGTGAGGGCAAAGCGGGTCATCGCGCCGCCGATACAGGACTGTGCGCGGACTGCAAACGCCTTGGCTCTCGGCTGCAGGCGGCGCATCCTCACGGGCGCTTTATGGGAGAAGGCAGGATGAGCGACGAAAGGACTATCGCCGAGCGGCCCCGCTTCGAGACGTTTCGCGGCGGCGCGGCGCTTTCGCTGGACGAATGCGGCTGCATGACCCTGGCAGGCGAGGCGCCGAACATGCTCGCGGCGCTGCCGCTCTTCGCGAGCGCCGGGCCGGAGACCGGGGAGCGGGTGGACGTGCCCTATCGCCGGCCGGGCATGAGCCTGGCGCGGCTCCAGTTGAAGAGCGGCTTCGCCTTGCCGCTGCACAGCCATGACTGCGATTGCCTGTACTATATCGTCGCGGGCAGCGTCGAACTCGGCACCGAAACGCTGTTGGCAGGCGACGGCTTCTTCGTGGGCAGCGAGGTGCCCTATGCCTATATGGCCGGGCCGGAGGGCGCGGAAGTCCTGGAGTTTCGCGCTACCGACAGTTTCGACATCCGGGTGCGCGACAAGTCGCCGGCAGGCTGGGCCCGCGCCGCCGAACGGGTCCGCGACGCGCAAGCCAGATGGGCGAACGAGCCGCCGCCCGCTCCCCGACTCTCTGGCGGCCAGTTGCCCGAGCGCCAGGCGCCCGAGCCGTCGTGACGATCAGCCGAGGCGCGTGCCTGCCGGTATCGGCCGGCCGCGCAGCAAGTCGGCCGTGTCCATAGCAGGCTTCCCGGCGCGCTGGATGCGGGTCACGCGGATGGCGCTGTCGGCACCGCACGCCACGGTGAGCGCTTCGTCGAGCGTCAGGCCAGGCTCGCCCGAACCTTCGGCGACGTCGGCCGCCAGCACTTTGTAGCGCTCACCTTCAAGTTCGAAGAACGCGCCGGGCGCGGGCATGAAGGCGCGAACCTGACGCTCGACCTGCTCGGCGGTCTGCGTGAAGTCGAGCCGGGCCTCGGCCTTGTCGATCTTTTTTGCGTAAGTGACGCCGTCTTCCGGCTGGGAAACGTGGCGATGGACGGCCAGGTCGCGCAGCGTGCCGACCATCAGTTGCGCCCCTTTTTCCGCCAGTTCGCTTGTCAGCTCGCCCGCCGTCTTGCGCTCTATCGTGGTGCGCAGGGTGGACAGCATCGGCCCGGTGTCCAGCCCGGCCTCCATCTGCATGATGGTGATGCCGGTGGTGGGATCGCCGGCGAGGATCGCCCGCTGGATCGGCGCCGCCCCGCGCCAGCGCGGCAGGATCGAGGCGTGGATGTTCAGGCACCCCAGGCGCGGCGCGTCCAGCACCGCCTGCGGCAGTAACAATCCGTAAGCGGCGACCACGGCGATATCCGCCTCCAGCGCGGCGAATCGGTCCTGTTCCTCTGCGCTGCGCAGCGAGACGGGGTGCCGCACTTCGATCCCGCGCATCTCCGCTTCCTTGTGCACGGGCGAGGGCGTCAACTCCTTGCCGCGCCGGCCACCGGGGCGAGGTGGCTGGCTGTAGGCCGCGACGATCTCGTGCCCGGCCTCCACCAGTGCGACCAGCGCGGGCACTGCGAAGTCGGGCGTTCCCATGAAGACGATACGCATGGTGTGGGGAAATCTCCGAAACACTTCCTCTAAGGCTCCGGAGGCCCTATCCCCGGCGCCATGGCATCGCAAGAGATCGAGACGCTTACGGCCGCGCTGTCGCGCCTTCCCGGACTTGGCCCCCGTTCCGCGCGGCGGGCCGTGCTCTGGCTCATCAAGCGGCGCGAGACTTCGCTGGTGCAACTGGTGGAGGCACTCGGCGCCGTGAAGGAAGCGCTGGTAGAGTGCGCGACCTGCGGCAATATCGACACGACCAACCCTTGCGGCATCTGCGCCGATCCGCGCCGCGACGCCGGGTCGCTCTGCGTGGTGGAGGAAGTGGCGGACCTCTGGGCGCTCGACCGGGCGCGGCTCTTCACCGGGCGTTATCACGTCCTCGGCGGTCGTCTTTCCGCGCTTGACGGCGTCCGGCCGGAAGATTTGACGATCGACCGGCTGCTCGTGCGGGTGGAGGCTGGCGGCATCGACGAAGTGGTGCTGGCCATGAATGCGACGCTCGAAGGGCAGACCACGGCGCATTACATTGCCGAGCGTCTTGAAGGGCTTCCGGTGCGCATTACCCAGCTTGCCCACGGCCTGCCGGTGGGCGGTGAACTCGACTATCTGGACGAGGGTACGCTGGCCCAGGCGATCCGGGCACGACGGCCTGTGAGCTAGCCGATCACTGTCATCGAAGCGTCCATCTTGCGAAAAACCGCCATCGCGACTATCTGCGCCCCATGGCTATCCGTGAAATCCTCGAAGTTCCCGATCCGCGTCTCAAGCAGGTTTCGGTCCCCGTCGAAAAGTTCGACGACGAGCTCAAGACGCTCGTCGAGGACATGTTCGAGACCATGTATGACGCACCGGGCATCGGCCTGGCCGCCATCCAGGTGGGCGTTCCCCTGCGCGTTCTGGTGATCGACCTTCAGCCGGACGACGAGGATGCCGAGCCGGAAGTGTGCACCGCTCACGGTGATCATCACCACACGCATCAGCCGACCAGGAACGAGCCCCGGATCTTCGTCAATCCGGAAATCCTCGATCCTTCGGAAGAGCACACCGTCTACCAGGAAGGCTGCCTTTCGGTCCCCGAGATCTATGCCGACGTGGAGCGCCCCTCGCGCATCCGCGCGCGCTGGCAGGACCTGGACGGCACCGTGCACGAAGAAGACATGGAAGGCCTGATGGCCACCTGTCTCCAGCACGAAATGGACCATCTCGAAGGCATCCTCTTCATCGACCACCTCTCGCGCCTCAAGCGCCAGATGGCGCTCAAGAAGCTGGACAAGCTGCGCAAGGCGGCGTGATTTCCGCTTCGGTGGAAAATCCCCGATAAGGGCTGGCGTTCCTGAAACGTTCCGGATAGGCTTCCGGAATGGAAATCGCTGTCGCCGCACTTTTCGCGCTCGTTGTCGGTCTTGGTGCCGGCTGGTTCTTCGGTTCCCGACCTGCCGCCGAATGGCGGCAGCGGCATGAGACGCGCGACCGTGAGGCGCGCGATCTCGACGAGCGCTTCCGGGCAGCGATTCGCGACCTGGCAGGCGCCACGGAGCGCGCCAGCCGGGCCGATGACCTTGCGGCTTCGCTGGAACGCACGCGGGCCGAGCATGGCCTGGCGGTGGACCAGCTGCGCAAGGACCATGGCGAGACGGTGGAGCGCCTGCGCTTCGAGCATGTCCAGATCCTGGACCGCACGCGCGGCGAATTGACCCAGGTTCTCGAACGCACCCGGTCCGAGCATGCCGGTCTGGTCGATGGCTTGCGCCGCGAGCAGCGCGAACTGGCTTCCGAACTCGCGACGCTGCGAGAAAAATCCGCCAATTTCGACGAACAGAAGCGGCTTCTGCTGCAAGCGCAGGAAGCGCTGCGCAAGGAATTCGAGAATGCGGGCGCGAAAGTGCTCGCAGGGGCGCAGGACGCTTTCCTGCGCCGCGCCGGGGCGCGGTTCGAGGAGAGCGAGAAAGCCAATGCCGAGCGCATCGCCACGCTGCTGGCGCCGGTCGGGGAGCGCCTCAAGTCCTACGAACTGCAGGTATCCGCGCTCGAAGCCAAGCGGGTCGATTCGTTCGGCCAGCTCACCGGCCTGATCCAGTCGATGCGCGAAGGGCAGGAAAAGGTGCGCGAGGAAGCGCAGCGGCTCGGCAATTCTCTGCGCAATGCTCCCAAGGCGCGAGGGCGCTGGGGCGAGCAGCAGCTTCGCAATGTGCTGGAGCAATGCGGTCTTGCCGAGCACACGGACTTCGTCACCGAGCATTCGATCGACACCGAGGAAGGGCGACTGCGGCCGGACGCGATCGTCAACATCCCGGGCCAGAAGCGCCTGGTGATCGATGCCAAGGTCTCGCTCAATGCCTATCAGGAGGCCTTCGAGGCGCAGGACGAAACGACTCGTGACGCCGCGCTGCGCCAGCATGTCGCCTCGATGCGCAATCACGTCCAGACCCTGGGCGCCAAGAGCTACCAGAGCCAGTTCGAGGATGCGCCGGATTACGTGGTCATGTTCGTGCCGGGCGAGCATTTCGTAGCCGCTGCACTGGAGCAGGATCCCGAACTCTGGGACTTCGCTTTCCGCAACCGTGTTCTGCTGGCCACGCCGACCAATCTCGTCGCCATCGCCCGCACCGTGGCGCAAGTCTGGCGACAGGACGGCTTGGCGCGCGAAGCGCGCGAGATCGGCCGGATGGGCGGAGAACTCTACGACCGGTTGGCCACGGCCAGCGAGCACATGAAGCGCGTGGGCGCGGGTCTCGAATCGGCGGTGAACAATTACAACAAGTTCGTAGGCAGCTTCGAGCGCAACGTACTCAGTTCGGGCCGGCGCCTGCGCGACAAGCATATCGAGATCGGCAAGCGCGAGATCGACGACGTGCCGCAGATCGAATCTACCCCGCGCTATGGTGCCGAAGCCGTGGCCGAGGAGATCGAGGCCATTGCCGAGACCCGGCCCGCCGTAGAGGATAATCCCCTGTCGGAAGCGGCCGAATAGGCCTCAGCTGCCGTCAGCGGTGCGCGTCGGTCGTTCGATGGGGCCACCTTCGCGAACCAGTTCGGCCGTGTGCCCGCTCGATTGCAGGATCATGTGATTGCCCTCGACGGCGAAGCGGGGCGTTGCGACGAGCAGGGCGTTCACGGCCTTTTCCTGGTCCCAGGCGGGAACGGTGCAGGTCATTTCGGTAAGGGCGAGGGGCCCGGCGATCAGGCGCTCCTCGTCGATGCGCCAAGGGCCGTCCATGCGGTTGCAACCGACCTGAACGCCCACCTTGCGTCCTTCGAAGGTCAGGCGCGCATCCGTGGAATCGGGGCGTTGCCCGTCGATCAGGGCAAAGCGCCAGGTCGTGCGGGCCAGGGGCGAATCGTCGCCCTGTATGGAACAGGCAGCGAGGGGCGACAGGAGGCAGAGAGATAGCAGAGCGGCACGCATGATGCGGCGCACTCTACACGTCCCAGATGATGCCCGGATGAACGCCCTTTTCAGTTACCGTCCTGACGATGGGGTCCATCAAGGTGTGCCAGGGCTTCGTAGGCCAGCACGGCACCCGCCACGGCGGCGTTCAGGCTGTCCGCCCGCCCGCGCATGGGAATGGTGACGCGCAAGTCACAGGCTTCCTCATAAGCTTGCGGCAGGCCCTGCGATTCGTTGCCGACCATCAGGAAGCACGGCGCGGCGTAAGGCGCCTGGCGATAGTCCGTGGGATCCCGCAGCGAGGCCGCGACGAGCTGGCCTTCGCCGGCCCGCAACCAGTCCTGGAATTCGTCCCACCGCGCGATCGCGATCTTTTGCGTGAAGATCGCTCCCATGCTGGCGCGCACCGCTTCGACCGAAAACGGATCGGCGCAGTCGTCGAGCAGGATCAGCCCGCCGGCACCGACGGCATCGCCCGTTCGCAGCATCGTTCCGAGGTTGCCCGGGTCGCGCAGGGCCTGCGCCACGAGCCAGATCGGGGCCGAAGCGCGGTCTAGATTGGCAATGCGCGTGTCGAACTCGGCGAAAACGCCCGCGACGGCCTGCGGATTGTCCTTGCCGGTGACCTTGGCAAGAATTTCCTCGTCCATTTCGACGATATCGCCGCCAGCCTCCGCGACAGCCTGTTCGAGCGCATCGAGAAGAGGGTGTGGATCGCGGCCAATGGCCATGACGAGCATCTCCGGCACGATGCCGCATTCGCGGGCATCGGTCAGGAGGCGCAGGCCCTCGGCCAGGAAGCGCTGTTCCCGCTTGCGGTGCTTCTTCTCGCGCAGAGAGCGCAGGAATTTGACCAGCGGGTTGGAGAATCCGGTAATGGTGCGGCGGTAGACCGCGCGGTCGGAAGGCGTCATTCTTCGCCGAAACCGTCACGCACGAGCGTGGCGAGGACCGCAAGCGCATCCTGCGCGCCTTCGCCCTGGCAGGCGATCTCGATGCTGTCGCCCTTGGCGGCACCGAGCATCATCAGCCCGAGAATGGAATTGCCGGCCGCTTCGGTCCCGTCCTTGCCGACGGTGACCAGCACGGATTCCGGCAGTTCGGCGACGTGGTTGACGAACTTGGCACTGGCGCGGGCATGAAGGCCGCGCTTGTTGACGATCAGCACCGTCTCACGCGCAGCGCTCATGCGGCGTCCTGCCCGAGGTATTCGCTGGCGATCGTGATGTAGTTGCGCCCGGCATCGCGCGCGGCTGCGGCAGCATCGCGCACGGACATGCAGGCACGCGCCTTGGCGAGGCGAATCAGCATGGGCAGGTTGATTCCGGCGATCACTTCGACTTTGCCGGCCTGCATCAGCGAGATGGCGAGATTCGAAGGCGTGCCGCCGAACAGGTCGGTGAGGATGATGACGCCTTCGCCGCTGTCGACGGCTGTGATCGCTTCGGCAATCTCGCTGCGACGGCGCTCCATGTCGTCGTTGGGACCGATGCAGACGGTGGCGACCGCGGACTGGTCACCGACGACGTGCTCCATCGCGTGTACGAATTCCTCGGCAAGATTGCCGTGAGTGACCAGGATCATGCCGATCATGCTGGGGTTAGGCTCCGAATTTCCTGCGAATGCGACCGGGTTATATAATCTTCTTTCACGCCACCGGACCCCTTCGAGAATTTCCCCCCTCGAGCAGATCAGCAGCCCGCGAGCCCAGGTTGCGATGCAACAATGTGGGCGAAAAACCCGCTTCGCGCAAGGCCGCTGCCATCTGCTCGGCGGTAAAAACGGAGCGGTGTCGCCCTCCGGTACACCCGAAGGCAATGTGGAGATAGGCCTTGCCCTGGGCGCGATACCGCGGAAGCAGGAGCAGCAGAAGGTCGCGAATCCGCGCAAATGCTTCGTCGAAAGCAGGGTCTTTGCGGATATAGTCGCCCACCGGGGCGTCCTGTCCGGTCATCGGGCGTAACTCCGAATCCCAGTGCGGGTTCTCCACGAAGCGCATGTCGAAGACGAAGTCGGCCAGCGGAGGCATTCCGCGCGAAAAGCCGAAGCTGGACACGGTGATCGTCAGGTCTTCCGGCTCGTCAGTGGCGAACCGCTCGCGAATCGCGCGTTGCAGATCGTTAGACGTGAACTCTGTGGTTTCTATCAGGATGTCGGCCCAGCGGCGCAGCGGCGCGAGCAGTTCGCGCTCGGCCCGAATGCCGCTGTCCACCGGTGCGTCGGCCGCCAGGACATGGCGCCTGCGGGTCTCGTTGAAGCGGCGCTCCAGCTCCTTGCTCGAACAGTCGAGGAACAGCGTGGTGACTTCCAGGTCCGCGCGTTCGCCCAGCGCCTTGACCTGTGCGATGACCCGCTCCGGATTGAAACCGCGGGTACGGCAATCGAAGCCAATCGCGAGCGGCGATGGGTCGTCCGAGGGTTTGCCCTCGATCATGCGCTCCAGCAGACGGACCGGGAAATTGTCGATGATTTCCCAGCCGAGATCCTCCAGCACCCGCAGGACCGTGGTCTTGCCGGCACCGAGCATGCCGGTCACCAGCAACACTTTCTGTCGGCGGGCGGGCTGAGTCGGGTCGAGAGGGGCCGGGGAAGCCGCTCCGGGGGGGAGATCGTCCTGCATCCGGGGCTGTTTGCGCCCCGGCGCGGGGAAAGAAAAGGGGCGATCTTACAGGTTTGTCACCCGGTGAGACCATAATGCAACAACGCCAGCTCGACCTTCAGCGCCAGGGGCCCGGCATCGGGCCAAAGGCGCAGCGCAGGTATGGCGATGCCGCCGAGGTCGATGGTCTCCGCTGCTTCGATGAAACGCGGCGCGGCGGGGTCGAGCGTGACCAGCAGGGCCACCGGCGCCTCGTCGGCGCAGGGGAAGGGCAGAATGCCGAGATTGCGCACTTCCACCAGGCCCCGCGTGTGGGGGTGCGGCCGCGCCCAGAGGCGGCCGCTTGCCGCTTGCAGCAGAATGCCGTCGTCACCCACCAGACGGGCGCCGCGGTCGATGAGCGCGAGGGCCAGGCCAGACTTGCCCGTGCCGGATGGCCCTTCGATCAGCACTGCGCGGTCCGCGAGGGCGACACAGGTGGACTGCCGGGCGAAAGGCGCGGTCATCGTCATTCCCCCTGCCACGCGGGCAGCGAAAGGAGCAGCCGTGCGCCATGGGTGCCGTCCGTGCGGTCCGTGGCGCGCAGCTTGCCGTAGTGCGCCTCCACGATGGTGCGGGCGATGGCCAGGCCCAGGCCCGAATGCTTGCCGAACTCCTCGCTGTTCGGCCGCAGCGAATGGAAGCGTTCGAAGATGCGCTCGCGTGCGGCTTCCGGGATGCCGGGGCCGTGGTCGGACACGGAGAGAGTGACCCGGCCCTCGCTGCGGCCCACCGCGACTTCGATCGGCGTGCCGCCCGGCGAAAAGGATATGGCGTTGTCGAGCAGGTTCTGGAGCACGCGTTCGAGCCGCGACGCGTCGCCGGGAACCAGGAGGTCGCCGTCGGCCTCGCGAATGATGCGGACCGGGCAGGCGCCGTTGACGCCGCGCTGCTCACGCTCCGCGACGAGCGCGCGGACGAGGCGGAGCATGTCGACCGGCTCGAACGTCGTGCGGCTGAGTTCCGCGTCGATGCGGCTGGCATCGGCGATTTCGGTGACGAGGAAATCGATCCGTCGCACGTCGTCCTTGGCGATGCCGATCAACTGGCGCCGCAAGGAAGGCTCATCGACGCGGTCGAGATTTTCAAGCGCGCTGCGCAGGCTGGTGAGGGGGTTTTTCAGTTCGTGGGCAACATCGGCTGCGAAGCTCTCCACCGCGTCGATGCGCTGGCGCAGGGCGCCGCTCATGTCCGAGATCGCGCGGGCCAGCAGGCCGATCTCGTCGCGGCGGTCGGGCAGGCGCGGCACGATCACGCTGCGGTCGCGGCCGAGCCGCACGCGCACGGCGGAGCGGACCAGCTTGCGGAGCGGCTCGACGATGGTGCGCGCGAGGAACAGCGAGAGCAGGATCGAAACGGTGAGCGCGGCGCCGACGATGATGGCGAGCGTCTGGCGGGCCATGCGCACGTTTTCGGTAATGTCGCGCGCGTTGCGGGTGACGAGCAGCGCCTCTCCGCGGTGCCCGACCGGCGTTGCGGCGATGATCACCGGTGTACGGTCAGGCGCGGCCTTGTGGCTGACTTCGGTGCGTCCGCTGGCAAGAGCAGCAGCCACTTCCGGCCAGGCGGAGGCGCCGGCGCCGGGCGCATCGTGGTAATCGGCGACCGGCGGTGAGCCGAGGACCCAGTCCATGCCCTTGTCCAGCGCGCGGGCGGCATCCTGGAACCAGGGCTCCGTGGCGGGATCGATGAGGGTGTAGGAGGGCCTGGCCAGCGTGAAGCTGTCTGCCGCGAGCGTGCCGTTGCGGTCGAACAGACGCAGGCGCAAGGCCTGGCCGGAGCCGATGCGGGCGATCAGATCGCGGCGGCGCTCGGCCTGTTCGCCGTTCAGCGTGATGGCGACGACTTCGGCTTCCGCGCGGGCCAGGCGGAAGCGTTCGTCCAGCAATTCGCGGCGGTAGCTGTCGATGTAGAACAGGCTGCCCGCCAGCAGGGCCAGGGCGATCACGTTCACGGCGAGGATGCGCGCCGTCAGAGAGACGCGCCAGGACAGGCCGAGCCTGACCGGCAGAGGGGCCTTGCGCCGCTTGCGGGTGGGGCTGGACATCACGGCCGGGCGGAGGGGTGCGGAGGCGCGGGCGGGTTGGCGAGGGGCCGGAGGCGGCGGTGCGGTTCAGCCATCGGTGAACGAATAGCCGGCGCCGTAGAGCGTATCGATGGCCGAGAATTCGGGGTCGACCCCGCGGAACTTGCGGCGCAGGCGCTTGATATGGCTGTCGATCGTGCGGTCGTCGACGTAGACGTCCTCGCTATAGGCGGCGTCCATCAGCTGGTTGCGGCTTTTCACGACGCCCGGCCGCAAGGCGAGCGCTTCCAGGATGAGGAACTCGGTGACGGTCAGCGAGACCGGTTCGCCATTCCAGGTCACTTGATGGCGCGCGGGGTCGAGGCTGAGGCGGCCGCGTGTCACCGGGTCGGGCAGGTTTTCCTGCACGGTCTCCTCGCTGGAGGTCTTCGCCAGTTCGCTGCGGCGAAGGATCGCGCGAATGCGGGCGATCAGCAGGCGCTGGCTGAACGGCTTGGTGATGTAGTCGTCCGCGCCCATCGCCAGGCCGAGCGCCTCGTCCGGTTCCTCGTCCTTGGAGGTCAGGAAGATCACTGGCAGGCTGGATTGTTCGCGCAGGGCCTGGAGCAAGTGCAGCCCGTCCATGCGCGGCATCTTGATGTCGAAGATGGCCAGGTCCGGCGGATTCTCCAGCAGGGCCTTCAGCGCCGTTTCGCCATCGGTATAGAGGCGCGTGGCGAAGCCTTCGGCCTGGAGGCCGATCGACACGGTGGTCAGGATGTTGCGGTCGTCGTCCACCAGCGCGATAGATTGCTGGCGGACGGGCGCCGGCAGGGTCTCTTCGGGGGAAGGGCCGCCCGTGGCGGGGGAGCCGGCCGGGCCTGGCGTGGAAGATGCCGTGGATTCAACCATGGATTGCGCTGCGTTCCTTCCGTGCAATCGAACGCCGTGACTAGCGGCTGCCGGCCTGGCCGTCCACGCCTTTGCGATTCGTCCCGAATTTGCCCCGGAATGGTCGAGGTGCATTCGTCCTACCTCCCCCGCTCCATTTATTTTTGCAAAAATTTGACGGAAAAGGGGCTGGGCGAATAATCGCCAGCCGATTCTTGCGCAAAAATGTCGGGGCGTGCCCGGTTCCCGCCGGTCCCGCCTTAAATGGAGGAGATGACATTGGCCGCTTCCCTTAACTATCCGCTCGCCAGTCAAGGCATAGAAACAGGCGCGAAAGTGCTCGCGAACCTCGGCACTGCGCCGTTGATCGAGCAAGCCGTCAAGAATGGCGAGGGCATGCTCGCTGCGGACGGTCCGTTCGTCGTGGCGACAGGCAAGCACACCGGGCGCTCGGCCAAGGACAAGTTCATCGTCAAGGACGCCGAGACCGAAAATACGGTCTGGTGGGGCAAGACCAACGTGCCGATGACGCCGGAACATTTCGCCGCGCTCAAGGCCGATTTTCTGGCCGCCGTGTCCGAGAAGGATCAGCTCTACGTGGCCGACCTGTTCGGCGGCTCGCAGCCGGAACACCGCGTGAAAGTGCGGGTGATCAATGAGTTCGCCTGGCACAACCTGTTCATCCGCACGCTGCTGGTGCGCCCGACCGAGACGGAGCTGGAAAGCTTCGTGCCCGAATACACCATTATCGATCTGCCGAGCTTCCGCGCCGATCCCGAGCGCCATGGTTCGCGCAGCGAGACGGTGATCGCGGTCAATTTCAGCGAGAAGCTGATCCTCATCGGTGGCACGTCCTATGCAGGCGAGATGAAGAAGTCGGTCTTCGGCATTCTCAACTACCTGCTGCCTACCAAGGGCGTGATGCCGATGCACTGCTCGGCGAATATCGGTCCCGAGGGCGATACTGCCGTGTTCTTCGGTCTTTCCGGCACCGGCAAGACCACGCTGTCGGCCGATGCCTCGCGCACTCTGATCGGTGACGACGAGCATGGCTGGTCCGATACCGCCGTGTTCAACTTCGAAGGTGGCTGCTACGCCAAGATGATCCGTCTCTCGGCCGAAGCCGAGCCGGAAATCTTCGCCACCACCAAGCGCTTCGGCACGGTGCTGGAAAACGTGGTGATCGATCCGGAGACGCGCCAGATCGACCTCGACGACAACAGCTTGGCCGAAAACAGCCGCGGATCCTACCCGATCGACTTCATTCCGAACTGCTCGGAGAAGAACCTCGGCCCGGTTCCGAAGAACATCATCTTCCTGACCGCCGATGCCTACGGCGTGCTGCCACCGATCGCGCGGCTCACCCCGGACCAGGCGATGTATCACTTCCTCTCGGGATATACCGCGCGCGTTGCCGGCACCGAGATCGGCGTGACCGAACCGGAAGCGACGTTCTCCACCTGCTTCGGCGCACCGTTCATGCCGCGCCATCCCTCGGTCTACGGCAATCTCCTCAAGGAGCGCATCGCCAAGGGCGGCGTGAAGTGCTGGCTGGTGAACACCGGCTGGTCGGGCGGCATGGCGACGATGGAAGGCATCAAGCGCATGCCGATCAAGGCCACCCGCGCCCTGCTCAATGCCGCGCTCGACGGCAGCCTCAACAATGCCGAGTTCAAGGAAGATCCGAACTTCGGCTTCGAGGTTCCGGTGGCGGTTCCGGGAGTCGACAGCAAGCTGCTAGACCCGCGCGGCGCCTGGGCCGACGGCGATGCCTACGACAAGACGGCGCAGACGCTGGTGCGCCAGTTCATCGAAAACTTCGCCCAGTTCGAAGAGCATGTCGACGAAGGCGTGCGCAAGGCGGCGCCGGTCGCGGCCTGATCTTGGACAATCCTGCTTCGAAAGCGCTTGGTTCTACCTGAATCAGGCATTCCGGCTTGAAATAAACAGGGGGCCTCGGAACTTCGGTTTCGAGGCCCTTGTTTTGTCATCAAGACAGTGCATCCTCCTCTTCCCCCTCTCTCCAGGAGAAAGACCATGGGACTTTTCGACGGCATCCTTGGACAAGTCAGCGACCACCCCGACATCGCGAACCTCGCCTCCAAGCTCGGCATCGAGCCGGCGCAGGCTGAAAAGGCGATTGCCGCGCTCGGACTGGCGCATCAGGAAGAGGGCGACACGGCGCAGCTGGCCGCGCAGAAGACCGGTCTCGGCGTCGGCACGATCCAGCAGGTGATCGCGGCCATCGGCGGCGAAGGCTCGCTGGGTCAGTTCGCCAGCCTGGTCGGCAGCGACCCTTCGAAGTTCACCGCGTTCCTCGACAAGGACGGGGACGGCAGCGTGATCGACGACCTGACCGAC
This sequence comes from Novosphingobium sp. PhB55, assembly GCF_004368805.1. Lineage (NCBI taxonomy): Bacteria > Pseudomonadati > Pseudomonadota > Alphaproteobacteria > Sphingomonadales > Sphingomonadaceae > Novosphingobium > Novosphingobium sp. PhB55. The sequence continues at coordinate 610,037 of NZ_SODQ01000001.1, read as the reverse complement.
ATGGCCAAGGGCTTCTTCGGCAAGAAGTAAGCGAACGGCCCAACTCGTGAATTATCGTCGTCCCGGATCCGATCCGGGACGACGTTACCATCAACCGGCCTTGCCGGTGGCGATATAGCTGTCGATATTCTTCGCCAGCACGTCCAGCGGCACATTGCCGCCGTCGACCACGGCCTGGTCGAAATCGCGCAAGTCGTAGCGGGTGCCGAGCGCCGCCTGGGCACGGCTGCGCTGCCGATTGATCTCGGAATGGCCCATCTTGTAGCCGCAGGCCTGGCCGGGCCAGGAGCAGTAGCGGTCCACTTCGTTGGCCACTTCCTCGCGCTTGTTGCCGTTCTTCTCCATGAAGAAGCGCACGGCCTCTTCCCGGCTCCAGCCCTTGGAATGGAGGCCGGTGTCGACGACCATGCGGCAGGCACGAAACGCGATCGACTGGAGATAGCCCAGCTGGCCGACCGGATCGTCGGCATAGGCGCCAAGCTCGTCGGCCAATTGCTCGCCGTAGAGCGCCCAGCCTTCCGAATAGGCGTTGAAGGCCAGGATCGAGCGGATCAGCGGCAGGCGGTTGGCATATTCGCCCTGCCAGACGTGGCCCGGGATCGCTTCATGGTGGACCAGAGTGGGCAGGTCGTACTTGCGGTGCAGGTCCGTGGTGCGCAAGTTGATCCACATCTTGCCCGGAACCGAGCCGTCGATCGAGCCGGCGCCGCCGTAAGCGGTCGGCGCGCCGGGTTCCTCGGCCAGCGGCAGGCGGCGCACTTCGACATTGCCCTTCACCGGATCGCGGAAGGCGCGCGGCATCTGGGCGCGGATCCAGTCGATACGGTGGCGGATGAAGGCCATGATCTCGGTACGGCCGGGATCGCCCTCGGGGAACATGAAGCGCTTGTCGGTGCCGAGCGCGGTCATCCGCTCGCCCACGGTGCCGGTGGTATAGCCCAGCTTCTGAAGGATCGGGTCCATGCGGGCATGGAGCGCGGCCAGTTCCTCAAGCCCGCGCTGGTGGATCTCCGCGGCGGGCACCGTGGTGGTCGTGCTGGCGCGCAGGGCCCAGGCGTAGAATTCCGCGCCATGAGGACGCTCGCGCATGCCCGGGTCGCCCTTGGCTACACCGCGCTGGCGCTTCAGTTCGGCGAGCTGGCGTTCCAGCGCGGGCACGACTTCGGCGGAAACGATGGCCTTCGCACGGCCCTCCCAGTTGCCGGGGATCGTCTTGGTGCGGTCGACCAGCGAACTGACGAGGCCGCCGCCGTTGTTGCGGGCATCCTCGAGAGTGCTGGTCATCTGCGCGATGGCGCGGTCCAGCAGGAAGTCCGGCGGGACGAGGCCCTGGTCGGTGGCCTTGCGCATGCGCTCCAGCTCTCCGTCGAGCTGGTTGTCGAACTGCGACAGGCGCGAGATGTAGGCCTCCGCATCGGCTGCGGACTTCACGGGATGGTCGGCATCGAGGAATTTGGGCGTGTCGAGATAGGCGCCCACGTTCTGGATCACGACATAGGGCGTGTTGCGCCAGCCGCCCACGGCGACATCGCCATAGGGCTGCGCAAAACCGTCGAGCGAGGTCTTGTAAGCGCTGCGCACCACGGCAAGGCTGGTCTGCGTCGCATGGCCCAGGCCGGACACCGGGAATGCCTCCACGCGGGCTAGGTCTTCGCGCAAGGTCTTGGCGAGCGCGGCCTTGCCCGCGAAGGAGCGGTCCTCGGCCTTGGAGCGCAAGGCGGCATGGGCGCCCACGTCGATGCCCAGGCCGGTCGCGCCTTCCGGATTGTGCTCCAGCAGTCTCCAGGCGATCGAATCGAGCAGGGCGGCTGCGTCCTGTGGCCTGGCCGCCGCGGCGCGGGCGACGCCGGGCAGGGCGATGCCGGCAGTTCCGGCGGCGAGGAGTTGGAGCGTGGTGCGCCGCGAGAGTGCTGCGGCCGTCATGTCAGGGTTCTTCATGGCCGCGAAATCTGGCGGCGACGTTCCCGCCTGTCAAACCCGCTCGCGCCGGCCAGGCGAGTGCGTTAGGGGATAAGCCATGGACTTCGCCCTATCTCTCATGATCCTGACCATCGTTCTGCTCGTGTTGGGAGCCGTCGCGCTCTTTCGGCGCGGGGGCAACCGCAAGCAGGCCGCTTTGATGCTGGTGCTGGCGGGCGTGTTGACCGTGAACGTCGCGATCTGGACTTTGCCGAATTCGCAGGGCGACACGCTGGCCAAGGCCGGGGATACGAAAAAGGCGTCGGAGTGACTCCAACGCCTTTTTCGCTCTGAAGGGCCTGGTTCTTCGGCCCTAGGAACCCGTCACTTGATCGGGCAATCCGGTGCCAGACGCATGTCGAGGTAATTGTCGACCGACCGCATCAGGTCGTCCATCTCGTTCTCGAAGAAATGGTTCGCGCGCGGGATCTCGTCGTGGTGGATCGTGATGTGCTTCTGGGTGCGAAGCTTGTCGACCAGCTTCTGTACGGCGTTCGGCGTCACCACCGTATCCGCCGCGCCCTGAATCAGGATGCCCGATGCGGGGCAGGGGGCGAGGAACGAGAAGTCGTACATGTTGGCCGGCGGGGCAACCGAGATGAAGCCGCGGATTTCCGGGCGGCGCATCAAGAGCTGCATGCCGATCAGCGCGCCGAACGAGTAGCCGGCGATCCAGGTGGTCGAGGCTTCGGGGTGGATCGACTGCACCCAGTCAAGCGCGGCGGCGGCGTCGGAAAGCTCGCCCACGCCGTTGTCGAAGCTGCCCTGGCTGCGGCCGACGCCGCGGAAGTTGAAGCGCAGCGTCGCGAAGCCGCGATTCACGAAAGTCTTGTACAAGTGCTGCGTGATGCGGTCGTTCATCGTGCCGCCGGCCTGGGGGTGCGGGTGAAGGATCATCGCCACGGGCGCGCGCGGACGCGGCGCCGGCTGGAAGCGGCCTTCGAGGCGGCCTTCGGGTCCGGGGAAGATGACTGCGGGCATAAGTTTCGCGAACCTGACCTGTTGAAACTCCCGCGAAAACGGCGGCGAATTTCTCGCCAGCCATCGCGGGAGTGGAAAAAGGGAAGATCGCTATATAGAAACCTTCGCTCCAAAAACAACTTTTCAAGCGATGTCAGCCCAACAGATCTATCTCGACCATGCGGCGACCACGCCGCTCCTGCCTCAGGCCCGCGAGGCGTGGCTGGAAGGGGCGGCGCTCTGGGCCAACCCGTCCAGCCCGCACAAACAGGGCCGCGCCGCTCGCGCCAGCCTTGAGGACGCGCGCGAGCGGGTGAAGAAAGCGCTTGGCTGGCAGGGCGAGGTGATCTTCACGTCCGGGGCGAGCGAAGCCCTGGCGATCGGTCTCGGCCGGGCCAGGGCAGAGCGGCGGCTGGTCTCGGCCGTGGAGCACGATGCCGTGTTCCGCGCCGCGCCGGACGCGCAGGAACTGCCCATGCGGGAGGGTGAAGTCGATAGCGATGCCCTGACAAGGGCGCTGGCCATGCCAGACCGGGCGGTCGTGGCGGTGCAGTCGATCAATTCGGAGACCGGCACCGTTCTCCTGCCTTACGCTCGCAATCCTCTGGTGGAGCAAGTGCGCGCCGCGGGAGGGCTGGTCCTGGCGGACTGTTCGCAGTCGGCCGGCAAGGCGGCGCTGCCCGATGCGGACATGATCGTGCTTTCGGCGCACAAGTTGGGCGGCCCCATCGGCATAGGCGCCTTGCTCGTCAGGGATTTCGCCATGCTCGCGCCGAGCGGCGGGCAGGAGCGCGGCTACCGCGCAGGGACCGAGAACCTGCCGGGGGCTCTCGGCTTCGCGGCGGCCCTGGAAGCGATGGGGCTGGAGGGTTGGGCGACCACGGCGGAGCAGCGCCTCGATTTCAGGGCGGCGTTGTCCCGGCATGGCGAAGTGCTCCAGCCGGGCATGCAGTGCTCGCACATCTTTGCCGTGGCCGCGCCGCGTCTGGCGGCGACGGCCATGCTGATCCGCATGGACGCGGCCGGTTTCGCGATCTCGGCCGGAAGCGCGTGCTCGTCCGGTACGCTCAAGCAGAGCAGGGTGCTCAAGGGTTTCGGCATCGACGAGGATCTGGCCCGGCGCACCGTGCGCGTCAGCCTTGGCTGGAACACCACGCCCGCCGATCTGGACGCCTTTGCCGCGGCCTGGTCGCAGGTGAATGCGTGATCTACCTCGACTATCAGGCCACCACCCCGCTCGCCCCCGAAGCGCGGGAGGCGATGCTGCCCTGGCTCGGCGGGCCGGAGGGCATGGGTTTTGCCAACCCGCATAGCCCGCACCGTCCGGGCCGAGCCGCTGCCGCCATAGTCGAAGTGGCGCGCGAGCAGGTGGCTGCGCTGCTGCCGCCCGGTGGGCGGGTGATCTTCACTTCGGGAGCCACGGAAGCTCTCAATCTCGCCCTGGCGGGAAGCCGCAGCACGCGACTGGCCGTCTCGGCCATCGAACATGCCGCCGTTCTCGATAGCGCGCGGGCGATCGATGCCGCGGTCTCGATCCTGCCGGTGAGCGCGCAAGGGCTGGTCGATCCTGCGCGGCCTATCCCGACGGGAACCGGCCTTGTCGCGGTGATGCAGGTCAACAACGAGATCGGCACGGTCCAGCCGGTGGAGGCGCTGGCCGAGGCTGCCCATGCGGCCGGGGCGCTGTTCCTTTGCGATGCCGTGCAGGGTGCCGGAAAGCTGGCCCCGCCGGTCGGCGCCGACATGATCGCGATCTCGGCGCACAAGCTCTACGGCCCCAAGGGAATCGGCGCGCTCTGGGTGCGGGACGGCGTGGCGCTTGCTCCGCTGATCCATGGCGGCGGACAGGAGCAGGGCCTGCGTTCCGGAACCCTCAGCCCGGCCCTCTGCGCCGGTTTCGGGGCTGCGGCGACCATCGCGGCCGCGCGCATGGAGGAGGATGCCCGGACCGTCGATGCCCTGTGGAATGCGGCGCGCGATATCCTCTCGCGCTGGACGCTCAACGGGTCGCCCGAACATCGCTGGCGCGGAAACCTCAACCTGCGGCTGCCGGGGCTGGATGTCGCCCGGCTCATGTCGGACGTTCGGAACGTGGCCTTTTCCGCCGGTTCCGCCTGCGCCAGCGGCTCGGGACGGCCGAGCCACGTCCTCAAGGCGATCGGACTGTCCGATTCAGAAGCCAAAGCCTCTATCCGTCTGGGATTCGGGCGATATAGTGACCTTGGGGAGCTTGTGGATGCCTGCGAACGAATAGAAGCCGCAGCGGCGGTGCAGGGAGTCTGAATTGCTGAACGTGAGGTTCTTGACCGCGGAAGGAAAACTCGTCCTGGCGGAAGCCGAGACGGGAGACGTGCTTCTGCGCGTGGCGCAGGGCGCCGGCATGCCGCTGGAAGGAACCTGCGAGGGGCAGATGGCCTGCTCTACCTGCCATGTGATCGTAGCGCCCGACTGGTTCGACAAGCTCGAACCCGCCTCCATGGACGAGGAGGATATGCTGGACCTTGCTGCCGGTGTGGCGCGAACCAGCCGGTTGTCCTGCCAGATCGAACTGACCGAAGCGATGGACGGCCTGGAAGTGCGTATTCCGGGCTTGGCGCGGGATATGCAGATAGACTGAGATGTCTGGCTTGTCGTCCCGGATCAGATCCGGGACGACGATCGGGGACGACAAAGGGTCAGGCGTCTGCTGCCGCGTCCTGCACGGCCTCGATCACGGCCTTGGAAAATGCCGGAATGTCGTCCGGCTTGCGGCTGGTGATGAGCAGGCCATCCACGGCGACCTCCTGGTCCACCACGTTCGCGCCGGCATTGCGCAAGTCCGTGCGGATGGAAGGCCAGCTGGTCACCGTCTTGCCGCGCACGGCGTCGGCTTCCACCAGGAGCCACGGGCCGTGGCAGATCGCCGCGACCGGCTTGCCCGCGGCCAGGAAGTCCCGCACGAGCTGGACCGCTTCCGGCTTGGTGCGCAGGACGTCCGGGTTCATCTGACCGCCCGGCAGCACGAGGGCGTCGAAGTCCCCCGCGCTGACGGAGTCGAGCGAAGCGTCCACCTTGACGCTGTCGCCCCAGTCGGTGTGCTGCCAGCCCTTGATCTCGCCGCTTTCGGGGCTGGCGATCACGGTTTCGATGCCGGCCTGGTTCAGCGCATCGCGCGGGCCGGTGAGTTCGGATTGCTCGAAACCGTTGGTGGCGACGATGAGCACGCGCTTGGTCATGGAAAATTCTCCAGTGTCTAGGGTTTGCAAAAGGAATGAACGGCGGAAAACTTCCGTTCCGGTGGTTCCGCTCGGCTCGCCGCGTTGCTAGGCCTGCTGGTCATGGTGACCACGACCGACGAAGATTCCGATCCCTTCGACGCCATCGTCGATGCGCCCTTCGATGCTGCGCTTTCCGAGCGCTACCTCGTCTACGCATTGTCCACGATTACAGCGCGTTCGCTGCCGGACTTGCGGGACGGGCTGAAGCCGGTCCACCGCCGCCTGCTCTGGGCGATGCGGCAGCTGAAGCTTGACCCGGCCAGTGCCTACAAGAAATCCGCCCGCGTGGTCGGCGACGTCATCGGTAAGTATCACCCGCATGGCGATGCCTCGGTCTACGATGCCATGGTCCGCCTCGCGCAGGACTTCTCGCTGCGCTATCCGCTGGTGCAAGGGCAGGGCAACTTCGGCAATATCGACGGCGATAACGCGGCAGCCTATCGCTACACCGAAGCGCGCCTGACGCGCACGGCAATCCACCTCATGTCCGGCCTGGACGAGGGCACTGTCGATTTCGTTCCCACCTACAACGGTGAGGAAAGCGAGCCGGAAATCTTCCCCGGCATGTTCCCGAACCTGCTGGCGAACGGTTCCACCGGCATCGCCGTGGGCATGGCGACCTCCATCCCCAGCCATAACGTCGCCGAAATCATCGATGCGACGATGATGCTGATCGACAATCCCCATGCCGAGCACGACCAGCTCATGCAGGTCTTCCACGGACCGGACTTCGCGACCGGCGGCATGGTGGTCGACAGCCCGGAGGCGATCAGCCACGCCTACGCGACCGGCAAGGGCGCCTTCCGCGTGCGCGGGCGTTTCTCCTGCGGCAAGGACGAGGCGGGCAACTGGGAGGAAACCGGGGTCGAGAAACTCGGCAGCGGCCAGTGGCAGCTCGTCATTTCCGAAATCCCCTACATGCTGGCCAAGGGCAAGCTGATCGAGCAGGTCGCCCAGCTCATCGCCGACCGCAAGCTGCCGATCCTCGAAGACATTCGCGACGAGAGCGACGAGCAGATCCGCATCGTCTTCGTGCCCAAGAGCCGCAATGTCGATCCAGAGCTGCTGAAGGAAAGCCTCTACCGGCTGACCGATCTGGAAAGCCGCTTCTCGCTCAATCTCAACGTGCTGGATTCGCACCGCACGCCGGGGGTCCTGGGGCTGAAGCTGCTCCTGTCGGAATGGGTCTACAGCCAGATCGACATCCTGCTGCGCCGCACCCGGCACCGGCTGGAAAAGATCGCCTCGCGGCTGGAGCTGGTGGCGGGCTACATCATCGCCTACCTCAATCTCGACCGGATCATCGAGATCATCCGTACCGAGGATGAGCCCAAGCCGGTGATGATGGCCGAGTTCGAGCTGACCGATCGTCAGGCCGAAGCCATCCTCAACATGCGCCTGCGTTCCTTGCGCAAGCTGGAGGAAATGGAGCTGCGCAAGGAGCACGCGGACCTGCTCAAGGAGCAGGACGACCTCAACAAGCTGCTCGAAAGCCCGGCCCGCCAGCGCACCCGCCTGAAGCGCGATCTGATGAACTTGCGCAAGGACTACGCCGAGGACACCGCTCTCGGTCGCCGTCGCACCACGATCGCGCAGGCTACGCCGACCGTGGAATTCTCGATGGACGCCATGATCGAGAAGGAGCCGGTGACGGTGATCCTCTCGGCCAAGGGATGGATCCGCGCGGCCAGGGGGCATGTGCCCCTCGGCCAGGATGCGAAGGGCGGCGACTTCAAGTTCAAGGAAGGCGACGGCCCGGCTTTCGCCTTCCATGCGCAGACCACCGACAAGATCCTGATCGCGGCGGACAACGGGCGCTTCTACACGCTGGGCGCGGACAAGCTGCCCGGCGCGCGCGGCTTCGGCGAGCCGATCCGCACCATGGTCGACATCGATGCCGATGCGCATCTGGTGGCGGCACTGCCTTACAAGCCCAAGGCGCAGCTGCTGCTGGCCTCCAACGTCGGGCGCGGCTTTGCCGCCGAGGCGGACGAATTGCTGGCGGAGACCCGCAAGGGCCGCGCCGTCATGTCCACCAAGCCGGGCGTGCAACTGGCCTTCGTTCGCGAGATCCCGGCGGAGCACGATCACGTCGCGGTCGTCGGTGACAATCGCAAGCTGGTGATCTTCAGCCTCGAGGAGCTGCCGGTCATGGCCAAGGGGCAGGGGGTCACGCTGCAGCGTTACCGCGATGGCGGACTTTCCGACATCATCACGCTCAAGCTGGAGGATGGCCTTTCCTGGACCATGGGCGGCGAAACCGGCCGCACCCGGACCGAGAAGGACATGGTCATGTGGAAGGTCGCACGCGGCGCCGCAGGCCGCCTGCCGCCGGTCGGCTTCCCGCGCGACAACAAGTTCCAGGGGTGATTCGAACCGCGTCGCCCGGACTCGATCCGGGGCGACGCGGTTTCTTAGCTTGCGGGCTGCGGGTGATGTGGCACGAGGATGAGCGTCCGGCCTTCTACCCGCCAGCTTGCCAGCCGCGAGAGCAGGTTCATGCCGATGACGTTCTGGTCCTCCAGACCCGGCGCCACGACCACGTCCAGCTGCCGCGCGACGACGCTGCCAAAGCGCAGTTCGTCCGCCGTGCCCAGCTCCGCCGCGACCGTGCCGTTGGCCGTGCGCATGGCGATGTTCTGACGCAGCGGCTGCGCGCGGACTTCGGCGCTGTTGGCCAGGCGCGGGGAGATCGCGGTCAGCGTCGCGCCGGTGTCGACCAGGAAATCGCCTTCGACCCCGTTGATCGTGGCATGGACCCAGAAGTGACCGTCCCGCGCCATCGGCACGCGGGTTTCGCCGCCGCTCACGCTCTGGCGGGACAGGCCCAGCTCCGGCAGTTCTATTCCCGGTAGGGCGAAGTCCGTACCGCTGGTCAGGCGCGTCGCTTGCGCCACGGTCAGCAGCAGGGCGGCCACCAGTCCCAGATTGCCGAGCCCGCGTACGAAGCCGCCCAGCAGCGGCAAGGGGCCGCGCAGCAGTCCGCCCAGCACGGTGACGAAGATCGCCGCCAATGCCAGGGCCAGCAGCGGCTGACCTGCGAGGAAAGACAGGAACTGAGGAAAGTCCATCAGCAGGTCATAACAGGAACATCCTGTCGGAATGCTGACAGGATCACGATTTGGGCGAGGAGGAGGCCGAGGGTGCCTGCGCCGCCGCCGCGCGAGGCACCAGGATCAGGCGGCCGTTTTCCACTCGCCAGGCGGCAAGCTGGGAGAGCAGGTTCATGCCGATGACGTTGGTTTCCACCTCGTTGTCCGGCCCGATGGCGACTGGCAAGGCATGCGCCTCGATCGAACCGAACGCCAGCGAGGCGGCACTGGCCATGCGGGCGACGATGGTGCCGTTGGCGGTTTCCAGCATGACGCCCTGGTCGTCGCCATCGGGCTGGATCCCAGCGCGCTCGGCCACCGACTTCGAGATGCCGGTGTAAGTTGCGCCGGTGTCGATCAGGAAATCCACGGGCTCGCCATTGAGCCTGGCCTGGATCCAGTAATGCCCGTCAGCACGAAGCGGGATCACCGTCTCGCCGCCCTCGACCGAAGGCGGGCGCGTCTCGTCCAGCCAGAGCGCGGCTTCGGAGCGGGTGTTGTGAAGCGCGACTTGCGTCACGGTCAGCAGCAGCGCGGCGACCAGTCCGAGGTGCGAAAGGTTGCGTAGCGACTGGCCCAGCCGCGGTCGGCGGTCGGCGAGCATCCCGGCCAGCACCGCGACGAGAATGGCCAGGATGGTCAACGCCAGCAGCGGCTTGGCATAGAACAGGTCGGTCAGCTGCCCGAGGTTCACGAGCTTTGGCCGGCAAGTTCGGCATCGAGCAGGGCGGAAACCCGTGCTTCGTCCGGGAAGCCTTCCGCGATCCAGCGATCCTCGACCCGGCGCAGCAGGCGCGCCACTTCGGGGCCGGCGCCGACACCGCGCGCGACGATCTGGCCGCCCTTCAGCGGAAAGGCCGGTATGTCCCAGTCCCGCAGCGCAGCCGTGTCCGCGCCTGCGATCAGGAAGCGATCGAGCGCGCCTTCGATGCCCAGGCGATAGGCGAGCGCGCGGGGCTCGCCCAGGGCTTTGTCCCGCCCGGCAGCCACGGCGAGGCGCTTCTTCTGCGCACCCGAAAGGCGGAAGCGCGAGGCGACCTGTTCGGCCAGCGACACTTGCGGCGGCAGCAACGCGGCAAGGCGGCGGATCGCGTCGGGGGCGATCCCCTGCGCCTGTTCCACGGACACGAGGGCAGCGAGCGGTTCGGGCCGTGCCTCGGGCAGGATCACCGCCAGCACACCAAGCTGGGCCATGCGCGCCACCGTCGGCGCCGGATCGGGCAGGCCGAGCAGGTTCATCGTTTCCATGCCCACGCGTTCGCGCGAAAGGCCCTTCAGCGTGGAGGCGAGTTCGGCGCAGGCACCTTCCGCTTCCTGATCCGCGGGCATCGTGCCGAAGCGGGCCTGGAAGCGAAAGTAGCGCAAGATGCGCAAGTGGTCTTCGCGAATGCGCTGGCGGGGATCGCCGATGAAGCGGACGCGGCGCGCGGCAAGGTCGTCGAGCCCGCCGAACCAGTCGAATATCTCGCCGCTCGCCGGGTCGGCGTAGAGCGCGTTGATGGTGAAGTCGCGCCGGGCCGCGTCCTCGCGCCAGTCGGTGGCGAAAGCCACCGTGGCGCGGCGGCCGTCCGTGGCGACATCGTGGCGCAAGGTGGTGATCTCGACCGGGCCGCCCGGCAGCACCGCGGTGACGGTGCCGTGCTCGATCCCCGTGGGAACGTGGCGGATCCCGGCGTCCCAGAGGCGCTGCATGACGTCCTCGGGCGTGAGGAGCGTAGCCATGTCGATGTCCTTCACCGGCTGGCCGAGCAGGCTATCCCGAACCGCCCCGCCGACGTAGCGCGCGTTTCCGTGGCCCAGTGCGGCGACGAGCGCGGCAAGGTCTTCGCGCTCCATCCACGGGGCAGTCAGTCTTTCAGTCATTCCAGTTCAGCCTGCGGGCAAGATTGTGAAGGATCGCACCGGTAACGCCCCAGATGCGGTGGTCATGCCAGGTGATCTCGACAAAGGCATGGCGGCTGCCTTCGGCCTCGATCCACCTGGTCTTCTGGTTGGCCGGGTCGAGCACGAATTCGGCCGGCGCCTCGAACCACTGCGCCACTTCGGCGGGGTTCGGGATGATCGGCAGGTCGGGCGGGATGATGCCGATCACGGGGGTGATCTCATAGCCGCTGCCGGTGCGATAGAGATCGCTGGTGCCGATCACCTTCACGTCGCCGGGCCTGATGCCGAGTTCCTCGTGCGCCTCGCGCAGGGCGCCCTCCACGGCGGTCTCGCCGGGATCGAGGCGGCCGCCCGGGAACGCGATCTGGCCGGGGTGAGCGCGCATGGTAGAGGGACGGTGCAGCATCAGCATGCCGGGGCGCGGGCGCTCGGTCAGGGTGATGAGCACGGCGGCCGGCTTGAACGTCTCGATCTGGTGGATACGCGGGTCGATCCACAGCGCGTCCGGCGCGCCGTGACGTCCGGCCTCGAAGCGGCGCGATACGTCGTCGAACAGCCCGTTCATGCGGGAACGAGCGAGAATGTCGCGCCCTGGCTGGATACGGAGAGGTCGCCGCTCGCAAGGGCGATCTCGGCGATCTGGCCATAAGTGCTGCGATTGAGGCGTGCCTCGGTACCATGGCGCACGCCGAGGTAGAGTGCGGGCGTCTCCGGATCGCCCACGCTGCGAATGGGGTGGTCCGGCCCGGCCACCACGAGATCGTCGCTATTGAGCCGGAACACCAGCGTATCCCCGTCCTGCCGCACGTCGACGGCGATGAAGGCCGCATCCTCGACCTCGATCGAGAGCTTCTCGGCGGGTGTCACCAGCCAGTGCCGACCTTGGGCGTCGCGCAGCAGCAGCGAGGCGAAAGCACGGATCATGGCGGGACGGCGAATCTCGCCGCCCTGATGAAACCAGCGGCCATCGGCGCGAATGACCATCTCGCTGTCGCCGCTGCTGGCGGGCGTCCACTCTGCGACCGGCGGCAACTTGCGCGCGGCGACCAGCTCGGCGACCTGGGCGAGCGAAAGGGCGTTCAGTTCGGGCGGCGGTTCATAAGGCATGGGCTTGCGATGCCAGATAGGGCTTCGCGCGCCAAGGTCCAGTGCGCAGCGTCATGGACGAAGAGCAACGAGGCCCGGCGCGCGGGTTCACCGCGCAGGCTTGTCGTCCGGGCTCGTGACTTCGGCCGGCGGTCTAGCGGAGCCAGGGGCCCAGCATGCCTTCGCGCGGCAGGACGGCGGGATTCTCGCAGCGGACCAGCAGGCGGTGACGCTCGAACGGGCCGGGGAGGTTCCAGCCCTGCGTCCATTCGTTGGAATAGCCCCAGAACCGGCCGTAATATTCGGGATCGCCGACCATGACCTGCGGCAGGGGTGCCCGCGAGTCGATGCCCGCCATCGCCGCCGACATCAGCGCCTGGCCATAACCCTGGCCCTGGTGGCCGGGCATGACGGCGACCGGGCCGACCATGATCATGGGATGGGCGCGGCCCTCGGCATCGTTGAGCGCGACCGGCCAGCACTGGATCGTGCCGACCAGCATCTCCTCGCCATCGAGCGCTGCGAAGCTGAGGCCGGGAAGCCAGTCCACCCCTTCGCGCACCTTGTAGGCGGTGCGGCGGTGACGCTCCGGTTCGAACGCGCTGTCGAGCAGGGACTCGACGAGAACGGGATCGACATTGTCGAGCGGGATGAGCGTGGCAGCATCGGACATGGCGCGCGCCACTAGGTGCGGCGCGCGCATTTGTCGATTCAATTCGGCGGCGGTCGGATGGCTGCCAGATCCTTTGCCAAGCCGTTTGCCCGTCTCCTGCAAGGCTCCTGGTGCGTCAGGACTTCGGCGTCAGCTTCAGCAGATGGCCCGAAGCGCCGGCCGGTCCGTCTTCCAGCAGCCAGATCGTGCCGTCTCCGCCCTGTTCGATTTCGCGGATGCGATTTTCCATGGGGTAGCGGGCTTCCTCGGTCGCCTTCTCGCCCTTGATGCTGACACGCACCAGGCCGGGCAGGGTGAACGAGGTGATCAGCACCTGGCCTTTCCACTGCGGGAACAGCGGGCCCTTGTAGAAGATGAAGTCGCCGGGCGCGATGACCGGGTTCCAGCTGATGGCCGGAGCGGCGAGGTCCGGCCGGGTGGAATGGCGCGGGATCGGCTTGCCGTCGTAATGGTCGCCGTCCGAAACCAGTGGCCAGCCGTAGTTCTGTCCGGGCTTCACGAGGTTCAGCTCGTCGCCGCCGGCCGGGCCGTGCTCCAGATCCCAGAGCCGGCCCTGGTCGTCGAAGGCGAGGCCCAGCACGTTGCGGTGGCCATAGGACCAGATCTGGTTGGTCGGCGCGGGCTTGTCGGCCCACGGGTTGCCCGGCGCGGGCGTGCCGTCGGGCAGGAGGCGGACGATCTTGCCGAGATTGGTGCCGAGGTCCTGCGCGGGTGTGAATTTCTGCCGCTCGCCCGAGCTGACGAACAGATACTTGCCATCGGGCGAGAAGGCCAGGCGGTGCGAATAATGCCCACGCCCGGTCACTTTGGGCACTTGCCGCCAGATCACCGAGAGGCCCTCGATCGAACAGGTGGCCGGCGCTGGGCAGGAGAGGGTGCCCCGTCCCACCGCGGCGCCGCGCGTATCGCCTTCGCCCGCTTCGGCCCAGCTCAGATAGATCACGCGGCCGTCGAGCGAGGCGCCCTTCTGGTCCGGCGCGAAGATCACGTCGCCAAGGCCGCCCTGGCCGCCGTAATCGACTTTCGGGGCGCCCGAGACGGCGCCAAGCGTGCCGTCCGCGAGGCGCAGCTTGATCGCGCCCTTCTTCTCGGTGACGATCATCGCCCCGGTTGCCTTGTCGATCGCCATGGCCCAGGGTTCGTCGAAGCTGGCGACCTGTTCGGTCTTGAAGGAGATTTCTTCGGAAGCGCTGGCCGAGGCCTTATCCCCCGTGGCCGCCGCTCCGCAGCTTGCGAGCGCGAAAGCGACGGGCGATACCGCCGCAAGGAAGGATCTGGAGTTCACCGGCTTGGTCATGTCGACTGCATCCCTGTCTGTCATCGTGCCCGGCACGGGTGCCAACCGCCTCGTCATCGGGGTCGATGAAGCGGGGCGAGGGCCTCTGGCCGGCCCGGTTGTGGCGGGCGCGGTGGTGCTGTGCAAGCCCCGACCCTCGGGGCTGGACGATTCCAAGAAGCTCTCCGGCAAACGCCGGGGCGAGCTGGAAGCCACGATCAAGCGCCGCTGCCGCTGGGCCGTGGGCGTGGTGGACGTGGAGGAGATCGACCGTCTCAACATCTTCGGCGCGACGATGCTGGCCATGACCCGGGCCGTATCCGCACTCTGCGCCGCGCTGGACGAAGAGCCGCACGAGGTGCTGATCGACGGCAATCTCACCCCGGCGGGCCGCACGGCGGACTGGCGCTGGCAGGCCCGCGCCATCGTTGGCGGGGACGCGATCGAACCCTGCATTTCGGCCGCCTCGATCATCGCCAAGGAGCACCGCGACCGCATGATGCGCACCTTGGCCGAAGCACATCCGCACTACGGGTGGGAGCGCAATGCCGGCTACGGCACCGCGCAGCACCTGGAAGCCCTGCGCAAGCACGGCCCGACCCCGCACCACCGGCGCAGCTTCGCTCCCGTCGCCCAGCTGGAGATGGCGCTTTGAAGGGCTTTACCGCCGCCTCGGTCGCCGGGCAGGCGGGCAAGTGCTTCCTTGTCACCGGGGCCAATACCGGACTCGGCTTCGAGGCCACCCGGGTGCTCGCGGTCCATGGCGCGCGGGTGCTGATGGCCTGCCGCAACGAGGAAAAGGCGCGGCTGGCCATGGAACACATCCGCATGGACGTGCCGGGCGCCAATCTCGCCTTCGTGCCGCTCGATCAGGCGGACCTGTTCAGCGTGCGCGAATGCGCGGAGCAGGTCGCCCGCGATGAACCGCGGCTCGACGTGCTGGTGAACAATGCCGGCGTCATGGTCCCGCCGCTCGAAAGGACGGTGCAGGGCCACGAACTGCAATTCGGCGTGAACCACCTGGCGCCTTTCGCGCTGACCGGGCTGCTCCTGCCGAAGCTGGCCGAGACGCCCGGCGGGCGCGTGGTCATCACGGCCAGCCTGGCGCATGGACGCGGCCGGATCGACTGGGACGATCTCGACGCGCGGCACAGCTACAAGGCGCGGCAGCGGTATGGAGACAGCAAGCTCGCCAACCTGCTGCACATGTTCGAGCTGGAACGCCGCCTGCGCGCCGCAGGATCGCCGGTGAGCGCCTATGCCTGCCATCCGGGCATCGCCTCGACCGACCTCGGCCGGCATTCGCTGGCATTCCGGGCGCTGTTCCCGATCGCGGGCGCCGTCCTCAACACGGCCGAAGAGGGGGCGTGGCCGACGCTCCAGGCGGCAACCGATCCCGCCGCCGAGCCGGGGCAATATTACGGACCGCAGCGCTTCGGCGGCATGTCCGGGCCTTCCGGCATCGCCCGCCGCAATGCTGCCGCACGCGATCCGCAGGCAGCGCGCCGGCTTTGGGAAGTGAGCGTGCAGATGACCGGGATCGACTGCGGCCTGGCGGGGCTCTGACTCTTCCGGCGCAATAAAAATTGCCCTGAGTCCATCGAGTCACAACCCCCATATCTAGAGTCTGCCGAGTCGATCATGACTCGACATCTTGTGTCGGATTCGTTTTGTTCCATTTGCTGAACATCTGAATCGCAAGGGATTCCGCCGAGTCGCGGCTTGACGGCGAGTCCCGGAAGACTCACTAGGGAGTCAATCCACAGTTCAAATTTCCCGGAGCATACATGGGCCAGCTACTCGTCAAGCAGAAGATCCGCGCGCGCGCACCGGCGCCGACGCCGAAGGAACTTCTGCCCCTTGGCCAGATCATCCCGGGTGACTGCATCGAGGCGATGCGCTCCATTCCCGACGCCAGCGTCGACATGGTCTTCGCCGATCCCCCGTACAATCTCCAGCTCGGCGGCGACCTTTCGCGTCCGGACGGCAGCCATGTGGATGCCGTCACCAACGACTGGGACAAGTTCTCCAGCTTCGCCGTCTACGACCAGTTCACGCGTGACTGGCTGACCGAGGCCCGCCGCGTGCTCAAGCCCGAGGGCTCGCTGTGGGTGATCGGTTCGTACCACAACATCTTCCGCCTCGGCGCGATCATGCAGGACATGGGGTTCTGGATCCTCAACGACATCGTCTGGCGCAAGGCCAACCCGATGCCGAACTTCAAGGGCACCCGCTTCACCAATGCGCACGAGACGCTGATCTGGGCCTCGATGGGCGAGAAGTCGAAGTACACCTTCAACTACCGCGCGATGAAGACGCTCAACGACGAATTGCAGATGCGTTCGGACTGGGTCCTGCCGATCTGCAACGGCGCTGAGCGCCTGAAGAAGGGCGGCCGCAAGGTTCACCCGACGCAGAAGCCGGAAGCGCTGCTCTACCGCGTGATGCTGGCCACCACCAATGCGGGCGATGTCGTGCTCGATCCGTTCTTTGGCACCGGCACCACGGGCGCCGTCGCCAAGCGTCTCGGCCGCGAGTGGATCGGCTGCGAGCGCGAAGGCGACTACCGCGAGGCCGCTCTGGAACGCATCGAGATGGCGCTGCCGCTCGACGAATCGACGCTCAAGACCATGCAGTCCAAGCGCAGCGCGCCGAAGGTGGCGTTCGGCACGCTGATCGAAACCGGCTGGATCGCTCCCGGCACCCGGCTGACCGACAAGAAGGGCCGTTTCGAAGCCCTGGTCCGTGCCGACGGTTCGCTGGTGAGCGGCGCGCTCAACGGTTCGATCCACGGCGTGGGCAAGGAACTGCAAGGCGCGCCCTCCTGCAATGGCTGGACGTACTGGCACCTGGAGCACGAAGGCCAGATCAAGCCGATCGACGCGATCCGCCAGCTCTATCTGCTCGCCACGGAACCGTGAGGACTTCGGCCGCACAACTGGCCGAGACCTATCGCCCGTTTAGCCAGAGGTAATCGGGCAGCCTGTAAATCCTGTTCTGCGCCGGGCGCCGCCGGGCTAAGGGGCGGTCATGACCCGAACCGTTTACATTCGCCCGATCGCCCTTGCCGACAGCCCCCAGAGCGAGGAGGGCGAGGCGATCCGTCTCGGCGGGTCGATGGCATGGGCCAGCCGTTTCGCGCTGATCGTGCGGGAAAACGGCCAGGTGCTCTCGCGCAAGCGCTTCGGCGCGGCAGAGGCGGGTGAGGCGCTGGCGGCGCTTCCGGCCGATCTTGGCGCCGCAGCCGAACTCCAGTGGTCGAACTTGCGCAAGGTCCACGCCCCGCTGATCTGCGGTGCCCGCTCGATCCGGCTGGAGCAGCCCCAGATCGCGGGCATCCTCAACATCACTCCCGACAGCTTTTCCGATGGCGGCGCCTTCCTCGACGATGCGCAGATCGCCGCCGACCATGCCGCGGCCATGCTGGAATCCGGCGCGGCAATGATCGACATCGGCGGCGAATCGACGCGGCCGGGTGCGGCTGCGGTGTGGGAAGGCGATGAGCTGAAGCGCGTCGTGCCGATGGTGGAGCGGCTGGCGGCGATGGGCGCGGCGATCAGCGTCGATACGCGCCGCCCGGCAGTGATGGAAGCGGCGCTGCAGGCCGGCGCTCACATCATCAACGACGTCTCCGCCTTGCGCCACGATCCGCGCAGCCTCGAATTCGCGGCGGCCTCGGGCGCGCCGGTGGTGCTCATGCATGCACCGGGCGATGGGGACGATCTTCACGCGGACGGCCGCTATGACGATGTCGTGCTCGACGTGTTCGACTGGCTGGGCGCCTGCCGCGACAAGGCCGTGGCAACCGGGATCGCCCCTGAGAAGATCCTGCTCGATCCCGGCATCGGCTTCGGCAAGACGCTTACCGAGAACCTCCAGCTCATGAACGGCCTGGCCCTGTTCCATGGGCTTGGCCATCCGCTGTTCGTGGGGGCCAGCCGCAAGCGCATGATCGGTGCGCTCTCGAACGAGGCGCCCGCGCACCAGCGGCTCGGCGGTTCGGTCACGCTGGCGCTGAAGGCGATGGACGCGGGTTCGCACATTGTCCGCGTCCATGACGTGGCGGAAACCGTCCAGGCCGCCCGCGTCTGGCGGGGCCTGCGCGATGCCGCTCTCACCGACTTCGCGCAGATGGCGTGACGGTTCAGATCGCCAGGTAGCCGCCGTCGACCGGATAGTACGTGCCGGTCACGAAGGAGGCCCGCTCGGACAGCAGGAAACTGGTGACCATGGCGATCTCCTCCGGCCGCGCCAGGCGGTTGAGCGCGTGCTTGCCGGCCAGACCGGCCATTTCCTGTTCGGTCATGGTCTTTTCCAGCGCCGGCGTGGAGACGAACCCCGGCCCCACCGCGTTGATGCGCAGCCCGGCATCGGCATAGTCGAGCGCCGCCACCTTGGTCATGCCCAGCAAGGCATGCTTGGAGGTGACATAGGCCGCGGAGCCCGCCCAGCCCACCGCGCCCAGGATGGAGGCCATATTGACGATGGAGCCGCCGCCGCGCGCGACCATGGCCGGGATCTGGTATTTCATGGCGTAGAACACGCTGTTGAGGTCCACATCGATCACCCGCGACCAGGAATCGAGCGGGATATCCGCCAGCTTCGTGGAGGGCGCGCCGATCCCGGCGTTGTTCACGGCGAAGTCCAGCCGGTCGAACGTCCCGAGAGCGAAGGCGACCAGCGCTTCGTTGGCAGCGGGATCGGCCACATCGAGCCGGAAGACGGCCGTGCTTTCCGGCCCCAGTTCCTGCGAGAGCGCGCGCGCCGCTTCCTCATCGAAATCGGCGATCACCACGCGGCCGCCCTGGTTCACCAGTTCGCGCGCAACAGCGGCGCCGATGCCGGAAGCTGCACCCGTCACGATTCCGGCCTTGTCCTTGAAATCCATCATCTTCGTCTCCTCGGTCACCGGCTCAACGCGGGAGCGGGGGCCGGGTTCTCGCCATGCCGGATGACCTTTTTGCAAAGCGCGGCGCGTGAACCGGCAGCCGGAGAGGCCTGAAAACGGCGATAAATCTGGCGGACAGATGAACGGCGCCTTGCTCCGCGATGAACCGGCCTGCGGCGGAGTGTGAACCCGTGAACGCAAGCACCAATGCGTCCCGGCAGCGGCCCGTTTCGTCCCAAGGGCGGGAGGAAAACGGCGGGTACGCTCGTTGCACTTCCAAACGCAGGCAATGGAGCCCGCGTCGTCAAGCGAAAGGGAACCTTCCCATGAAGCAGACCAACAACACCCGCACCATCCGCCCCACCAAGGCTCTCGTTGCGCTCGTCGCCGTTCCGGCTCTTGTCGTTCCGGCCGTGGCCATGGCCGTGCAGCCGATGATGTACGAGAAGCAGGTCGCCCGTCACGAAGAATCGCTAGTGATCCAGAATCCGATCGGCGGCGTCCAGAACAGCAAGTGGTACGACTACCGCATCAATGTGAACGAGAGCCAAAAGGAGCTCACCAGCGACTTGCGCCGTGCCACCGACATCGAAGACCAGCGCGATGCCTGGGAGGAATACGGCACCGAGCTGCACAAGGAACGCGGCAAGTACGTGAGCTATATGAGCAAGCGCGGGTATCGCGTGCCGCAGGTCTACTTCGAGAACCTGTAACTTCGCTCCACCGAAACCGGAATGCCGGCGCGCCCGAGGCTCGCCGGCATTTTCGCGTGGGCATCAGCCCGGCATCGGCGTCGGTTTCTCGGCAGCCTCAGGCCGCGTTGTCGATCCCGAGTTCGCCCAGCTTGCGATAGAGCGTCGAGCGCCCGATGCCCAGCCGCCGCGCCACTTCGGTCATGCGTCCGCGATAGAGGCCGATGGCGAGGCGGATGACGTCGGCCTCGATCTCGTCCAGCGGGCGCAAGTTGCCGTCGGGCGTATAGAGCATGACGCCCGAGCTTTCCTGCATCGGGTTGCCGGAGGCCGTGGCCGGGCCGGAGCCGAGGATGTTCAGGAGCTGGGGGAAATCCTCGGAAGTCAGCGCGTCGCCGTCGCAGAAGACCGCGGCGCGGAACAGCACGGCCTGGAGCTGGCGGACATTGCCCGGCCAATCGTAGGCAGCCAGCAGGGAAAGCGCGCCGTCCGTTATGCCGAGTTCGCGCAGCCCGGGTTGCTCGCCGATGCGGGCCAGGAAGAAGCGGGCGAGGGCGGGGATATCGCCCGTCCTTTCGCGGAGCGGCGGCAGGCTGACCTTGGTGGGCGAAAGCGCTTCCAGCAGTTCGGGCAGGAAGTGGCCTTCAGTCACCAGGTCCTGAAGCGGAAGGTTGCTGGCGGCGATCAGGCGCGCATCGATGCGGAAGGAATGGCGCGCGCCGATGGGGCGCACGTCGCTTTTGCGCATCGATTCGAGCAGGCGCTCCTGCACCGAGAGCGGCAGGCGGTCCACTTCGTCGAGCGCCAGGGTGGCGCCGTCGCAGTGCTGCAGGGCGCCGATCTGGCGATCGAAAGCGCCGGGGAAAGCGCCCTTTTCGTGCCCGAACAGAGCGGATTCGATGGAGTTCGCAGGCAGGCCGCCAACGTTGACGATCCGCAGCGGAGATTTGGCGCGCGGGCTGGCCGCATGCATCGCGCGGATCAGCATTTCCTTGCCGGAACCGGTCTCGCCCTCGATCAGTACCGGGCCGTGCCCGCGTGCGGCCTTGGCAGCGACGGCCAGGGCCTTGCGGAAGTTCGGTGCGGCGCCGATCATCGATTCGAAATCGGGGTTGGAAGGCATTTTCTCGGTCAGCGGGGCCAGTTCGTCACGCGGCGCTTCGCGGGTCGTGGCGGAGCGGAGCGCATGCATGAGACGGTCCGGCGCGACCGGCTTGACGAGATAGTCTGCCGCTCCGGCGCGCATCGCTTCCACAGCGAGGAGCGGCGAGGTGCTGGCCGTGAGCATCAGGATCGGCAGGGCGGGGCGGCGGGACTTCAGCTCGGCGATCAGGGCGCAGGCATCGTCGCCGGGCACCCACTGGTCGAGGATGATCGCGGAAAGCTGCATGCCTTGGCGCGTGCCGAGCGTCGCGATGGCGGTCTCGGAATCGCGGGCGATCACCGTGCGCCAGCCTTCCCGCGCCGCGAGCGCCGAGATCAGACGGCTCTGCGCCGGCTCATCGTCGATGAGCATGAGGAGGCGTTGTTCCTGTTCCGCCATGATAATGCCCGCGCGTGTCGCCTCCCTGGTGTTACGATCCGGATCTAGAAGATACCGGTAAAGACGAAATTAAGGCTCCGCTCGTTTCATCGAAAAGACGGTCCGTGCAAAGTTTGCCGTGCCGCGCTTCGAAAGCGCAGGTTCGGCATCGAACTTGAGCATGCCCGGCGCTTCTTGATCAATGCAAGACATCGCCGCTTCGCACTTGAGCGCAAGGGCCGTCAACGCTAAATATCCCGGATCAAACAGCAATAATCACAGAGGATTCCGTTTCATGGCTTCAGGCAAGGACATCAAGGCGGCGACCGAAACCTACAACGGCTTCGTCAAGGTCACGGCCTGGAGCACGGGCATCATCGTCGTTATCGTGGCTTGCGTCGTCAGCCTGATCGCTCGGTAATCCGTGGCGCAAGGCACGCGGATCGCCGTCCTACGGGAGCGCGCATCCGGCGAGACGCGGGTTTCGGCCACGCCGGAAACGGTCCGCAAGCTTGTCGGGCTGGGCGCGGCGCTGGCCGTCGAAAGCGGGGCCGGGCTCGGGGCAAGCATCGCCGATGCGGATTATAAGGCTGCCGGCGCCGAACTGGGATCGGCCGAGCAGGTTCTGGCGGGCGCCGATATCGTTCTGGGGGTTCAGGGGCCGGATCCCGCCCTGCTGGGGCCGGTTTCGCCCGGCGCCTGGGTGGTGGCGGCGCTCGATCCCTTCGTGCAGCGCCAGCGCGTGACGGACTACGGCGCGGCCGGGCTGGAGGCTCTGGCGATGGAGTTCATGCCCCGCATCACGCGGGCGCAATCGATGGACATCCTGTCCTCGCAGTCCAATCTCGCCGGATACAAAGCCGTTCTGGTGGCCGCGAACCTCTATGGCCGCGCTTTCCCGATGATGATGACTGCGGCCGGCACCGTGAGCGCCGCCAAGGCCTTCGTCATGGGCGTGGGTGTGGCCGGTCTCCAGGCGATCGCCACCGCGCGGCGTCTGGGCGCGCAAGTCTCCGCCACGGACGTGCGGGCGGCAACCCGGGAGCAGATCCTCTCGCTGGGCGCCAAGCCGATCTTCGTGGAGACAGTCGGCGGCATCGAAGGCGAAGGCTCGGGCGGCTATGCCACGGAAATGAGCGCGGAATACCAGCAGGCGCAGGCCGCGCTGGTATCCAGCCATCTGGCCAAGCAGGATATCGTCGTGACCACGGCGCTGATTCCCGGCCGCGCCGCACCCCGCCTGATCTCCGACGCGCAGATCGCCACCATGAAACCGGGAAGCGTGATCTTCGATCTCGCGGCCCCGCAGGGCGGCAATGTCGAGGGCTGCGTTCCCGATCAGGTGGTGGAGCGGCACGGCGTCAGGATCGTCGGCTATTCCAACACGCCCGCGCAGCTTCCCGCCGACGCTTCGGCGCTCTTCGCGCGCAACCTGTTCAATTTCCTCTCGGCATTCTGGGACAAGGATCTGGGCAAGCCCGTGCTGGACGAGGAAATCGGCAATGCCATCCGCCTGACGCAGGGCGGCAAAGTGGTCCACGAGCGGCTGCTCGGATGAGAAGCGCGCCGGAAGGGCGCTGAAAAGGGGCTAGCGAGTTCATGGACTTCGTCTCGATCCTGTCGATCTTCGTGCTGGCCTGCTTCGTGGGCTACTACGTCGTCTGGTCGGTAACGCCGGCCCTGCATACGCCGCTCATGGCGGTGACCAATGCGATTTCCTCGGTGATTATCGTTGGTGCGCTGGTGGCGAGCGCGGCACAGGGATCGCCCCTGGCGAAATGGCTCGGGCTGGGGGCCGTGGTGCTGGCCAGCGTCAACATCTTCGGGGGCTTTGCCGTCACCGAGCGGATGCTGGCGATGTACCGCAAGAAGGACAAGCCGGCCGCCAAGGCGAAGCAGGCTCCGCCGTCCGCCCAGGCGGGAGGCGAGCGCTGATGGAAGCCCATGCCCTGAACCCCTGGGTCGCCGGCGCCTATCTCGTTGCGGGCATCTGCTTCATTCTCGCCTTGCGCGGGCTATCGTCTCCCTCCACCAGCCGCGCGGGCAATCGCTACGGCATGCTGGGCATGGCCATCGCCGTGGCCACCACGCTGCTGACGCACGAGATCGCCAGTCTGCCGGAGATCCTGGGCGCGATCGCCATCGGCGGCGGCATCGGCTTCGTGATCGCGCGCAGGATCCAGATGACGGCGATGCCGCAGCTTGTCGCGGCGTTTCACTCGCTGGTCGGCCTGGCCGCCGTGCTTGTCGGCATCGCGGCCTATTACAATCCCGCCGCTTTCGGCATTCTCGCAGCGGGCGGCCTGGACATCCTGAAGGGAAGCCGGATCGAGATGGGGCTGGGCGTCGCCATCGGTGCGGTGACGTTCTCGGGCTCGGTGATCGCCTTCGCCAAGCTCAACGGCAACATGAGCGGCGCGCCGATCCTGATACCGGGCCGGCACGTCATCAATCTTGCGGCGCTGGTGGCCATCGTCGTGCTCGTCGGTCTGTTCCACTGGAACACGCCCGCGCTGTTCTGGGCGATCGTGCTCCTCAGCTTTGCCATCGGCTTCCTGCTCATCATCCCGATCGGCGGAGCGGACATGCCGGTGGTGGTGTCCATGCTCAATTCCTATTCGGGCTGGGCCGCCGCGGCGATGGGCTTCACGCTGCACAACACCGCCATGATCATCACCGGTGCGCTCGTGGGTTCTTCGGGTGCGATCCTGAGCTACATCATGTGCAAGGCGATGAACCGCAGCTTCATCTCGGTGATCGCCGGAGGCTTCGGCGCCGAGGCTGGCGCAGGCGGCGGCGCTGCCGTATCGGACCGGCCGTGGAAGCGCGGCTCGGCCGAAGATGCCGCGTTCCTGATGAAGGAAGCCGAGAACGTCATCATCATCCCGGGCTACGGCATGGCGGTGGCCCAGGCTCAGCATGTCCTTCGCGAGATGGCGGACCGGCTCAAGGCGCACGGCGTCGGTGTGAAATACGCGATCCATCCGGTCGCGGGCCGCATGCCCGGCCACATGAACGTGCTGCTGGCGGAAGCCAACGTCCCTTATGACGAAGTCTTCGAACTGGAGGACATCAACGGCGAATTCGCCCAGTGCGACGTCGCCTTCATCATCGGCGCGAACGACGTGGTGAATCCCGCCGCCAAGACCGACAAAAGCTCGCCGATCTATGGCATGCCGGTCTTCGACGTGGAGAAGGCCAAGACCATCTTCTTCATCAAGCGATCGATGGGCGGGCAGGGCTATGCCGGGGTGGACAACGAGGTGTTCTACATGGACCAGACCATGATGCTCCTGGCGGATGCCAAGAAGATGGTCGAGGACATCGTGAAAGCGCTGGCGGACTGATTGCGGCGCCTTATAGGGCGCTGCCATGTTGCGCTTCCTCAAGTCTGCCCTTCTGCTCGTCGGCCTGGTCGCCGTGCTCTCTTTCGGCGTCCACCTCTATGCCGGCTGGCGCCTGCGCACGGCCCTTGTGGAGGCCGGGATGTCGGACCGCGTGGCCACCTGCATGTCGAAGCGCATGGTGAAGCGGCTGGGCATTCTGCAACTGATCAAGCTGCAGAAACTGGAAGGCGACAAGAAAACGCCGGGAGCCTGGGTTCGCGGCGTGAAAGCCGTGAACGACAGCCAGGCCATTCTCGTGACCACTTCCTCGGCGGCCTTGTGCAAGACGGGTCTTGCTCGCTAGTAGGGCGCCGAGAGCAAGCCTGCTTTCGGGAAAGACTTCAGCTTGACCCTTGCACCTTACGCCTCCGATCCGGCTCGCTCGCGCGGCCGCGAGTTCCCCGTGGACACCGGTCTGCCGCGCGGACAGCGCAGCCCCTACCAGCGTGACCGCGACCGGATCGTGCATTCGATCGCTTTCCGCCGCTTGCGCTACAAGACCCAGGTGTTCATCGCGCCCGATGGCGACCACTACCGCGTGCGCCTGACGCACAGCCTGGAAGTGGCGCAAGTCGCCCGCGTGATCGCCCGGATCCTCGGCCTCGACGAAGACCTTACCGAAGCCCTCGCCCTCGCGCATGATATCGGCCACCCGCCTTTCGGCCACGCCGGAGAGGAAGCGCTCGACGCCGCGCTCCACAAGGCGGGCGGCTTCGATCACAATGCCAATTGCCTGCGCACCCTGATGCGGATCGAGAGCCCCTATTGCGAGCATGACGGGCTGAACCTGACCTGGGAAACGCTGGAGGGCCTCGCCAAGCATAATGGACCGGTGTCCGAGCCGAACTGGGCGCTGGCGGAACTGGACGCGGCCTATGGCCTGGAACTGGGCACTTATGCCTCGCTCGAAGCTCAGGTCGCGGCGCTGTCCGACGACATCGCCTACGACAACCACGACATCGACGACGGCCTGCGCGCCGGTTTCCTCGATCTCGACGAACTGCTCGCCCATCCTTTCATCGTGCCGCGCTGGGCCGACGTGGAACGCCGCTATCCGGGCGTTCCGCGCGATCGCCAGCTCGCCGAACTGATCCGAAGCCAGATCGGCTTCATGGTCAACGACCTGCTGGACGAGACGCAGAAGCGGCTGGTCGGCATTGAGAGCATCGATCAGGTGCGCTCCGCCGGTCGCCAGCTGGTGGCCTTCTCGCCCGAGGTCGAGGAGGGGGAGCGGCAGTTCAAGCGCTTCATGTACGAGAAGCTCTACTACCATCCCGAGCAACTCGAAACGGCGCGTCGTGCGCGGGCGCTGCTGGCAGAGCTTTACTCGGCCTATTCGCAGGAGCCGGTGCTGATGGAGGAAAGCTGGATCGACGGCTTGCCCCGCCACGAACCGGCCCGCAGCCGCCACATTGCCGATTACATTGCCGGCATGACCGACCGCTACGCCATCTCCTGCCACGCCCAGATCTATGGCAGCACCCCGGAAGGGCTGCGCAATGTCTGATACGATCGTGGCTGCGCGGCGTCTCTGCCTCGTCGGCGCGAGCGGGCTGGTCGGGGCTGCAGTGATCGAGGAAAGCATCCGGCGTCCGGATGTCCGCATCATAGGCGTCGCGCGGCGCGAAGTGCCTTTGCCGGCGGGCGCGCGGCTGGAAATCCTGGTCGGCGGCACCGGCGAGTGGCCGACGCTGATCGAGGCCGCGCATGGCGACGTTCTCGTCTGCGCTCTGGGCACCACGCGCAAGGCGGCCGGCAGCGACGAGGCGTTTCGGGCGGTCGACCATGACCTCGTGCTGGAGACGGCTCGAGCAGCCCGCGCGGCCGGGATCGACAGGATGATCCTGGTCTCCTCCGTGGGCGCCGATGCCGAAAGCACCAACCTCTACTTGCGCACGAAAGGCGAAGTGGAAAAGGCCCTGAGCGAATTGGGCTTCGCGCGGCTCGATATCCTGCGGCCCGGCCTGTTGCGCGGGCGGCGGATCGAGGATCGTCCGCTGGAAATGGCGGGGCAGGTGATTGCCCCCCTGGCAGATCTGCTGGTTTTCCATGCCAGGCTGCGCCGGTTCCGCTCCATCGCGGCCGTGCGCCTCGCGCAGGTCATCCTCGCGCTGAGCGGCGAGGAAGCACCTGGAATTTTCGTTCATGAGCACGATTCCATGGCGGCGGTCCTGCGCTGAAGGCCCTACCGTCGGCTTCGCGGCTATCGGTGGAAATTATGATGCGCCGCAGCGCGATTGCGTTGACTTGGGCGCGGCGCTCAATCAAGTGACGAGGTATCGCTGACAGCGCGGGAGAGACCTGCTGATTCGCACATGCGGAAACATGCAGGCGCCGAAGGAGCAACCGCCCCGGAATCTCTCAGGCAAAAGGACCGCGCAGCGTCGATAGCGAGACTCTGGAAAGTGTCTCATCCCTTGGGATGAGGCCGCCGACGGTGTAACTTTGGTCAAGCCTTTTGGTTGGCCAAGGGAAGCTCTCAGGTTTCCGTGACAGAGGGGGCACCTGGAATGGTGTACCGAACTGTGCGGAGTCATGTCTTGAGCGAATATCCGATTACCGATTCCGATCAGGAAGAAGCCCCCCTCGAACCGATGCTGCTGCCGCTCAATGGCTGGCACCGCGATCAGGGCGGCCGCATGGTCGAGTTCGCCGGTTATATGATGCCCGTGCAGTACGACGTCGCAGGGGGAGGCATCATGGCCGAACACCTCTGGACGCGTGAAAACGCCGGCCTGTTCGATGTCAGCCACATGGGCCAGTTGCTGGTCACCGGCGAGGAAGACGCGCAGACCGATATCGAGCCTGCGCTGGAAGCTGCGCTGCCGATCGACCTCTCGACCCTGAAGCTGGGCGCGGTGCGCTACTCGTTGCTGCTGGACGAGAACGGCGGCATCCTTGACGACCTGATGGTCTCGCGCTGGCCGGGCGGTTTCTATATCGTCGTCAACGGCGCCACCAAGTGGGACGATATCGGCACGCTGCGCGAATACCTGCCGGACGACGTCACGCTCAACCACCTTGACGACCGCGCGCTGCTGGCGCTGCAAGGCCCCAAGGCTTTCGCCGCGCTGGAACGCGTGGCCGAGGGCGAATACCCGCTGTCGGCGCTGACGTTCATGAAAGGCGGCCGCTTCACGCTGGGCGGCGTCGATGCCTGGATCAGCCGTTCGGGCTACACCGGCGAGGACGGTTTCGAAATCTCGATCCCCGGCGAAGCTGCTGCCATCGTGGCGGACCTGCTGCTGGCCCAGCCCGAAGTGAAGCCGATCGGCCTTGGCGCGCGCGATTCCCTGCGCCTCGAAGCCGGTCTGCCGCTCTATGGCCATGACATGGACCCCGAGCGCGGCCCGGTCGAGGCCGGTCTTGCTTTCGGCGTCAACAAGCGCCGCCGCCTCGAAGGCGGTTTCCCCGGCGCGGACCGCGTCCAGCGCGACTTTGCCGAAGGCACCGCACAGAAGCGCATCGGGCTGAAGCTTGACGGCCGCCAGGCCGCGCGTGAAGGCGCCAAGGTCTTCCATGGCGAACAGGAAGTGGGCGTAGTGACCTCGGGCGGCTTCTCGCCCTCGCTCCAGCACCCCATCGCCATGGCCTATATCGACGCCGCCGTGGCGGCGGAAGGCACGGCTCTTTCCATCGAAATACGGGGCAAGAAGCTCGACGCCATCGTCGCAGCCATGCCCTTCGTCCCCAACCGCTATCACCGCTGAGGATACCTACCCATGACCCGTTATTTCTCGCAGGAACACGAGTGGATTGAAATCGAGGGCGACCTCGGCACCGTGGGCATCACCGACTATGCGCAGGGCCAGCTTGGCGACATCACGTTCGTGGACCTGCCCGAAGCCGGCGCCACGTTCGGCAAGGGCGATTCGGTTGCGGTCGTCGATTCGGTGAAGGCCGCATCGGACGTCTATACCCCGGTTTCGGGCACGATAGCCGAAGCCAATGGCGCGCTCGCCGATGAGCCCGAACTGGTCAACACCCAGGCCGAAACCGGCGGCTGGCTGTTCCGCATCACTCTTTCGGACGCTTCCGAACTCGGCGCGCTGATGGATGAGGCTGCTTACAAGCAGTACGTCGAAAGCCTCTGATTTACCGATAGAATTCACGGAGTATCGCCGCTTGCGCTACCTGCCCCTGACTCCCGCCGATCGTGCCGAGATGCTCGGCGTCATCGGTGCCGACACGGTCGACGACCTCTTCGTCGACGTGCCCGCCGAGGCCCGTCTTTCCGGTCCCATCGCGGGGTTGCCGCTCCACGCCAGCGAAATGGCGGTGGAACGGCACATGTCCGCGCTTGCGGCCAAGAACCTCTCGGCCGGAACGGCGCCGTTCTTCATCGGCGCTGGCGCTTATCGCCATCACGTTCCGGCCTCGGTCGATCACCTGATCCAGCGCGGCGAGTTCCTGACCGCCTACACGCCCTACCAGCCGGAAATCGCGCAGGGCACGCTGCAGGTGCTGTTCGAGTTCCAGACGCAGGTCGCGCGCCTGTTCGGCACCGACATCGCCAACGCCTCGATGTACGACGGTTCGACCGCGTGCTGGGAAGCGATCCTGATGGCCAGCCGCATCACCCGCAAGACCCGCGCCGTGCTGTCGAGCGGCCTGCATCCGCACTACGCCGAAGTCGTGCGCACGATGGCCAAGTTCACCGAAGACGACATCGTCTCGTTGAAGGCCGAACTCGTGGCTGAGCCCGATGACGCCGCTGTCATCGCCCAGATCGACGACAAGACCTCCTGTGTCGTCGTCCAGTATCCGGACGTGATGGGCCGCATCCCCGACCTCGCCGCGATTGCCGATGCCGCGCACGCCAAGGGCGCGTTGCTCATCGCGGTCGTCACCGAGCCGGTGGCGTTGGGCATGATCGAGGCGCCGGGCGCGCTGGGTGCCGATATCGTCGTGGGCGAAGGCCAGTCGATCGGCGTCGGCCTGCAGTTCGGCGGCCCGTACCTGGGCCTGTTCGGCTGCCGCGAGAAGTTCGTGCGCCAGATGCCGGGCCGTCTCTGCGGCCAGACCGTGGACGCCGAAGGCAAGCGCGGCTTCGTGCTGACGCTCTCCACGCGCGAACAGCATATCCGCCGCGAGAAGGCGACCAGCAATATCTGCACCAATTCAGGGCTTTGCGCGCTGGCTTTCAGCATTCACCTGACCCTGTTGGGTGGTGAAGGCCTGGCCCAGCTGGCCGCCGTGAACCACGACAAGGCGCAGGCCATGATCGAGCGTCTGGCCAAAGTGCCGGGCGTGACGGTGCTGAACCAGGCCTACTTCAACGAAGCAACGCTGGTCCTTACCCGCGACGCCCGCGAAGTGGTCCGTGAACTGGCGGACCGCAAGGTTCTGGGCGGCGTCTCGCTCGGCCGCCTGTTCCCCGAGGACAGCGATCTCCACAAGGGCCTGCTGGTGACGGCGACCGAGACCGTGACTGACGAGGATATCGAAGTGTTTGCCCGTGAACTTGAAGGAGTGCTGGCATGAACGCGGTAAACGCAAGCGGCTGGCGCCCGAGCATGGGTGACGCTGGCGAAGGCACGACCTTCAAGACCGCCTCGGGCGATTATGGCCTGATGCTGGAAGAAGCGCTCAGCTTCGAACTCGGTTCGTCCGAGAAGTGCGGCGTCGATCTCGACACGCCCAGCCGTCCGGCGGCGGCCGGCCTGTCGAAGTTCCTGCGCAAGTCCGCTCCGGCGCTGCCCGGACTGACCGAGCCCGAAACCGTGCGCCACTACACCCGCCTGTCGCGCCAGAACTACGCGATCGATCTCGGGCCGTTCCCGCTCGGTTCGTGCACGATGAAGCACAACCCGCGCCTGAACGAGAAGATGGCCCGTCTGCCGGGCTTTGCCGACGTCCACCCGCTCCAGCCGCAGAAGACGGTCGAGGGCGCGCTGGAGGTGATCGAGCAACTGGCCGACTGGCTGATCACGCTGACCGGTATGGCCTCGGTGGCCATGAGCCCCAAGGCCGGCGCGCATGGCGAGCTGTGCGGCTTGCTCTGCATCCGCGCCGCGCTCGACGCGCGCGGTGAGAAGCGCGACGTGGTGCTTGTGCCTGAGAGCGCCCACGGCACCAACCCGGCGACCGCCGCTTTCGCGGGCTTCAAGGTCCAGTCGATCCCGGCGACCCCGGAAGGCCGCGTCGATGTAGAGGCGCTGAAGGCCAAGCTGGGCCCGAACGTCGCTGGCGTGATGATCACCAACCCGAATACTTGCGGTCTGTTCGAGCCCGACATGAAGGCGATCGGTGACGCGGTTCACGCGGCCGGCGGCTACGTCTATTGCGACGGCGCCAACTTCAACGCCATCGTCGGCAAGGTTCGCCCCGGTGACCTTGGCGTCGATGCCATGCACATCAACCTGCACAAGACCTTCTCCACCCCGCACGGCGGTGGCGGTCCCGGTGCCGGCCCGGTCGTGCTGTCCGAAGCGCTGGCGCCCTTCGCGCCGCTGCCCTTCGTCAGCCGCGGTGAAGATGGCCGCGTCCACTTGGTCGAAGAAGAGAACGCGGGCGAGGGCCATGCGCAGGCATTCGGCCGCATGGTCGCCTTCCACGGTCAGATGGGCATGTTCACCCGCGCACTGACCTACATCCTCAGCCACGGTGCGGACGGTCTGCGCCAGGTGGCCGAGGACGCGGTGCTCAACGCCAACTACGTCCTGCGTTCGTGCGAGGATCTGCTGCCGGCACCCTTCGCCAAGAGCGGCCCGTGCATGCACGAGGCGCTGTTCAGCGACGCGGGTCTGGCCGAGGGCTTCTCCACGCTGGACATCGCCAAGGGCCTGATCGACGAGGGCTTCCACCCGATGACGGTCTACTTCCCGCTGGTGGTGAAGGGCGCGATGCTGGTTGAGCCGACCGAGACGGAAAGCAAGGCCGGCCTCGATCGCTTCATCGGTTCGCTGCGCAGCCTGGCCCAGCGCGCCAAGGATGGCGACCAGAGCCTCCACAGCGCACCGCACTTCGCACCGCGTCGCCGCCTTGACGAAACGCTCGCGGCGCGCAAGCCTGTGCTCGTATGGCAGGGCGCCCCGGGTGAGCCGGGCACGCCTTCGCTGAGCGAAATCGGGGGTAGCTGAGACTATGGGGGGAAACGGATACGCGGCCTGGCTGCCGTTGCTGATTTTCGCAGCAGTGATGGCCTGGCGTTTTCGCAGCCTTGAAAAGGCGCGGCCGCTCCGTCTCCCCCTTCTCTGGATTGCGCCGCTGATCGTCGGAGCGACAGTCAGCCTGGCGCTCTATGGCATGCCGCCGGGGGTGCTGGGCTGGATGGCCCTGGCCGCCGGCTTCGCCATCGGCGGCGGGATCGGCATGCAGCGTTCGCGCCTCATGCGGCTCCATGTCGAGGGTGAGGGGGGCGAGGCCCGGGTAATGATGCGCCAATCGCCCTTGGCGCTGGTGCTGATTCTGGTCGTCTTCGCCTTGCGGCGGATGATCTTGCCGGGCGGAATGGCGATCGGGGCGGGCCATCCGGCTGCCAATGCCCTGCTGATGACCGATGCCATGCTCGGCTTCGTGCTGGGGATGGTGGTGATCAGCCGCATGATCCTGTGGCAGAGGGCGCGCGCCATGGTGGCGAACCACATCTCGGACAGCTGATCTTCAAGGGAAAAGCTTGTGGCGCGAAGCGGCTGGCCGTTTCGCGCCACGTTACCTTCGGAGACCTCAGGTCGCGCGGTCAACCGCGTTTGCGGCAGACTCGATGTCCTGGCCGACGCCGCGAACGGTATTGCAGGCCGCCGCACCGAGCACGAGGCCCGAAACTGCAAGCGCCAGAACCGCTTTCCTGATCATGATTGCTTGACCCTTCAACGAACAATGTCCGAGGCGGATGCCTCGCGCTGTCGCTAATCCATCTTCCGATGGAGAGAAAGGGGCTCGCGGTCAGGTCAGCAGGCTATCCGCCGCGCCGATACGGCGTTGCGCCGCATCGGAGCAGCGGTGCTGGACGCCTCAGGCGAATTACTTGTTGATGGCGTCGTCGCCGGCCTGGCCGACCGATTCAACGTCCTTGCCCGCGCCCTTCACGGTGTTGCAGGCTGCGGCGGAGAAGACGATGCTTCCGGCGACCAGCGCGAGAACGAGATTCTTGACCATGTGAGGTTCCTTTCTACGCAATCCCGATCATTCAAGCGGGAACGTTGGAGGCAACTCTCGGTGAAGCTCCCGGTTCCCGGCGGCTAGCGCGAAGGCAGCACGGATTCTTCGATCGCGCTTTCATCCAGGGCGGAAGTCGGAGAGATCCGCTTGCTCAGGACATGCTCCCGCCAGGTGATGACGAGCCCGGCAGCGATGATCAGCGGGGCGCCGAACCAGATCGAAGGCGGCGGTGCGTCGCCGAAAATGGTGTATCCGTAAGTGGTTGCCCAAATGAGGGCGGTGTAGTCCATGACCACGACGGTGGCGACCGCGCCGTGGCGCAGCGCCGCGGTGATGAGCAGTTGCGCCAGGGTTCCGGTAACCCCCACGGCGACAAGCAGCAGCCATATCTGGGGCTCGTGAGCGCGACCGTAGAAGGGCAGAAGCACGGCGGCGAAGAGGGAACCGAAGAAGGCGAACCAGAACACGCAGGCGATGGGTTCTTCAGTCCGGGCAAGGTCGCGGATCTGGAAGCTCACCACGGCGACGATGACGCCGGCGCCCAGTCCGGCGGCCAGCCCCACCAGTGGCAGGCCCTGCACCGGCGCATCGGGCCGGGTGATGACAAGCACCCCCAGGAAGCCCAGGACCACCGCAAGCCAGCGCCAGGGGCCAACTTTGTCGCGCACGACCAGCGCAGTGATGAGCACGGCGAAGAGCGGCGCGGTGAAGCCAAGGGTCGTACCCACCGGCAACGGCAGCAGCATGGCTGCGGTGACGTTGCAGACCAGGCCGAGCGTGCCTGTCGTCGCGCGGGCGGCGTGAGTGCCGAGGCGCCGTGTCCGCAACATCGGCAGGCGGCCCGTCATCAACAGTCCTCCGGCGATGAGGGGCACGGCCATGGCCTGGCGCCAGAACACCATCTCCGCTGCGGAGACCCCGCTGCGCCCTGCCAGCTTGACCAGCATGAACATCGTCGAGAGCATCACCATCGCCATCAGGCGCAGGGTGATGGCAAGCATCGGGCGGTCGGGCCGGGATGTTTTCGATGATGGGCGGGCGGCGTTCACCGCCAGGGCTTTAACTTGGCGGCGGAAGGAGGCAAGGGCGGGCCATGAACGATTCCGATAAGATCATGGCCGTGATCGGCGGCCTGGCGGTTGCCCTGGCGGCCGTGGCCTGGCTGGGCGACCGCCGCCGCATGAAGCGCCGCGACCTCGACCGGGTGGGCTTCATGCCCTGGACGCCCGTGTTCTTTTTCGCCCTCATGGCAGCGGTACTGCTGCTGGGGGTGGTCGGGAAGGATCTGTTCAGGGGTTAGAGGCAGGCTTCGAGATAGGCCTGGTCGAAGCCGAACTGGCGCGCTTTTTCCAGAGTGTAGGGGCGCAGGCCGGAGCTGCGGAATTCGCCGATAATCTTGCCGTCGTCGGTCTCGTCCAGATATTCGAACTTGAAGAGTTCCTGGGTGACGATGACATCGCCTTCCATGCCGATCACTTCGGTGATGTTGGTGGTGCGGCGCGAACCGTCGCGCAGGCGCTTCACCTGCACGATGAGGTCCACCGATTCGGCGATCTGGCGGCTGATCGCTTCCTTGGGGATCTTGATGTCGCCCATCAGGATCATGTTTTCCATACGGCCCAGGCACTCGCGCGGGCTGTTGGCGTGAAGCGTGCACATCGAGCCATCGTGGCCGGTGTTCATTGCGGCCAGCAGGTCGAAGCATTCCGCGCCGCGGATTTCGCCCAGGATGATGCGGTCGGGACGCATGCGCAGTGCGTTCTTGACGAGATCGCCGATGGTGATGGCGCCCTGGCCTTCGAGGTTCGGCGGGCGAGTTTCCAGCGGCAGCCAGTGCGGCTGCTGCAGGCGCAGTTCGGCGGCGTCCTCGATGGTGAGCACGCGTTCGCCGGGGTCGATCATCTTGGACAGCGCGTTGAGCATCGTCGTCTTGCCGGACCCGGTACCGCCCGAGATCACGACGTTCATCCGGCAGGCTCCGGCGATCTTCAGCGTGGTCGCCATCTTCTCGCTCATCGAACCGAAGTCCTTGAGCATGTCGATGGTGATCGGCTTCTCCGAGAATTTACGGATCGAGATGGCGGTGCCGCGCAGGGAAAGCGGCGGCACGATCACGTTGACGCGGCTGCCGTCCTTGAGGCGGGCGTCGGCCAGCGGCGTGGTCTGGTCGACGCGGCGGCCGACCTGGTTGACGATGCGCTGGGCGATCTGGAACAAGTGCTGCTCGTCTCGGAACTTGGTCGTCGCGAGCTGGAGCTTGCCCTTCTTTTCGATGTAGGTCTGGTTCGGACCGTTGACCATGATGTCCGAGACGTCGGGATCGTTCAGCAGCTCTTCCAGCGGGCCGAAGCCCAGCAGCTCATCGATCAGGACCTTCTCCAGCGCGAACTGCTCGCGGCGGTTGAAGGTGATCTTGAGCTCGGCGAGGACCTCCATGATGATGGGCCGGAATTCCTCGGACAGCTCGTCCTTGGTCAGCGTCGCGGCGGCTTCGGGGTCCACGCGCTCCAGCAGGCGCGGCAGGACCTGCTCCTTGATCTTGTGGATGGATGCCTCGAAGCCGCTCTGCTCGGACTGGCCATCATGCACGGCATTGGCGCGGTCCGCGAGACGCGACATCGCATCGTCGCGGGAGTTTTGCGGTGCAGCGGCTTCCGACGGTGCAGGGTCGGCATTGCCGGGTGCCACGGGCTTATCGGCAGCCCCTACCTTCAGCGGCTTGGCCACCCCGAATGCGGGCCTGGCACCCTGGCCCAGACCGCCGATTCCGTTGCGCCGCCCGAATGCAGTCATTGTCTCGTCAAACCCTTTCAACGCTCCGGTCTGGCCCGGTGGCGT
Source organism: Novosphingobium sp. PhB55 (assembly GCF_004368805.1). NCBI lineage: Bacteria > Pseudomonadati > Pseudomonadota > Alphaproteobacteria > Sphingomonadales > Sphingomonadaceae > Novosphingobium > Novosphingobium sp. PhB55. Next base: position 574,421 of record NZ_SODQ01000001.1, on the reverse strand, counting down.
CCCGCGATAAGCAAAGGATTAAGGTTGAAACTTTGATAACTTCCTAATGGGTGACGAATGGGGTGAAGCGTCTGGGGCTTCCTATCCTGATCTGTCGGCTTCGATACCGACACGCCGGGATAGCTCGGAAACGTGCCGTCAATCCCACGTTCCGCTGCGCTATTCATGCAACGTTGGTAATGCCGAACCTGAGCGGCGCGGCAGCGCTCGCCGTTAGTTGCCGCCGCAGCGGCTGTGGACCGCCTGGATTTGCGGGCCATTGTGGTCGTAGATGGTGAAGTATCTGACCCGGTTGCAGGTGCGCAGATAGGCCTCGACGCGGTCCACGTTGGGCAGGTTTTTGGGCTCGGCCACTATCGGGCGTTGTACCACGACGGTTTCGGGTCGCTGTGCGATTATGCGGCGTACTTCGGCAACTTCGTCGATCGCGCTCACGCCGCTCTCGGCGCCTTCGAAGAGGTGAGGAGGAAAGGCGAGAGGGCTGGGCGGACGGATATCCAGCAGTGAGTACAAGTAACTGGGAAAGCCCCAGACGAAAAGCCGATCGTGCGGGGTCTCGGATCGGACATAGTTGACGAAAGCGGGCGTGGCGCGATGCGCCTTGTAACGGGACACAAGGTCGAAACTGCCGGCGTAGGCCAGGTTGACGAGAACCATGGCGGCAAATGCCAGGCGACCGATATCGCGTCGCTCGAAGAAGATGGCCGACAGGATGCAGAGCGGCGCCAGGATGGGCAGGGCATAGTGGGGAAAGATATTCGGGAAGCTGGCGATTGCGATGAGTGCAACGAACGACCACGCGACGAGGAACAGGACTTCGCCATTGTACCGCTCCGTTCGATCAAGCGCGGCCCAGCCGAGACCGGCGAAGACTAGCGGCATGCCAAGGAGGCCGATGAGCGCAGCCAGACGCATGAAGCGTTCGTGGGGATCGGCGTAAAGACGGTGGAAATTCGAATCGACCAGGGCGTGCCATAGTTCCGGGAAATGTCCGATGTGCCAATACCACGCGAAGGTGGCGGCCACCGGCAGTGCACCCAGAGCAGCCAGCAGCAGCACCTGTCCAAGGCCCTTTGACGGAGAGATGCCGCTGCGAAGCAGCCAGGCCGCGATCCAGATGCCGAAGAAGCCGCATTCGATGGCGGCAGACTGTTTGAAGGCGATCGCAAACCCTGCACTTGCCACACCGGCAGCCAGTACCGGGTCGATCCTTCCCGAACGTAGCCGATCAAGGCGTGTCACGATGCTCCACGCGGCAAAGATCATGAGCGTGTTAAACCAGACCGGTGCCTGCCCGGTGGCCCCTCCGAAACGGTTGAGCATCGCCAGATAGGCGAGGGCGGCCATAATCGCCGCACCGACCCCGGTCAGACGCCGCGCAATCCGGACGATGCCATATGCGCCGAGCGCGGCGCTTATCGTGGCGGCAAGGTGGTAGAAAAGAAACGATCGGGAAACGAGGCTGAGCAGCGAATAGGTGAGATAGAGCGCCGGGGGCTTTCGATCCCAGATGTCCAGATAAAGGATATCACCCGCAAGCAGCCGTTGGCCGACGAGCGCGTAAAACTGCTCGTCGATATCGAAGTTCCACTCGCCGAAAGCCGGAGCCCGGATCAACAGGGCGAAGGCGAACAGTATGAGAAACTGCCCCGTTCGCGTGCGGCAAAGTAGAACACGCCAGTTGCGTCCGGTTCTGAAGATGCTTCGGTCCAAGGCAGGCGAACCAGTCGTTATCGTCAAGTTCCCCATGCCATTTCCTCAAGCTTTCGCGGCTTCCATAGTCAAAGAATGGTTATCAAAGCGCAAAAGGCATGGAGGCTGGGGGCTGGGGGCTGGGGGCTGGAATGGCAAAGGGCGCCGCCGGTTGCCCGGCGACGCCCTTTCTGAAGCCTCATCAGGCTGTGTCGAAGATCAGCCGACGTGCTCGGCGAGTACGGTCAGGCCTTTGTCGCCCACTTCGGCGAAGCCGCCGGTGATGCGGATTTCTTCCGGAGTGGCGTTCTCGGTCCGGTAGACCTTGAGCGCGCCGTCGGCGATCGTCGACATGAAGGGCGCGTGGCCCTCCAGCACGCCGAACTCGCCTTCGGTGCCGGGGACGACCACCATGTGGACGTCTTCCGAGCGGACGAGCTTGGCCGGCGTGACGAGTTCGAAGTGCAGAGCCATGATCGATTACGCCTCTTCGGCCAGCTTCTTGGCCTTGGCGACCGCTTCCTCGATGCCGCCGACCATGTAGAAGGCTGCTTCCGGAAGGTGATCGTATTCGCCTTCGACGACGGCCTTGAACGACTTCACGGTGTCTTCGAGCTGGACGAATTTGCCCGGGATGCCGGTGAAGACTTCCGCGACGTGGAACGGCTGCGAAAGGAACTTCTGGATCTTGCGGGCGCGGGCGACGGTGAGCTTATCTTCTTCCGAAAGCTCGTCCATGCCCAGGATCGCGATGATGTCCTGAAGCGACTTGTACTTCTGCAGGGTTTCCTGAACGCGGCGGGCGGTTTCGTAGTGCTCGGCACCGACGACGCGGGGCTCAAGAACGCGCGAGGTCGAGTCGAGCGGGTCGACGGCCGGGTAGATGCCCAGTTCCGAAATGGCGCGGTTCAGCGTGGTCGTTGCGTCCAAGTGGGCGAACGAGGTGGCCGGCGCCGGGTCGGTAAGGTCGTCCGCGGGAACGTAGATCGCCTGGACCGAGGTGATCGAGCCCTTGGTGGTCGAGGTGATGCGTTCCTGCAGCTGGCCCATGTCGGTCGACAGGGTCGGCTGATAGCCCACGGCCGAAGGAATACGGCCGAGCAGCGCCGACACTTCCGCACCCGCCTGGGTGAAGCGGAAGATGTTGTCGACGAAGAACAGAACGTCCTGGCCTTCCTGGTCGCGGAAGTACTCGGCCATGGTCAGGCCCGAAAGCGCGACGCGGGCGCGGGCGCCCGGCGGCTCGTTCATCTGGCCGAACACGAGAGCAACCTTCGAGCCTTCCGACACGGCGTTGCCTTCGGCGTCCTTGGCGATAACGCCGGCGTCGAGGAATTCGTGGTAGAGGTCGTTGCCTTCACGGGTACGTTCACCGACGCCCGCGAAGACCGAGACGCCGCCGTGGCCCTTGGCGATGTTGTTGATCAGTTCCTGGATGAGAACCGTCTTGCCCACGCCGGCGCCGCCGAACAGGCCGATCTTGCCGCCCTTGGCGTAAGGCGCGAGAAGGTCGATGACCTTGATGCCGGTGACCAGGATCGCCGCTTCGGTCGACTGGTCGACGAAGGGTGGGGCTTCGGCGTGGATCGGGGCGAACATGTCCGAGCCGACCGGGCCGCGCTCGTCGATGGGATCGCCGACGACGTTCATGATGCGGCCGAGCGTCTTGGGGCCGACCGGCACCGAGATCTGCTTGCCGGTGTTCGACACGGGCTGGCCGCGGGTCAGACCGTCGGTGCCGTCCATGGCGATGGTGCGCACGGTGTTCTCGCCGAGGTGCTGGGCGACTTCGAGAACCAGCTTCTGGCCGTTGTTCTCGGTCTCTAGCGCGGAGAGGATGGCGGGCAGTTCGCCTTCGAAGGTCACGTCGACGACGGCGCCGATGACCTGGCTGATCTTGCCGGTAGAAGTTTGGTTGAGCACGGGTGCAGTGGCCATTTCGGTTTCCTTGCCTGCGATGACTTAAAGCGCTTCCGCGCCAGCAATGATTTCGACGAGTTCGGTGGTGATCGCAGCCTGGCGGGTGCGATTGTAGACGATGGTCAGCTTCTTGATCAGGTCACCGGCGTTGCGGGTGGCGTTGTCCATCGCCGTCATCGACGCACCCTGTTCGGACGCGGCGTTTTCCAGCAGGGCGCCGAACAGCTGGGTGCGCAAGTAGCGCGGCAGCAGCGCGGCGAGGATTTCCTCTTCCTCCGGCTCGTATTCGGTCACCGCATCCGCACCGGCGGTAGCGGCCACCGCCTTGGGAGCGGGGACGGGAATGATCTGCTGGTCTGTCGGCTCCTGCAGCAGGGCCGAACGGAACTTCGAGTAGAACAGATGCGCCACGTCGAACTTGCCGGCTTCGTACATCGCCACCAGTTCGTTGGCGATACGCTCGGCTTCGTCGAAGCCGGGGTCACGCACATCGGTGGTGTCGAACATGTGGGCGATCTGCTTCGGGAACTCGCGGCGCAGCGGCGCGCGGCCCTTGCGACCGACGAGGTAGAACAGGACGGTCTTGCCCTGTGCTTCCAGTTCACGCGCCTTGACGCGGGCAGCCTTGACGATGTTCGAGTTGAACGCGCCGCACAGGCCCTTGTCCGAGTTCGCGACGACGAGCAGATGCACCTTGTCGCTGCCGGTGCCGGCGAGCAGCTTGGGGCTGTTCTCGCTGACGGTGATCTTGGACGCGAGCGAGCCCATGACCTCTGCGAGGCGGGCGGCGTAGGGACGCGCGGACTCCGCGGCGGCCTGCGCCTTGCGCAGCTTGGCCGCGGCGACCATCTGCTTGGCCTTGGTGATCTTCTGGGTCGACTTGACCGAGTTGATGCGGCCCTTGAGTTCCTTGAGCGAAGCCACTCGTTGTTCCTCGTTTCGTCTTCCCCGGGATGGTCCGGGACCGGTGGGCCATCTTCAGGAAGTGCCTCGCAGGGAGGTCGGTCCCGATGATGGCCCGCGATCCCGGCTTACACCGGGATGACGGTTTCTCTTAAGCGAACTGCTTGGCGAAGGCGTCGAGCGCGGCCTTGGTCTTGCTCTTGGCTTCGTCGCCAAAGTCCTTGGTCGAGCGGATCAGCGCGAGGACATCGGCATGCTGTTCGTGCATGAAGTCGAGCATTTCGGCTTCATACTCGGTGACCTTGGCGACCGGCAGGCCGTCGAGGTAGCCGTTGGTGCCGGCGAAGATCGACACGGTCTGTTCTTCGAACGACAGCGGCGAGAACTGCTTCTGCTTGAGCAGTTCGGTCAGGCGCGCACCGCGGTTGAGGAGCTTCTGGGTCGAGGCGTCGAGGTCCGAACCGAACTGGGCGAAGGCCGCCATTTCGCGGTACTGCGCCAGCTCCAGCTTGATCGAGCCGGCAACCTTCTTCATCGCCTTGGTCTGGGCCGAACCGCCGACGCGCGACACCGACAGACCCACGTTGATGGCCGGACGGATGCCCTGGTAGAACAGGCCGGTTTCAAGGAAGATCTGGCCGTCGGTGATCGAGATCACGTTGGTCGGAATGTAGGCCGAGACGTCGCCGGCCTGCGTTTCGATGATCGGAAGCGCGGTGAGCGAGCCGTTGCCGTTCTCGTCGTTCATCTTCGCGGCGCGCTCAAGCAGGCGGCTGTGGAGATAGAACACGTCGCCCGGATAGGCTTCGCGGCCCGGAGGACGGCGCAGCAGCAGCGACATCTGGCGATAGGCGACGGCCTGCTTGGAAAGGTCGTCATACACGATCACGGCGTGCATCGCGTTGTCGCGGAAGAATTCGCCCATCGCGGCGCCGGTGTAGGGCGCGAGGTACTGCAGCGGAGCGGGCTCCGAAGCGGTGGCGGCGATGACGATGGAGTATTCCATCGCGCCGTTCTCTTCGAGCTGGCGCACGATCTGCGCGACGGTCGAGCGCTTCTGGCCGACGGCAACGTAGATGCAGTAGAGCTTCTTGGATTCGTCGTCGCCTGCGTTCGCTTCCTTCTGGTTGATGAAGGTGTCGATGGCGACGGCGGTCTTGCCGGTCTGGCGGTCACCGATGATCAATTCGCGCTGGCCGCGGCCGACGGGAACGAGCGCGTCGATCGCCTTGAGGCCGGTCTGCACGGGTTCGTGCACCGACTTGCGCGGGATGATGCCGGGAGCCTTGGCTTCGACGCGGGCGCGCTTCTCGGCGACGATCGGGCCCTTGCCGTCGATCGGGTTGCCGAGGGCGTCCACCACGCGGCCGAGCAGGCCCTTGCCGACGGGAACGTCGACGATGGTGTTGGTGCGCTTGACGCTGTCGCCTTCCTTGATCTCGGCGTCCGAGCCGAAGATCACGACGCCGACGTTGTCGGCTTCGAGGTTGAGGGCCATGCCCTGAACGCCGTTGGCGAATTCGACCATTTCACCGGCCTGGACCTTGTCGAGGCCGTGGATGCGGGCGATGCCGTCACCGACCGACAGAACCGAGCCGACTTCGGAAACCTGGGCTTCGGTGCCGAAGCTGGCGATCTGGTCCTTGATGACCTTCGAGATTTCTGCTGCGCGGATATCCATTGTTCTGCCTTTCTTAGCCCTTCATGGCCTGGGCGAGCGAATTGAGACGGGTGCGGATCGAGCTGTCGATGCGCTTGGAGCCGATGGTGACGACGAGACCGCCGAGCAGGTCCGGATCAACCTTGGTGCTGACCTTGACCTTGCGACCCTCGCGCAGTTCCAGCTTCTGGCGCAGCTGCTCGACCTGCTGGTCGTCCAGGGCGTGAGCCGACGTGACTTCGGCCGTCGATTCACCGCGCTGGGCGGCGGCGATCGAAGCGAAGGCGCGGATGATCTCGGGAAGGGCGACGAGACGGCGATTGGCCGCCAGAACGCCCAGGAAGTTCCTGGTCAGCGGCGCAAGGCCGAGGACATCGGCAACGGCTTCGATGGCCGCGCCGGCAGCCTTGCGGCTGATTTCGGGGTTGCGAATCAGCTCGGCCAGATCGGCGCTTTCGCTGATGGCGAGGGCGATCTTTTCGAGGTCGGATTCGACCGTCGTTACGACGCCGTTCTCGCTGGCAAGATCAAACAGCGCCGAAGCGTAGCGTCCTTGCAAGCTGGCCTTGATGCCGCCGGAATTCTCCACGCGTGTCCTATCCTTACATCGGGTGGGCTGGGACACTTTGGGGCGCACGACAATGACGTGCCCCCCGGCCCGCAGACGGGGCGCGCATAGCGACGATAGTGTTACGATGCAAGCTATGGGAGGCGGCCTGACCACAATGGTTGGGAAAGCGCTTTAAAAGCAAGGGGCGGGAAGTATCGCCGCAGCGGCTGCTGCAACGTTGGGACAAACGAACCAATGGAGTTTGCCATGACCTATCGAATCATCGGTTTGCCGAGAGATCGGTTTGCACCGTTTTTCGCGATGGACGCGCAGGAACTGGAGAAAAACGGGATGCGGCGCGTGATGGCGACCTCCCGTCCGGGCTATCCGTGCCGTGTCAGCCTGCAGGATGCCGAGCCGGGCGAAAGCCTGATCCTGGCGAATTTCGTCAGCCATGATGTCGCCGGTCCCTATCGCAGCGCCTATGCGATATATGTAAGGGAGAACGCGGCGGAGGCCGAGCCGCATGTCGACCGGCTGCCCCCGGTGTTCGCCGGTCGCACGCTTTCGTTGCGGGGCTTCGACCGGGAGGGGATGCTGGTCCGGGGCAGACTGGCAGGACCGGGCGAGATCGAGGAAGCGATCGGGGCCTTGTTCGAAGATCCCGCGATTGCCGGGATTCACGCTCACAATGCCGCTTACGGCTGCTTCGCCGCGCGGATCGAACGCCATGGAGAGATGCAGTGACCGTCCTGGACACCTCCGTAAGCGAGGACCGCGCCTGGCAGGCCGTGCAGTCGCGCGACCGCACGTTCGACGGCCGCTTCGTCACCGGCGTGCTGACCACTGGCATTTACTGCCGCCCCTCCTGCTCGGCGCGGCACCCCCGGCGCGAGAATGTGCGGTTCTTCCCGGATGCCGGCGAGGCGGAGCAGTTCGGCCTGCGCGCCTGCATGCGCTGCCGGCCCAACGATGTCTCGCGCGACGAGGAAGCGGTGACGATTGCGCTGCGGTTGCTCGATTCCGATGAGGAGCGAACGCCGGGCCTTGCCGAGCTGGCCGAGGCGGCGGGCTATAGTCCGACGCATTTCCAGCGGGTGTTCAAGCGCGCGGTCGGTCTGTCGCCGGCGGAATATCTCCGGGCGAAGCGGGTCGCGCGTGCCGGCGATGCCCTGAGCAGCGGCGCGAGCGTGACCGAGGCGATCTACGAGGCCGGGTTTGGCGCCAGCTCGCGGTTCTACGAGGCAAGCGAGGGCAGGCTGGGCATGACGCCTTCGGCCTGGCGCGAGGGTGGGCGCGGCGTGACCATCCACTGGGCCGTCGTTCCCACCAGCCTCGGCGCCATGCTGGTGGCGGCGACCGGAAAGGGCGTGTGCCGGCTCTCCTTCGAGGAAGGGCGCGAGGAACTGGCGGCGCGGTTTCCGAATGCGGAACTGGTGGAAGGCGGCAGCGACTTTGCGAACCTGCTGGCCAGCGTCGTCGCGGCAGTGGAGCAGCCGGGACAGTCGCGGGTGATCCCGCTCGATGTGCAGGGCACGGCGTTTCAGGAGGCGGTCTGGCGCGAGCTGCAGCGCATTCCCGCCGGCGAGACGCGTAGCTATGCCCAGATCGCGGCGGCGGTCGGCAAGCCGGGCGCGGTGCGCGCGGCAGGCTCGGCGAACGGGGCCAACAATGTCGCGGTGCTCATTCCCTGCCACCGGGTGATCCGCAAGGACGGATCGATCGGCGGCTATGCTTACGGCGAGGAGATCAAGCGGGAACTGCTCAAGCGGGAGCGGGGGTGAACGGCAAGGCCCTCGCCGCGCATCGATCCGGCGCGGTGGAATTCACACGAACGAATAAGGGTCGATGTCGATGTTCACCCGCACCCCGCGGGGGAATTGCAGCGGCTCCAGCCATTCGCGCAGGGTCTTCTGCAATTCGGCCGAGCGACGGGCATTGATCAGCAGGCGGAACCGATGACGGCCGCGGAGCAGCGATAGCGGGGCAGGGGCCGGGCCGAGCACCAGCATGTCGGGATGGTTCGGCGCCGTGCCGCCAATGGCGCGGGCGGCGGCTTTCGCCTCGGACTGGTCTTCCGAGGAAACGATGATCGCCGCCCAGCGTCCGAAGGGGGGCGCACCCGCATCGCGGCGGGCCTCGGTCTCGGCGGCGTAGAATGCGTCCCGGTCCCCGGCGGCCAGCGCCGAGATCACCGAGGCTTCCGGATGGCGCGTCTGAATCAGCACTTCGCCCGGCTTTTCGCCGCGGCCCGCGCGTCCGGCGACTTGGGCGACCTGCTGGTAGGTGCGCTCCGCCGCCCGCAAGTCGCCGCCCTCCAGGCCGAGGTCGGCATCGACCACGCCCACCAGCGTGAGATCGGGAAAGTGGTAGCCCTTGGTCACGAGCTGCGTGCCGACGATGACGTCGATCGCCTTACCCTCCGCCTTGGCGACGAATTCGCCGACGGCTTCGGCCGTGTTCATCGTATCGGACGTGACGAGCGCGACACGGGCCTCAGGCAGGATCTCGGCGACTTCGTCGGCAATGCGCTCGACCCCCGGCCCGCAGGCGACCAGGCAGTCTCCGGTGCCGCATTCGGGGCAGGCCGCGGGTACCGGCACTTCATGGCCGCAGTGGTGGCAGGCCAGGCGCTGCGAGAAGCGGTGCTCCACCAGCCAGGCCGTGCAGTTCGGGCACTGGAAACGGTAGCCGCAGTGACGGCACAGCGTCAGCGGCGCGTAACCGCGGCGGTTGAGGAACAACAGGGACTGTTCGCCGCGCGCCAGCCGCGCCTTCATTTCCTCGACCAGGCGCGGGGCGAGCCACTTGCCGCGCTCGGGCGGCTCCTGGCGCAAGTCGAGGATCTGGATGTCGGGCAGTTGCGCGCCGCCGAAGCGCGAGGGCAGGTCGACCTTGCGATAGACGCCTGCCTCGGCCAGCTGCATCGATTCGAGCGCGGGTGTCGCGCTGGCGAGCACGACCGGTATCCCTTCGAACTTGGCGCGCATCACCGCCACGTCGCGCGCGTTGTAGCGCACCCCGTCGTCCTGCTTGAACGAGACTTCGTGAGCCTCGTCGACCACGATCAGGCCGAGGCGGGCATAAGGCAGGAACAGCGCCGAGCGCGCGCCGACCACGACTTGCGCCTCGCCCGCCACGATGGCGCGCCAGGCGCGGCGCCGCTCGCTGGATTTCAGCGAAGAATGCCAGAGGATCGGTGGCACGCCGAAGCGGTGCTCGAAGCGGCGCAGGAAATTCTCGGTCAGCGCGATCTCGGGCAGCAGGACCAGGATCTGCCGTCCGCGCCGCAGCGCCTCGGCCACCGCCTCGAAATAAGTCTCGGTCTTTCCAGAGCCGGTCACGCCGTCGAGCAGGAACGGCGCGAACGCATCGGCGCGAACGGCCTCGACGAAGATGTCGGCCGCTTCCTGTTGACCGTCCGACAGCATGGGCTGGGCATGTTCGGGCCGGGCGCGGGCATAGGGACGGTCGAGATCGACGACCACCGGCTCCAGCAGGCCCGCGCCGACCATGCCGCGCAGAACGCCGTCCGACACCGAGGCCAGCTCGGCCAGTTCCTTGATCGAGGCCTGCTCGCCTTGGAGTGCGTCCAGCGCGGCGGCGCGTTGCGGGGTGAGCCGGGCGGGCTCCTGCCCGGTCAGGCGGTATTCGGTGGTGGTGCCGCCGCCGCGCAGCGCCGCCATGCTGCCCAGCGCCATGCGCGCCACGGACGAGAGCGAAGCGCAGTAGTAGTCCGCGGTCCATTCGATGAGGCGCCGCAGACGCTCCGGCAGCGGCGGTACGGGCATGACTTCCAGCAGGGGGCGCAGTTTCGATTCAGGCACTTCCTGCGTGTTCAGGCGTTGCGGCTCCCAGACGATGCCGAGCACCTGCCTCGGCCCGAGGGGCGCAACCACCACGGAGCCGAATTCTATCGCCATGCCTTCGGGGACGCGGTAGTCGAGGACGCCCAGTGCGGCGTTGAAGACGAGGATTCGGACGCGTTTCATGTAGGTTGCATATAGGCACTGCTGTCCGGGGGCGTGAAGGAGTTGATGATGGTGAACTGGGGAACAGGGGATAATTCGGCAGCCATGGGTGCTTCGGCGGAAGCGGACATGCATGTCGAAACCGCCGCGGCAAGCGCGCTTCGGTCCGACTGGAGCCGCCGCGGCGTGCTCATCGGCATGCTTGCAACCGGAATGCTGATGCTGCCGGGCTGCTCGACTCTCGCGGCGGGTTCGGGCCTGGGTTCGGGCTCTTCGGCCGGCGCGGACCCGGTACGCCGCCTCATGCGCTTTTCCTCGGAACGGGCTTTCGCCTGGCTCGGCCAGCCCGAGGGCTTCTGGACCAGCCCCGTGGCCCGCATCCCGATGCCGGTGCTGTTCGACCGCCCCGGGCGCACCACCACGGGCGTGCTCAAGTCGAAGGCCTTCCGCGACAAGCTTCAGTACCAGCTCAACCTCTTCGCGACGCCGGGCGCGCGCGTGGCCGGTCCGCTGGTGCTCAAGACCGTGCAGAGCGTCGCCATCCCGAATCCGGCCGAAGTGATGGCAGGCGGCAATACCGCGGCCACCACGCTGCTGCGCCGCGCGATGGGGCCGGCTCTCGTCAACGCCATGATCCCCGAGATCGAGCGCGCCATGAAGGAGGCGCAGGACCCCACGCTGAACCAGGCGATCGCCGCGCTGAAGGGCGTGACCGTCCAGGACACCGCCCATGCCCTCGCGCTCGATGCCGACAACGGCATCTGGTACGAGATCGGTGCGGCCGAGGCGGCCATCCGCCAGGATCCGGCCGATACCAACGATGCCGTGCTGATCGGCGCGTTCAAGAAGGCCTGACCGGCCGGCCGCTCCGGCGGCCGCAAGGCGCAGGGTAGCGGGGAAGGGCGCGCTTCCCTATAGGGGGCGCCAGAATCGACGGGCAGCGCGACGCCGCCCGTCGCAGCCCCGCACCCACAGGAACCGCGCCATGAAGTTCTTCGTCGACACCGCAGACACCAACGACATCGCCGATCTGGCCGCCACCGGCCTGCTCGACGGCGTCACCACCAACCCCTCGCTGATCGCCAAGTCCGGCCGCGACTTCCTGGAAGTCACCAAGGAAATCTGCGGTCTGGTCGACGGTCCGGTCAGCGCCGAAGTCGTTGCGCTCGACCACGAAGGCATGATGCGCGAGGCCGAAATCCTCCGCAAGATCGCCGACAACGTCTGCATCAAGGTGCCGCTCACCATTGACGGCCTGAAAACCTGCAAGAAGCTGACCAGCGACGGCACGCTCGTCAACGTCACGCTCTGCTTCTCGGCCAACCAGGCCCTGCTCGCGGCCAAGGCCGGCGCCAGCTTCGTCTCGCCTTTCGTCGGCCGTCATGACGACAACGGCTTCGACGGCATGGACCTGATCCGCGACATCCGCCTGATCTACGACAACTACGCTTTCGAGACCGAAATCCTCGCCGCCTCGATCCGCCACCCGGTCCACGTCCTCGAATGCGCCCGCATCGGCGCCGACGTCGCGACGATGCCGCCGGCCGTCATCAAGAACCTCGTGAAGCACGTCCTCACGGACAAGGGCATCGAAGGCTTCATGGCCGACTGGGCCAAGACCGGCCAGTCCCTCTGATTTGACGCCGCTCTGATTTGAAGTCGCTCTGATCTGAAGCCGTTCCGGCCCGAGGTCAGGGCAGCATGGATCGTCGTCCCGGACCGCGTCCGGGACGACCTCTTGCTCCCAACCGATCCTTCCCGGCTTGCACCCGGCGGACTATGTCGCCATTGAGCGGTCATGTCCGATGAAACACCCGTCGATCGCTTCAAGCTGGCCCTGACCGGCGCTTCGCGCGCCATCGCGCAGGATGCCGAAGTCGAGGTCAACTGGACCGCCGACGCTCCAAGCTCCACCGGCCAGACGTTCCGCGTGCCGATGCCGGGCCGCTCGATTCCCCAGGCGGCCGCCATGCAGGCGCGCGGCTATGCCGACAGTTTCGCGCTCAGGCTGCGCCACCACAACGACAGGCTGCACACGCGCAATGCGCCCGCCGATCCTTCGGCCCGGGCCTGCTACGATGCGGTGGAGGCCGTGCGCTACGAGGCGCTGGGCGCCAATCACTACGAGGGCATGCGCGCCAACCTCGATGCCTCGCTGGAAGCGCGCATCGCCAGCGATCCGATCTCGCGGGCGGACAGCCCGGACGGCGTGCCGATCCCGACCGCGCTGGCGCTCATGCTGCGCGAGCGTCTGACCGGCCAGCCAGTGCCGGAATCGGCCCAGTTCGGCGTCGACATGGTCCGCCGCTGGATCGAATCGAAGGCCGGTGACGATTTCGAGGCGCTGGCCGATTCCATCGAGAACCAGAAAGCCTTCCAGAAGCTCTCGCTCGACATGCTCATGCACCTGGAGATGACCCAGGCCGAGCAGATCGAACAGCCGCCCGAAGAGTCCGAGGACATGGACGGCGACGAGGAGACCGAGGAAGACGAAACCGGCGACGAAAGCGGCAAGGAGGAGCAGTCCACCGAGATGGCTGCCGAGCCGTCGAGCGGTCAGGACGAGGGCGAGAGCGAGGCCGAGGGCGAGAACTCGGACGAGATGGAGGACGGCGAAGAGGGACAGGAAGGCGAGGAGGGCATGATGCCCGTGCGCCCGAACCGGCCCTGGACCGACATTCCCGACAGCTTCGACTATCAGGTCTTCACCGAGGCCTTCGACGAAGTGGTGGTCGCTTCCGAACTGTGCGACGACGAGGAACTGACCCGTCTGCGCGCCTACCTCGATGCCCAGCTCAAGGGGTTGCAGGGCGTGGTGACGCGCCTTGCCAACCGGCTCCAGCGCCGCCTCATGGCCCAGCAGAACCGTTCATGGGACTTTGACCAGGAAGAGGGCATGCTCGATGCCGCGCGGCTCGCCCGCGTGGTCGTCTCGCCCGGACAGTCGCTGTCCTACAAGATCGAGCGCGATGTCGAGTTCAAGGATACCATCGTCACTCTGCTGCTCGACAATTCCGGCTCGATGCGCGGTCGTCCGATCTCGATCGCGGCGATCAGCGCGGATGTGCTGGCGCGCACGCTGGAGCGCTGCGGCGTCAAAGTGGAGATCCTGGGTTTCACCACGCGCGCCTGGAAGGGCGGGCAGAGCCGCGAGTCCTGGCTGTCGAACGGGCGCCCCCAGCATCCGGGCCGCCTCAACGATCTTCGTCACATCATCTACAAGAAGGCCGACGAGCCGTGGCGCCGGGCGCGCAAGAACCTGGGCCTGATGATGCGCGAGGGCCTGCTGAAGGAAAATATCGACGGCGAGGCGCTGCTCTGGGCGCACAACCGCATGCTGGCCCGGCCTGAGGACCGGCGGATCATGATGGTGATCTCCGACGGCGCTCCGGTGGACGATTCGACGCTATCGGTGAACTCCGCAGGCTATCTCGAAGCGCACCTTCGCCGCGTGATCGAGTGGATCGAGACCAAGAGCCCGGTCCAGCTCGTCGCCATCGGCATCGGCCACGATGTGACGCGCTACTACCGCCGCGCCGTGACGATCATGGACGCCGAACAGCTCGGCGGGACCATGATCGAACAACTCGCCGGACTGTTCGAAGAGGAAAAGGGCAGGAAATGAGGGCGTCCCGGACCTGGTCCGGGACTGCCGGCCTTTCTTTGCGCCGTCGCTTGCGCGGGAGCTTCCCGCCATCGGGATCCGCTCGGCTCGGCGTCCTCAAGGATTGACCTCGCCTCGGCCAGCCGCTTATGCCGCGGCGCATGACCGAAACCCAAAGCCTGACCCTGTTCAACAGCCTTACCCGCCAGCTGGAGCCGTTCCAGCCCGTCCATGAAGGCGAGGCGCGGGTCTACAGCTGCGGGCCGACGGTCTACAACTACCCCCATATCGGCAACATGCGCGCCTATGTCTTCGCGGACATCCTCGGCCGGACGCTGAGCCACAAGGGCTACAAGCTCACGCACGTCATCAACATCACCGATGTCGGCCACCTGACTGACGACGCCGATGCCGGTGAGGACAAGATGGAGAAGATGGCGCGCACCCAGGCGCAGTCCATCTGGGACATCGCCGCCCATTACACCCAGGCCTATTGGGCCGACATCAAGGCGCTCAATATCCGTCAGCCGGCGAAGTGGTCGATCGCGACCGACTATGTGCCGCAGATGATAGAATTTGCCGAGAAGATCGCTCCAACTCACTGCTATGAATTGGAAAGTGGTCTCTATTTCGATGTTTCCACCGTGTCCGATTATGGCCGCCTGGCCCGGGCCGTCACGGACGAGGGGGAGGGGCGCATCGAGGCTGTCGCGGGCAAGCGCAATGCGGCGGACTTCGCCATATGGCGCAAGACTCCGTCGGGCGAGACGCGCCAGATGGAATGGGATTCGCCTTGGGGCAAAGGTGCTCCGGGATGGCATCTCGAATGCTCGGTGATGTCCGGCGACTTGCTCGGCTTTCCTTTCGACATCCACACCGGCGGCATCGATCACCGCGAGATCCATCACCCCAACGAAATTGCCCAGAACCAGGCATTCTGCTGCACCAACGGCCTCGACGTGGCCGCAAATTCTGGTGCCAAGGTATGGATGCACAACAATTTTCTGGTCGAACGCTCAGGCAAGATGAGCAAGAGCTCGGGTGAATTCCTGCGGCTGCAATTGCTGATCGACAAGGGCTACCACCCGCTCGGCTACCGCATGATGTGCCTGCAGGCGCATTATCGCTCGGAGCTGGAATTTTCGTGGGATGGGCTGGCCGCCGCGCTGGTTCGCCTCAAGCGCATGATCATCGTGATCGAGCGACTGGGCGACGTGGAGCCGGGCGATGCCGGCCATCCCAAGCTCGCGCCCATGCTCGAAACTTTCGAGAAGGCGGTGGGAGAGGATCTGAACACCGCCGTGGCGCTCACCGCGCTGGAAGACGTTCTGGCCGCCAAGAAAGTCGATCCCGGCGCCAAGCGGGCCGTGATCGAGGCGATGGACGCGGTGCTGGGTCTCGACTTGTTCGGCACCAGCCGCGCCGATCTTCGCCTTCGGCCCAAGGCGGCCGAGATCACCGAGGCCGAAATCGAGGGCGTCCTCGTCCAGCGCAAGGAAGCGCGCGCGCAGAAGGATTTCGCGACATCGGATGCCCTGCGCGACGCGCTGACCGCGAAGGGCGTGGACGTGATGGACGGCGATCCGCTGGGCTGGGAATGGAAGCTCGGCTGACCGCTTGAGCGGGGCGGGACCGGTCTTGCAGTAAGCGCGGGCCAGGCCCCCTTGTCATCCCTGCTGGCCATCCCGATCAAGGTGCAAAGGCCTGAAATAGGCCGCCAATCGGAGTTCGTCCATGACCGCCGCCGTGATCAACGCCAAGTCGCGTGCCCTTCTTGAAGGGCGCTTGCCCGAGGGCGTGGAGCCGCTCTGGTTCGAAAGCGATGCGCAGCTGCTGCAACTGGCACCGCGCGCGGAGATCGCCTGGCTCGATCCCGTATCGCCTGCCATCGCGGCCGAGTTCATTGCCGCTGCAGACAAGCTGACCTGGTACACGGCGCTGTCGTCTGGGGTCGACTGGCTGCCCCTGACGCTCCTGGCGGAGCGCGGCGTCCAGCTTACCAACGGTTCGGGCATTCATGCGCAGTCGGTGGCCGAATATGCGGTGATGGGGATGCTGACGGTCGCCAAGGGCTGGCGCGAGGTGGTGCGGGCGCAAGATCGGCACCAGTGGCTGGCCCAGCCGCCCGGCAAGCGCGAACTGCTGGATTCGAAAGTCCTGGTGGTCGGCGCCGGCGAGATCGGCGGCCGGATAGCCGAACTCCTGCGCGTGTTCGGTGCGGACGTGACGGGCGTGCGCCGCCGTCCGGGACCGGGCGACCTGGCATCGGATGCTTGGCGCGCGGAACTCGGCCGATTCGAGTGGGTCATCGCCGTCGTGCCCTCGACCCCGGAAACCCAGCGCATGTTCGGTGAGGCGGAGTTCTCTGCGATGAAGCCCGGCGCCGTCTTCCTCAACTTCGCGCGCGGGACGGTGATCGACCAGGACGCCCTGCTGGCCGCCATCGACTCGGGCCATCTGGGCGGCGCTTTCCTCGACGTGACGGAGCCCGAGCCGCTTCCGGCCGACCATCCGCTCTGGTCGCGCGAAAATATCCATATTTCGATGCACCTTGCCGGCCGGGCGCAGGACACCCTGTATGAGCGCGGATCTGCGCGATTTCTCGCCAATCTCCAGCACTTCGTGCGCGGCGAGCCCTTGGAGCATGTCGTCGATCTGTCGCGGGGTTATTGACCGGCCACTACTTTGGCCAGATGCCCGGCGTTGAATTCTTTGCCACATGCCCTGACACTACGACCTGAAATTCGGGATCAAGCGGAGGGAAGATGCACATGGCAGAGAGCGACAAGCGCAAGGCGTCCGATCTATTCATCGAATGCCTGGAAGCGGAGGGCGTAGAATATATCTTCGGCGTTCCGGGTGAGGAGAACCTCGATTTCCTCGATTCGCTCTCGCGGTCCAAACAGATCCGGCTGATTCTCACCCGGCACGAGCAAGGGGCGGGCTTCATGGCGGCCACTTATGGCCGCCATACCGGGAAAGTGGGCGTCTGCCTCTCCACACTCGGCCCGGGCGCGACCAATTTCGTGACCGCCGCGGCTTATGCGACGCTTGGCGGCATGCCGATGCTGATGATTACCGGGCAAAAGCCGATCAAGAAATCGAAGCAGGGGCGCTTCCAGATCCTCGATGTCGTTTCGATGATGCAGCCCATCACCAAGTACGCGCACCAGATGGCCAGTTCGGACAATATCCCGAGCCGCGTCCGCGAGGCGTTCCGCATCGCCGAGGAAGAGAAGCCCGGCGCCACCCATGTCGAACTGCCCGAGGACATTGCCGACGAATATACCGATTCGCGCCCGATTCCGCGCTCGACGGTGAGGCGGCCAACAGCTGACGCGAAGTCGATCGCACAGGCGGTGGAGGCCCTGCAGAAGGCGAAGCGCCCGGTGCTGGTGATCGGTGCAGGCGCCAACCGCAAGATGACCAGCAAGATGCTGGGCGAATTCGTCGAGAAGACCGGAATTCCTTTCCTCACCACCCAGCTCGGCAAAGGCGTGATCGACGAGCGCCATCCGCGCTTCCTGGGCTGCGCGGCGCTGTCCTCGGGCGATTTCGTTCACCGTGCGATCGAGGACGCCGACTGCATCGTCAATATCGGCCACGACGTGATCGAAAAACCGCCGTTCTTCATGCATAACGACGGCACGCGAAACGACCGCGTGGTGATCCACGTCTCGACCAAGACCGCGGAAGTCGATCCGGTCTATTTCCCGCATATCGAGGTGATCGGCGATATCGCCAACGCCGTATGGCAGATCAAGGAAGCCATCGCGCCTTCGGCGAAATGGAACTTCGATGCGATGCTCGGCTATCGCCAGGCCGAAGTGGAGCATACCGAAAGGCTGGCTGCCGACGAGCGCTTCCCGATCTTCCCGCCGCATCTCGTGAAGCAGGTTCGCAGCGCCTTGCCTGACGACGCGATCGTCTGCCTCGACAACGGCGTCTACAAATTGTGGTTTGCTCGCGGCTATTGCGCGTCCAAGCCCAATACCGTGCTGCTAGACAATGCGCTGGCATCGATGGGGGCAGGGCTGCCGTCTGCCATGGCCAGCGCGATGGTCTATCCGCACCGCAAGATTTTCGCGGTCTGCGGCGACGGCGGCTTCATGATGAACAGCCAGGAAATGGAAACGGCGGTTCGCCTGGGCCTCAACCTCACCGTGCTGATCCTGAACGACAATGCCTATGGCATGATTCGCTGGAAGCAGGCCAACATGGGCTTTGCCGATTTCGGGCTGACTTACGGCAACCCCGACTTCGTGAAATATGCAGAGAGCTATGGCGCCAGCGGCCACAGGGTGGAGAGCGCGGCTCATCTCAAGACACTGCTGGCCCACTGCCGCGATACACCGGGCGTCCATGTGATAGATTGCCCCGTCGACTATTCGGAAAACGATCGCATCCTGAACAGCGAGATCAGGGAGCTTTCGCTGGCCCTCTGAATGAAAACGGGAAGGCAGGGCGCGCGCCTGCCTTCCCGCAGCGTGGCTTTTTCCCGATCAGCAGTCTTCGAGCAGCAGAAGTTCGATCTCCACGGTCAGGCTGGGCGGCGGACCTGCCCGGTGGTCGGCTTCGGTCACCACCGCGTCCGCCACGAGGTGGCCGGAAATGGTGAATTCATGGTCGGGCAGAGCCGCGATCAGATTCTCTCCGTCCTCGATGGCGTGCTCGCCCGCGAAAGTCAGTGCCACCGTATGGCGAGAGCCGGCGAAAGTGGCGCTTGTCCAGGGGCGTTCGGCGTGGCGCAGGAACTCGGCGCGGGAACCGGCGAGTTTGAGCAGGGCCGCAATCAAGGGCAGCCATGGTCCGCGCGCCGCACAGCGCTGCGCACCGTCGCCCAGGGCCTGTCGAGCCGATGCGAGCATCGCGCGGTCATGGGCAAAATTAACGTGCATGTGGGCTCTCCAGGTAAGTCGTCATGAAAAGTCGGATGCGTGCCGCGGTCCCGGCGCGGGGCCGGCGCCCGTTGCGCAAATCGCCGACGAATCGCGGATCGTGTGCAGCGAGGCGCCCGAACTTGGTCCACGGCATCCGGGTGAGGCGCAGGAAGCGCTCTATCTGGCGTAAAAGCATGGAACCGTGTGCTCCGGTGAGTGGGATTCGCGACTCGTGTTCCTAATATGTTCCAACCGAATGGGGCTTGTCTAGGAAATTTCCTACGACTAGGATTACATTATGGAAAACGCCGAAATTCGCCGCCGTTTGCTGGAACTTGCCGAGGAACGCGGTGCGAGCCTCTCATCCCTGTCGCGAATGATCGGAAAAAATACCACTTATCTTCAGCAATTTATAAGAAAGGGTAGCCCGAGGAAGCTGGAGGAGGGGGATCGCGGCCAGCTTGCACGGTTCTTCGGAGTGGACGAATCGGAATTCGGGAAATCGAAGGAAAAATCCTACGTAAACGACAAAAATTCCTACGCCGATGACTGGGTGGATGTTCCGCGTCTTTCCATCGGTGCCTCCGCAGGGCCGGGCGCTTTGCCGGACGGGGAGGACGTGTTCGGAACGATCCGCTTCTCGCCCCGCTGGCTGCGTTCGATGGGGCTGCGCCCGGAAATGCTCTCGGCCATCGTGGTCAGCGGCGATTCGATGGAGCCGGTGCTGCGCGATGGCGACGAGATCCTCGTGGACCGCGACTGGCGGCCGCTGCGGGACGGCATCCATGTCGTCCGACTCGACGATACGGTGCTGGTGAAGCGACTGGAGGCCGGGCGGGCCGGACGCATCGCCTTGTTGAGCGATAACCCGGCCTATCGGCCCATCGAATGCGATCTCCAGGAAATCGAGGTGATCGGACGCGTCGTGTGGAAGGGCGGGCGAATCTAAACGTCTCGCAGGCCTGCCGGGGAGGGGGCGCAAGGTTGCATTCCTCCCGGCTTGCGGCCATTTCCGCAGCCATGACCCAAACCAGCGAGAAGCCTCAGGAACAGTCGATGCGTGTCGGCATCATTCCCGTCACGCCGCTCCAGCAGAACTGTTCACTGCTGTGGTGCACCAGGACCATGCGCGGTGCCTTCGTCGATCCGGGAGGGGACCTTCCCAAGCTGCGGCAGGCTCTGGAAAAGACCGGGGTGACGCTGGAGAAGATACTCGTCACCCATGGCCATCTCGATCACTGCGGCATGGCGGGAATCTTCGCGAAGGAAATGGGCGTCCCGATCGAGGGGCCTCACGAAGAGGATCGGTTCTGGATATCCAAACTGGACGACGACGGTCCGCGCTGGAACATGGAAGCCGAGACGTTCGAGCCCGATCGCTGGCTCGAAGACGGTGACAGGGTGACCGTGGGCGAGCTGGAACTGGATGTCGTCCATTGCCCGGGGCACACGCCGGGGCACATCGTGTTCCATCATGCACCCAGCAAGTTCGCGATGGTGGGAGACGTGCTGTTCAAGGGCGGCATCGGCCGATGGGACTTCCCGCGCGGCAATCTTCAGGATCTGGTCGAATCGATCACCGCGAAGCTCTGGCCGTTGGGGGACGAAGTGACGTTCGTCCCGGGCCACGGACCTGTCAGCACGTTCGGAGACGAGCGGGCGAGCAATCCCTATGTCGGCGACGCGGCGCTGGAGCACGGCTTGCCGGGCTGAGGGCTGTGCCATTTCTCACGCTATTAGTAGGAGGGCGGTGCCGGTGCACCGCCCTTTTCGTTTTAGAACCACCCCAGGGCGATCAGCACGGCCACGGCGGACAGTCCGGCCAACGTCAGCACGGTCACGAGAACGCCGACCATGCGCAGCGGGTTGGGCCTGTCGATGTCCATGCCCAGGCCATGGGATACGCGGCCCAGCATGAAGAGCGAGCCGATGATGGCCAGCCAGATGCCGCCCTTTCCGGTCATTTCGATCGCTGCGGCCAGGATCAGCACGAAAGGCGTGCTTTCCACGAAATTGAGCTGGGCCCGCATGCGCCGCGCGAGAGGATCGTGGCCTCCGTCGCCGAACAGCACCTTTTCCCGCATGCGCATCTGGCCGATACGCGCTATATGCCAGAAGGTAATCACGCCGGCCGCGGCCGCGAGGCACAAAGTTGTCTGCAGAATCATGGTTCGAATTCCCCCTAGGTGGATTTCACGTTCATGCTGCGGGGAGGAACGGGTTGCAACTCGTGCGAAATCGGTTATAGGCGCGCCTTCGCAAGCCGCCGGTCCGCGAACACGGTTTCCGGCGGCCTTTTTGACATTCAATTCCAGGAACAGGTGCCGAAATGGCTGTCCCTAAAAGAAAAACGTCCCCGTCCCGCCGGGGCATGCGCCGCAGCCACGATGCTCTGCAGGTCGAAGCATTCCACGAATGCCCGAACTGCGGCGAACTGAAGCGCCCGCACAACCTCTGCAACGCTTGCGGCCACTACAACGGTCGTGAGATCGTCGCGGTCGAAGCTTAAGACCAAGACGATTTTCGGAGGTTGCCCATGAGTTTGCCGCGTATCGCTGTCGATGCGATGGGCGGCGACGAGGGCGTGCGCGTCATGATTGAAGGCGCTGCTCTCGCGCGCCGTCGTCACGATCGCTTCAAGTTCCTGTTGGTCGGTGACGAGCCGCGGATCAAGGCCGCGCTCGAAAGCCATCCGAATCTCAGGGCAAGTTCCGAGATATTGCACACTGAAGGCGTCATCAGTGGCGAGGATAAGCCCAGCCAGGCATTGCGCCGGGCCAAGGGCACCTCGATGGGACGCGCTATCGAGGCGGTGAAGGTGGGTGACGCCGGAGCCGCCGTCAGTGCCGGCAATACCGGCGCTTTGATGGCGATTTCCAAGCTCGCGTTGCGCACGATGCCCGGCATCGATCGCCCGGCGCTGGCTGCCCTGCTGCCGACTCTGGAAGATCATGACCTGGTCATGCTCGACCTCGGCGCCAATGCCGAGTGCGATGCGCGCAATCTCGTGCAGTTCGCGATCATGGGCGCTGCCTATGCCCGCGTCGCCACGGGCCGCGAGCACCCGCGCGTGCGCCTGCTGAACATCGGCACCGAGGAAACCAAGGGCACCGAAGACTTGCGCGACGCTGCGGCGATGCTCAAGGCCTCGGCCGCCGACCTGTCGATCTCGTTCGACGGTTTCACCGAAGCCGACAAGCTTGGCCGCGGGGACATGGATGTCGTCGTGACCGACGGTTTTTCGGGCAATGTCGCGCTCAAGGCTGTCGAAGGCACGGCGCGCTTCGTGGCAGACCTGCTGCGTCGCGGCTTTTCGAGTTCGCTGCGCTCGAAGATCGGTTTCCTGATCTCGAAGCCGGCCACCGAGCTGCTCAAGCATCACCTCGATCCCAACAATCATAACGGCGCGGTTTTCCTGGGCCTCAACGGCATCGTGGTGAAAAGCCATGGCGGTGCGAACGCCGCAGGCGTTGCCAATGCCGTGGCGGTTACCGCGCGCCTCCTGGAGGAAAACGTGACCGAGCGGATTTCCGCGGACCTTGCCCGTCTGGGCGGGACGTCCCTGCGCAAGCCTCGCGTCCAGGAAGAGAGTGCCTGATGATTCGTTCGGTTCTCGTCGGTACGGGTTCGGCCCTGCCGCGACGCGCGGTCAGCAATGCCGAACTCGCCGAGCGCGTCGACACGAGCGACGAATGGATCGTCGAGCGTACTGGCATTTCCAATCGCCATATCGCCGCGCCCGACGAAACGACCTCGAGCCTGGCGACCGATGCGGCCCGCAAGGCCATCGAGGCGGCTGGCTTCGAAGCTTCGTCGATCGACCTGATCGTGCTGGCCACGGCCACCCCTGACCAGACGTTCCCGGCCACGGCCACGATCGTCCAGAACAACCTCGGCTGCCGCGGCGGAATCGCTTTCGACGTCGCCGCCGTCTGCTCCGGTTTCCTCTACGCAGTGGGCGTTGCCGATTCGATGCTCCGCACCGGCATGGCCAAGCGGGCACTCGTCATCGGTTCGGAAACCTTCAGCCGCATTCTCGACTGGGAAGATCGCACCACTTGCGTTCTTTTCGGAGACGGCGCCGGGGCGATCGTTCTCGAAGCGCAGGAGCAGGGCGAAGAGGGTTCGCGCGGTATCCTGGCGACGCGGCTTCATGCCGATGGCGCGCACAACGAACTGCTCTATGTCGATGGCGGTCCCTCGACGACCGGCACCGTGGGCAAGTTGCGCATGAAGGGCCGTGAGGTCTTCCGGCATGCTGTCGTGAACCTGGCCGAAGTTCTCAAGGAAGTCCTTGAGGAAACGGGACATTCTCCTTCCGATATCGATTGGCTGGTGCCGCACCAGGCCAATGCCCGCATCCTCGATGCGACGGCGCGCAAGCTCAATCTGCCGGCCGAAAAGGTCGTGATGACGGTGGGCCAGCACGCCAATACTTCGGCTGCCTCGGTGCCTCTGGCGCTCGACCAGGCCGTTCGCGACGGCCGCATCGTGCAGGGCGATCTCGTCGTCCTTGAAGCGATGGGCGGCGGTTTCACCTGGGGCGCAAGCGTCGTTCGGATCTGATTCGGTGCTCCGTTATGGAGGATCGGGTGAACTGATGTGGGGGAGCATTGCTTTTCCCGCATTTTTTCATAATATTGTCCGGGGGGTTGTCGCACGGAGGGGATGCGGGACTTATGCGCTCCACGGACACATTGACGAGGGCCGAAATCGCTGAAGCCATCCACAGGAAGCTGGGATTGTCCAGATCCGAGTCGCTTGCGATGGTCGAAGCTATACTGCAGCATATGTCGGAAGCCCTTTCGGAGGGCGAAAATGTCAAGATTTCCGGGTTCGGGACTTTCCTGCTTCGCGACAAAGGCGAACGGATCGGCCGCAATCCGAAAACCGGCGTGGAGGTGCCGATTACGCCTCGCCGGGTCATGACATTCCGGGCCAGTCAGATGCTGAAGGACCGCATTACCGACTGATCCGGTTCCGGCATCACGTTGGTTATACGGAGAATTCTGCCATGACTGCGATCGAAGCGAACCGTCCGGAAGCGACCATCGTCAATGATGGAGCGTCCGGGGCGGGGGTCTTCAACGACGGCAAGGCGCACGATGCGCTGCGCACGATCGGTGAAGTGACGAAGGCATTGGGCATTCGCCAGCATGTCCTGCGTTACTGGGAAGAGCAGTTTCCTGCCCTTCAGCCGATCAAGCGCAGCGGCAATCGTCGTTATTACCGGCCGGAAGACGTCCTGCTGATCGCCGAGATCGACCGACTGGTCAATCGCGAGGGCTATACCTTGCGCGGCGCGCGCATGGCTCTTGAGGAGCCGGCATCGGCGGAGACCGGCTCGGAGAGCGATCGACTCGCGGAGGCGGCGCCTGCAGGCGCGTCCGATTCCTTCATTCAGGAACTGCTCGGAATTCGCCTTCGACTGGCACGGGCGCTGGCCGCGGCCTGACAGGGCCGAGGCGGTACGCCGAGTTCCGGCTTAATCCAGCGCGCTGGGCCCCAGTTCGGGATCGAGGTCGCGTGGACGGGTGAGATGCACCAGCCGGCCTGTGCCTTCGGCGATCTCGTCCCAGGCTTCGATGTCCAGTTCCACCACGGCATAAGCGGCGGTGGGAAATTTTTCCTCGACCACATCGCGCATCGGGCTGCTGCCGTCGTCTGGCACGAGATCGAAGATCAGGTCTTCGAGGCCCGGATTGTGCCCTATCAGCATGATCGAGCGCGGATCGCCCGCCTGTTCGCGCAAAAGGTCGATCAAGGTGGCGGAACTGGCAAGGTAGATCCGTCGATCCCAGGTGATCGGCGGCATTTCGCCCGCGGCTTCTCCGGCCAATTCGATGGTCTGGGTGACGCGAACGGCGGGGGAGGCGAGGATGCGCTTCCAGCCCACGGCGTGGTCGCGGATGTGCAGGCCGATCAGGGCGGCGCCCTTGCGGCCGCGCCCGTTGAGCGGGCGGTCGAAGTCCCGGAGGCGGGCATCGTGCCAGTCCGATTTGGCGTGTCTTAGGATTCCGAGGGTTTTCATCGAGGCTTTCGGTTCGCTGATCGGTCAAATGGGCGGTTGGCTGGGCGGGGCTTCGGCGGTGCCGGCTGCCTCGTCTGGCTTTTCGCTCCCCCTGGAACTGCTCCCTGCTGAACTGTTCTCTCCTGAACCATTCCAGCTCACGCGTTGCAAGGCTTCCTCCAGCGAAATGCGAAGCACCGGTGTGCCGGCCGGGAAGGCGCTGAGCAGCCGCGAGGGGAATGCCGAAGACAGTACCACGAAGTGCCCGCGGTCGCCGCGGCTGCGGATGAGCCGGCCGAAAGCCTGGGCCAGCTTGGCGCGGATCAGGCTGTCGTCATAGGAGGAGCCGCCGCCGGCCAGCCGGCGCGCGCGGTGCAGGATGGTCGGGCGCGGCCAGGGAACCTGTTCCATGATGACCAGTCGCAGCGATTCGCCGGGAACGTCCACTCCGTCGCGCAGGGCATCGGTGCCCAGCAGCGAGGCAGCCGGATCGTCGCGGAAGATGTCCACCAGGGTGCCGGTGTCGATCGGATCGACGTGCTGCGCATAGAGCGGCAGGCCCGCGCGGGCGAGTCGATCGGCGATGCGGCCGTAGACCGCGCGCAGGCGCCGGATCGCCGTGAACAATCCGAGCACGCCGCCGCCTGCCGATTCGATCAGCCGCGCATAGGCCCCGGCCAGCGCCGGAATATCGCCGCGCGGGATATCGTTGACGATCAGCACTTCGGCCTGGGCGGCATAGTCGAACGGGCTGAGATGCTCCGAAAGCCGGGGCGCCACTTCGATATGGGCGGCACCGGAACGGGCGATGGCCTTGTCCCAACTCTCGCCGTCGCGCAGCGTCGCCGAAGTCATGACGACGCCGTGGGCGGGTTCCAGCACGACGCTGGCGAAGGGTTTCATCGGGTCCAGCCAATGGCGATGAATGCCGACGTCGTATTCGCGCGCCTCGGAACGATCGAGGGCGAGCCAATCGACGAATTCGGGATCGGCGGGTCCATTGAGGCGGCCCAGCATGGATTCCCAGGCGAGCAGCAAGTCGACGCGCCAGGACAGGGACTGGCGCGCGCCTTCGATCCGCGCGCGGCCCTGGCCGTCCAGCCAGTCAGGTCCGTCCTCCAGCAGGGCTTCAAGGCGCAGGCCTAGCCGGACGAGGGGCTGGCGCAGTTCGCCAAGCGCCTCGCGCGCTGCCTCGGTCACTTCCGCAAAGGCGCCCTCCAGCCCCGCCGCTTCGGTTTCGAGGCCGTAGCCGGCCTCCTGTCCGCCGCTTTCGTCGCGCGCGTAGACGGTGGCGCGTACCGCTGCGAGCAGTTCCTCGATCGGACCGGAAGGCTCACCTTCGGTCAGGCGCTGCATCCAGCCGTCGCCGGGAAGCGCTTCGGCGGCGGCGCGCGCGGCCTCGATCGCCTTGGCGCCGGCTTCATCATAGCTGGCGACATCGGCGAGCCGGGCGGAGAGGCCGCGCCGTCTGCCGCGCGAGGCTTTCTCGGGGCCGATCACCCAGCGGCGCAGTTCGATGGCCTCGCTGCCGGTGAGGGCTGCCGCGAAAGTCGAGTCGGCGGCGTCGAAGACGTGATGGCCTTCGTCGAAGACGATGCGCGTGGGACGCGCGGCGTGATCGCGCCCGCGCGCGGCGTTGATCATGACCAGCGCGTGGTTGCCGATCACCAGGTCCGCCCCGGCGCTGGCGCGCGCGGCGCGCTCGATGAAGCATTTGCGATAATGCGGGCAGCCCGCATAGACGCATTCCCCGCGGCGGTCGGTGAGCGCGGTGATGCCGCGTTGGCGGAACAGCGTGCCGAGCCAGCCCGGCAGGTCGCCGCCGATCATGTCGCCGTCCTGGGTATAGGCGGCCCAGCGCGCCACGAGCTGCGCGAGAATCGCCGCGCGGCCGGCGAAACCGCCTTGCAGCGCATCTTCCAGATTGAGCAGGCAGAGGTAGTTCTCGCGCCCCTTGCGCACGACGACGGGCCGCGAGCCGTCCGCGCGCCGGTCCGGCCAGGCGCGGCGGCTTTCCTTGCGAAGTTGGCGCTGCAGGGCCTTGGTATAAGTGGAAACCCAAGTGGTGCCGCCCGACAAGCCGCTCCAGAGCGAAGCCGGCGCGAGATAGCCGAGCGTCTTGCCGATGCCGGTTCCGGCCTGGGCCAGGAGGACGTGCGGGCGGCCCGAGGACTGGCGCGGGGCGAAGGCGGCGGCGGCCTCGGCAGCATAGGCCTGCTGGGTCGGTCTCTGCTCTGCGTCGCTGCCGGTCAGCTCCGCAAGGCGTTGCAGCACTTCGCCGCGTTCCAGCGTGACTTGCCGGGGCTGGGGCAGTTCCGGGCTCTCCTCCCATTCGGGCAGGCGCGTGAAGAGCCAGCGTTCGGCGCGCTCGGGCCGGGCGACACGCGGGTTGAGCAGGGTAGCCCAGGGCCAGCGCATGCGGGTGAGCGATTGCAGTGCGGTCCAGGCGCCTTCGCGCTCGGGCCAGTCGGGACTCTCGCAAATGTCGAGCAGGGCGCCGGCCGCTTCCTGAAGCAGGCGCGGCACGTCGGCATCGTCCTTCGGTTCTTCGAGGTCAAGCGCATGGGCAAGGCCCTTGGGCGTCGGCACCACGAACCGGGCCGGGTGCATGAAGGCGTAGAGTTCCAGCAGGTCGAGCCCCGAGAGATCGGGATAGCCGAGACGCGTGGCGATGAGTGGAGCGTTGAGGATCAGCAGCGGCGTGTCCGCCGCCGACATGACCGCCTCGCCCTTGGAAACGGGACGCGTTCTGCCGGCTCCGTCGCGCATCCAGGAACCGCCATGGCTGGCGTGAAGGGCGGGGAGGGGCAGGGCGGCCATGGTGATCGTCTTAGGCAAGCCGCGGACAAAAGGGAAACCTCTGAACCCGCCTCGCGGTCGAAAACCCGGCGCTCCAGCAGAAAAATACATCAAGATACATTTTAGCGCCTTGCGAAGATTGATTTAAGATATATCTTGTGGCCATCATGAGAAACAAGAGAGATGAAATGAGAAACATCAACAATCCTTACGGACATGGCGGCTTCGGCCGTGATCGCGGCATGCGCGATGGCATGGAACACGACATGGAGCGGGGCGGCGGCCGATGCGGCCATCGCGCTCATCGCGGTCATCGCCATGAAGAACACGGCATGCGCGGGCGCGGCGGCTTCGGCATGGCCCGCGGACCGTTCGGCCGCGATGGCGACGGGTTCGAAGACGGCTTCCCCGGTGGCCGAGGACGGGGTCGTGGCGGCCGCGGGGAAGGCTTCGGGGGCGGTTTCGGCGGCGGTTTTGGTGGCGGCTTCGGAGGTCGCCCCGGTGGCGGTCGCCGCAAGCGGCTGTTTGATCAGGCCGAACTCCAGGTGCTCCTGCTTGCGCTGATCGCAGAGGCGCCGCGCCACGGTTACGACCTGATCCGCGAGATCGAGACGCTGTCCGGCGGCGACTATGCGCCGAGCCCGGGTGTCGTCTATCCGGCGCTGACGTACATGGAGGAATCGGGGCTGATCGCTCCGACTGCCGAGGAAGGTTCGCGCAAGTCCTATGAAGCGACCGAGCAGGGCCGGACCCAGGCCGATGCCGATGCCGAAAAGGCCGCTGCCCTGAAGCTGCGTCTCTCGGCCCTGGCCGAAGCACGCGAGAAGGTCGATCCTGCCCCGGTCCGCCGCGCGATGCATGCGCTGAAGATCGCCATGTTCGACCGTCTCTCCAAGGACGGTGCCAATCGCGAGGTGATCCTGCAGATCGCCGATGCCCTCGACGAGGCGACCCGCAAGATCGAAAGGATCGAAAGTTGAGCACGATCGCAGCCCGCGTGCCCACGGAGAATGGCGGCAAGTACGTCCGCCAGCTCTGCAAGCACTGGAGCCACAAGCTCCAGACCGAAGTCGAAGGCGATACCGGCACGGTGACCTTCCCCACGGCCGTTGCCACCATGGCGGCCGACGGGGAGGGCATCTCCATCGCCATCACCGGCGAAAACCGCAGCGATGTCGAGGGTTTGACCGACGTGGTCGCCCGCCACATCGACCGTTTCGCCTTCCGCGAGGCGCCGCTGGCCTACGATTGGCAGTGGCGGGAAGATTGAACTCATACCGCATCCCGGGGGCGATCCGGGACTGCTGGTCCGGGCGCGCTTTGCCCTTCGCGAGGCGCTTCCGGGCCGATGGCGGCTGCCGATCGAGTCCGGGGCGCGGCAATTTCACAGACCGTGCTTGCGCCTTCGCCCTTGCGAAATGCGCGCTTTTCGCCAAAGAGCGCTGCATGACTGAACAAGCCCTGATCGAAGCCGCACGCGTATCCAAGGCCTGGCCCTTCCAGGAGGCCCAGAAGCTGCTGAAGCGTTTTCCTCAGGGCAAACCCGGCGGCGCGCCCGTGCTGTTCGAGACTGGCTACGGTCCTTCGGGCCTGCCGCATATCGGCACGTTCCAGGAAGTTCTTCGCACCACCCTCGTGCGCCGTGCCTACGAAGCGCTGACGGGCGGCGCGCCCACGCGCCTTGTCGCCTTTTCGGACGACATGGACGGGCTGCGCAAGGTGCCGGACAATATCCCCAACGCCGAAGTGCTCGCCGCCAATCTCGGCAAGCCGCTCAGCCGCATTCCCGATCCTTTCGGCCATGAAGGCGAGCAGGGGCATGAGAGCTTTGCGCATCATAACAATGCGATGCTGCGCGATTTCCTCGACCGTTTCGGTTTCGACTACGAATTCGTCTCGGCCAGCGATCGCTACAATTCCGGTGCCTTCGATTCCGCGCTGACGCGGGTGCTGGAGTGCAACCAGGCCATCCTCGACGTCATGCTCCCCACCTTGCGCGAGGAGCGCCGCAAGACCTATTCGCCGGTGCTGCCGGTTTCGCCCACCAGCGGCGTCGTGCTGCAAGTGCCGGTCGAAGTGCTCGATCCCGCCACCGGCCTGATCCGTTTCACGGACGAGGACGGCACCGTGGTCGAACAGTCGGCCTTTGGCGGCAAGGCCAAGCTCCAGTGGAAGGTCGACTGGGCGATGCGCTGGTATGCGCTGGGCGTCGATTACGAAATGTGCGGCAAGGACCTGACCGACTCGGTCACCCAGTCCGGCAAGATCGTGCAGGTTCTGGGCGGCCGCAAGCCGGAAGGGCTGATCTACGAACTGTTCCTCGATGAGAATGGCGAGAAGATCTCGAAGTCCAAGGGCAACGGCCTCACCATCGAGCAGTGGCTGACGTACGGCACCGAGGAGTCTTTGGGGTTCTACCTGTTCCGCGAACCGAAGAGCGCCAAGCAGCTGCATGTCGGCGTGATCCCCAAGGCTGTGGACGAGTATTGGCAGTTCCGTGGCAATCTGGCCGGACAGGCGCTCGACAAGCAATTGGGCAATCCGGTCTGGCACCTGCTGCGCACGGCGGGCGGCAACCAGGGCGAGGCCACGGAAGGCGCGGGCGATACCGTGCCGGTGACGTTCTCGCTGCTGCTCAACCTGGTGGGCGTGCTGGGCGCCGATGCGACGGCCGACCAGGTCTGGTCCTACCTTGGCAACTATGTGGCCGACGCCACGCCCGAGGCGCACCCGGAACTCGGCGAGATGGTGCGGGCTGCGCTTGCCACCAACCGCGATTTCATTGCGCCCACCCTCCAGCGCCGCGCGCCCACCGCCAATGAGGCGGAAGCGCTCGCCGTGCTCGATGCCGAACTGGAAAAGGCCGGCCCCGAAGCCACGGCAGAAGCGCTGCAGAACGTGGTCTACGAGATCGGCAAGAACGAGGCCTATCAGTTCGAAAGCCTGCGGGACTGGTTCAAGGCGCTTTACGAAACGCTGCTCGGTTCCTCGCAGGGACCGCGCATGGGCAGCTTCATTGCGCTCTACGGCGTGCCGGAAACGCGCAAGCTGATTGCCGAGGCTCTTTCCGCGGCGGGCTGACGTCGGGGGTCGAGGCGGCGATGCACAAGGATCCGCGAACGCCCGAGGAACTTGCCGAAGAGTTGCTCGGGCGCAATTTCGCGGAACTGGGAGGCGAGGAGCAGCGCGTGCTCTGCCGCATCGCCTCGGGCACGGTGATCGGGCTGGATGCCGACGAACTTGCTGCAACCCATGCCACCCGTGCGGACCGTCTGGCCGATCGGGTGGCGGCGGTGGGTGGCAGCTGGGGCTTCATCATGGCTTTTGCCGTGGTGCTGCTTGGCTGGATGCTGCTCAACAGCACGATCCTCCAGGCGCTGGGCATCAGGCCCTTCGACGGCTACCCCTATATCTTCCTGAACCTGATGCTCTCGATGCTGGCCGCGATCCAGGCGCCGGTAATCATGATGAGCCAGAACCGCCAGGCCGACAAGGATCGCATCACGGCGCGCCACGATTACGAGGTGAACCTCCGCACGCAGTTGGAGATCATCCGGTTGCACCGCCGTTTCGACCGGTTCGCCGAGTATTTCGAAGCGCGTCGCTCTGCCGAAGATGGCAAGGAATGCCAGGCGCCGAGCGGCAGTCAGTCCCAAGCCGACGGCGGCCATACCTGCGGATAGTCTTTCGAACGCCAGCCTCGCAGTCTCTCGCTGTGTCGGTCGGTACCAGTCGCGCGGGAAGACAGTCGCGAAAGCGGCCGACACCTCCCTGCCAATGCCGGTCATTAGGGAAGTTAGCCTCGGACCTCAGCGCCAATGGCGTGCCCGGAACCACTTCGTCACGACATATTTGACCCCGCTCACCACCGGGCGCGCCGCGTGCATCGTCAGCGGGTTGGGTGTGCCGTCCGGAAGCGCATTGTTCCAGATCAGCAGCGATCCCGCGGCAGGCGCGACCTTCAGGTCGAGATGGACGAAATCCGTCGTTCCGCCTTCGTCCACGGCGTTCAGGTAGACCATCGCCGTCCAGCTGCGCTGGCCGCCGTTGCGGCTTTCGTGCCCCCAGTAGGGGGCATCGGTGTCGAACCAGTCCCAGTGATCGTGGTAGAATTCGCCCCGGTGGTAGCGCTGGCCCTGCGTGGACTCGCCGTGGCCGGGATCGATTCCGGTCAGCTTGCAGAGCCGGGCATCGAGCGAGCGGACGATCCGGTCGCGGGGGTTGATGTCGCCCGAGAAGCTGGTGCGGTAGCCGTCCCAGTCGTCCTCGTCGACGAGGCGCGAAGGGCAGGCGACGCCGTCGATCAGGCCGATGACATGGCGGCAATGCGCCTCGCTGAGGAATTCGGCGGCTCTGTAGATTTCCGCACCTTCCACGGGAAAGCGAGAAAAGGCAGTGTTTCCGGCCAGGCGCTCGCGCACCGAGATGCCGATCCTGGCCAGGGCGTCGCAGTCAGGATGGGCGGAGTTCGGCATCGTCCGGCGAGAGTACCGGCGCCTTGCCGCGGATCAATCGCACTGCCTTAGGAAACTGTGGCTGACTTGCGAAAAGAGCCCCCGGATCGCGAAATCCGGGGGCTCCATCGTGTTACCAGAAGAAGTCGTAGATCACGTCCACCACTTCGCCGGAGTAAGTGTCCACCAGCAGCACGTCGTCATAGTAACGGACCCAGCGATAGGCGCCGTAGACGGGCGGCAGGCGGTACTGCCAGGGATCGTCGAGCCAGTAGTTGTTGCCGTAGAACATCGAACCCAGCGTGAAGCCGATGCTCAGGCGGCGATAGGCGTAGCCGCGATAGGGCGCGTAGTAGCCGCCGATATGGTAGACCGAGCGGTTGCGGTCGCGATAGCGCTGCCAGTCGTAGCGGTTATCGCGGCGCCAGTCGTTGCGGTCCCAGCGGCGGTTGTCGTTACCGGACCAGCGACGATCGTCGTCGCGGCGATCCCGGCCCCAGGCGTTGCGGTCCGGGCGATTGTCGTTGTTGTTGTTCCAGCGGCGGTCGTTGTCGCGGCGGTCCTTGCCCCAGGCATTGCGGTCGGGCCGGTTGTCGTTGCGGTTGTCGTTGTTCCAGCCGGGACGGTTCTCGCCCGGCCGAACGTCCGGACGATCCGGGCGATTTCCGCCATTCCAGCGACGGTCGTCGTTGCGGGACGACCCACGCAGGTTATCCGGCGTGGCGCCGTTGTTCCAGCGAACGTCGGAAGTCCAGCTCGGATTGCCGCGCACGACACCGCGATCGGGCCGCTGCGACTGGCCCGCCTGCTGGGGCGGACGGGCATCGTTTCCGGGGCGACCACCCTGCGGCGCCTGTTGGGGCTGCTGACGCTGCTCACCGCCGCGCCAGGCCGAAGGGCGCTGGGCTGCCTGCGGACGCGGCATTTCCGGCCGAGCCTGCTGGGGTTGCTGACGGGCCTGTTGCGGCTGGGGCGCAGGGCGATAGGCGCTCCCGTTGCCGCCCTGGCGTTCTCCGCCGCTGCGGCCTTCGCTGCGGGCGCGTTCCTGCCGGGGCTCCGCCATGGCGGCGGCCGGAAGGGTGAGCGCGACGGCAGCGACTGCCATGGCGCCGAATGCGCCGGCCGAGAGAAGCCTTCTCGCCTTCAGTGTATGTTCCTTCTTCATTTTCCGGTCTCCAAAACCGGATTTGCCGCCCGGCGATGACGGTTCATCCTAATGCATACCCCTAGGGGAAATGCACTGTCGGAATGGTGAACCGGGATGTGGCTATTTGTTCATGTTCGATCGCGCTGAAATGAACAAAGCCGCCGACCGGCTTTCCCGGACGGCGGCTTTGGATCTTTCAGCCTTGCGCCATGAACCGGCGCGTCGGCTTCGAGCCTCTGCGGGTCAGCGCGTCAGCTTCTTGTAGGCCAGACGGGTCGGACGGTCGGCCGCATCGCCCAGGCGGCGGCGCTTGTCTTCTTCGTAGGCCTCGAAGTTGCCTTCGAACCATTCGACGTGGCTGTCGCCCTCGAAGGCCAGGATGTGCGTGGCCAGACGGTCGAGGAAGAAGCGGTCGTGGCTGATGACCACGGCGCAACCGGCGAAGTTCTCGATCGCTTCTTCCAGCGCACCCAGCGTTTCGACGTCAAGGTCGTTGGTCGGTTCGTCGAGCAGGAGCACGTTGCCGCCCAGCTTCAGCATCTTGGCCATGTGGACGCGGTTGCGTTCACCGCCCGAGAGCTTGCCGACGTTCTTCTGCTGGTCGGCGCCCTTGAAGTTGAACGCGCCGACATAGGCGCGGGTCGACATCTCGTGCTTGTTGACGGTCATGTAGTCATGACCCTCGGAGATTTCTTCCCAGACGTTCTTCTTCGGATCGAGGTGGTCGCGGCTCTGGTCCACGAAGCCGAGATGCACGGTCGAGCCGATCTCGATCGAACCCTCGTCCGGCGTTTCCTTGCCAGTGAGCAGCTTGAACAGCGTCGATTTGCCGGCGCCGTTCGGGCCGATCACGCCGACGATGCCGCCCGGCGGCAGGATGAACGAGAGGTTCTCGAACAGCAGCTTGTCGCCGTAAGCCTTCGAGATGTCCTTGACCTCGATGACCTTGCCGCCGAGGCGCTCAGGCACCTGGATGACGATCTGGGCCTTGCCGGGCTTGCGGCCGGCCTGGGCATCCTGGAGCTGTTCGAACTTGCGGATACGCGCCTTCGACTTGGTCTGGCGGGCGGCTGGGGTCTGCCGCATCCACTCCAGCTCGTCCTTGAGCGCTTTCTGGCGGCCGGATTCCTCGCGGTCCTCCTGCTCCATGCGCTTGGCCTTCTTCTCCAGGTAAGTGGAGTAGTTGCCTTCGTAGGGGAAGTACTTCCCGCGGTCGAGTTCGAGGATCCAGTCCACCACGTGGTCGAGGAAGTAGCGATCGTGGGTGATCATCAACACCGCGCCCGCGTATTCCTTGAGGTGGTTTTCCAGCCATTCGACGGATTCAGCGTCAAGGTGGTTGGTCGGTTCGTCGAGCAGCAGGATCGACGGCTTCTGGATCAGCAGGCGGGTGAGGGCCACACGGCGCTTTTCACCGCCCGAGAGCTTGTCCACCGGCCAGTCGCCCGGCGGGCAGCGCAGCGCTTCCATCGCGATTTCGAGCTGGTTGTCGAGCGTCCAGCCATCGACTGCGTCGATCTTGTCCTGCAGTTCGCTCATCTCGGCGCCGAGCGCTTCGAAATCGGCGTCTTCCTCGCCCATTTCCATGCCGATCTGGTTGAAGCGATCAACCATGTCGGCGGTCGCGCGCGCGCCGTCCTTGACGTTCTCGAGGACGGTCTTGGTCGGGTCGAGTTCCGGTTCCTGCTCCAGATAGCCGACGGTGATGTTCTCACCGGCCCAGGCTTCACCCGTGTAGTCGGTGTCGATGCCGGCCATGATCTTGATCAGGGTCGACTTGCCCGCGCCGTTCGGACCAACGATGCCGATCTTGGCACCCTGGTAGAATTGCAGGTTGATGTCGGACAGCACCGGCTTCGGAGCGCCGGTGAAGGTCTTGGTCATGCCCTTCATGACGAAGGCGTATTGGGCAGCCATCGGTTTCCTCTGGAAATAGGATCTGGATCGGATAGATTTGCGGCCCGCTCTACAGGCGCGCGGGCCTGTTGCCAAGGGCAGCGGCCCCGGCGCCCCTGGCAGTAGCCATTGGCAGTGCCGGGCGCGTGACGCGGCGGGTTACATATGAGAACAAGATTGTGCCGCGACGGCGAAGTTTCAAGCCGTCATGAAGCGGCGGCCCGCCCGGTCGCGCCCGCACCCGGCCTCCACTGCGCCGCCGCGGCCCGAACCTCATCAGGCAATCGGGATGGACCGGTTGGCAGGAGCGGCAGGGCGCGTTACGCATCTGTCATGCAACGCAGATTCTCCCGCGCGGCGCTTCTCGCCGTCTCTCCGCTCCTCGTCGCCGCTCCGCTGCTGACGTGCCCCGCACAAGCCACCCCCGCCGAGGGTTCGGGCGTCGCCTGGGAGATCGTGGAGGGCCTGACCACCGAGATCGGTCCCCGCCTTGCCGGATCGCCGCAGGAAGGACAGGCGCGCGCCTGGGCCGAAGCCAGGCTGAACGCCCTGGGCTTCCAGAACGTCAAGGTGGAACCGTTCAAGACCCTCGCCTGGACGCGCGGCGAAGAGCACGCGAAACTCACAGCGCCTTACGCGCAGCCGCTGGCCATTGCCGCGCTGGGCATGTCGACGCCCACGCCGGCCAAGGGCCTCCAGGCCGAACTCGTCTATTTCCCGACGCTCGACGCGCTGCGCGCGGCGCCGGACGGCTCGCTGAAGGGCAAGGTGGCCTTCGTGGACCATGCGATGCGGCCGGCGCAGGACGGCTCGGGATACGGCCCTTATGGCGACGTGCGCCGCCGGGGACCGTCGATCGCATCGCAGAAAGGCGCTGCTGCCATCGTCATCCGCTCGGCCGGCACGGACAACCATCGCAATCCGCACACGGGCGTCACCGTGTTTGCCAAGGGTGTGACCGGCATTCCGGCTGGCGCCGTCTCCAATCCCGATGCGGACCTGATCGCGCGCATCGCTGGGCGCGGCAAGCCGATGAAGATAGATCTGACCCTGCTCGGCAAACCGTTCCCGGATGCTCCCTCGGGCAACGTGATCGCCGACCTTCCGGGCCGCGACCCCTCGCTGCCCAAGATCGTGCTCGCCTGCCATCTCGATTCCTGGGACCTGGCGACCGGCGCCATCGATGACGCCTCGGGCTGCGGCATCGTCACGGCCGCGGCACTGGCTGCGCAGAAGGAGGGCAAGACCCTGCGCACGATCCGCGTGCTCTGGGCCGGAAACGAGGAAATGGGCGTCACCGGCGGCGGCAGCAAGGCCTATGCCGAGATGCATGGGGACGAGCCCCATGCCGTGGCGATGGAAAGCGATTTCGGGGCGGACAAGGTCTGGCAGTTCCGCCTGACGCTCGCCGACAGCAACCAGGCGATGGCGGAACGGATCAAGGCGGCGCTCTGGCCGATGGGCATCGTCTATCACGAAGGCGCGGCCACGGGCGGCGCCGATGTCTCGGGCATCATCGGCAAGCAGGAACTGGCCGTCGTCGATCTTGGGCAGGACGGCATGCACTATTTCGACTTGCACCACACGCCGGACGATACGCTGGACAAGGTCGATCCGGCGGCTCTTCAGCAGAACGTGGATGCCTGGACGGCCGTGCTGAAAGTGATCGCCAACGAGCCCGGCGCGATCGCGCGGGTGCCAGGTTCGAAGGGAGAAGGCTGACGGTTTGGCGAGGCGACGATCATCGTCGCCTCGCTATCGACCAGGCTGATCTCGTCCAGGCCTCGTTATCCTCGCCAGGGCAAGGATCCCGTTTCTTTCCGACAGCTGGCGCGGCCTCCGATTTAGCGCATGCACCGCCGCTTTCTTACCTCATGCCGCCGATCTGCCTTGCGATCTCCACCAGCCGCCGTGCCTGCTCCAGATGCAGCAGTTCGGTCATCTTGCCCTCGACGCGGATAGCGCCCTTGCCCTGGTTTTCCGGCAGGGCGAACGCCTCGATCACGCCCCGCGCCCAGTCCAGGTCGGCTTCGCTGGGAGAAAACACCGTGTTGCAGGGGTCGATCTGGGCGGGGTGGATCAGGCTCTTGCCGTCGAAGCCGAACATCAGGCCCTGCCGCGCCTCGGCCTGGAATATGTCGAGGTCGCGAAACTCGTTGCAGACGCCGTCCAGGATCGACAGGCTGTGGCTGCGCGCGGCGGCGACGGCCATGGCCAGGAACGGCAGGAACGGCGTGCGACACGGCGTGAGCTGCGCGCGCATTTCCTTGGCGAGATCGTTGGTGCCCATGATCCACAAGGAGAGCCGAGTGCTCCGGGCCATGGCGGCCATTGCGGGAAGGTTGCCGACGCTCTCGCAGGTCTCGATCATTGTCCAGAGCTGCATCCGCGGCGCCGCGCCGGACAGGGCGGCGTGATAGCGTGCGATGTGCTCGGGCGAATCCACCTTGGGCACGAGCACGGCATCGGCCTGCGAAGCGGCGATGGCGGCCAGGTCCGCGGCGCCCCACTCGGTGTCGATGCCGTTCGCGCGAATGGCGACCTCGCGCTGTCCGAAACCGCCTTCCGCGACGGCGGCAATGGCGGCGGCGCGAGCGGCCTCCTTCGCTTCCGGCGCGACGGCGTCCTCAAGGTCCAGCACGACCATGTCGCAGGGCAAGGTGCGCGCCTTGGCGACGGCCTTGGCGTTCGAGGCGGGCAGATAGAGGGCGCTGCGCCGGGGACGCTCCGCGCCATGGCGCGTGCCAGTATCAGAGGAAGAGACGGTCATCGGGCAGGGCTCCTCGCAGTTGGCGGAGGCATTGCGGAGCCGGGCAGGCAGGTCAAGGCTCACGGCGCTTGACGTCGGTCGAGACCCCCGCAGCGATGGAGGCGCCCGAGAAAAAATTCGCCTTGAATGTTGCTACAGGGCTGACGGGTAGTGCAAACGTTTGAAAGTTCGTGTAGCAGCGCGCCGTCGTATTCGATCGTTCCTCCTCCTCCACGATCGAAGAACGCGCGGGCCGGAACTTTTCGGCTCACGCTGCGATAGCCCTTTACGGGTCGCACAGCCGTCCCGCGACCGCTTCACGAAGAACCGGCGCGGGACGGTTTTTTAACGGGGGACCCGTTGCGGAATGCCCCGGCCTCATAGGGTCAGCGGCGCTTCCAGCACTTGCTCCAGAATGCGCTCGCTTTCCTGCCAGAGTTTTTCCGCTTCGAAATCGTCCAGCGCCTGAAGGGCCGGCGTTTCCTCGGCAAGATCGTGGAAGTAGTGGCCGCCCTTGCCGCCCAGATCGGGATCGGTCGCCAGCCAGACGATCGTGCGGGCCGGCTGTTCCGGCGCGGCGCATTCGTTGGCGGCCATGTAGGCCTGCATGGCCTCGTCCCCGTGGCTGGCGAAGTTGGAGCCGACGCGGCCCGGATGCATGGCAAGGGCGACGATTCCCTTGTCGATCAGCCGGCTGTGCAGCGCCCGCGTATGAAGCAGGTTGGCGAGCTTGGCCTGGCAATAGGCCGTGCCGGGCTCGAAGGCGGCCTTCATCATGAGGTCGTACCAGCGCATGCCGGCGCAGGCCCGGTGGCCGCTGGAGGAGACGGCGATTATCCGCACTTGTCCCGGCGGGGCATCGCCGGCCGCGCGTTCGAGCAAGGGTTGAAGTTCCCGGGTGAGCAGGAACGGTGCCAGGTGGTTGGCCGCAAAGGTCGCTTCCAGTCCTTCCGAAGTCGCGTGATATCCGTCGCGGACACCGCCCACATTGTTGACGAGCACGTCGACCCTGTCCGTGAGCGCGCGGATTTCTCCGGCCACGCGGCGGACCTCATGCATTTCCGAAAAGTCGCCGCGCAGCATGTCGACGCGGGCGTTTTCTGAGCCTGCCGCCCGAATTTCGGCCTCCGCGTCTTCACTGCGCTTGCGGTCGCGGCCGGTGCCGATGACGTGCCAGCCCATGCGGGCGAAAGCCGCGGCGCTGGCCCGGCCGATCCCGGAACTCGCCCCGGTGACGACGACGCATCGCTGGCGGACCTCGGGCTGATCGTCTTCTTGCGGCATCGTTCTGTTCTCCCTGATGAAATCCGGTTCGGCGCGGCGCTCTCAGCGTGGGAGAGCGCCCTTGAGGAACAGCCTCACGGCGAAGCGAACCCTTCGGTCCACATCCTGCGCCGGAAGCTCGTTCCCCGAAATCAGGAAACGTACGGGGGCGCTGACCACCATGCTCATGAACACCGTGGACGAAAGCATCGCGTCCTCGATGGCCAGGCGCCCCGCGCGGGTCTCTTCGTCCAGGATATCCGCGAGAAACCGCACGGTGGGGAGGGCGGCGATCTCGTAATAGGTCTGGAAGATGTCCGGAAAGCGGTAGGCCTCGGTGTTGATGAGGCGCTGGAGTTTCACGCCCTCCGGCGACCCTGCGAGCTGGATGCGCAGCATGGCGATGCCCACGAGCGTCTCTTCCAGGGTATCTGCGCGGGTCGCCGCGATGGTTTCGGCACTGGCGGCGCGGCGTTCGGTCCCCCGCTGGATGGCGGCGCGGAACAGGGAGGCCTTGTCCGGATAGCGGGCATAGACGGTGCGTTTCGTCATGCTGACTTCGGCGGCCAGTGCCTCGATCGTCGTCGGCTCGAACCCTTTGTCGAGGAAACGGTCGAAGGCGCAGTCGAGCAGCTGCGCATGACGCGCCTGGGCCTGTTCGCGGGTGGGCCGACCGGCGCGGACGGGCGAGGGCGGGGCGTCGGTGACAGCGATGCGCTTGGGTTGGATCGTCTCGGGCATCTGGCCATTCGAGCCGATCGCGCTTGCGCTGCCAAGAGGATCGTGAATAATGATACGCATGAGTTGTCATTAATCGAGTCGCGCGGATCTGTCCACTGGAGGCGGAGCGCACGGCGATCCGGGAGAGAACGAATGGGTGAAGCCGTCGACAGGCTCATGGCGCTGGTCGCCGATCCGCAGCGTTTCAGTTTCAGTGCCGAGGAACTGCGCGCAACGCAGGTTGCCGCGCTGGATGAGCGCTTTCAGGAGCGGAAGGATCGCATCAAGCTCTTGGCTCTGCGTGCCCGCGATGCCGGGATCGATAAGATTGGGTCCGTGGCGGACATGGTGCCGCTGCTGTTCCCGCACACCGCCTACAAGTCATATCCCGAGAGCTTTCTGATGGAGGAGCGCTGGGACCGGCTGACCAAGTGGCTCGGCACGATCTCGCCTTATCCGATCGAGGGGCTGGACCTCGAAGATGTCGAGGGCATCGACGACTGGATCGAGCGGCTGGCGGCGCTGGGTTATTTCATCTCCTGCTCCAGCGGCACCACTGGCAAGTCGGCCATGCTGATCGCCTCGGAGAAGGACATGGACTGGTCGAAGATCGATACGGTCAACGTCTTTGCCTGGGGCTCGGGCGTGGTTCCGGCGCAGGATCGCGTGATCGTCGGCTGTGCGCCGGTGGCGACCGTGCCCAAGAATGCGACGATCGCCCAGGCGCAGTATGAGGCTTTCGCCGATCCTTCCGC
This sequence comes from Novosphingobium sp. PhB55, assembly GCF_004368805.1. NCBI lineage: Bacteria > Pseudomonadati > Pseudomonadota > Alphaproteobacteria > Sphingomonadales > Sphingomonadaceae > Novosphingobium > Novosphingobium sp. PhB55. The sequence goes on along the minus strand of NZ_SODQ01000001.1, from coordinate 533,448 downwards.
GCCGCGCTGGCATTATCCGGTGCCTCCCATCACTGTGGGCTCGCTGACCGCGATGGTGGTGATGCGCAAGAAGATCGCCGAAGGTACGGCCCGTCCCGACGAGATCGCCGCTTTCGAGGAAACCTCGGCCGCGCGTGCCAAGGCGGTCGCCGATGCCATCCCGGCGACGGCGCAGTTCATCATCGAAAACCGTCATCGCAAGCTCCAGCTTTCGGGTCTGTGGAGCGGGCTGTGGCAGGTCGCCAAGGCGGTGCGTGATGCGGGCTATGGCCGCGCAGACTTCGATCCGGACAACTCGATCTATGTCGGTGGCGGGCTGAAGCGCGCACAACTTCCCGATGATTATCAGGAATATGTCTTCGATACCTTCAACATTCCTGAGGATCGCCACTTCCAGAATTACTCGATGCAGGAACTGAATTCTGGCATGCCGAAGTGTCGCGAGGGCGGGCGCTATCACGTGCCGCCGTGGATCGTTCCGGTGCTGCTCGACAAGTCGGGCGATGCTCTTGTCGAGGGGGCCCTCGACCACACTTCAGGTGAAATGGAAGGTCGCGCCGCGTTCTTCGATCTGTCGCTCGACGGGCGCTGGGGCGGGGTGATTACCGGCGATCGGATCTCGCTCGACCATGGCCCCTGCAAGTGCGGCAACCATGGTCCTTCGATCCGCGACAACATCGTTCGCTACGCGGATCTGGAAGGGGACGACAAGATAGGCTGCGCGGGCACGGTCGACGCCTATGTGCGAGGTGTAGCATGAACTCCGTGACGCAACATGCTGAAAACGAAGAACTCGTTTCGGCTCCGTTCTTCCTGCGCGGTGAGGTGCTGCACGGCACCGATGTGGTCCAGACCTCGCGTGACCTTGGCGTGACCTTCGCGACGCCCAGGATACCCTTTGATCGCGCCGTGCCGCCGCGCACCGAAGTGCCGCCACTGCTGAACGTGCCGCTGGCGGAGATCATCGATTTCCTCGTCGAGACCGGCCAGCGCCTCACCGCTCCCGACAACGACCACATGCAGGAATGCATCGAGCGGATGTGCCGCACGCACATCCTGCCGCGTGCTGTCGTCGAGAATACCGCGCGCCATGCCGCGGCCTATCTCGACAAGCGCGTGCTGATGGCGGAAGTGGAGCAGAACTTCCCCGATCCGCGTGCGCTCGATGAGTGGGTGCCGAAGCAGGACTTCACTGGCCGCAAGAGCTTCGTGCGCGCCTTTGCGCCGCGCCTGATCCATGTGCTCCCGGGCAATTCGCCGGGCGTGGCGGTGAAGTCCGTGGCGCAGGGATCGATGGTGAAGGGCGTGAACCTGTTCAAGATGAGCAGCGCCGATCCCTTCACCATGGTCGCGATCCTGCGGACCATGGCGGATATCGATGCGAACCATCCCATCGTGCGCTCCATGTCGGCCGTTTACTGGCGCGGCGGCGACGATGCGACGGAGCGCGTGCTCTATCGTCCGCAGTATTTCGACAAGATCGTCGCCTGGGGCGGCGGCGATGCGATAAACAACGTTATCAAGTATTTGGGGCCTGGTTTTCAGCTCGTTTCCTTCGATCCCAAGACCTCGATCTCGATGATCGGGCGTGAGGGGCTGGTTGATGAGGCGACGGTGGATCGCGTGGCGGACCTTTGCTCCACTGACGTCATGACGTTGAACCAGGAGGCCTGCGTCGCCAGCCGCTTCCAGTTCGTGGAGGGCAGTGAGGAGGAAGTGGACCGCTTCTGCGAGCGCCTTCATCACCACATAGCCCGCCGCGCAGCGGAAAGCGGCGACGTGCGCCCGCTCGATCGTGACATGCGCGAGGCAGTGGACACGATGACCTTGATGGACGACGAATACGGCGTCTGGGGGCGGACCGACGGCAAGGGTCTTGTCATCCGCTCCGAAGAGCCGGTCGACTTCCATCCGATCAACAAGACCGCCAACGTCGTGCGGGTGGACAGCCTTGATGAAGCGGTGAAGTGGATCAATGTCGCCACGCAGACGGTGGGCTTCTATCCCTTCGACCGCATGGCCGATTACCGCGACCGGCTGGCCGCCGGCGGTGCGCAGCGCGTGGTCCATCTGGGCGAGGCGGGGCCTTCGACGATCGGCAATCCGCACGATGCGATGTATCCGCTTCACCGCTTCGTCCACTGGATGGCGCATGAGGATGGCAAGCCAGATTGAGGCTCTCATATCGCCGGCGCGGATAGCGGGGTGGGCGGCTTGCCTGCCCCGCGCCTTGCGCTAGTCAGAATGGCAAATCGCCGTGATGGGGCAGGGGCCTCGGGCACGCGAAATCCTGGAGGACTGGAAGTACCATGGCCGTTGAAATCCTGCTCCCGAAGATCGGTTTCTCGATGCAAGAAGGCCAGGTTGCCGAATGGCTGGTCGGCGATGGCGCCGCCGTGACCGAAGGCGAGCCGCTGTTCTCGCTGGAAGCTGACAAGTCCACTAATGAGGTGGAGGCGCCCGCCTCGGGCACCCTGCGGATCGTCGCAGCGGTGGGTGAGACCTATGAGGTTGGCACGGTGCTCGGCTACATCGAATAAGCGGCAGGAACGGAGGCGCGATCGGGGCCGGGAAGGGACTGGACAGGTCCCTTTCCGAAGTTCAGATTGCCCGCCATGCGCAAGATCCTGCCCGCCGCCATCGCGGCTCTCGCCCTCGCTGTTTCCGCCGGTGCCGCTCAGGCAGCATTGCCCGTCGGAGCCAAGGCTCCCGCGTTCTCGACGCAGGGCGCGAAGGGCGGCAAGGTCATGGCCTTCGACCTCAAGGCGGCGCTGAAGAAGGGGCCGGTCGTGCTCTACTTCTATCCCAAGGCCTTCACGCAGGGTTGCACGCTGGAAGCCCATGCGTTCGCCGATGCGACCCCCGATTTCGCCAAGTTGGGCGCCACCGTGGTGGGCATGTCGGCCGATGACCTGCCGACGCTGCAGAAGTTCTCGACCGAAGCCTGCCGGGACAAGTTCGCCGTCGCCGTCGCCACGCCGGCGATCACCAAGGCCTACGATGTCGCGATGAAGCGCGAAGGCGTGCCGGCCGGCATGACCGACCGCACCAGCTACGTGATCGCGCAGGACGGGCGCATCGTCATGGTCCATTCGGAACTCGACTACCGCGACCATGTGAAGCTCACCCTTGAGGCCGTGAAGAAGCTCAAGGGCTGAGGGCCGCGCTGATTGCAGCGGGCTGAGGCGGCCTGGAACCTCCACCGGGTGAACAACCGCACTCCAGCCTTGAACAGCACCCCCATAGGCGGGTAAGAGCGCCGTTTCCGCGCGCCACTTTGCTCGCGCGCTTTACATATGCCGTCGCTGCGCTATGCGCGCGCTGTCGCTTCTTGGGAGTTTCAAGTCATGCGTGCCGAAGGGCAGGCCCACATTGCGCGTATCGAGAAGGCCCTCGCGCTGGTCCGCAAGTTCCTCGATTGGGACCGCGCCCTGCGCCGGTTCGACGAGCTGAACGCGCGTGTCGAAGACCCCACGCTTTGGGACAAGCCCAAGGAAGCGGAAGCGGTGATGAAGGAACGTCGCCGCCTTGAAGCTGCGATCGGTGCCGTGAACGATATCGGCCGCGAAATGCAGGACGCCATCGAGTTCGTCGAACTGGGCGAGATGGAGGACGACGAGGATACCATCAACGAAGGTATCGCCACGCTCGCCGCTCTTGCCGAACGCGCCGACCAGGACAAGGTGACCGCGTTGCTTTCCGGCGAGGCCGACAGCAACGACACGTATCTCGAAGTCCATGCCGGTGCCGGCGGGACGGAAAGCCAGGACTGGGCCGAAATGCTCCAGCGCATGTACACGCGCTGGGCGGAGCGTCACGGCTACAAGGTCGAACTGGTGGACTACCACTCGGGCGAAGCCGCGGGCATCAAGAGCTGCACCCTGCTGATCAAGGGCGAGAACGCCTATGGCTATGCCAAGACCGAAAGCGGCGTCCATCGCCTGGTCCGCATCAGCCCTTACGACAGTTCGGCGCGCCGCCACACCAGCTTCTCCTCGGTCTGGGTCTACCCGGTGATCGACGACAGCTTCGAGATCGACATCAACCCGGCGGACCTGAAGATCGATACTTATCGCGCTTCGGGTGCGGGCGGGCAGCACGTCAACACCACGGACTCGGCAGTGCGCATCACGCACGGTCCGTCCGGCATCGTCGTCGCCAGCCAGATCGACCGTTCGCAGCACAAGAACCGCGAAATCGCGATGGGCATGCTGAAGGCGCGCCTGTTCGAGGAAGAGATGCGCAAGCGTGAGGAAGCGGCCAGTGCCGAGCACGCCAGCAAGAGCGACATCGGCTGGGGCCACCAGATCCGGTCCTACGTTCTTCAGCCCTACCAGCAGGTGAAGGACCTGCGCACCGGCGTCGTCTCGACGGCGCCCGGTGACGTGCTTGACGGCGCGCTCGACCCCTTCATGGCCGCCGCGCTTTCGCAGCGCGTGACGGGTGAGAAGGTCGAAGTGGAAGACGTCGACTGAGATCGGTAGCGGAATTCGAACCCGCGCTTCGGCAGCGATTTTGCCAAGCGCGGGGCGAACCGCTAAAGGGCCGCATGCGCTTGTCCTTCCCCCTTTCCTGCCGCTCCGCCCTGGCGGTGTCGACGCTCGCGCTCGGCCTGGTTTTGGGGGGGTGCCACCGCGAGCCGGTCGACGAATCACGGGCCGAAAGCGCGCGCGCCTTTCCGGTGGCGGACCGCCCGGTTTCCAGGACGCCCGACGGCGCCGTCGGCACCGAAGTCCAGCGCGATAGCCTGAACGAGGCGCAAGTCGTCATGGACCTGGCCAGGATCGAGCCGGGCATGAGCGTTGCCGATCTCGGCGCGGGTGAAGGCTACTACACGGTTCGCCTGGCCCAGCGCGTCGGCACCAAGGGCCGTGTGCTGGCCGAGGATATCGACCGCGCGGCGAACGAGCGGCTGGGCAACCGTGTGATGCGCGAGGAACTGGAGAACGTCTCCATCAAGCTCGGCACGCCGGACGATCCGAAACTGCCGGAAAACAGCTTCGATCGCGTCTTCCTGGTTCACATGTACCACGAAGTGACGGAGCCTTACGCGTTCCTCTGGCATTTGCGGCCTTCGCTGCGCGAGGGCGGGCGCGTGGTCGTTGTCGACGTCGATCGCGCCAGCGACAGCCACGGCATTCCGCCGCAACTCCTTTTCTGCGAATTTGCGTCCATGGGCTTTCGTTTGACGGAATTTGTCCGTAAGCCGGAGCTCCAGGGCTACTACGCACAGTTCGAGGTCGCCGGTCCGCGTCCGGAGCCGGCAAACATCGTACCTTGCCGGATATCCGGCAACACCATGACGCAAAAGTAGTGCGTCAGTAGCACAGGGCGTATACAGGGCCGCTGAACCGGCGTGCCTCACGCCGGGGGAAAGACGAAAGAGAAAATGGGTTTCAAGGGTCTCAAGCCGATTGTCTATGGTGGACGCGAAGTCTGGCCGCTCGTTGAGGGCGGCAAGGGTGTTGCCGCGACCAACCACATGAGTTCGGGCGCCTGGGCGGCGGCCGGCGGCATCGGTACGGTCAGCGCCGTCAATGCCGACAGCTATGATGCCGAGGGCAAGATCGTCCCGCAAGTCTACAACGCCCTTACCCGCAAGGAGCGGCACCAGGAACTGATCGACTACGCCATCGACGGCGCTGTCGAGCAGGTTCGCCGTGCCTACGAGATTTCCGGCGGCAAGGGCGCGATCAACATCAACGTCCTGTGGGAAATGGGCGGCGCTCAGACCATCCTCGAAGGCGTTCTGGAGCAGACCCGCGGCATGGTCACGGGCGTGACCTGCGGTGCGGGCATGCCTTACAAGCTGTCCGAGATCGCGGCGCGCTTCAACGTCAACTACCTGCCGATCGTCAGCTCCGGCCGCGCTTTCCGCGCGCTGTGGAAGCGCGCCTATCACAAGGTGCCCGATCTGCTGGGCGCGGTGGTCTATGAGGATCCCTGGCTCGCCGGCGGCCATAACGGCCTGTCGAACGCCGAAGATCCGCTCAAGCCGGAAGATCCCTATCCCCGCGTCAAGGCGCTGCGCGACACCATGCGCGCGGAAGGCATTGCCGACACCGTACCGATCGTCATGGCCGGCGGCGTCTGGTTCTTGCGCGACTGGGAAAACTGGATCGACAATCCGGAACTGGGCTCGATCGCCTTCCAGTACGGCACGCGCCCGCTGCTGACGCACGAAAGCCCTATCCCGCAGGCGTGGAAGGACCACCTTCGCACTCTCGAACCGGGCGACGTGCTGCTGCACCGTTTCTCGCCGACCGGGTTCTATTCCTCGGCGGTGCGCAACCCGTTCCTGCGAAATCTCGAGGCGCGTTCGGAGCGCCAGATTCCCTACTCGAAGGTCGAGGCCGGCGAGCATACCGTGCGTCTCGACGTCGGCGTGAAGGGCAAGAACTTCTGGGTCGCGCCCAAGGATCTCGACCGCGCGCGTTCGTGGTCGGCGCAGGGCTTCACCGATGGCCTGCGCACACCGGACGACACGATCATCTTCGTCGATCCCGCCGAGCGCGACGATATCCGCAAGGACCAGGCCGACTGCATGGGCTGCCTGTCGCATTGCGGCTTCTCCTCGTGGAAGGACCATGACGACTACACCACCGGCCGTCTCGCCGATCCGCGCAGCTTCTGCATCCAGAAGACGCTCCAGGACATCGCTCACGGCGGCCCGATCGACGAAAACCTGATGTTTGCCGGCCATGCCGCCTACAAGTTCAAGCAGGACCCGTTCTATTCCAACGGCTTCACGCCGACGGTGAAGGAACTGGTCGATCGCATCCTGACCGGCGACTGATCGCCGCGGGAAACGGACCGATAAAGAAAAAGGGCGGCTCTCGGGCCGCCCTTTTTTGTTTCCATCAGCCGAATTCCGACCTTCGGATCCGGCCGTCCTGCGTCAGGAGCCTACTTCCTGCCCGGCAACCGAGGCGGCGCGGCAGGTCCGGTCGCGGCCCGAGCGCTTGGCTTCATAAAGGGCCTCGTCGGCAGAGTGCAACGCGGCCTCGATGTCTTCGTCGTTCCAGCAGCAGAGGCCGGCTGAGAAAGTGATGGGGCGCCCATCGACGGTGCCGATCGGCTCCTCGCGCATGCGGGCGGCGAGCCGGGCAAGTGTCCAGTCCGCTTCGTCCTCGATGCATTCGTGGAACAGGATGGCGAACTCTTCGCCGCCCCAGCGAGCCACCATGTCGGCGCGGCGTATCTGTGAAGAGAGCCGGTCCGCGAATGCGCAGAGCACCCGGTCGCCTTCGTCATGGCCGAGCCGGTCGTTGACTTGCTTGAAGAAGTCGATGTCGACGATGGCCAGGCAGCCTTTGCGCTGGTGGGGGGGCAGGGCCTGGACCTGCTCCAGGAAGCCGCGACGGTTGGCGATCCCGGTGAGGGGGTCTTCCAGTGCCGCGATGCTGAGGTCTTCCATCTGTGCGCGCGTGGCGGTGGCTGCGCGGTGGACGCCTGCGTAAAGCGTCTGGATCACGTCCCCCACTTCAGGGAGCGGTGCGCCGTCCTCTTCCTTCGGATTCAGGGCGGCCGCCAGGGCATGGATCGGATCTAGCAGGGCCCCTATGCCGAACAGGGCGAGGGCGGTGCCCAGGACCGTCGCCAGGGTCAGCAGGACGAATTCGAACAGGGCGATCCGCCCGGTCGACAGGCCCCAGGCGCAATAGCCGATCAGCGGAAGATGAGTGGCGAGGAAGCAGATGGCAAAGATGCGCAATCGCAGCGAGCGCGGAAATATGAAGGACGTTGCGAGGTAGAACTGCATTCAGGCATCCCGGTTCTCGTTAGAATTGCCGGAAAAAATTGTCGACGGTTCTAAACGGTTCCTAAAAATTCATCGTTAATTTGCGTACGCAAGATGAGCCGTGCGACCTCCATGGCCGGTCGTTTCGCTCCGTTCCCTGTGCACATAACGACTGAGGCGGGAGTCCGCAGACCCCCGCCTCAATCGATTTCAACTCATTCAATTCAACGCATTGCCGAAAAGGCCGGAGCGTGGAGGGATACTCAGCCACGCACCGTGTTGGCAGCGCTCAGCACGGCGCGGACACTGGCGGTCGCCACGTCCTCGTCGATGCCGACACCCCAGATCACGCGCCCATCGGGCGTCACGCATTCGACATAGGCGGCGGCGCGGGCGTCAGTGCTCTTGCCCATCGAATGCTCGGCATAGTCGCGCACGTCGAGCGTCACGCCGAAGCTTTCCGCCAGGGTCGCGGTGACCGAGGAGATCAGGCCGTTGCCGCGACCGGATACCGACTGCTCCCTGCCGTCGACGCCGATCTTCCCGGCGAAGACGCGGGTGCCGTCGGCGGCCTTGGCTTCTTCCCAGTCGATCAGCTGGAAGTGCTGCGGATCGTCGATGCGATAGGCCTTGCGGAACACGTTCCAGATGTCGGCGGCCTGGAGTTCGCGGCCGAGTTCGTCGGCCAGTTCCTGGACGTGCTTCGAGAAGTGCGCCTGCATGCGCTTGGGCAGCTTGAGGCCCTGGTCCTGCTCGATAACCCAGGCGAAACCGCCCTTGCCGGACTGCGAGTTGACGCGGATCACCGCTTCGTAGTCGCGGCCGAGATCGGCCGGGTCGATCGGCAGGTAAGGCACGGCCCAGATCTCGTCGTTGCGCTTTTCCTGCGCCGCGAAGCCCTTCTTGATGGCGTCCTGATGGCTGCCCGAGAAGGCGGTGAACACCAGTTCGCCGCCGTAGGGATGGCGTTCCGCGACCTTGAGCTGGTTGCAGTATTCCACCGTCTGGATCACTTCGTCGATGTCCGAGAAGTCCAGCTGCGGGTTCACGCCCTGCGTGTACATGTTCATCGCCACGGTGACGAGGCAGCAGTTGCCGGTGCGCTCGCCATTGCCGAACAGGCAGCCCTCGACGCGGTCGGCGCCGGCCATGAGGCCCAGTTCGGCGGCAGCCACGCCGGTGCCGCGGTCGTTATGGGTGTGCAGCGAGATCACGGCCGATTCGCGGTTGGGCAGGTTGCGGCAGAAATACTCGATCTGGTCGGCATAGACGTTGGGCGTCGCTGCCTCGACCGTCGCCGGCAGGTTGAGGATGATCGGGTTTTCCGGCGTCGGCTGGAGAATTTCCATCACCGCCTCGCAGCACTCGATTGAGAAATCGAGTTCGGCGGTGGAGAACGTCTCGGGCGAGTATTCGAACTGCCACTGGGTGCCGGGATACTTCGCCGCCTGGTCGCGCATGATCTTGGCGCCGTTTTCAGCGATGCCGCGGATCTCGTGCTTTTCCATGCCGAACACCACCGTGCGCCACAGCGGCGAGACGGCGTTGTAGAGGTGGACGATCGCGGCGTGAACGCCTTCCAGGCTCTCGAACGAGCGGGTGATCAGGTCTTCGCGCGACTGGGTCAGCACCTGGACCAGCACGTCTTCGGGAATGCGGTCGTTCCTGACGAGGCCGTTGATGAAATCGAACTCGGTCGCACCCGCGCTCGGGAAGCCGACTTCGATCTCCTTTAGGCCGACCTTGACCAGCAGGTCGAAGAAGCGGTTCTTCTTTTCCGCGCCCATCGGGTCGATCAGCGCCTGGTTGCCGTCGCGCAAGTCGGTCGAGAGCCAGCGTGGCGCCTTGGTGATGACCTGCGAGGGCCACTGGCGGTTCGGCAGGTCGATCTGCGGGAAGGGACGGTACTTGACCGAAGGGTCTTTCAGCATGGTCATGGGTAATCTCGCTCGGAAATGATCTTCGTGTCGCTGGCTTGTTGCCATTGGCTAGCCTGCTTGCGTCTTGCCGGCCTGCGTTTGGCCGGTCTTTGCAGGTCCCCTTGAGCGCCGAGCGCGCCGCAGGACCGACGCGTCACCTCACGCCCAAGGGCGGATAAGTCGCAGGGTTAGGCCAAGACGAAGGGTCATGGCGCTGCCTATGGGCATTCGGGCCGCCGAAGTAAAGCGAAAAGGGCGCCCGCTTGCGGCACGGCCGATCCCGCGCGCAGCTATCCCGGTGCGCAACAAACTGTCGCGGTCAGGAGCCGGCGGGCGGATGGCGGTCGAGGAACAGCCGGTCGAGCACGCTCCAGGGCAGCATCCAGAACACCGCGACCAGCGCCGCGCAGGCAATGCCGAGCCAGGGGGAAAGAAAAGTCAGCGGAAGGCCGAGCGCATAGACCACCGAGGCGGCGATGCCCTTGCGATGTGAGGCTTTGTGATAGCGCCGGCTCGCCACGTTTTGCGCGCCGGTCGCCGCGATCCGGCCCTGGAGCAGGATATAGGCAAGGGCCGGTGTCAGCATCGTCACCAGATAGAGCAGCGTGGCCTCGCGGCTGAAGTGGTGCTCTCCCAGGTAGGCGGTGGAGAAGGGGATGAGCGACAGGGTGAAGAGCAGCAGCATGTTGGACCAGAGCAGTCCGCTGGTCACCAGCCGCGCATGGCCGAGCAGGCGATGGTGGTTCACCCAGTAGATCGCGACATAGGCATAACTCAGCACATAGGCGATGAAGATCGGCCAGAGCGACCAGAGCGCGCCGAGGCCCTCGGTTACCGGGGTCTTCAGCTCCAGCACCATGATGGTGATGATGATGGCGATGACGCCGTCGGAAAAGGCCTCGACACGGGTGAGGCCGTCCTCGCGGTCTATTTCGTCTGCTTCGCTCATCGGGCGTCCCTGTTCAGATCCTGGCCGTTTCAATTCGGCAAAGACGTCCGGCCGAGAAAGAGACTTGGCCGACAGGGACGCCCGGATCAAGATATCGCTTGGTATGGGTCAGGTGCAGGTGAAGCCCTTGATCTTGCCGTCCTCATCCACCTGGACGTTCAGGCGGTCGGGCCGATAGTCCATGGTCACGGCCATGCCGGGCTTCAGGACGCGCATCGGCTTGTCGCCGCGCCATGCGGTGATCTTGGCGATCACTTCGTCGCTGGCGGGCTGGCCCACGTAGGAGGCAAGCTGGTCGGCGCCGCAGCTGGGTTCCATCGACGGCGGCGGTGGGCTGGCATCGGCCACATTGTCGCTCCCCGTGCCGGTGCAGCCGGAAAGGGCGGCTGCAAAGGTGAGGGCGGGGGCAATGGTCGCGAACAGTCTGGCCTTCATGCCGGTCTCCTTTCGGGGTGTGTGCTCCCGCGACTATGGCCCATCCGCCGTGAACGGTCGATGACGCCCGCGTTACTGCTTCTCGAACGCGGCGTTGATGACGAGCACGGTCTCGTCCGAAACGACCGGGACGTACTTCGTCACGCCGAAGTCCGAACGCTTGATGATCGCGCGGGCCAGGAAGCCGACCGAATCCTTCTTGCTCATCGGGTTCTGCGCGGCGCCGAAGAAGCGTGCCATGATGGTGATCGGCTTGCTGACGCCGTGGAGCGTGAGGGTACCGTCGATCGCGGCGGCATCGGGACCGCGCGGCGTGACCGAAGTGGCGACGAACGTCGCGGTGGGGAACTTGGCGGCGTCGAGCCAGTCTGCGCTGCGCAGTTCCTCGGTCAACTTGTCGCTGGTGGTCTGGACCGAAGTGACCGGGATGGTGACGTTGAGCTTGGTGGCGGCAAGGTTCTTGGGGTCGAGCGTCATCGAGCCGCTGGCGCCGGAGAACGTGCCCGCGAAAGGCGAGATTCCCATGTGGGAGACGCTGAAGGTGACCTGGGTGTGAGCAGGCTCGACGGCGTAAGTGCCCGCCTTGACGTCCGCGGGGGCGCCGGCGCCGTGGAGCATTTCCATCCGTTCGCGGCCGCCGCCCGGGCCGCCGGGCCCCGGCTGGGCGATGACGGGGGCCGCGAGAGCGGCTGCGGCGGCGAGGACGAGGGGAATATGGATGCGGCGCATTGGGTATGCTCCCGAAAAAGAAGAGGCGGCGCATTTCTGCGCCGCCTCCGAACCTTCGTCAAACGCGAAATGCGTAAGAGAAATCAGTTCTCTGCCTTGAACCTCAAGGCTTAGTTCTTCGCCTTGTCGACCAGGGCGTTGGCGCCGATCCAGGGCATCATGGCGCGCAGCTTCGAGCCGGTTTCCTCGATCGGGTGACGCTTGGCGGCGATGCGCGAAGCCTTCAGTTCCGGCTGGCCGGCGCGGTTGTCGAGCACGAAGTCCTTCACGAAACGGCCCGACTGGATGTCTTCCAGAACGCGCTTCATTTCCTTCTTGGTTTCTTCGGTGATGATGCGCGGGCCGGTCTTGATGTCGCCGTATTCGGCGGTGTTCGAGATCGAGTAGCGCATGTTGGCGATGCCGCCTTCATACATCAGGTCGACGATCAGCTTCAGCTCGTGAAGGCATTCGAAGTAGGCCATTTCCGGCGCGTAGCCGGCTTCCACCAGCGTTTCGAAGCCGGCCTGGACCAGCGCGGTGGTGCCGCCGCAGAGCACGGCCTGCTCACCGAACAGGTCGGTTTCGCATTCCTCGCGGAAGTTGGTCTCGATGATGCCCGAACGGCCGCCGCCGACGCCCGAAGCGTAGGCCAGGGCCACGTCCTGCGCATTGCCGGTCACGTCCTGGTGGATCGCGACGAGGCAGGGCACGCCGCCGCCCTTCACGTATTCGCCGCGAACGGTGTGGCCCGGGCCCTTTGGCGCGATCATGATCACGTCGATGTCGGCGCGGGGTTCGATCAGGCCGAAGTGGACGTTCAGGCCATGGGCGAAGGCCAGCGCTGCGCCGGGCTTCATGTTCTCATGGATGTCGGCGGCGTAGATCGCGGCCTGGTGCTCGTCGGGCGCCAGGATCATGAGCACGTCGGCCCATGCGGCCGCTTCGGCGTTGGCAAGCACCTTGAAGCCGGCGCCTTCAGCCTTCTTGGCAGAGGGCGAGCCGGGACGAAGCGCGATGGCCACTTCCTTGACGCCCGAGTCGCGCAGGTTCTGCGCGTGGGCATGACCCTGGCTGCCGTAGCCGAGGATCGCGACCTTCTTTTCGGTGATCAGGTTGATGTCGCAATCGGCGTCGTAATAGACCTTCATTGTACTACCCTTTCGACGGCCCGTCCCCGTGAGGCGGGGCCTAATTGATTAGCGCCGGTGGCGCATGGTCGGTTGGTTCCGGTTTCTGGCCGGAGGATATGGGTTAAGCCTCGTGCGGCCCGCGGATCATCGCGACGATGCCGGTACGGCCGACTTCGACGAGGCCGAGGTCGCGCATCAGCTGCACGAAAGTATCGATCTTGTCCGGCGCGCCGGTCAGTTCGAAGATGAAGCTGCCGGTGGTGGTGTCCACCGCCTTGGCGCGGAAGATGTCGGCCAGACGCAGCGCCTCGACGCGCTTCTCGCCCAGGCCCGCCACCTTGATGAGCGCCAGTTCGCGGGCGACGTGAGGGCCTACCTCGGTGAGGTCGACCACCTTGTGGACCGGCACCAGGCGTTCGAGCTGGGCGTGGATCTGGTCGATCTGGCTCGGCGGGCCGTGCGTGACGATCGTGATCCGGCTCACCGCGTGGTTCTCGGTGATGTCGGCCACGGTAAGGCTGTCGATGTTGTAGCCACGCGCGGTGAACAGGCCGGCGATCTTGGCGAGAATGCCCGCCTCGTTATCGACGGTGATGGTGAGGACGTGGCGTTCCTCGGCCTCTTGCTTGATGTGCATCATGATATGTCTTTCGGATCCTGCGCGCGCGTTCTCAGACCAGAGCCTTGGCTTCGTCGTCCATGGTGCCGGCCACGGTGTCGCCGTAGAGGATCATTTCGGTATGTGCCGCGCCCGAGGGGATCATCGGGAAGCAGTTCGATTCCTTGGCGACCAGGCAGTCGACGATGACGGGACCGTCGTAGTCGATCATTTCCTGGATGCCGGCATCGAGCTGGCTTTCGTTCTCGATGCGGATGCCCTTCCACCCGTAAGCTTCAGCCAGCTTCACGAAATCCGGCAGGCTGTCCGAATAGGACTGCGAGTAGCGGCTCTCGTAAGTGAGTTCCTGCCACTGGCGGACCATGCCCATCCACTCGTTGTTGAGGATGAAGATCTTCACCGGCAGGCGGTACTGGGTGGCGGTGCCCAGTTCCTGGATGTTCATCTGGATCGAGGCGTCACCGGCGATGTCGATGACCAGGCTGTCCGGATTGCCGAGCTGCGCGCCGATCGCGGCGGGCAGGCCGTAGCCCATCGTGCCGAGACCGCCCGAAGTCAGCCACTTGTTCGGACCGAAGAAGTGGAAATACTGCGCCGCCCACATCTGGTGCTGGCCGACTTCGGTGGAGATCACCGGGTCCTTGTCCCTGGTCAGCTCGAACAGGCGCTGGACCGCCAGCTGCGGCATGATCGCCTTCTTCGAAAGCGGGAAGGACAGGCTCTTCTTGCCGCGCCATTCCTCCACGCGGGCCTTCCACGGCGCCAGGTCCTGGCCCTTGCGGTCGCCCCAGAGCGTCAGGATCTGGTCGAGCACGGTGGCGCAGTCGCCGATGATCGGCAGGTCGACGCGAACCGTCTTGTTGATCGAGGCGCGGTCGATGTCGATGTGGATCTTGGTCGAATTCGGCGCAAAAGCGTCGAGACGGCCGGTCACGCGGTCATCGAAACGGGCGCCGACGCAGACGATCAGGTCGGCCTGGTTCATCGCCAGGTTGGCCTCGTAGGTGCCGTGCATGCCCAGCATGCCCAGCCAGTCGGCATGGTCTGCGGGGAAGGCGCCGAGGCCCATGAGGGTGGACGTGACGGGCGCGCCGGTCCTGGCCTGAAGCTCACGCAGCAGGGCGGTGGCGCGCGGGCCGGAGTTGATGACGCCGCCGCCGGTATAGAACACCGGCGCCTTGGCCTTGGCCAGCAGTTCGACCGCCTGCGCGATCTCGTCCGCCGTGCCTTCGGTGCGCGGCGAATAGCGCTGGCGGCGCTGCGCCGGGGCATCGTTCCAGGCGGCGGAGGCGATCTGGACGTCCTTGGGGATGTCGATCAGCACCGGGCCGGGACGGCCGGACGTGGCGATCTGGAACGCCTCGTCGATGATGCCTGCCAGTTCGGCCGGGTCCTTCACCAGGTAGTTATGCTTGGTGCAGTGGCGCGAGATGCCGACCGTGTCCGCTTCCTGGAAAGCGTCCGAGCCGATCAGCGCCGTCGGCACCTGGCCGGTGATGATGACCAGCGGAATCGAATCCATGAAAGCATCGGCAATACCGGTGATGGCATTGGTTGCGCCCGGGCCCGAGGTGACGAGAACGACGCCGGGCTTGCCGGTCGAACGCGCATAACCTTCGGCTGCGTGGGCCGCGCCGGCTTCGTGGCGGACCAGGATGTGCCGAAGTCGCTCGTCGCCGAATAGAGCATCGTAGATCGGTAGCACGGCGCCGCCGGGATACCCGAATACGAATTCGACCCCCTGCTTGACCAGGCTTTCGACCAGGATGTTCGCGCCGCTGCGCTCTTCAGTCACAACACATTCCTTTACCGATTCGTGGGCGTTTCCCGAGGGAAGGGCTGCCCTTCGAATATTGCGCGCCACGAAGGTCGCGCATTACCAAAAAACCATAGCGCGCCCTTGGGCGAACTATAATGAAACCGACCCGACACGACGGGCGCCGTGCCGGGTCCTCCCTCTCCTCCCTGCATACTTTCATCAGCAGGTGAGGGCGCTCTAAGGGGCCGAAAATATTACGTCAACCCCATAACGTGAAATAATCTATCTTGAAGGGTTTTTTGGTCGAAATATTCGAACTCGATCCTTGCCCAATCTTGCGGGGGCTGGTGGCGCAACCAGGTGAACTGGCGCTTGGCGTAGTTGCGGGTGGCCTGCGATCCCCGGGCCACGGCCTCCTCCAGCACACTTTCCCCGCGCAGAACGGCGGCGAGTTCCGGCACGCCGATGGCGCGCATCACCGGCAGGTCGGGATCGAGGCCGCGCGCGAGCAGCCTTTCCACTTCGGTGGCGGCGCCGCGCTCGATCATGCGCGCGAACCGCAAGTCGCAGCGGCGGTAGAGGGCCTGGCGTTCGGGAAGCAGGATTGCGGCGTGAAGGGAGACATCGCTGCCGATGCCGCCGCTGGTCCGGGCCTGCCAGTGAGCAATCGGCAGGCCGGTAGAGCGGACGACCTCCAGGGCGCGGGCGATGCGTGCGCTGTCTGCGGGAGCGAGGCGCGCGGCGCGTTCGGGGTCCTCGCCCTGCAAGGCGGCATAGGCCTCGGCAACGGGGAGGGCGCGGACCGCGTCGCGCACTTCCGGATCGATTGGGGGGACCGGAGCGATGCCGTCCAGGAGCGTGCGTATATAAAGGCCGGTGCCGCCCACCAGCACGGGCACGGCGCCCTCGGCATGGACTGCGGCGATGGCCGCGCGCGCGGCGCGGGCCCATTCGGCGGCGGAGCAGGTCTCGGCCCCGTCCCAGGCGCCGAACAGGCGGTGCTCTATGCCGCCCATTTCCTCCGCCGTGGGGCGGGCGCTGAGCACGGTCAGGTCGGCATAGACCTGCGAACTGTCGGCATTGACGACCACGGCCCGCCGACCGCGCCGTTCCAGCTCCTGTGCCAGCGCCACGGCACAATCGCTCTTGCCGCTGGCGGTTGGCCCTGCGATGAGCGCGAGGGGTGGCTTTTCGCGGCCGCCAGTGGAATTTTCATACGCAGCTTCAAGGGAATTCGCAGTGCTCATTGCGCGGCTGATAGCAGAACCGGACCACCTCTCGGCAAGAATCGATGCGGCGCGGGCCGAAATGCAGGAAAGCGGTGTGCGGCTCGCTTCGGCGGCGATGCTCGATTTCTGCGGCAAGACCATGCAGCTTGCCTCGCCCGACGATGATGCCGCCGCGCTGCGCAAGGCCCTGGACGACCATTTCTCGCCGACCGACGGCCTGGTCTGCGATCATGAGCCGACGATTCCCGGGCTATTCATCTCCGACATGGATTCGACCATGATCGGCCAGGAATGCATCGACGAACTGGGTGACTTCGCGGGCCTCAAGGAGCGCATCGCCGAGATCACCGAGCGGGCCATGCAGGGCGAACTGGACTTCGAGCAAGCCCTTCTGGAACGAGTCGGGCTGCTCAGGGGCCTTTCGGTCGGCGCCATCGAGGAATGCCTCGCCAGCCGCATCCGGCCGATGCCGGGCGCGCGCACGCTGGTGGAGACGCTCAAGAAGTTCGGCTGCCGCACCGTTCTGGTGACCGGCGGCTTCCACCACTTCGCCGATCCGGTCGCCGCGCAGCTCGGCTTCGAGCATGTGGTCGGCAATCGGCTGGAAGTGGCCGACGGCAAGCTGACGGGCGGCCTTGCCGGCCCGATCGTCGACAGCGCGGTCAAGAAGGCGACGCTGCTGGCCGAGATGGCGGCGCTGGGCGACGACGTCACCAGCCTTGCCACGGGCGACGGCGCGAACGACATTCCCATGCTGGAAGCCGCGACTTACGGTATCGCCTATCACGCCAAGCCCAAGGCGCGCGCTGCGGCGAACGGCTGGGTCGACCGCGGCGATCTCACCAGCGTGCTGCGGCTGCTCGGCATCGACGAGCAGGAATGGGTTCGCATCTAGGAAAGGCGACGATGATGGCCGGCGATGAAACCTCTTTTCTCAGTCGGCTGTCTCACCCGCGCTATCTGCTGTTCCTGGCCGCGCTTCTGCTCTCGCCCTGGCCGCTGCTGTCCCTGATGCGCAAGGTCGAGGCGGTCGTTACCGCGTTCGATCTGGCCGTGATCGTCTTCACCCTGAGCTGCATCCCGCTATGGCGCGGCGGCACGGCCGATGTGATGCGCCGTCAGGCCAAGCGCGACGATGCGGGGCAGGTCCTCCTGCTTCTGCTGACCGGGCTGATATCCTCGATCATTCTCGCCGCGCTCGGCACTCTGGTGCTCGACAACCAGAGCCTCGTGCCCGGCGAGATTGCGCTGCTGGTGGTGACGCTGCTGGCCTGCTGGACTTTCGCCAACCTCATCTACGCCTTCCATTACGCGCGGCTCTATTATTCCTCCCGGGACGGCGGAGATCACGAAGGCCTGGACTTCCCCGGCGGCTGCGTGCCCGATTTTGCCGACTTCGTGAACTTCGCCTTCGTGATCGGCATGACCTGCCAGACCGCGGACATCGAGATCACCGATTCGGACCTGCGGCGGGTTTCCACCTTCCACGGCCTGTTCGCTTTCGCCTTCAACCTCGGCATCCTGGCATTGACGGTGAACGTGCTGGCCTCTTCCACTGGCGGCGGTTGACCGAGCAGAAAAAAAGGGCGCCCGTCGGGGCGCCCTTTTTCCGGTTCCGTTCCGGGAGGAAGAGCGATCAGCCCTCCATCCAGTCCCTGAAGAACGCTTCGTTGGCGTCGCGAAGATCGCTGACTTCGTTGCCGGCGACCTTGGTGCCCGCAACGGTGCCGATCCGGCGCGCGCCGGGCAGTTCGGTGCCGGCGGGGGCGGTAACGAGGTAGCGGCTCTGGTCTTCGCCGAAGGCCTCGGCCGTGGTCAGTTCCACGTCGAGATTGCAGCCGAGGCCGCTGGCAAGCGCCATTTCGGCCAGGGCCACGAGCAGGCCGCCGTCGCTGACGTCATGGACCGCGGTAACCTTGTCCGCGCCGATCCACTCGCGGATCGCGGCGCCGTTTTCGGCCTCGACCGTGAGATCGACCTTGGGTGCTTCGCCGGCTTCCTGGCCCGCGATCTCGCGCAGCCAGAGCGACTGGCCGAGGTGCGAACCGAGCTTGCCCTCAGGCGCGCCGAGCAGGAAGATCTCGTCGCCGACGTTCTTGAAGGCAACGGTCGCCATCTTCTCGTGGTCGGCCAGGATGCCCACGCCGCCGATCGCCGGGGTCGGCAGGATCGCCGAGCCGCCGCCGGTGGCCTTCGATTCGTTGTAGAGCGAGACGTTGCCCGAGACGATCGGATAGTCGAGCGCGCGGCAGGCATCGCCCATGCCGTTCAGGCAGCCGACGATCTGCGCCATGATTTCGGGGCGCTGCGGGTTCGCGAAGTTCAGGCAGTTGGTGATGGCGAGCGGAAGGCCGCCCACCGCGCTGATGTTGCGATAAGTCTCGGCCACGGCCTGCTTGCCGCCCTCATAAGGGTCGGCGTAGCAATAGCGGGGCGAGCAGTCGGTGCTGATCGCCAGCGCCTTGGGCGTGTTGTGGATGCGCACCACGGCCGCGTCGCCGCCGGACTTCTGCATCGTGTCGCCGCCGACCTGGCTGTCGTACTGTTCCCAGATCCACTTGCGCGAGGCGAGGTCGACCGTGCCCATCAGCTTGAGCAGATCGGCGCCGATGTCGGCGCTTTCCGCCACGTCGCCCAGGGCCGGAACTTTGGCCCAGGCCTTGTATTCTTCCGGCGAAACGTAGGGACGCTCGTATTCCGGCGCGTCGTCGGCCAGCGGGCCGAGCGGGATGTCGCAGACCACTTCGCCGTCGAATTCGAGAACCATGTGGCCGGTGTCGGTCACTTCGCCGATCACCGCGAAGTCGAGTTCCCACTTCTTGAAGATCGCCTCGGCCATCGGCTCCTTGCCGGGCTGGAGCACCATGAGCATGCGCTCCTGGCTTTCCGAGAGCATCATCTCGTAAGGCGTCATCGCCTCTTCGCGGCAGGGCACATTGTTCATGTTCAGGCGAATGCCGGCGCCGCCCTTGCTGGCCATTTCGACCGACGAGGAGGTGAGGCCGGCCGCGCCCATGTCCTGGATCGCGACGATCGCGTCGGTGGCCATGAGTTCGAGGCAGGCCTCGATCAGCAGCTTTTCGGTGAAGGGATCGCCCACCTGCACGGTCGGGCGCTTCTCGTCCGAATGCTCGTCGAAATCGGCCGAAGCCATGGTGGCGCCGTGGATGCCGTCACGGCCGGTCTTGGAGCCGACGTAGACGATGGGGTTACCGAGGCCGGTGGCGGCCGAGTAGAAGATCTTGTCCGTATCGGCAACGCCCACGGTCATGGCGTTGACCAGGATGTTGCCGTCGTAAGCCTTGTGGAAGTTCGTCTCGCCGCCGACGGTGGGCACGCCCACGCAGTTGCCGTAGGAGCCGATGCCTTCGACCACGCCCTGCACCAGGTGCTTCATCTTCGGATGCTCGGGGCGCCCGAAGCGCAGGGCGTTCATGTTGGCGACCGGGCGGGCGCCCATGGTGAAGACGTCGCGCAGAATGCCGCCGACGCCGGTGGCGGCGCCCTGGAAAGGCTCGATGTAGCTGGGGTGGTTGTGGCTTTCCATCTTGAAGATGGCGGCCTGCCCGTCGCCGATGTCGATGACGCCCGCATTCTCGCCGGGGCCGCAGATGACCCAGGGAGCCTTCGTGGGCAGCTGCTTCAGGTGGAAGCGGCTCGACTTGTACGAGCAGTGCTCGGACCACATGACCGAGAAGATGCCAAGCTCAACCAGGTTGGGCTCTCGGCCGAGCGCGTTCAGGACCCGCTCGTATTCCTCGGAATTGAGGCCATGCGCCTCGACGACATCGGGAGTGATTTCGGACATGCGACGCGCCTTAGCGCCGAGCGTGGCGCTTCGCTAGACGTAAAAACGAGGCCATTTCGCCGTGCCCCTCGCCGTTTGCCGAAGTGCCGTCCCCCAGTCCCGCCTTGACCGCCGAACGCGGCCGCTCCATTGCGGTGGGCATGACTGAGAACAGTGCTGAAATTGGCGCCCCCAATAGTGCCGGCCCGGATATTGCGGGCATGAGTTTCGAAGATGCGCTGCGTGCGCTGGAGGACGTGGTGCGTCGCCTCGAAAGCGGCGATGTGCCGCTCGACGACTCGATCACGCTCTACGAAAGCGGCGAAGCGCTGCGCCAGCATTGCCAGAAGCGGCTCGATGCCGCGCAGGCACGGATCGAGCGCATCGTCGCCGGGCCGGATGGGGCTCCGGCAGGAACCCAGCCGTTCGACGCGGCGGATCGCTGATTCGTGAGTGAGGTCGCCGTGACCGATCCGATCCTTTTCGAAGGCCTCGCCCGCATAGCCGAGGAAATCGACGGCGCCTTCGATGCGCTGCTGCCGGTTCCCGACGATGCGCGGGCACGGCTGGTGGAGGCCATGCGCTACGCCGCGATCGGCGGCGGCAAGCGTTTGCGGCCGCTGCTGCTCGCCGGAGTCGCGGAAATGTACGGCGTCGTGCGCGAGGCGGCGATTCGCGCAGCCATCGCCATCGAATCGATCCACGTCTATTCGCTGATCCATGATGACCTGCCGTGCATGGACGATGACGCCCTGCGCCACGGCAAGCCCACGCTTCATCTCGCCTTCGACGAGGCCACGGCCGTGCTGGCGGGCGACTCGCTCCATGCCTTCGCTTTCGAGGTGCTGGGCGATCCGGCCACGAGCGCGGATCCCTTCACCCGCATCGAACTCGTGCAGGCGCTGGGTCATGCCAGCGGTGCGCAGGGCATGGCCGGCGGGCAGATGATGGACCTCGTGGCCGAGACCAGCGAATTCGATCTCCAGACCGTCACGCGGCTGCAGCAGCTCAAGACCGGCGCGCTGCTGGGCGCGGCGGTGGAGATGGGTGCTATCCTCGGGCGCCTGCCGCCGGAAGGCCGCGCCCACTTGCGCGGCTATGCGCGGGACATCGGCCTCGCCTTCCAGATCGCGGACGACCTCATCGATCATGAGGGCGACGCTTCCGTCGCCGGCAAGGCCGTGGGCAAGGACGCCACGGCGGGCAAGGAGACGTTCGTCTCGCTGCTCGGCCCGGATCGCGCCCGCGAACAGGCCCGCATGCTGGTCGAACAGGCTATCGGCCACCTGGCGCAGCACGGCAAGGAAGCCGACCTGCTGCGTGCCGTGGCGCGCTATATCATCGAGAGGGATCATTGATGAGCCTTGGTGAACGTATCGGGGTCTATCCCGGCACTTTCGATCCCATCACGCTGGGCCATGCCGATATCATCCGGCGCGGCGCCAAGCTGGTCGACCGCCTGATTATCGGCGTGACGACGAACCCTTCGAAGAATCCGCTGTTCACGCCCGAAGAACGCATGGCCATGGTCGAGCGCGAAGTGGCGGCGCTGGGGATCGAGAACGTCACCGTGGTAGGCTTCCACGCGCTGCTGATGAAGTTCGCGCAGAAGCAGGGGGCCAGCGTCATCGTGAGGGGGCTGCGCGCCGTCGCGGACTTCGAGTACGAGTACCAGATGGCGGGCATGAACCAGCAGCTCAATCCCTCCATCGAGACGGTGTTCCTGATGGCGGACGTCAGCCTCCAGCCGATCGCCTCCAAGCTGGTCAAGGAAATCGCCATGTTCGGCGGGGAAATCGCCAAGTTCGTGAGCCCCGCCGTGCGCGAGGACGTGATGGCGAGAGTCTCCCGCAACGGTCTCCTCGGCGACTACTGAGAACCTCGCAGAACCCTTCACGCGGTCCTTGCGACAAATTCATTCATTGTCACGTCAGCAGCGGGGCACTATCGCCCCTGGCCTGAACGGCTTCCTTCCTGTGAGTATTCGATGACGTTTCGCCTGACCCTTACCGCGACGATGATCGGCCTGGCGCTGGCGGCTACGCCTGCTCTGGCCAAGAAGAAGGAAGATCCGACCCCGACGCCGCCGGTGGCAGCGCTGCCCACTTTCGTCGATCCCGACGTCACGCACCAGCCCGAGAACGTGCTCCTGCTCGATCTCTCGGACGGTGGCCGCGTCGCCATTCGGCTCATGCCGGAATGGGCGCCGCATCACGTCGAGCGGGTCAAGACGCTGGCGGCGCAGGGCTTCTACAACGGCCAGATCTTCCACCGCGTGATCGACGGCTTCATGGCGCAGACCGGTGATCCGACGGGTACCGGGCAGGGCGGCTCGCAGCTTCCCGACCTCACCGCCGAATTCAACGCGATGCCGCATGTTCGCGGCACCGTCTCGATGGCCCGCACCAACGAGCCGAACAGCGCCAACAGCCAGTTCTTCATCGTGTTCTACCCGCGCTTCTCGCTGGACCGTAAGTACACGAACTTCGGCCGCGTGATTTCGGGCATGCAGTACGTCGACGCGATCCAGCGCGGCGAGCCGCCGCAGAACCCGACGAAGATCGTCCAGGCTTCGCTGGCTTCCGAGCACAAGGCACCGCCGCCGGTTGCTCCGGTCGCCCCGGCGCCGCAGTCGATCACGGCCGACCAGCTCAGCAAGTCGAAGTCGAACTGACCTGACGCGAAAAATGGATGACGCCGCGTGTGAGCGCCCCTAGAGGGGCGCTCCATGCGCGTTGACCTTTTCGACTTCGACCTTCCGCCTGAGAACATCGCCCTGCGTCCTGCGCGTCCACGCGATTCGGCGCGGATGCTGGTGGTGCAGGGGCGCGATGCAGGCCCGATGGCCGAACGCGTCGTGCGCGATCTTCCCGGCGAACTGCGCGCCGGCGACGTCCTGGTCTTCAACGATACCCGCGTCATTCCCGCCCAGCTCGAAGGGCGCCGGGGAGAAGCGCGGATCGGCGCCACCCTGCACAAGCGCATGGACTTGCGCCGCTGGCAGGCTTTCGTCCGCAATGCCAAGCGCCTGAAAGCCGGCGACCGCATCGAATTTCCTGCCGACGTCACGGCACTTGCCGAAGAGCGGCACGATGACGGCAGCTGGACCTTGCACTTCGAAGGCGAGGAGCCCGTCGAAGTCCTGCTCGAAAGGGCAGGGCGCATGCCGCTGCCGCCCTATATCGCCGGCAAGCGCGAGACCGACGAGCAGGACGCCAGCGACTACCAGACCATGTTCGCGCGCGAAAAGGGCGCCGTCGCGGCGCCCACCGCGGCGCTGCATTTCACGCCCGAACTCATCGAGCGGCTGGATGCGGCAGGCGTGAAGCGCGAGACGCTCACGCTCCATGTCGGCGCGGGGACCTTCCTCCCGGTCAAGGCCGAGGAGACCGCGGACCACCGCATGCATGCCGAATGGGGCCGGATCGACGCAGAGACAGCGAACCGTCTCAACGCCGCGCGCGCGGCGGGCGGCCGGGTCATCGCGGTCGGCACCACCAGCCTGCGCCTGCTCGAAAGCGCGACCGGGGAGGACGATGTGATTCGTCCCTTCGAAGGCGATACCGCGATCTTCATCACCCCCGGCTACCGCTTCAAGGCGATCGACGGGCTGATGACCAACTTCCACTTGCCGAAATCCACGCTGTTCATGCTGGTCTCGGCGCTGATGGGACTGGAGCGGATGCAGGAAGTCTACGCCCATGCCATCGGCGAGGGTTACCGCTTCTATTCCTACGGAGATTCCAGTCTACTTTTACCCTGAGGGGACTTGGAACTGTCACCGGTTTCGCGCATCACGCGCTCCATGGAACCCATTCTCGAAATCAGCGGCCTGACCAAGACTTACGCCGGGGGCTTCACCGCGCTCCAGGGCGTGGACCTCACGATCAACAAGGGCGAGATCTTCGCACTGCTCGGCCCCAATGGTGCCGGCAAGACCACGCTGATCGGCGCCGTCTGCGGCCTGGTCCGACCGAGCAGCGGGACGATCCGCGCTTTCGGAGAGGACATGACTCACGGCTGGCGCGCATTGCGTGCCCGCATCGGTCTGGTGCCGCAGGAACTGGCGACCGACATGTTCGAGACGGTCCTCCATTCCGTCAACTATTCGCGCGGGCTGTTCGGGCTGGCGCCCGATGCCGCGCGGATCGAGGAAATCCTGCGCGCGCTCAGCCTGTGGGACAAGCGCAAGTCGCAGATCCGCGCGCTTTCCGGCGGCATGAAGCGGCGCGTGTTGATCGCCAAGGCGCTGGCGCACGAACCGGACCTGCTGTTCCTGGACGAGCCGACCGCCGGCGTCGACGTGGAACTGCGACGCGACATGTGGGCGCAGATCGCCCAACTCCGTGACCGCGGCACCACGATCATCCTCACCACGCACTATATCGAAGAGGCCGAGGAGATGGCCGACCGCGTCGGGATCATCCAGGCCGGCAGCATCCGCATGGTCGAGGACACCCGCTCGCTGATGAAGCGGCTGGGCCGTACCGAGGCGCATATCGGCCTTCCCGTGCCGCTGCCCGCCATTCCCGCGGCCCTGGCGGACTACAACCTCACGCTCGCGGACGACGGGCTGGAACTGGTCTATCGCGGCGGCGACGGTTCGGGCGGCGGCAAGGCGCAAGTGGCGCAGCTGACCAAGGACCTGGTCGCGAACGGCATCGACTATACCGCCATCGACATTCGCGAATCGAGCCTCGAAGACATCTTCGTCGACCTTCTGGAAGGAGCGGCGGCATGATCGCCTTCAACGCACGCAGCACCTGGACCATCTACAAGCGCGAGGTCATGCGGGCTCTGCGCACGGCCATGCAGTCGATCCTCGGGCCGGTGCTGACGACCGTGCTCTACTTCGTCGTGTTCGGCGCGGCGATCGGCAGCAAGATGGATTCGGGCATGGCCGGGGTGAACTACGGCGCCTTCATCGTGCCGGGCCTGCTGCTGCTGACCCTGCTCAGCGAAAGTACCTCGAACGGCAGCTTCGGCATCTACATGCCGCGCTTCACCGGCGCGATCTACGAGCTGCTTTCGGCGCCCGTCGGCGTGGCCGAGACGCTGATCGGCTTCGTGGGTGCAGCGGCCACCAAGTCGCTGATCCTGGCCGCCATCATCCTCACCACCGCCACGTTCTTCGTCGACTATACGGTGGCCCATCCGTTCTATGCGCTGGGCTTCATCCTGCTGGTTTCGGCGAGCTTCTCGCTGTTCGGCTTCATCCTGGGCATCTGGGCGGACAGTTTCGAAAAGCTGGGCATCGTTCCGGTGCTGTTCATCGTGCCGCTGACATTCTTGGGCGGCACCTTCTACTCCATCGACCTGCTCCCCGAGCCCTGGCGGTCTGTGGCGATGGCAAATCCGGTCGTCTATCTGGTCAACGGACTGCGCTGGTGCTTCTATGGCAGTTCCGATTTCCCGATCGGCCTGTCGCTGGGCATGACGCTGGGCTTCCTGGCGCTGTGCGTCAGCTTCATCGCCTGGATCTTCCGCACGGGGTGGCGCCTGCGCGCCTGAATCGGTAATATCGTGACATGACAATGCGTTCGGCTGTTTGTTTTAGTGTGCCTGCTCTGTTCATCGCCGTCTCGGCGCAGGCCCAGGAACCCCTGTCGGTTCAGTTTCAGCCCTATCATTTCGAGACTTTCCCCGAGCTGGAACTGGTGCCGCTGTTCCCCGTCGAGGAACTGCCGGTGCGCCTCGAACTGCCGGACTATGTCGCTCCGCCGCCTTACATCGCCGTGTCGCCGCCGCGCCTGCCGGGCAATGTGAAATCGATGCTCGAAGCGGCGGTCAAGACCAAGGACTCCGCCGTCGTCGGTGCCGTGGTGAAGGCCGCGCTCTCCACGCAGCCTTATGACAAGGACGAGATCCGCGCGATCCACCAGGCGTTCCTGGATGCGAACGCCCAGGAGATCGCGGACAAGGCGAACGCCGAAAGGGAGCGCATCCGCCGCGCCGCGCTGCTGGAGCTGTGGACCGGCAAGGTCGAGCTGGGCGCCTTCCGCGCAACCGGCAATACCAGCAATTTCGGCTATACCGGCGCGGTCAAGCTCGATCGCAAGGGGCTCAACTGGCAGCACACCGTGCAGCTCAATGCCGACTATCAGAAGGACCGCGGGGTCGTTTCGCGCGAGCAGTACGGGGCCAGCTACCAGCCGCGCTACACGCTGAACGACGGCCTCTTCACATATGGCCGCGTGCAATACGAAAAGGACCGGATCCAGGGCTTCCTCGACCGTTACTCGCTGTCCGGCGGTCTCGGCTACCGCGTCCTGAAGCGCGACAATGTGACGCTCTCGCTGGAAGTCGGACCGGCGCTTCGCCGCACGCGCTATGTAACCGTGCCGCAGGAAACGACATGGTCGGGACTGACATCGATCGATTTCGACTGGCAGGTCGGGCCGACGATCAAGCTGACCCAGGATGCCTCGTCCTATATCGAAACCGGCAACAGTACCTTCACCTCGGCCACCGGCCTCGAAGCCGGCATGGCCAAAGGGCTGAAGGCGCGGATGTCCTATTCGATCGAGCATGAAACCTCGCCGCCGGACGGATCGCTGCGGACCGACACGATCTCGCGCTTCTCACTGGTCTACGGCTTCTGAAGGCTGTAACGGGCGGCGCATGAACCCCCGTTTCGAATTCTCCATCCACGCCACCGACGGCAAGGCCCGCACCGGCGTCATCAAGATGCGTCGCGGCGAAATCCGCACGCCCGCCTTCATGCCGGTGGGTACCGCTGCCACCGTGAAGGCGATGAAGCCGCAGGACGTGCGCGCCACCGGCGCCGACATCATCCTGGGCAATACCTACCACCTCATGCTGCGCCCCGGCGCCGAGCGCGTCGCGCGGCTTGGCGGATTGCACAAGTTCATGAACTGGGATCGCCCGATCCTGACGGACAGCGGCGGCTATCAGGTCATGAGCCTCTCGGATCTGCGCAAGATCACGGAGAACGGCGTGACGTTCGCCAGCCACCTCGACGGATCGCGCCACTTGCTGACGCCCGAGCGCTCGATGGAGATCCAGCGTCTGCTCGGCTCGGACATCGTCATGTGCTTCGACGAGTGCCCGAAGATCGACCAGCCGCGTGACGTGATCGCGCGCTCGATGGAAATGTCGATGCGCTGGGCGAAGCGCAGCCGCGACGGTTTCGACAGCGGCGGCGAGCATGCGGCCAATTCGGCGCTGTTCGGCATCCAGCAGGGCGCGCTCGACGAAGGTCTGCGCAAGGCGAGCGCCGATGCGCTCACCGACATCGGTTTCGACGGCTATGCCATCGGCGGTCTTGCCGTGGGCGAAGGACAGGAGGCGATGTTCGCCACGCTCGAATTCGCACCGGGCCAGCTTCCGGCCGACCGTCCACGCTACCTGATGGGCGTGGGCAAGCCCGACGATCTGGTGGGCGCCGTGGAGCGCGGGGTAGACATGTTCGATTGCGTTCTGCCCAGCCGTTCGGGGCGCAACGGCCAGGCCTTTACCTGGAACGGCCCGCTGAACTTGCGCAATGCCCGCCATGCCGAGGACAACAATCCGTTGGACGAGCGCTGCAAGTGCCCGACTTGCGGGACCTACAGCCGGGCCTACCTCTATCACCTCGTCAAGTCCGGCGAGATCCTCGGCGCCATGTTGATGACCGAGCACAATATCTCGTTCTACCAGCAGCTCATGCAGGGCATGCGCGACGCCATCGCCGCAGGCACTTTCGCGCAGTTCGCGGCCGATTTCCGCCGCGATTATTTCGCCGGACGCGAAGGGTAGCCTGAAAGGGGCGTGCCGGTCTCCTTCCGGCATGATGGGAGCTTGGGGCGAGGCGGAGGTGATGTTCCGGGGCTAATCCCAAGAGGCCAGCCCAATTCGTCGCTCTCCTAAGCCGCCACACACACACCCTTCGTCATTGCGAGCGTAGCGAAGCAATCCAGAGTCGCGCAGAGCCGCCTGGATTGCTTCGCTACGCTCGCAATGACGATGTGTATTGGGCAACCGACATGGTATCAGCAGGCGCGATCACAATTTGCGAAGTTCGCATCGCGTCGGCAGTGCGTTGGTGGCGCATCGCGCGGACTCGGCTTCGAGCATCCGGAATAACCCGGCGCTACTGATCCAAGGCTGTCAGCGAGGCCCAAAGGCCCGCATACTCACCACCCTAGATCAGGCGGGCTCCAATCCCTCTTCCAGGTCCTCATGAAGCGCGCCGATCTCTAGCTTGGTGCCGACGTACGTCACAAAGCGTCCGGTTCTGGAATCGAGGAATCCGGCACCGATCTCGGCCGCGAACTGCTTGGCGGTTTCGAGGTCGGGGTACCATTTGCCAGTGCGATTGGGAGTGATGAAACGATATCGGGACATGATGCAGGTCTAATGCACAAGTTCCATGTCCGTTCCCTGACAGAACCAACGATTCGGCGCGGTTTTTCAGCGTTTTGGCGCAGCAAAAATAAGACTGCGCAGGGCAACAAAAAGGGCGGCTCCACGAGGGAGCCGCCCTTCCTATTTCTGGCCGATAGGCCCGAAACTTAGCGCGAGTAGAACTCGACGACCAGGTTCGGTTCCATCTTCACCGGATAGGGCACTTCGTCCAGCGAGGGAACGCGAACGAAGGTCACCTTGTCGGTGCCGTCCTGAGCGACGTAGTCGGGGACTTCACGCTCGGGAAGGTTCTGGGCTTCGATGATCAGCGCCATTTCCTTGGCCTTGTTGCCCAGGCTGATGACGTCGCCGACCTTCACGCGACGCGAAGCGATGTTGCACTTCACGCCGTTGACGCGGATGTGGCCGTGCGAAACGATCTGGCGAGCCGCAAAGATGGTGGGCGCGAACTTCGAACGGTACACGACCATGTCCAGGCGCTGCTCGAGCAGGCCGATCAGGTTCTGGCCGGTGTCGCCCTTCATGCGCGAGGCTTCCTGGTAGGTAGCCTTGAACTGCTTCTCGGTCACGTCGCCGTAGTAGCCCTTGAGCTTCTGCTTGGCGCGCAGCTGCAGACCGTAGTCAGACAGCTTGCCCTTGCGGCGCTGGCCGTGTTGGCCAGGGCCATAGCTGCGGCGGTTGACCGAGCTCTTCGGGCGACCCCAGATGTTCTCGCCCATGCGGCGGTCGAGTTTGTACTTGGCGCTTTTACGCTTCGACATAAGTCGTTCTCCTTTTCTGCTGCCGCTGCCACGGTGGAAGCGGTCCATGTTTTCCCGGGGCGCACCATTCCGCCTAATATGCGGAATGCGGCCGCCGCTTCACCGGGGTGCGGGGCCGAATGGACAGACCTGTCAAGAAGGCAGGCGCCATGTGAAGGGGTGCCCCATACGGGCTCGGGCAGGAATGTCAAGCGAGATGGGTGGAAAACCCCCTCAATCTCGCGGGCGACGCTTGTTTCCGAGGGCAGAGAGCACACCGCGAAGGGTGCGCACTTCGAGGTGATTCCAGCCCGGCTTCGTGAGAAGATTGCGCAAGGTCAGCCGGTTGGCCGCCGCGCGCGTTTCGGGCCAGAAATAGTTCTTGGGTTCGAGCAATTGCTCGAAGTGGCCGATGAGGCCTTCCAATTCGTCTTGCGGGGCAGGGGGGAGCAATTCCTCCTGCGTGGGCTGCGCGAGTTCGCCGGACGCCGCCGCGCCCTTCGACCATTCGTAAGCGCAGAGAATCACCGCCTGCGCCAGGTTGAGCGAGGCGAACTCGGGATTGATCGGCACCGTCAGGATCGCGCGGGCGAGCGCGACGTCCTCGGTCTCCAGGCCCGAACGCTCCGGGCCGAAGACATAGGCCGAGCGGGCGCCGGTGGCTTCCGCTGCGGCGTGGATTTCACGCGCGGCCTGCTCGGGGGTGACGACGGGCTTGGTGACGCCGCGCTTGCGCACGGTGGTGGCGTAGACATTGGCGCAGTCTGCCACGGCTTCGGCCAGCGTCTCGAAGACTTCCGCTTGCTCCAGGACAACGTCGGCACCCGCCGCAGCCGGACCGGCAGAGGGATTGGGCCACCCGTCGCGCGGGGAGACCAGGCGCATTTCCACGAGGCCGAAATTCAGCATGGCGCGCGCGGCCTTGCCGATGTTCTCGCCCAGTTGCGGGCGGACCAGCACGACGACCGGCTTGTTCACGTCAGTCATTCTTGCTGCCTTCCATGGCGCCCGGACCCGCGACATCGCGGACTGTTCCGGCAAATTCCTCGAAGTCACGCGCTTCGTTGAAGGCGCGGTAGACCGAGGCGAAGCGGATATAGGCAACGGAATCGAGCTGGCGCAGGCCTTCCATCACCATTTCCCCGATCTCGCGCGAGGATACTTCCGATTCCCCCAGGGTCTCGACCTGGCGCTGCACGCCGGAGACGAGTTGGTCGATCTTCTCGCGCTCGATACCGCGCTTGCGGCAGGCGAGAGTGGCCGACTGCTCGATCTTGGCGCGGTCGAACGGTTCGCGGGTGTCGTCGCTCTTCACCACGGTGATTTCGCGAAGCTGCACACGCTCGAAAGTCGTGAACCGCGCGCCGCAGCTTGAACACTGGCGGCGGCGGCGGATCGCGGTATTGTCCTCGGTCGGGCGGCTGTCCTTGACCTGGGAATCGTCGTGAGCGCAAAAAGGACAGCGCATTCAGTCAGCTACTTTCAAGACTTGAGAGACTTTCAGGGGCGCACGCGCTTGTAGAACTGGTATCCCGCACCGACCGCAAGGCCGAGCGGGATAGACACGAACGGCAGCACGGCGGCCGCGACCGCACCCGCCGCGCCCCAGATCAAGACCGGCTTGGTGGAGGGATGGCCCATGCCATCCTGAAGCATTCCGGCCAGCTCATGGCGGGCGTCGGACATGAAATCACCGGTGTCGTTGGGGCGGTTCGGGTCGGTCATGGCACTAGGGCTCCTGAAATCAGTCCTCGTAGATCGGGAATCGATCGCACAGCGCTTCAACGCGCGCACGCACGTTCTGCTCCACCTGAGCGTCGCCCGCTTCGCCGCACTTGGCAAGGCCGTCGAGCACGTCGGCGACCATGTTGCCGATTTCGCGGAATTCTTCCGGGCCGAAACCGCGCGTGGTACCGGCCGGCGAACCGACGCGGATGCCGCTGGTTTTCATCGGCGGCAGCGGATCGAAGGGGATGCCGTTCTTGTTGCAGGTGATGCCCGCACGTTCCAGCGCCTCGTCCGCGTCCTTGCCGGTCACGCCGAGCGGCGAGAGGTCGATCAGGGCGAGGTGGGTGTCGGTGCCGCCCGAGACGATCGCCGCGCCGCGTGCCTTGAGCGTTGCCGCGAGGACCTGCGCATTCTCGATCACGCGCGCGGCGTAGTCCTTGAACTCAGGGCGCAGCGCTTCACCGAAGGCGACGGCCTTGGCGGCGACGACGTGCATCAGCGGGCCGCCCTGAAGGCCGGGGAACACTGCCGAGTTGATCTTCTTGGCCAGCGCCTCGTCGTTGGTGAGGATCATGCCGCCACGGGGGCCGCGCAGCGTCTTGTGCGTGGTGGTGGTGGCGATGTGCGCGTGCGGGAACGGCGAGGGGTGCAGGCCAGCGGCGACGAGGCCGGCGAAGTGCGCCATGTCCACCTGGAACAGCGCGCCCACGGCATCGGCGATTTCGCGCATGCGCTTGAAGTCGATCACGCGCGGATAGGCGGAGCCGCCGGCGATGATCAGCTTGGGCTGGTGCTCCTTGGCCAGGGCCTCGACCTCATCGTAGTCGATCAGGTGGGTGTCCTTGGTCACGCCGTACTGCACGGCTTTGAACCACTTGCCCGAAAGCGCGGCGCGCGCGCCGTGGGTAAGGTGGCCGCCGGCATCGAGGCTCATGCCCATGATGGTGTCGCCCGGCTTCACGGTGGCGAGCAGCACGGCGCCGTTGGCCTGCGCGCCCGAGTGGGGCTGGACGTTGGCGAAACCGCAGTCGAACAGCTGCTTCGCGCGTTCGATGGCGAGCGTTTCCACTTCGTCCGAAGGCTCGCAGCCCTGGTAGTAGCGCTTGCCGGGATAGCCTTCGGCGTACTTGTTGGTCAGCACCGAGCCCTGGGCTTCCAGCACGGCCTTGGAAACGATGTTTTCCGAGGCGATCAGTTCGATCTGCTTGCGCTCGCGGCTGAGTTCGTGGCCGATGGCCTTGGCGACGGCGGGGTCGCTCTGGGCAACGCCGTCAGTGAAGAAACCGGCGGAACGGATGGCGGTATCTACAGTCATGTTCGGGTTTCTCCGTTTCAGAAGACGGGGTTGGAAAGCTTTTCGACGCGGCCCGCGTGGCGTCCGCCACCGAACTCGGCCGAAAGGAAGGCATCGAGGCAGGCCTTGGCCATGTCTTCGCCGGTCAGGCGAGCGCCCATGGCGATGACGTTGGCGTCATTGTGCTCACGCGCCAGGGCGGCCGAGAGCGGCTCGGATACGAGCGCGCAGCGGCAGGCGGGATCGCGGTTCACGGCAATCGAGATGCCGATGCCCGAGCCGCAAAGCGCGACGCCGAACTGGACCGTACCGTCGGCAACGACGGAGGCCAGCTTGTAGCCGTAGTCGGGATAGTCGACACGGTCTGCGGTGTCCGGGCCGAGGTCGGCGACTTCGTGGCCTTGCTCGATAAGGTATTCACGCAGGGTCGCCTTGAGGTCGATGGCGGCGTGGTCTGAAGCAATCGCAATGCGCATGGGATCGGGCTGCCTGTCCTGATGCGGAGATTCGTTGCGCCTCCCCTTAGTCGTGACTTCGTCGCATTGCGAGTCTTGCGCGCGAACGGATTCGAAAGGGACTGGTTCCCCGTGAGGGAAGTGGCATTGTGCACGGGGAATGTTACCGGAATTTCAGGAGGATCGCATGAAAAACGGCAAGTGGCTGATGGCGGCGATCCTTCTGGCGATCGTGCTCGCCATCCTGGGCACGACACCGCCGCGCCCCGCGCCGGTTTCCGCGCCGCCCGCGGAATTCTCGGCCATGCGGGCCATGGGCGATGTCGAGCGCATTGCCCGCGCGCCGCATCCCAGCGGCTCGGACGAGCACGCGGCCTTGCGCGGTTATCTGATGCAGCGCCTGCGCGGATTGGGGCTGACCGTGCGTACGCAGAACGGGCAGTTTCCGGAAGGCGCACGCGCGGCGCTCAACCGGCGCAGCGGGGCGAAGGCGCAGCGCATTCCGCTGGTCAATGTGCTGGGGCTGCTGCGCGGCAAGGAGCCGAATCTCCCGGCCGTGGCGCTGATGGCCCATTACGACAGCGTCTGGGGCTCTCCGGCAGCGGCGGACGACGGCGCGGGTGTGGCCTCGATTCTCGAAACGGTGCGCGCGCTTTCGCTCGATCGCGACCGGAAACGCGATGTGCTGGTGATCCTGACCGATGGCGAGGAAGCCGGGCTGCACGGGGCGAAGATGTTCTTTGCCGAGGCGGGCGAGGCAGGGCGGATCGGCGCGATCGTCAATCTGGAGACGCGTGGGGGCGGCGGGAAGGCCAATCTGTTCCAGACTTCTGCGCTGAACGGCGAAGCGGCGCGGATCTGGGCGGCTTCCGCGCCGCATCCGGCGGGCACTTCGCTGGCGACGTTCATCTACAGCATTCTGCCCAACGACACCGACCTGAGCGTCGCCCTGCCGCGCGGCTACGCCGCCTGGAACTTCGCCTTCATCGGCAGGCCCGGGCTCTATCACTCGCCGCTGGCGACCGCGCAGAACCTTGATCGCGGTGCGCTTCAGCAGATGGGCGAGCAGACCCTGGGACTGGCGCGCGCCTTGACGCAAACCTCGGAACTGCCGCGGCGGGCGCCGGACATCGTGTTCTTCGATGTCTTCGGCCTGTTCGTGCTCCACTATGCGCCGTGGTGGGGCTGGGCGATGCTGGCGGTGGCTTTCGCGGGCTATGGCATGATGGCCATGCGGCGGCTCGATCCTCCCGCGCTGGTGGGCGGGGCAGTGCGGATGCTGGCCTTTGTCGTCCTCACCGGCGGGTTGCTCTGGGTGCTGAACCTGGTGTCCGGAGCGGACGGCCCGGTGAACTATTACGACCGGCTGGCGGCGATTCCGAGGCTTCAGGTGGTGGCCTTGTGCGGTTCGCTCGCGGTGGGGCTGGCGTTGCTCTGGCGGCGGCCCGATTCGGCATCGGGCGAAGTGGGGCTGGTCCTGCCGGTCTGGCTGGCCGGAGCGGCGTTCCAGGTTTTCGCGCCGACGGCGGCCTATGTCCTGACCGTGCCCTTGCTGCTGGGCGGCGTGGTCGCCTTGCTGCGAGGCGCGATGCCGAGGCGCGACCCGGTCCTTGCGAGCGTGATCGTTGCGGCGCTGGTGACAGGCTATGCGCTGCTCCTGGGCTATTCGCTGATGCAGGCGGTGGGGCCGGTCGTTCCGATGGTTTGTCTGGTGCCGCTGCTGATGGCGGTGCCGGTGCTCGTGCCGCTAAGGCGGCCGCTGCCGAAAGGGGCGGCGCGAGGGGCGGCCGCGGCGCTGCTGGTACTGGCGATCGGGATCGCGCTCTGGGTGCGGTGGGACGCCCCGGCAGCAAGCGTGGCGGCCTACGACCAGGTTCGTAAGCTCGGGGTGAAGGGCTAAGGGTTATTCCGGATGAGGAAAGACTGTAGTCTTGCGATTACCGCAAGCTGCGGGCAGCCTCGTGGCGGTTTTGACCCGCGGAAGGGAGAGCGACCGTGAAGCGTATTGTGCTGTCGACATTGGGTATGGCCGGCATTCTGGTGATGGCGGGATGCATGGAGACCATGCCGGGACCGGACCGCCCCCATCGGCCGCCTCCGCCGCGCCCTGAGCAACCGGCGATGTGCACGCGGGAATATGCACCGGTATGCGCGGTGAAGCGCGGTAAGCGCCAGACCTTCAACAATGCCTGTATGGCGCGGGCGAAGGGCTACGACGTGGTCGACCAGCGTCCTTGCGGGCGATAGGTTAACCGGCGAAGTTCAAAAAAAAGCCCCGCTTCGGCGAGGCTTTTTCCTGAGATTTCGCTGCTTTCACTGATCGAGGAACGAGCGCATCTTGCGGCTGCGGCTCGGGTGCTTGAGCTTGCGCAGCGCCTTGGCCTCGATCTGGCGGATACGTTCGCGGGTAACCGAGAACTGCTGGCCGACTTCCTCAAGGGTGTGGTCGGTGTTCATGCCGATGCCGAAGCGCATGCGCAGCACGCGCTCCTCGCGCGGGGTCAGCGAAGCAAGGACGCGGGTGACCGTTTCCTTGAGGTTCGCCTGGATCGCCGCATCCACCGGGATGATCGCGTTCGTATCCTGGATGAAATCGCCTAGGTGCGAATCTTCCTCGTCGCCGATCGGCGTTTCGAGCGAGATCGGCTCCTTGGCGATCTTCATCACCTTGCGGACCTTTTCGAGCGGCATGGACAGGCGCTCGGCCATTTCCTCGGGCGTGGGCTCGCGGCCCTGCTCGTGGAGGAACTGGCGGCTGGTGCGGACCAGCTTGTTGATCGTCTCGATCATGTGGACCGGGATACGGATCGTGCGGGCCTGATCCGCGATCGAACGCGTGATCGCCTGACGGATCCACCAGGTGGCGTAGGTCGAGAACTTGTAGCCGCGGCGGTACTCGAACTTGTCAACCGCCTTCATCAGGCCGATGTTGCCCTCCTGGATGAGATCCAGGAACTGAAGGCCGCGGTTCGTGTACTTCTTGGCGATCGAGATCACCAGGCGCAGGTTCGCCTCGACCATTTCCTTCTTGGCGATGCGCGCCTCGCGCTCGCCCTTCTGGACCATGTTGACGATGCGGCGGAACTCGGGAAGCGCCATGCCGGTGGCGGCGGCGATGTCCGAGACTTCCGCGCGGATGCGTTCGACCGGATCGACTTCGGCCTCGGCGAAGGCCGCCCACTTCTTGTCCTTCTTGGCCATGTCGGTGAGCCAGGTGTCGTCCAGCTCGCGGCCGACATAAGTCTCAAGGAAGTCGGCGCGCTTCACCTTGTGACGCTCCGCCAGGCGCAGCATCTGGCCGCCCAGTGTGGTGAGGCGGCGGTTGAAGGCGTAGAGGTTGTCGACGAGATATTCGATCTTCGTCGCGTGGAACTTCACCGATTCGACCTGCGCGGTCAGGTCTTCGCGCAGCTGCTGGTACTGGTCTTCCTTGGCGGCCGGGAAATCGATGCCCAGCGCCAGCGCGTCGAGACGCTCCGACTGGAGGCGCTCGAAGGCCTGGAACAGCTCGGTGATGAGCATGAACTTCTCAAGCGCTTCGGGCTTGAGGGCCGCTTCCATCTGGGCGAGGCTGAGGGTGTTGTCCTCTTCCTCTTCCTCTTCCTCGGCTTCGCGCTTGGGGATCGGGTTGCCGTCCTCGTCGACTTCGTCGCCGGACTCTTCCTCGACTTCGTCCTCGTCCTTGAACGAGGGGCCGGCGGTCTTTTCGCTGATCTCGCCGTCGTCGTCGCCTTCACCGTCCTCGGACAGGCTTTCCGGCGCGGGCTCCTTCGAGAGCATGGCGTCGAGATCGAGGATCTCGCGCAGCTGCATCTCACCGTTGTTGAGCGCTTCGGACCACTGGATGATGGCGTGGAACGTGATCGGGCTCTCGCAGAGGCCCAGGATCATCATGTCGCGGCCGGCTTCGATCCGCTTGGCGATGGCGATTTCGCCCTCGCGGCTGAGCAGTTCGACGGCGCCCATCTCGCGCAGGTACATGCGCACGGGGTCGTCGGTGCGCTCGACCGTTTCCTTCTTCTTGGTATCGACCACCATGCGGGGCGAAACGTCGTCCGAATCGGACTCCTCGTTGTCGCGGTCGTCGTCTTCCTGCTGCCCTTCGGAATCTTCATCGCTCTCCACGATGTTGATGCCCATTTCGGAGATGGCGGCCATGATGTCCTCGATCTGTTCGGAGGACATCTGGTCTTGCGGGAGAGCTTCGTTCAGTTCGTCGTAAGTAATGACACCCCGGCGCTTGGCGCGGGCGATCAGCTTCTTGATCGCGCCTTCGTTCAGGTCGATCAGCGGTGCGTCGGTCCCGTCGTCGCCGCCGGTGTTGTCGTTCTTGCTCATTCTTCGCCGTTATCCCCGTGCATTCAACCCGATTATACCGTCAGGAAGAAGCCGCCTGTCTTGTCGCCATTTGCCTGAGCCGACTATCAAATTCCAGCTTTCTCTTGAGCAGGCGCTGCTGATCGGCAAATGCCTCTTCAGACAACTCGCTTTCGAACCTTGCCGTTGCCTGAGCCAATGCCGCATCCAGAACCGGACGCTCTACCAGGAGGTCGATTGCCTGGGCCAGATCCTCTGCCGCCTGGTCCGCGCCGGTATCGGTGTTCAGGAACCCGAAGCGCAAACCCGAGTATTCTGCGGTGCCGGGAATCTCCAGGCCATTCTCGACCAATATGGTGGCGAGGTGGTCGCTTTCAAGCGCGCCGCTGGCCTGGCAGCAATCGAGCAGCAACCCGAAGCGCGGATCGAGCCCGGGGGTGCGGGCCAGTGCCTCGGCGTGGCGGCGAACCTGCGCAGGCCATTGAATAAGCCCGGCAAGCACTGCGGCCGAGAGCGCATCCCGCGCGCCGCCGCCGGTTGCCCGGCGCAGGCGTTCGAGCGATTCGGGGGTCGATTCGGCCTGGGGTTGCCAGCGGCCGTTCTGGAAGTTCCCGCGACCGCCGCGCGGCTGGTTTGCACGGAATTGGCCGCCACCACCTCCGCCACCACCCTGCTGCCAGCGGCTTTCACGCTTGGGAAAGGCGAATTCGGAATAACGGTCCTGGAATTCGCGCCGGTAGAGGCTGGCGATATCCGGGTGCTGGATCGCATCGACATGCGCCATCAGCCGGGCTTTGAGGCCGGCCTTGTCCTCGGGCGTGGTCAGCGGCTGCGCGTCGCGCTCCACTTCCCAGAGCACTTCGATCAGGCTTCTGGCCGCGCCGAGTGTCTCTTCCATGGCCCGGGCGCCGCGCTGTTTGATGAGATCGTCCGGGTCAAGACCTTCGGGCAGGCGCACGATGCGCAGGGAATGGGCAGGACGGAGCAGGGGCAGGGCGCGGGTGACGGCGCGCATCGCCGCGCGCTGGCCCGCCGCATCGCCGTCGAAGCAGAGCACGGGCATTTCGACATGGCGCCAGAGCATCTCGATCTGCTGCTCGGTCAGCGCCGTGCCCAGCGGGGCGACGCATTCGCCGATCCCGGCCGCCGCCATGGCGACCACGTCCATATAGCCTTCCACCACCACCATCCGGCCCGACTGGCGCGCGGCAGGCGCGGCGCGGTGGAGGTTGTAGAGCGTGCGGCCCTTGTCGAAGAGGGGCGTGTCCGGGGAGTTCAGATACTTCGGCGCATCCGTTTTCTCCTTGGAGAGGATGCGCCCGCCGAACGCGATGACGCGGCCGCGCGCGTCCTCGATCGGCAGCATGAGGCGGCCGCGGAAGCGGTCGTAGGGATCGCGGTTCTCCACTTCGATCCGCAGGCCCGCCTCGATCAGCATCGCCTCGGGGAACTTGCTCAGCGCTTCCTTCATCGCCTGCCGCCCCTCGGGCGCGAAGCCGAAGCCGAAGCGCTGGAGGGTATGGGCATCGAAGCCACGCGTGCCGAGATAGGCGCGCGCCGCCTCTCCGCCGGGCGAAGACAGGTTCTGCACAAACCAGGCTTGCGCGGCGGCCATCACGTCATGAAGCGTATCGCGCTTTTCCGCCGCCTTGGCCGCGCGCGGATCGGGGGCAGGGACGTCCATGCCCGCCTCGGCCGCCAGTTCCTTGACCGCGTCCATGAACGACAGGCCCTGATGGTCCGTCATCCAGCGGATCGCATCTCCATGTGCGCCGCAGCCAAAGCAGTGATAGAAGCCCTTTTCGTCGTTGACGGTGAAGCTTGGAGACTTCTCGTTATGAAACGGGCAGCAGGCCTTGAACTCGCGCCCCGCCTTGGTGAGGCGGGTCGAGCGACCGATCAGCGCAGACAGCGTTACCCGCGTGCGAAGCTGGTCGAGCCATTGGGGAGTAAGCACGGTCCTGCCGCCCGATTTCGTGTCAGGTCAGGCCAGCGCCGCCTTCACCCAGCCCGAAGCCTTGCCCATGTCGAGCTGGGTGCCGTGGCGCGCCTTCAGCGCGGCGACGACCTTGCCCATGTCCTTCATGCTCTCGGCACCGACTTCGGCCTTGATGGCCTCGATCAGGGCCTTGGTCTCTTCCTCGGAGAGCTGCGCGGGCAGGAAGGTTTCGATCACTTCCAGTTCGGCCTTCTCGTCGGCGGCCTTTTCGGGACGGCCACCTTCCTCGAAGAGCTGGATCGATTCGCGGCGCTGCTTCACCATCTTCTGGAGCACGTCGATCACCATGGCATCGTCGTCCGGAAGAGAATCGGCGGTGCGCAGTTCGATGTCGCGGTCCTTGATCTTGGCAAGGATGAGGCGCACGGCGGCGAGACGCGGCTTGTCGCCCGCCTTCATCGCGGTGATCTGGGCGGCCTTGATCGAATCACGAAGCATTGTTTTCCTGCTGTTCTGATAGGTTTGGGGAAGTGTCGTGGCGCAAAACTAGCAAGCCGCGCGCCAAATTGCACCTCTCGCGCCTTGACGCGGTGCACAACCCTCTCTAGCGGGCAGCCCTTAGCACACATAGTCAGAAACGCCGTAAACGGAGCGACCCACCATGGCCGACGCCGCATATACGCTTGCGCCCAAACCTGAAGGGGCGACAGGCGTTCTCGTCCTGAGCGATGGACACGTGGTCTGGGGCCGCGGCTTTGGAGCCGTCGGCGAAGCAGTCGGCGAAGTCTGCTTCAACACCGCGATGACCGGATATCAGGAAGTGATGACCGACCCGTCCTACGCGGGCCAGATCGTCACTTTCACGTTCCCCCACATCGGCAATGTCGGTGTCAACGACGAGGATCTCGAATCCAGGGTCGATGGCGCCGTGGCCTGCGTCGTCCGCGAAGACGTGACGTTGCCCTCGAACTTCCGCTCTGCCGGTGAGTTCGGCGACTGGCTCGCGCTCAAGGGCAAGGTCGGTCTTTCGGGCGTCGACACCCGCGCGCTCACCCGCCGCATCCGCCTGCAAGGCGCACCCAACGCCGTCGTCGCCCATAACCCGGCCGGCGAGTTCGACATTCCCGCCCTGATCCAGCGCGCCCAGGAATGGCCCGGCCTCGAAGGCATGGACCTTGCCAAGATCGTCAGCCGCGAAATCCAGGAGGGCTGGGAAGGCTCGACCTGGGAGCTCGGCGAAGGCTTCGGTGCGGCGGA
Source organism: Novosphingobium sp. PhB55 (assembly GCF_004368805.1). Classification (NCBI taxonomy): domain Bacteria; kingdom Pseudomonadati; phylum Pseudomonadota; class Alphaproteobacteria; order Sphingomonadales; family Sphingomonadaceae; genus Novosphingobium; species Novosphingobium sp. PhB55. The sequence goes on along the minus strand of NZ_SODQ01000001.1, from coordinate 493,072 downwards.
GGGCGACGCTCTCCCGCATGTCGTCGCCATCGACTACGGCGCCAAGGACAACATCTTCCGCAACCTGGTGAAGGCCGGTGCACGCGTTACGGTGGTGCCTGCCGAAACCTCGCTCGATGCGATCCTCGCGCTGGAGCCGGCGGGCGTGTTCCTCTCCAACGGCCCGGGCGACCCGGCGGCGACCGGCGAATATGCCGTTCCCGTGATCCGCTCGCTGCTGGAGCGCGACGTGCCGATCTTCGGCATCTGCCTCGGTCATCAGATGCTCGGCCTCGCGGCCGGCGCCAAGACCTCGAAGATGCACCAGGGCCATCGCGGCGCCAACCACCCGGTGAAGCGCCTGGACGACGCCGTCGTCGAGATCACCTCGATGAACCATGGCTTCGCGGTCGACAACCAGACTCTGCCGGAGAACGTGGAGGAGACGCACGTCTCCCTGTTCGACGGTTCGAACTGCGGCATCTCGATCAAGGGCAAGAAGGCTTTCGGCGTGCAGTATCATCCCGAAGCCAGCCCCGGTCCGCAGGACAGCTTCTACCTCTTCGAAAAGTTCGTGGGGATGCTGGCCTGATGGGATTGGCGGGTCGGGCTCTTCTGGCGGCATCCGTGCCGCACCCCGCATCGGCGATCATTGCCGGTGCGGCCCAGCGAGCTTTCGACCCGGCATGTCCCTTTGCCTATGCAGGCGGGAGCCCGGCCTTGGTGCCGGGAACCCACCAGAGGCAAGGGGCCATACGATGACCGACCTTATCGACCACATGATCGCTTACTATATTGCCGGACAGGCTGCCGAACTCACGGTTGCGCCGCGGTTCTACCCTTATGGTGAATTGCAGCTCATCTTCGAGGACAAGGTCTCGGTGGCCGTTCGCAAGTTCGGCCCCAAAGTGCGCAAGCACGCCAAGGAAGCCGGCAAGGTCTTCATCGACTGGATGCTCGAAACGGGCGCCTGGTCGACGACGGAGGGCGAGTACGGCGGTTCGATGCACCAGTTCCAGGCTGACCGATACCGCGCGGTGATCCGCGAGGAGCAGGACAGCAACCCGATCATTCTTCAAGCCAAAGCCGAAGGCCCGGATTACTGGGACAAGGCGTTTGGCGAGCTGGTGGCCTAGGCCGCCAGTCCGACATACAAGACACACAGGACACCCCAGGACAGCCCATGCCCAAGCGCACAGACATCTCCTCGATCCTCGTCATCGGCGCCGGCCCGATCATCATCGGCCAGGCCTGCGAATTCGACTATTCGGGGACCCAGGCGATCAAGGCGCTCAAGGAAGAGGGCTACCGGGTCGTCCTGGTGAACTCCAACCCGGCGACGATCATGACCGATCCGGACATGGCCGACGCCACTTATGTCGAGCCGATCACCCCGGAAGTGGTCGCCAAGATCATCGAGAAGGAGCGCCCGGATGCGGTGCTCCCGACGATGGGCGGCCAGACCGCGCTGAACTGCGCGCTGGCGCTGTTCAACGACGGCACGCTGGAGAAGTTCGGCGTGCAGATGATCGGCGCTGACGCCGACGCCATCGACAAGGCCGAGGATCGCCAGCGCTTCCGCGACGCGATGGACAAGATCGGGCTGAACTCGGCCCGTTCGGGTGTGGCCCATACTCTGGACGAAGCGTTCGCGGTGCTGGAAACCACCGGCCTGCCTTCGATCATCCGCCCCAGCTTCACCATGGGCGGCACCGGCGGCGGCATCGCTTACAACAAGGCCGAGTTCGAGGCGATCGTCCGCTCGGGCCTCGATGCCTCTCCCACCACCGAAGTGCTGATCGAGGAATCGCTGCTCGGCTGGAAGGAGTATGAGATGGAAGTCGTGCGCGACAAGCACGACAACTGCATCATCATCTGCTCGATCGAGAACGTCGATCCGATGGGCGTCCACACCGGCGACTCGATCACCGTCGCCCCGGCGCTGACGCTGACCGACAAGGAATACCAGATCATGCGCAACGCCTCGATCGAGGTGCTGCGCGAGATCGGCGTCGAGACCGGCGGTTCGAACGTGCAGTTCGCGGTCAACCCGAAGGATGGCCGCCTGATCGTCATCGAGATGAACCCGCGCGTCTCGCGTTCGTCCGCGCTGGCTTCGAAGGCCACCGGCTTCCCGATCGCGCGCGTCGCGGCGAAGCTGGCCGTGGGCTTCACGCTCGACGAGATCATGAACGAGATCACCGGCGCCACGCCGGCCGCGTTCGAGCCGACCATCGACTACGTCGTCACCAAGATCCCGCGCTTCGCTTTCGAGAAGTTCAAGGGCGCCAAGAACGACCTGACCACCGCGATGAAGTCGGTCGGCGAAGTCATGGCGATCGGCCGCAACATCAAGGAATCGATGCAGAAGGCCCTGCGCGGCCTCGAAACCGGTCTCGACGGATTCAACCGCGTGGTCGAGCTGGAAGGCGCCGGGCGTGACGTGATCACCGCCGCGCTCTCCAAGGCGACGCCGGACCGTCTGCTGGTGGCGGCTCAGGCGTTCCGCGAAGGCTTCTCGGTCGACGAGATCCACGCCATCGCGCATTACGACAAGTGGTTCCTGCGCCACATCGAAGAGATCGTCGCCGAAGAGGCGCAGATCATGAAGCATGGCCTGCCGATCGATGCGCAGGGTCTGCGCCGCGTCAAGGCCATGGGCTTCTCGGACAAGCGCCTTGCCACGCTCGCCGTGCGCTCCGTCGGCGTGGCCGGCGGCATGGGCGAAACCCAGGCGAAGAGTTCGGGCCTCGTGCACGACGCGCTGCGCGCCATGGCCGGCGCCACCAGCGAGGACGAAGTGCGCAAGCTGCGCGAGAAGCTGGGCGTCCACCCGGTGTTCAAGCGCATCGACTCCTGCGCGGCCGAGTTCGAGGCGGTCACGCCCTACATGTATTCGACCTACGAAGCGCCGATCTTCGGTGAGCCGGAGAACGAGGCGAACCCGTCGGATCGCCGGAAGATCGTGATCCTCGGCGGCGGTCCCAACCGCATCGGCCAGGGCATCGAGTTCGACTACTGCTGCGTCCACGCCTGCTTCGCGCTTGCCGAAGTCGGCTACGAGACCATCATGGTCAACTGCAACCCGGAAACCGTATCGACCGACTACGACACTTCCGACCGCCTCTACTTCGAGCCGCTGACCGCCGAAGACGTGCTGGAAATCCTGCGGGTGGAACAGCAGAACGGCGAACTGGTCGGCGTGCTGGTGCAGTTCGGCGGCCAGACCCCGCTCAAGCTGGCGCAGGCGCTTGAGGACGCGGGTATCCCGATCCTCGGCACCTCGCCGGACGCGATCGACCTTGCCGAAGACCGCGAGCGCTTCTCCGCGCTGGTCGACAAGCTGGGCCTGAAGCAGCCGGCCAACGGCATCGCCCGCAGCCGCGATGAAGCGGTGAACGTCGCCAACCGCATCGGCTATCCGGTGCTGATGCGTCCCAGCTACGTGCTCGGCGGCCGCGCGATGGAAATCGTCGACAGCGAGCAGCAGCTTGACGACTACATCACCACGGCCGTGCAGGTTTCGGGCGACAGCCCGGTGCTGATCGACCAGTATCTGCGCGATGCCATCGAATGCGACGTCGACGCGCTTTGCGACGGCGATCAGGTCGTCGTGGCCGGCGTCATGCAGCACATCGAGGAAGCGGGCATCCATTCCGGCGACAGCGCCTGCTCGCTGCCGCCTTACAGCCTCCCCGCCGAGATCATCGCCGAGATGGAGCGTCAGGCCGAAGCGCTGGCCTTCGGCCTCAGCGTGCGCGGTCTGATGAACATCCAGTTCGCAGTGAAGGACGGTGAGGTTTACCTCATCGAAGTGAACCCGCGCGCCTCGCGCACGGTGCCCTTCGTTGCCAAGGCACTCGGTCAGCCGGTCGCCAAGATCGCCAGCCGCGTGATGGCGGGCGAAAAGCTGGCCGATTTCCCGCCCTTCAAGCGCGATCTGCCTTACATGGCGGTCAAGGAAGCGGTGTTCCCCTTCGCGCGCTTCCCCGGCGTCGATCCGGTGCTGAGCCCTGAAATGAAGTCGACCGGCGAAGTCATGGGCATCGATGCCGACTTCCCGACCGCGTTCCTCAAGGCCCAGCTCGGCGCCGGCATGCGCCTGCCCGATAGCGGCACGGTGTTCGTCTCGGTGAAGGACAGCGACAAGGCGGTGATCCTGCCTGCGGTACAATCGCTGGTGAAGGAAGGCTTCCGCATCGTCGCCACCTCAGGCACCCACAAGTACCTGAGCGAAGCCGGTCTGCCGGTGGAACTGGTGAACAAGGTGGCGGAAGGTCGTCCGCACATCGTCGACAAGATCGTCGATGGCGATATCGCGCTGATCTTCAACACCACCGAGGGCTGGCAGAGCCTGAAGGATTCGCAATCGATCCGCGCTTCGGCGCTGACGGGCAAGGTGCCGTACTTCACGACAGCGGCTGCCAGTGTCGCTGCTGCACAGGCAATTTCTGCACAGCGCGGGAGCCAGCTTGAAGTGCGTTCGTTGCAGGATTATTATAGCTGAAATCGATCTAGCCTCCCCACATCGCTGCAGATCGGCCCAGTCCCCGGGAAAACCCTGAGGGACGGGACAGGAAACTAGTCTCACCTGACTGGTTTCGCGGAGCGGGGAGGCAGCAGGAAGGAAGTGTTTGATGGCCAGTATCGAAAAGCTCCCCATGCTCGCGGAAGGGTATGAGAAGCTTACCGCCGAGATCAAGGCGCTGCGCGAAGAGCGCCCCCGGATCGTTGACGCGATCGAGGAAGCGCGCGCGCACGGCGATCTTTCGGAAAATGCCGAATATCATGCCGCCAAGGAGCGTCAGGGCCAGGTCGAAGCGACGATTGCGGATCTGGAAGACAAGATCACGCGCGCCCAGATCGTCGATCCGGCCACGCTTTCGAGCGACAAGATCATCTTCGGCGCGACCGTGACGCTGCTCGATGAAGACGACAAGCCGGTGCGCTACCAGATCGTCGGCCCTTATGAAGCCGATGCCCGCGTCGGTCGCATCAGCTACAACTCGCCGCTGGGCAAGGCTCTGATCGGTCGCAGGGTCGAGGAAGAAGTGGAAGTCACCGTTCCGGCGGGCGACAAGTTCTACCTGGTGCAGAAGATCGAGTTCGTCTGAGCGCCGATCTTCCGTTTTGCAGACAAAAGAAAAGGCCGGCAGAAATGCCGGCCTTTTTCGTTATCCGCGACTTGCGGGTGAAGCCCCCGTGAGGGCTTGCCGCTCGTCAGGCTTCCGGCTGGTCGGGCTGAAGCAGACGGTGCAGGTGCACGATCACATACTTCATTTCCGCATCGTCGACCGTGCGCTGGGCGGACGAACGCCAGGCGTCTTCTGCCGAGGCATAGTCCGGGTAGACGCCGACCAGATCGAGTTCATTGAGATCGGCGAATTCAAGGCTGCGGGGATCTGTGACCCGGCCGCCCATCACAAGGTGAAGCTTCTGCATGGGACCGCTTTCGTGAGTGGGAAGAGAGATGCGGACCCCATACGTTTTGCCAGGTTACAGGGCAAGAGCGGATCGCACCGGCGATCCGCTCTCATAAGCGATACTGCTTCTCAATAACGAAAAGAGCGGGTCAATGCGGCAGGCGCTGGGTCAGTCCGCTAAAGATCTCGGCAATGCGGTGACTGCCGGAAGTGGCGGTTTCGCTGGCCGAATGACTGATTTTGTGCGCCTGGCGCGCGGCCACTTCGCCGGCTTCGCTTGCCCGCTTTGCCGACGCGCGGCCAAGGGCACTTGCAGCAGCCAGCGCTGCCATGCCATATTTTTCAAGTCGCTCAGCGGCGAGTTCGCCGTTCTTCTCGGCGCTGTCGGCTACCAGGCCGGCCTTCTTGCGCGCACTTGCGCTCAGATCGTGTGCCTTCTCGGCAGCTTCCTTGCCCAGCAGGGCAGTGGCAGCGCCGGCCGCTTCGGCCAGGTGCGCCCCGCGCGACAGGACGCCACGGGTCATGCGGCGCGGCAGCAGTGCGCTGACGAGCGCCCCCGCCGCCAATCCGCCCGCCACCACCAGAACCGGATGGCTCTTCACGAACGCCACCACCTTTTCCGAGGGGCGTTGCTCAGCCTTGGCGGCCTTGAGCGCCACGACCTTGCCGGGATTGGAATCGCTGGCTGAGGTTGCGGGTAGGGTAGGGGTGGTCGTTTCAGTCTTGCTCACCGTCGGACTCCTTCGGGTGTCTGCCGGAACCGAACAGTCGATCGATCCCGGCCATGATCGGGTTACGCAGAAGCCAAAGCACCAGGGCAGTGAAGGTTCCGCCAATCGCGACGGGATGCTCTTCAACGACGGTGACCGCCTCGTCGAACATGTCGGCCGCCTGTTCGACAGCCTCGTCGATGATGCGACCGGCCAGACCGCGCACTTCGAAATCGGCCTTGAGCGCGCCGTAACGGGCATCGAACACGGCCTTCGCGGTGTCCCTGGCAGAACGGTCGACTTCCAGTTGCCGGGCGAGGGCGCTCATTCCGAACCTTCCTTTTCCTTCAGGATCGCCATCATTCGCTTCACCCGGCCCCGCGCGGAAAGCCCCATGAACAGGGCAACCAACAGGATCGCCATGGGTACCGCGACCATGGCCAGCCATGGCCCGATCAGTGTGCCGACGGCGATGACCGCGCCGAGAACGAGGGCCATGAGAGCGAAGAACACGAAGATGGCGGCACCGACGCCGAGAACGGCGATGGATTTCGTCTCGGCGCCGAGATAGGCGGCCCGCGTTTTCTGGTACGTGACTTCCGCCTGCGCGAACGTTCGCGCTTCGCCCAGCAGCAGGCGCACGTCTTCAATCAGGGAAAGGTCCTCGCCCTCCTGAAGGGGAGGGGCGAGGTTGGCTTGGGTGTCCAGCATCGTCGTGCGAACGATAAGCGCTTACTTGCCGCTCTTGAACAGACGGGCGAAGAGATAGCCGGCTGCCACCGCCATGCCGACCGCTGCGACCGGGCTCCTGCGCACGAATTCCTTGGCTTCCTCGCCAAGTTCATCGATCGACTTCTCGTCGAGCTTGGTCGCGGTATCGGCAAGGGACTTGGACGCGGTGCGGGCATAGTCGCCGTACTTCGCGCCTGCCTTCTCGTCGATCAGGCCGGCATTGTCGTCGATCATCTTCGACAGCCCGACGATGGCCTGGCTGGCCTTGGCCTTGCTCTGGTTCGCGAAATCGGCGGCCTTGACCTTGGCGTCGTCGGCAAAGGCGCTGGCCTTGGCCTTGGCATCTTCCGAACGGACCTTGGCTTCGCTCGACAATTCGCCCTTGGTCTGGCTGAACTTCTCATGGCAACCGTCGGCCATGGCCTGAACGCCGGCCTTCGCTTCTTCGACGGCCTTGGTGAAATGGCTCTTGGCGTCGTCAGTGCCGTTTCCGGTGCTCGTGGTGGTCTCGGACATTGCGAATTCCTTCCTTGCTTCCCGTTGCGCCGTATTCATTTCGAGGCTGCTCGGTGTCTTGAGCGATATGCGGCATGAGTAACACAACTTGTCGTCGAAATGGCAACGCAACTTGTCAGGCGTAGTTCCCCTGCTAAGACGCCGGACGAGAGTGCGCCCAAGCGTCTCAGGGGGCGCCTTGCAGGAGGAATATCCCGTTATGACCGCGATTATCGATATCCACGGCCGCGAAATTCTCGACAGCCGCGGCAATCCCACTGTCGAAGTCGATGTTCTTCTCGAAGATGGCAGCTTCGGTCGTGCAGCAGTTCCTTCGGGTGCTTCGACCGGCGCGCACGAGGCCGTCGAACTGCGTGACGGCGATACGTCGCGCTATCTGGGCAAGGGTGTGTTGAAGGCCGTGGACGCGGTCAATGGCGAGATCGCCGAAGAGCTGGTCGGCATGGATGCCGAAGACCAGCGGGATCTCGACCTGTGCATGATCGAGCTTGATGGCACGGAGAACAAGGGCCGCCTCGGCGCCAACTCCATTCTCGGCGTCAGCCTTGCCGTCGCCAAGGCGGCTGCCAATGCGCGCGGCCTGCCGCTCTATTCCTACGTCGGCGGCGTTTCCGCGCATGTCCTGCCGGTGCCGATGATGAACATCATCAACGGCGGCGAACATGCCGATAACCCGATCGATTTCCAGGAATTCATGATCATGCCCGTCGGCGCCGATTCGATCGCCGAAGCGGTGCGCTGGGGTTCGGAAATCTTCCACACCCTGAAGAAGGGCCTGCACGAGAAGGGCCTGGCCACCGCGGTGGGCGACGAAGGCGGCTTCGCGCCGAACCTTGCCAGCACCCGCGACGCGCTGGACTTCATCATGGCCTCGATCGAAAAGGCCGGCTTCAAGGCGGGTTCGGAAATCCAGCTCGCGCTCGACTGCGCCTCGACCGAGTTCTTCAAGAACGGCAAGTACGAGATCAGCGGCGAGGGCCTGAGCCTGACTCCGGTGGCCTTTGCCGATTACCTGGCCGACCTGACCGAAGCCTATCCGATCATCTCGATCGAAGACGGCATGGGTGAGGACGATTTCGAAGGCTGGAAGGCCCTGACCGACAAGATCGGCCACAAGGTCCAGCTGGTTGGCGACGATCTTTTCGTCACCAATCCCAAGCGCCTGACCATGGGCATCGACAAGGGCCTGGCCAACTCGCTCCTGGTGAAGGTCAACCAGATCGGCACGCTGACGGAAACGCTGGAAGCCGTCTCGATCGCGCAGGGCAACGGTTATACCGCCGTCATGTCGCACCGTTCGGGCGAGACCGAGGATGCGACCATCGCCGACCTCGCCGTCGCCACCAACTGCGGCCAGATCAAGACCGGCTCGCTCGCGCGTTCGGACCGGCTTGCCAAGTACAACCAGCTCATCCGTATCGAGGAAGAACTGGGCAAGGCGGCGCGTTACGCCGGTGCCTCGGCCTTCGGCCGTCTTTCGCGCTGACGGAACGACGAGGCCGGCCCGGCGGGAATATCCGGCCGGGCCAGCCTCGCAACATGAAAAAGGGCCCGGCCTCCGTATGGGGACCGGGCCCTTTTCGTTGCGGTTCTGCTGCCCGGGAATGCCGGGTCTGGCCGGAGAAAGCCGGGTGGCCGATTTCCGTCAGGAGAAATCGACCACCCGGTCACCGCCGCATATCCCATCCTTGTGCCTGGCTAACCCCCTGTGGGGCGGAACGGGTTGGTTGCAGGCATCTGTTATAAGGCTGCCAGGATCCCGGGGCGGGGATCATCTAGCAGCACCACGGATCGGGATGCGGAGGCGAAGTACTCGAGCATCGCGGCATAGCCCCGCGCGCTCAGTTTCACGTAGACCCGCCGCGCGTCGCCGGGATCGGCTTCGCGGACGAGAAGGCTCTGTTTTTCGAGAATGGTGATCCAGCGCAGCGCCGTTGTCGAAGGCACGGCCGAGCCGATGCATGCACTGGTGACCGATACGCGCCTACGTTCCTTGGCGGCGATGAAAAGGTCCAGGAGGATGTCCCAGGCCGGTTCGCCGAAAAGCTCTTCCGACTGGAAGATCTTGCTGCGGCGCCGACGGTCTTCGTAAGTCTGGCGCGCCAGTTCCACCCATACGGGGTGGTCCTGGCTGGCCGTTTTGGTCGTCTCCCGCGTTTCGATGGGGATGCCGATGCCCATGATGTCCGTGGCGGCGCTTGCTCCGATTTCGAGTTCGCGCGCCATGGCCAGAAGTTCATTGGCGATGCCGATCAGACGAATGGCCTTCGCCCGATTGCGCATCAACTGATCGGTCTTCTCCATAAACCAGTGCCACCAGCGCCTGGCCGCAAGCACATCGCACTACCATCTCCCGATGGAATACGATCGTGTTCGCGGCTGTTACTACAGGTGTCCGCGATGGATTGATTCCAGCAGTGCCAAATTCGGTGGAACTGGTTGAAACGGTAATAGTATTCGCGAACTGGTCCAATGTTAACCACAGCAGGGCAAGTCCGTCTTGCGCAGGCTAGTCCGGTTTGGAGCGAATTTGCTCGGATTTGTGCTGACCGCGCAGCGCGTCGATGGCGGCCTGGAGATGGGCCGCAGCCACGAAAGCGCCCAATTCCTCGAGTTTTTCGAGTTTCGAGCCAAGTTCACCGATCAACTGAGTCATATTAGCGTCCCTCTTCACACTCTGGTTCTCCGACAGGCGAGAGTGGCTCTCGACTGGGTCCGAACGCCCCCGGACCAGGGTTTGCGACCCGCACCGCGAAGGGAGCGGAATTTTTTCGACCAATACCTCCGAATACGATCAATATCGGAGAGATTGCCCGTGCAATTACAGAATTTTCACCGCAATGGAACAAGCAGAATGGGAGTGTCCAACTTGTGAACACGTCATGAAATTTAGTTAACGATGAGGAAGGGGGGTATTTAATCGAGACTATGCGCGTTTTCTGATTCCACAGCGTCGAAAAATAAGTTGTTCTACATATGGTGCTGCTAGAGGAATTTTAAGTTCCCAAGATTTTGCTTGAAATTATTTTATCGCACGAAGTCGTACTTCACGCTGGCCTGAATGCGGCTGGCGTCACGCGCGCTGCCGTCCTGCCGCTTCAGTCGGCCATAGAGTCCCTCGATACCCACCGAGAAAGAAGCGACCGGCGACCAGATCAGGTTGAGCGCGCCGTAGCGGGATTCGGAAAAGGCATCGTCGGGCAGCAGTCCCCCGTCGCTCACGCCCAGGATGCCGGCGACGATACTGGTCCGCAGGGCGGTGGACCAGTTGTGGGTATAGGCGCCGTAGCCGCCCGCCTGCTCGATCAGGCGGAGGCTGCCGTCGGTTCGCAGCGCGGCGTCGAGGCCCAGGCCGCCGATGTCGTTGACGTAATGCGCTGCGCCTCTGCCCCAGAGCCCCGCTGCGGAAAAGGCATTGGCATCGTCCAGTGACAGCGAGCCGGAGGCGGATAGCGCAAAGCCCATGGCATTGTCCCTGGCGCCGCCGTTGTCGGTGCGATAGCCGATGCGGCGCACCACCCCGCCGAGTTGCAGATGTCCGCTGGCGCCTTCGTAGCGCCCGACAAGGACGACATCGGGCATCGTCTCGGCACTGGTCTGGTCGTCGGCCAGCGAGAGGTCGGTATCGGGTTGCTCCAGAGAGAGCGTGAGGTGAGTGCCTCGTGCCACCTTGAACGACTGGCGAACCGAGGCCTGGCGCACGAAGATCGCGCCGCCGGGGCCCCAGTTGTCGAGCGTGTCGGGCAGCGCATCGGCGTCTACCAGCGCGGAATATCCGTAGCCGCCGTAAGTGTTGCCCACTTGCCCATAGGCGTGATTGAGGTGGAAGCTGTAATCGGTGCCATCGCCGTAGAAGTCGTTCTCGACGTAGAACCGCAAGTTGCCGAGCGTGGACGGGCGGCGGATCTCAAGGCTGAAGCGCGTGGCGCGGGCGCTGACATCCGCGCGGTTGCGGGCCTTGTTGACGAAGGGGATGGAGGGCACGGCAAACTGGTCCCGGTCCCCCACGAAGCGGGGGTCGTAGATGAGATCGACTTTGGCGAAACCGCCGATACGCACGGCGGTCTCAGTGCCGGGGATCGGGATGAAGCCCTTTAGCTCAGGGTCGTTCGGCGGGCTTTCGTTGTCCGGGCGGGAGGCACCGGTGATGCGGTCGCCGATGGTTTCGCGGCCGGGCAGGGGGGAGGGCATCACGCCGAGGCTGCTGGCCCCGCTTGCCACGCGCGCGCCTGAAGGAGCGGAGCGCGGTGCTTCGGGGGTCTGCGGCGGGGCCGGGGGCGTCCTGCCCGTTTCAGCGATATGGACGGCGCCGGCGCCCTGGTCGGTTGCGGAGGTGGTGGAAGGTGCTTCGGCGATCTGCGCCGCACCGGCGTTTCGATCCTGCTTCATCGCCGCGATCTCGGCCTTCAGGGCATCGACCGTGGCCTTCAGGTCAGCCACTTCGCCGCGCAGCGCGGCAACGTCGCTATCCTGCGCCTTCGCAGGAAGAGCGACGGCCGCCGAGGCTGCCGCGCAGGCCAGAGCGAGGCTCCGGCCGGAAGAGTGGGCCATGCATATCCCCCTTCAGATATGGCGCACGAGCATCCTCGCTTCGGGGCCGTAGCCCTTGGCCGGATCGAGCAGCCCGTCGCCGAGCAGTTCGAAGCCCTGCTTTTCCCAGAAGCCGTGGGCGTCCCCGACGGCGATCAGCACCACGCGGCTGAGTCCGCGCGCCTTGGCTTCGTCCAGCGCGATCCGCACGGCGCCGCCCGCAAAACCCCGCCCGCGCGTGGAGGCGCCAAGGGCAAGGTCGTGCAGGAAGTAGCAGTCGAACGGCTCGGCCAGGCCGGTCATCGGCGTGTCCAGTACCGGCGGGCGGTCCTGCCGGCCGGGGTGCGAGACGAGGTAGCCGGCGACCTTGCCGTCATCCCCTTCCAGCACGTGGCAGCCGGAAGGGTAATGCCGGAAGCAGGCGGCGAAGACTTGCGGATTCTCGGGGTAGTCGAGGTGGACCATGTCCGCCACGTCCGCCACGTGGGCCACGTCATCTTCGCGCATTTCCCGCCAGTGCATCGTCTTGTCGTTTCCCTATTGGACGCCGGACGGCGCCATCTGCTGCGCGGTTTCCCCGGCCTCTGCCGGCGCCTGTTCGCGTGAACGGAGGTCGAGGTCGTCGTGGCGGCCGACCGATAGCCAGAACATCACGACAAGGGCAACGATCGTGACCCCAAGCGCCAGATAGCGCACCCAGATCGGGGCCTTGCCGCCGGGGTGGATGTGCTTTTCATCCAGATCGCGCTTGCGGGTGATCGATGCGGAGTAGAACACGATGGTGGCGATCACGAAGATCAGCGACCAGCGGGTCTGCTCGCCGTCCGAACCGACCAGCGCGATCATGCAATAGATCGCGCCTGCCAGACCCGCCGCCACGAAGAAAGTGTACTGGCCGTGCGGCATCTTGCCGTAGCCCAGCACCTTAATCGCGATGCACGAATAGATGTAGGGCAGCAGCGTCATGATGACGGCGATCGAGGCGATCTTGCCGAACTGCTGGCTGGCCGTGGGCGACATCGTGGCGAGCACTTGCACGCTCATGATGACGGCCACGATGACGAGGCCGAGCGAGGGCACGCCGCGCTTGTTGACCTTGGCGAAGATGCCGGGGAACAGCCCGTCGTCCGCCGCCGCCTTGGCCGACTGGCCGACCAGCAGGGTCCATCCCGCCAGCGAGCCGAGGCAGCCCACCGCCGCGCAGAGCGCCACGGTGCTGCCCGCGAAGTCGCCCAGTGCCAGGCGCGCGGCGTCGGCAAAGGGCGCGGAAGAAGCGATCAGTTCCTTGTTGGGGATCATGCCCATGATGACCGAGGAGCTGAGCACATAAGCCACCGAGGCCAGCACCACCCCGCCCACCGTCGCGATCGGCACATTGCGCGAGGGATTGGCGACGACGCCTGCCGAGACCGAGGCGCTTTCCACGCCGATGAAGGCCCAGAGCGTGAAGGTCAGCGTGGCCATCACCGCGTTCGGGCTGGACTGGCCGGAGACATTCCAGGCGGAGGAGAAGATCTCCGGCTTGAACCAGAACCAGCCGAACAGCGCCATGCCGAAGATCGGCACCAGCGCGAAGATCGTGGTGAAGCTCTGCAGCCGTCCCACCACTTTGGGGCCCAGGATATTGGCATAGGCGAAGAACCAGATGATCGCGATGGACCCGAAGGCCATCACGATCGGCACTTTCAGCGCGGGGAAGAAGTGGGAGAGATAGCCCAGACCCGCGACGGCCAGCGCCACGTTGCCTACGACGTTGGCCAGCCAGTAGATCAGGTTGGTCTGGTATCCCATGTAGTCGCCGTAAGCCTTGCGGGCAAAGGCATAAGGCCCGCCCGCTGCCGGATCGATGGCGGAAAGCTTGGCGAAGACCAGCGCCAGCGCCACCGCGCCCACCACGGTCAAGAGCCAGCCGATCAGTGCGATCGAGCCGATGGCCGAAAGGTTGGCGGGCAGCATGAACACGCCCGATCCCATCATGTTGCCCGCCACCATCAGGGTGGCGGGAACGAGTCCGATCTTGCCGCTGTCGTCGGCCGCTGCTGTTGCCCCAGTTGTTGCCATCACCGGTCTCCCCTCAGGATTTCTTGACGACCAGGACGTTGTAGACCCCGTCCTCCACTTCCACGCCGTGGGTATCGTGCCCGAAGCCGGGGAAGCGCAGGTCGTATAGCTCCAGCGCCCGCAGATATCCGATCAGCGCGCCCTTGGCGGGGCCGGCATTCTCGCCCGGCATCAGCAGCGGGATGCCCGGGGGATAAGGCACGATGCCGGTGGCGAGGGTGCGCCCGGCCAGATCGTCCAGCGTGACTTTCTCGATATTGCCGCGCACCAGTTCCTCGTAGGCGGAGACCGGGCTCATGTCGGGCTTGGGCAGGATGCCGAAGGCTTCGGACATCGTGGCGGTGGTCTTGAGGTCGCCCATCGCCGCGAACATCAGGTCCGCCAGTTCGCGCAGGCCCATGCCGGAATAGCGCTCCGGATAGTCGGCCACCAGCGAGGGGATCGTGCGCTCCAGCGAGATGTTGGCGTCGTAGTCCTTGCGGAAGTCCAGCAGGGCGTTGATTAACGTGCCCCACTTGCCCTTGGTCACGCCCAGCGAGAACAGGAACAGCACGGTGAAGTCGGTGGTTTTTTCCACCACGATCCCGCGCGCGCCGAGGTAGGAGGTGAGGATGCTGGCGGGAATGCCCACCGCGCGCAAGCTGCCGTCCGGATCCATGCCGGGCGTGAGCACCGAAACCTTGATCGGATCGAGCATGCAGTAGCCCGGCTCGATCTCTCCGAAGCCGTGCCATGCGGCATTGGGCAGCAGTTGCCAGCAGGTGGGATCGGTGGCGAGATGCTCGGGGTCGCATTCATGGAAGGGCACCGTGCGGCCGCGCGCGTCGTGGACTTCGTCCGGCTGCCAGATGTCGAAGAACCAGGCGTTGTCGTCTGCGCTTTCGGCATTGAGGCGGGCGACCATCTGGCGGAAGGCCACTGCTTCGCGGATGGACACATCGGTCAGATGCTCGCCCGAGGAGTCCATCATCGCGGCGGATACGTCGTTGGAGGCGATGATCGGATAGCAGGGCGAGGTGGAGGCATGCATCATGAACGCCTCGTTGAAGCGCGCATGGTCGATCGGATTGCGCCCGTCGCGCACGTGGATCATCGAGGCTTGCGAGAGCGCCGCCAGCAGCTTGTGCGTCGATTGCGTGGCGAAGACGGTAGGCTTGGACTTGTCGCGCGTTTCCGGATCGCCGTGCATGCCGAAGCGTTCGCGGTAGATCGGGTTGAAGCGGGCATAGCCGTACCACGCCTCGTCGAAGTGCAGGCGGTCCACGGTGTCGCCCAGCAGTTCCTCTACGCGAGCGACGTTGTAGCAAAGGCCGTCGTAAGTCGAGTTGGTGATGACGGCGTGGACCGGCTTGGCCCCTTCGGGCGCCAGTGGATTGTCCGCCACCAGCAGGCGCAGATGCGCAGGCGTCAGATGTTCGGGCGGGATCGGGCCGATGATGCCCAGCGCATTGCGCGTAGGCATCAGGTAGCACGGAATCGCGCCCGAAAGCGTCATCGCGTGTTCGACCGACTTGTGGCAGTTGCGATCACACAGCGCGACCTGATCGCGCGTGACCGAGGCCATCAGGATCACGCGGTTCGATGTGGAGGAGCCGTTGGTGACGTAATAAGTGCGATCCGCGCCGAAGACGCCCGCCGCATAGCGCTCACCCGCACCGATCGGGCCGGAGTGATCGAGCAGCGAACCCAGATCGCCGACCGAGATCGACAGGTCCGACCGGAACAGGCTTTCCCCGAAGAACTCGAAGAACGCGCGGCCGGCGGGTGAGGTGAGGAAGGCGGTGCCGCCGGTATGGCCGGGGGTGTGCCACGAATATTCGTAAGTCTGCGCGAACTTCACCAGCGCGCCGAACATCGGCGGCAAGACGGTGGAGCGATAGCGCTCGATCGCGGCGCGGATGCGGCCGCCGATGAAGTCCGCCGTGTCCTCCAGCAGCCAGATGAAGTCGTCCGCCTTGGTCATGGCATCGACGGGAATCTGCGATGCCGCGCTACGATTGGCGACGAGGAAGATCGGTACCGCGGCATTGAACCCGCGCATGGCGTCGAGCACGCGGTGTGCATCGACGTGGTCCTCGGTGAAGCCGAGTTCCCAATCGAGCAGCAGGCACTGGATCGAAGGGTCGGTGGCGGCGATGGCAACGGCGTCCTCGACGTCGTCGGACACGATCACCTCGATCTCGCGTCGCTCCAGTTCATCGACGAGCGCGCCAAGAGCGCGTCCTGCGGCGGAAACATCTTCGAAGTCTTCGCGCACCAAAAGCGCGCGCATCGCCAGTCTCAGGCTCGAACGTGATACCATCTGAAAAGCTCCTCAATCGCGTGATCCAGCCGATCCGGTGATGAGTGTGCTGCAACCGGGGACGCAGCATGCTTTATGTTCTTGGCGACCTGTTCGTTGAGTTCGTGCTTCGGAAAAATGTAAAACCAGGAATAATCGCGGATCGAGCGTGCTTTTTGAGTCGTGATCCGAAATATGACGGAATAAACCGACCGTTCTGATCTGGCAGGCGCCAAATCAATGTCGAAATGCCGGCATCTGTCAGGAAGTGGTGATGACGCGGATACCTCTTTCACATCGCGATTTACCGCGATTCGATTGATCCCGAACACGAGCGAAACATTGATCGAAATAGCTTTTCGTTCAAGGGGAAATATGTAAATTCCTGAGTGTCCCATTTCTGGTGAACCATGATTGCTGGCAGCGATTTTCGAAATGGAATTGTAATTGGCTGGGCCGGCATCTTTGCGATCCTGCTCGCCGGACCCATAACTGCTTTCGCCCAGGTGGGTGGTAAAGAGGCTGTTCAGGACGACGGCGCCGCGGAAACGCTTTCTTTCGATGCCGCGCGCCAGCGGCTGGACCGGGTATCTTCCGCGCTGGGCGCTGCCTCCGACGAATTGAGCGCGGCAGAGTCCACCGCCCATGCCCTCAAGGCGCTGAATCGGCCGGTCGTCTCGGGCTCGGTTTCGGTGATCTCCTATCAGAAATCGCTCTCGGTGGACCTGACCGGGCAGAAGGACAGCTTCAGCAATGCCGCGGGCCAGTTCCTCGAAGGGCTGCCCGGCGAATTTCCGCCGGAGTTCTCGGGGATCGTCCAGCAAGTGACGGGACGTGTGAGCGAGGCGCTGCCGGGCCTGCTCTCGCAGCTTCCGGATGAACTGGACTTTCGCGCGCGGCAGACGGTGATCCGGCCCAATGTCACGGCGGTCATGCCGCTTTACTCGGGCGGTGCGATCCCGGCGATCCAGCACGGCGCCGAGGCCGGGGCGGAGCTGGCGCGTGCCAGGCAGGCGGGCGCGCAGGATCTCTCGCAGGTCCGGCTGGTACAGAGCTATTTCGGCCAGCAACTGGCCGCGGCGCTGCTGGCCTCCGCCACGGGCACTCGCGACGCTTTCGACAAGCACCTCGGCAATGCCCAGGCCCTGTTCCGGGAGGGGGTGATCCCCCGGTCCCGCGTGCTGGAAGTGCAGGTGGCGCGCGATGCGGCGCAGCGCGCGCTGGAACGCGCGGCGATGGAAGAACACAATGCCTCGGATTCGCTGGCCCGGCTTCTCGATGCGAGCGGCGGCGTTCGGCCGACGACGCCGCTGTTCGTCAACGGCAGCGGCCTGGAGCCGCTCGACGATTTCCTCGCTACCGCCACCGGGCCGGGCCAGCCCCAGATGCGCGCGGCACAGGCGACGCGCCATCTGGCGGATTCGGGCGTGGACCTGGCCAAGTCGCGGATGCGGCCTCAGGCTTTCGCGTTCGGATCGTACAATTTCAACCGCAGCGATGCGATTCCGGTCGACCCGGACTGGATCGTCGGCCTGGGCCTGCGCTTCACCCTGCTGTCCAACATAGACCGGCGCGACACGCTCGATGCAGCGAACGCGCGCCAGAGTGCGGCGGAGAATGCGGCGCGCGACATGCGCAAGACCATCGAGATCGAGACCAGCCGCGCCTATAACCTGGTGGAGACCGCGCGCCGATCGTTCCTGCTGCTGGACAGCAACATGAAGGCCGCCGAAGAGAACCTGCGCGTCCACGAGATCGGCTTCCGCGAGGGGGAGGATACCGCGAGCCAGCTTATCGATGCGCGCAACGCTCTCTCCCTGGCGCAGACCCAGCGCATTGCCTCCGCTTACGAATATGTCGTGTCGCTTTCCGCTCTGCTGGTCGCCAGCAATCGCGGGGACAGCTTCCGCGATTACCTCCTCCGACCGGACAGGATCACCGCCCCATGAGCGAAAGCGACGCGCCATCGATCCTTCCGGCAGGAGAAGCCGATGCGGGACCGGAAGGGCGCGACCGTTTTCGCCTGCTGGTGGCAGGGCTGGTCCTGCTGGCCGCCGTGCTCCTGGCAGGCCTGTGGATCGCGGCACGGCCCGCGCCGGACCAGTTGCA
Organism: Novosphingobium sp. PhB55; assembly: GCF_004368805.1. Lineage (NCBI taxonomy): Bacteria > Pseudomonadati > Pseudomonadota > Alphaproteobacteria > Sphingomonadales > Sphingomonadaceae > Novosphingobium > Novosphingobium sp. PhB55. The sequence continues at coordinate 474,731 of NZ_SODQ01000001.1, read as the reverse complement.
GGGCATGGTCGATGCGGACGAGATCAATGTCGCGACCAAGGCGCTGGCGCGGGTCGACCGGCTCCTGGCGGAAGAGGGCGCCACGGTGACCGCCGGCACCGTGCTCGCGATCCTGTCCAGTCCGGAGATCGACGCGGGAAGGCAGCAGGCGCAAGGCGTGCTCGCCGGGGCGGAAGCCATGCGCGATCTTGCCGACAATGGCGCGCGCAAGGAGGATGTGGAATCGCTGCGCGCCGTCTGGCAGGCGGCGCAGGCCGGGGCCGATCTTGCCGCCGTCACCGCGCGCCGGGCGGACAACCTCTATGCGGAAGGCGTGATCGCCGCGCAGCGCCGGGACGAAGCCCGCGCCGCGCGCGATGCCAGCGCCCGGCAGGCCGAGGCGGCAAGGTTGCAATATGTGAAGGCGCAGTCCGGCGCCCGTGCCGAGGAAAAGGCCGCCGCCCAGGCGCAAGTGCAAGTGGCGAAGGCGGGGGTTTCGATTGCCGATGCGCTGGGCGCGGAAAAGACGCTGATCGCCCCCATCGGCGGCGAAGTGACACGGCGGTTGGCCGAGCCCGGCGAGATCGTCGGTCCGGCAGTTCCGGTGTTCCAGATCATCAACACCGCCCATCCCTGGGTCGCGCTCAACTTGCGGGAAAATCAGTTCAATTCGCTGCAGAAGGGTCAGGAGCTGATGGGCCGCATTCCGGCCCTGGAAAACCGCAAGGCGCGGTTCCGCGTCATTTACATCAGCCCGCAGGGCGATTTCGCGACATGGCGGGCGACGCGCCAGTCCTCCGGCTTCGACGTGCGCAGCTTCGAGATCCGCCTGCGTCCGGGCGAAGCGATCAAGGGTCTGCGTCCGGGCATGAGCGTGTTGTTCGACTGGCCGCAATGAGCACTCCCAGCCCCGGCTATCGTGCTGCCCTGCGCCGCGAACTGGCGCATCTGCGCCGCGATCGCTGGGACCTGGGAATGCTCACGCTGTTTCCGGCCCTGGCGATCCTGATCGTGGCGGCCATGCTGATCGCGGGCGTCCCCCGCGCCTTGCCCGTTGCCGTGGTGGACGAGGACAACGGCACCCTCAGTCGCGCCATCGTCCGGGCCGTGAGCGCAAGCCCCGCGGTAACCATTGCCGAGCGGCCGGAGACTTGCGCCCTGGCTGAGCGCTCTGCACGGGCCGGGCGGGTCTGGGCCATCCTGCTGATCCCGCGCGGGGTGAGCGAGGGGCTGGAGCGGCAGACCACGCCGGCCATCCAGATCTTCTACAACGCCTCTTTCCTGACCATCGGCGCAAGCGCGGAATCCGGCATCCGCTCGGCCGTCGGCGCGGTCCTGGCTGAGCGCGGGCTCGACGCAGCGCGGGCGAGGGGGCTGCCGGCGATCCGAATTCGACCACCCGTGGTCCAGGCGACCGTCCTGTTCAATCCCCAGACCAGCTTCGAATGGTATCTTCAGGCGCTGATCCAGCCCGCCGTGCTGCACCTTCTTGCCGGCTGCGTCGCCGTGATGGCCATGGGGCGCGAGTTGCAGGGCCGTTCGCTGGCACAGTGGAAAGCGGAGACCGGCGGAGGGCTCCCGGCGCTGCTGGGCAAGCTCACGCCCTATGTCGGGGTGCTCTCGATCTGGGGGCTGGTCTGGATGATCTGGCTGGTAGGCGTTCGCGGCTGGACGATGAACGGCAGCCTGCTGCTGACCCTGGCCGCGCAGGCCCTGCTCATCGCCGGGACGGCGGCGCTCTCCGCCTTGCTGGTGATTGGCGTGCGCAAGCCCAGCTTCGCCTTTTCGGCGACGGCGCTCTACGCCGGATCGGCGCTGGCCTATTCGGGCGGGACGCTGCCGCTGGGCGGGGGATCCGTCTTCGCGCGGGGCTGGAGCCAGGCGCTGCCTTTCACCCATTACTTGCGCCTGCAGATGGACCAGTTCCTGGGCGCGCCGGTTTCGCTGGCGCTTCCGCAGATCGGCGTGCTGTCGCTCTATCTCGTCGTGCCGCTGGGCCTTTGTCTGCTGCTGCTGCGCAAGCCGGAGCAGGCGGCGTGACATTCGCGCAGGGCTTCGTCTCCGTCTTCCGCGCGGTGCTATCGACGTTCGCGCTGGCCTCGATCGTGGTTCTCGCGGTGGTTCTATACGGTTTCTACTACCCCGCGCCTTATGCCCACCAGACCGCGCGCCAGCTTCCGGTGGTGGTCGTGGACCAGGAGCGCAGCACGCTGACCCGCGCCTTGGTGCGCAAGCTGTCCGACATGCGGGAAGTCCGCGTGGCGGGAGAGGCGCTCTCGATTCACGAGGCTGAGCAGCGCGTGCGCCGCCGCGAGGCGGACGGGATACTCCTGCTGCCGCACGGCCTTACCCGCAGCCTGCTGACCGGCGCACCGGGCAGCGCCGGGGGCGGCGGCATCGGCATATGGGTCAACGGCACGTACCTGATCCGCGCGAAGGACATAGGCGGGGCTATCCAGGCCGCGGCGCTGGCCGTGGCTGCCGAGCGCCTTGGACCTCTGGCGCAAGGGCTGCACTTGCGCGCGCCGGTCGCCGTGGTCGAGCGGCCGCTGTTCAACACCCGCGAAGGCTATGCGGACTACGTCTTCCCGGCCGTGGCCGCGATCATCCTCCAGCAGACCCTGCTGTTCGGCACGGCCATGCTCGCAGCGGGCATGGCCGCCGAAATGCGCGAAGGCCGGGCACCCCCGCTCTCGCCGCAAGGCTTTCTCGGCACCTGGTGCGCGCTGAGCCTGATCGGCTGCCTGGCGGCGCTGTTCTATTTCGGTTGGATATTCTGGTACCAGGACGTTCCGAGAGCGGGCAACCCGGCCGCTCTGCTCATGGCCGTACCGCTCTTCGCCGCGGCCGTTTCTGCCCTGGGCCTGCTGCTCGGCAGCCTGTTCGACAGCGCCGACCGCGCCTTGCAAGTGTTGATCCCCAGCTCGATCATCCTGTTTTTCCTGGCCGGCGCGGCCTGGCCGCTTTCCGCCATGCCCCGCTGGGTGGCGGGGCTGGCCCACCTCTCGCCCGCGACATCCGGTGCGCAAGCCTTCCTGCGCCTCAATGAGATGGGCGCCAGCCTCGGGCAGGTTCTGCCGCAGCTTGCGGGCCTCGTGGTGCTGAGCCTTGTCTACGGCGCCATGGCCGCCTGGCGGCTGACCGGCACGGCCTGTCGCCGCCGTTCCTGACCGCAGGGACCGACCCGGCCGGGCGGCATCAAACCGTCATCAGACCGCCATCCAACCTTCATCTGCCGCGCGTACCCCGCCGAGCCGTAAGGCAATTGATCTCAGGGGAAACGGCAATGAAATTCGGCACTTGCGTGGCAACTCTTCTCGCGGGCACGGCCCTGGCCGGCGTTCCTGCAACCGTTTACGCAGCCGAGGCCGACGTGGCCGCAGGCGAAGACCCCAATGCCATCATCGTCACCTCCCAGAAGATCGAGCAGCGCGCCGTCGATGTTCCCATCACGCTTTCCGTCCAGACCGGAGAGCGCATGCGCGAACTGGGCGTCACGGACATCGGCGAACTGTCAAACTACGTTCCCGGCCTCAATGTGCAGGTGCAGAGCGCCAACAACCCCGGCTTCGTGATCCGCGGCATCACCTCCGACAGCGGCTCGGCCCAGCAGGGGCCGCGCGTCACCCTGTACTACAACGGCATCGACATCTCGCGTTCGCGCGGCGCTTACCAGGGCATCTACGATCTCGACCGCGTCGAAGTCGTGAAGGGGCCGCAGGCGACCCTGTTCGGCACGGCCGCGACGATCGGCGCGATCAGCTTCGTTTCGGCCAAGCCGCAAGCCGGAACCTCGGCATCCCTGACGGGCGCCTACGGCAACCTGAATGCCTACCGCGTCGAAGGCTTCGTAAACGCGGGCAACGACGTCATCGCGGCGCGCATCGCCGGCCAGTGGAAGAAGCGCGACGGCTATATCGAGAACCTCGCACCCGGCCAGGACGATCTCTATGCGCAGGACCAGCTCGGCCTGCGCGGTTCGCTTCGCTACACGCCCACTACCGACTTTACCGCGGACCTGACGTTCACTTACGACCGCCAGCGCAATTCGGGCACGCCGTTCCTGTCGAAGAACCTCGGCTCGACTTCGGTGAACGGCCTTTACGACGCGGCCTATCTCGGCGGCTCGCCGCTCTCCGGCGAAGTGCTGGGTGCCGACAAGCTCGGGCTGAACCGCGACGTCTATGACGGCAACCTCACCCTGAGCTGGGATTTCTCGGACGGCTGGAACTTCACCACGGTCAACGGCTACCGCCATTTCGATGCGCTGGAAGTCTTCGATGCCGACGGTTCGGCCGCCTGGTATCTCGAATTCGCGGAGCGCGCCAAGGGCTGGCAGGCGAGCCACGAGGGCCGCTTCACGTATAGCGACGACCAGTGGCGCGCCTCGTTCGGCTGGAACTACTTCATCGAGGACAGCTCGCAGTACGTGCCGCTGTCTTCGGAGCTGGGCACTTACCTTCAGTGCAGCGCCAACCTGATCCCGGGCCTGGGCTGCGTCGCTGCCGACAACACCGTCAATGCCGGGCGCGCCACCTCGTTGCTCACCGGCGGCGCCTTCACCGCAGTGCCCTATTCCAGCTGGTACAAGAATGAGGGCCGAAACCAGTCCTGGTCGATGTTCGGCGATGTCACCTGGAAGCCAGCGCCCGCACTGGAACTGACCGCCGGCGCGCGCGTGCTGATCGAGAAGCGCCGTTCGGGCTATTCCGCCAATCAGCCCGACGCCCCGGTCTATGGTCAGCCGCTGCTGCCGCTGGTGGATACCGACGGGCAGACCTTCTACGCCCGCAAGTCCTACGCCGCGATCCTTCCACGCTTCAACGCGCTCTATCACCTGACCCCCGGCCTCAATCTCTACGCGACCATTTCGGAGGGACGCCGCTCGCCGGTGGTCCAGCTCTCGGCTGCGGCAGGTCCGGTGGCCGACCTGGACCTCATCAAGTCCGAGACGGTCTGGAACTACGAGGCGGGCATCAAGGGCACCGTGGGCATGTTCTCCGGTTCGCTGGGCGTTTATTACGACAAGTACAGCAATTTCCAGGTCTCGGTGCTCAACGCGACGACCGGCGTTGCCCGTACCGAGAGCGCGGGCTCGGCGTCCAACCTGGGCGTCGAGGCTGAACTCGAAGCGCGCTTCACCGACTGGCTGAGCGCCTTCGGCAATGTCGGCTTCATCAGCGGCGGCATCGACGACAAGGCAGCCAACGGCGTCTATGCCGGCGACCAGTTCCGTCTTCAGCCGAAGTGGCAGTGGGCTGCCGGGTTCAACCTCAACCTGCCGGTTACGCAGAGCGTGAACGTGTTCCTGACGCCGAGCGTGACCTACCGCAGCAAGATCTACTTCGAGATCCCCAACAGGGAAGCGATCAGCCAGGGGCCGGTCACGCTGGTGAACCTGCGCGGCGGCGTCTCGTTCATGGACGGCAAGTTCCAGGTCGCCGGCTATGCCCGCAACCTCACGGACAAGAAGTACCTGCTCGATGCGGGCAACACCGGCGGGTCGTTCGGCTACCCGACCTTCATCCCGGCCGAGCCGCGCACGTACGGCATCGAAATCACGGCGCGGTACTGACCGCTTTCCGCGCCGCTGCCTCGATAACCAAGGACAAGACCATGACACTTCAACTCGATCGGCGCCTGCTGCTTCAGGCAGGCGCCTTCGGGCTCGCCGCGCTCTCGACGCCCGGCGTCGCCCAGATCCTCACCGCGCGCGGCTTCACGCACGGCGTGGCGAGCGGCGAGCCGGCGGCCGGTTCGGTGCTGCTCTGGACCCGCTACGTCGGCAGCGGCGACACGAAGCTGCGCTGCGAACTTTCGGCGGACGAGAGCTTCCGCAAGGTGGCAGGCGGCGGCGAAACGATCGCCTCGCCCGCACATGACAATTGCGCCAAGCTGGTGGTGTCCGGCCTCGCGCCCGGCAAGTGGTACTACTACCGCTTCATCGCGCCGGACGGCACGAAGAGCGAAACCGGCCGCACGCGCACGCTGCCGGTGGGCGACGTCGACCGCTTCGGCATCGGCCTGTTCTCGTGCTCGAACATGCCGTTCGGCTGGTTCAACGCTTATGCCCATGCCGCCACGCGCGACGATCTCGACCTGATCGTCCATGTCGGCGACTATTTCTACGAATACGAATACGGCCATTATCCCGAACAGCCGATGGCTGGCCGCCCGATCGAGCCGCAGAACGAGACGGTCTCGCTGGCCGACTACCGCCTTCGTTTCGCGAGCTACCGCCTCGACCCGGACTTGCGCCGCCTCCACCAGCGCTTCCCGATGATCGCGCAGTGGGACGATCACGAATTCGCCAACGATACCTGGAAGGGCGGGGCGGAGAACCACCAGCCCGACAAGGAAGGCGAATGGTCGGTCCGCCGCGCCGCGGCCGAGAAGGCTTACCGCGAGTGGATGCCGGTTTCCGACGCCCTCTACGACAGCTTCCAGATCGGCTCGCTGGCCACGCTGTTCCGCCCCGAAACCCGTGTGAGCGAGCGCATGCAGCAGCTCGACTTCGGCGCCGTGATCGCGGGCGCGGCCAAGGGCGGTCCAGCGGAGATCGGCCGGGCCCTGGCCCAGTTCCGCGACGGCCCGTGGATGTCCAAGGACCGCACGCTGATGGGCGCGCAGCAGGAGAACTGGCTCTACAAGGGCCTGATCGATTCCGCGAAGTCGGGCACGCGCTGGCAGATCCTGGCGCAGCAGATCGTCATGGGTTCGCTGAAGGCGCCGCCGCAGATGGCAGACCTCGTGCCCTCGGGCGGAGACCCCAAAGTCCGCCAGGCACTCATGGCCATCGCCGCTGCCTCGCAGGCGGGCCTGCCGTTCAACATGGACTCCTGGGACGGCTATCCGGCTGCCCGCGACCGCCTGCTGCGCACGGCGCGCCAGGCCGATTGCAACCTCGTGGTTCTGGCGGGCGACAGCCACAATGCCTGGGGCAGCGAACTCTCGGTGGACGGATCGGCAGCGGGCGTCGAATATGCCGGCCACTCCGTCACCTCGCCGGGCTTCGAGGCTTACCTGCCGTCGGTGCCCGCGGCCGACCTCTCCAAGGCGCTGCGCGCGGCGAACCCGGGGCTGGCTTTCGCCGATACCAGCCGCCGCGGCTACGTCTCGCTCCAGATGACGCCGGAGCAGGTTCGCGGCGAATGGCATTTCATGGGCACGATCGCCCAGCACACCACCGCCGGCACGACCAGCGAAGGTCTGACGGTGAACTGGAACGAACGCCGCTTCGCCAAGGCCTGACGCGATCGGGCGGTTCGTCAGCCATGCCGAACCGCCCATCACGGCGCGAGGGGAGCGCTCGTTCAATGCGCCGGCCCGCCCGCTGGCCGATCAAGCTCGCCCTGGTTTCAAGGTCGAGTTCAAAATCAGGTATGATACAAAATATCATATTGGTTGACGCGCCTTGATCCGGGTCGCAAACAGCCGGGAATTCCTCTCCCCCAAGGACTTTCCATGACCGATTCCGATCTTCCCGAACCGCAGGCCGATGCCTCCGTGGTGCGTCCGGACCGCCGCGACTTCCTGGGCGGACTGGCAGCAGCGCTGGGCGCCGCCGCCGTCGCCGGATCTCCTGGAGAAGCGGCCGCCGCAACGAAGCAGGCGCGCAAGAACAGCGCCGCTCCGGTCAGCGACGCCCGGCTGCGCGAAGCGATCGATACCGTGGTCGTGATCTATGCGGAGAACCGCAGCTTCAACAATCTCTTCGCCGATTTTCCCGGCCTCGAACAGCCGCTGGCCTCCGTCCCGGCCGAGCGCACGGCTCAGCGCGACCGTGACGGCAAGGTCATGGGGAAGCTGCCGAAGATCTGGGAAGGCCTCGTCCCCAGCAAGCAGGTGGTCGAGCATACCGAGTACCTGATCGGCCCGGATGACCTCGGCCCGATCGCCAACGGTCCCTTTGCGCTGAAGACGCCCGAGGGCGACCCCTTGCCGCATGGCCTGGTCACGCGTGACCTCGTTCACGCCTTCTACCAGAACCAGTGGCAGATCAACGGCGGCCGTAACGACGGTTTCGCGGCCTGGGGAGACAGCGGCGCGCTGGTCATGGGCCATTACGGCGACATGCGCGCGCAATTGCGTCTCTGGCAGATCGCGCGGGAATTCACGCTCTGCGACAATTTCTTCATGGGTGCGTTCGGGGGCTCTTTCCTCAACCACCAGTACCTGATCAGCGCCCAGCCGCCGTTCTATCCCGACGCTGACAAGAGCCCCGCGGCCAAGCGCATCGCGCAAGTCGAAGGCAGCGATCCCAAGGGCATCAAGCTCAAGCTCGATCCCAAGACCCCGGCCAGCGCCATGGACGGCCCGGCCATGTTCTCCGCCAGCACGCTCTCGCCCGACTTCTGGGCCGTGAACACGATGCTGCCCCCCTATGCGCCGACTTATGAACTCGATCCCGAGAAGCCGGGTTATGCCAATGCCGCCAGCGGACACACGCTCGTGCCGCAGCATCACAAGACCATCGGCGACATGCTCTCCGCGCGGAATGTGGACTGGGCCTGGTATGCGGGCGGGTGGAATGCCGCGCTCGAAGGCAAGATGAACGATGCCGCGTTCCCCTCGCGGCCGAACTTCCAGCCGCATCATCAGCCGCTGAACTATTACGAGCGCTTCGCGCCCGGTTCGCCGGACCGCGCCAAGCACTTGCGCGACGGCGGAGAGGGCAGCACCGCGCGCACCAACCGCCTCCTGGCCGATGCCGAGGCCGGCAAGCTTCCCGCGGTCAGCTTCTACAAGCCGCAGGGCAACCTCAACATGCATGCCGGCTATTCCGACATCGACGCCGGAGATCGCCACATCGCCGCGGTTATCGACGGTCTGCGCGAGAGCCCGCAATGGGAACGCATGCTGGTGGTCATCACGTTCGACGAGAACGGTGGGTGGTGGGATCACGTCGCGCCGCCGAAGGGCGATCGCTGGGGGCCGGGAACGCGTATTCCGGCCGTCGTCGTCTCCCCTCATGCGAAGAAGGGCGCCGTGGACCATACGATCTACGATACGGGCTCGATCGCCCGCTTCCTGACACGCCGCTTCGGTCTGGAGAAACTGCCGGGCCTGACCATGCGTGAAGACGCCATGATCGCCGCGGGCGGCGTGGCGCCTGGGGACCTTACCGGCGCGCTCGATCTGGCCTGAGCACCTGACGATCAGCGGGCGGCGGCCGTGCCGAAGCCCGCAGCCATTCCTGAAAGCCGGGAAGGGGGGCGGAAGCGGGAGGACGCGCAAAAGAGGTGCGTCCTCTCCTGGAATGCGACAGAGTATTGACGTTCGGCCCGATTCTCCATCGGGCATGCTCAATCACTTCGGATCGCAACGTCACTTCCGATCGCAATACCACTTGCGATCGCAGTACCAGGGGGCAAAATATTCATGCGGGCTATCGCATCCACCGTCTTCACGCTCGGTGCCGTTCTGGCGGGCGCCACTGTCGCCCAGGCCGCACCCAAGGCCTATCCCGAGGCCGAAAAGCAGGTTCTCGAAATATCGAAGCAGGCCATCGCCCTGCGCTCCGTCGAAGGCGAGGGTAACAAGACCCGCGAAGTCGCCGAACTGTTCCGCAAGGAACTGCTCGCGAACGGCTGGACCGCCAAGGACATCGAGATCGTCCCTCACAAGGACACCGCCTACCTGATCGCAACCTGGCCCGGCAGCGATCCTTCGCTGCGGCCCCTGGTCGTCTCCGCGCACATGGACGTGGTGGAAGCCAAGCCCGCCGATTGGGAGCGCGATCCCTTCACCCCCGTGGTCGAGAACGGCTACCTCTACGGACGCGGTGCCAGCGACACCAAGTTCGAAGCGGTGCTGGCGATGGAATCGATGATCGCCTTGCGCAAGCAGGGCTTCAAGCCCAGGCGCACTCTCGTCATCGCCTACTCGGGCGACGAGGAAACCTCGATGGCGACATCGAAGCTGATCGCGGAGCGGCTGAAGAACGCCGAACTCGTGCTCAACGTCGATGGTGCTTCGGGCACGCTTTCGGAGAAGACGGGCAAGCCCTCGTTCTGGTCATGGCAGGGTGCCGAGAAGACTTACGTCGACTACCAGATCGAGGTTACCAATCCCGGCGGGCACAGCTCGGCGCCCCGCACGGAGAACGCGATCGTCCAGCTGTCGCAGGCACTGGAACGGATCGGCAGCTATCACTTCAAGCCCGAGCTGAACGACATCACCCGCGCTTACTGGGTCGAGGCTGCCAAGCTGGAGCCCGATGCTACCCTGGCCGGCGCCATGCGCGCCTTTGCCGCCAATCCCGGCGATGAAGCCGCGCTCAAGGTGCTGCGCGCCAATCCCTCCATGGTCGGCCGCACGGGCACGACTTGCGTTGCGACGATGATCTCGGGCGGCCATGCCCAGAACGCCTTGCCCCAGCGCGCCACGGCCAACATCAACTGCCGCATCTTCCCCGGGCACACGCGCGAGGAGATCATGACGGAACTGGAAAAGGTGGCGAACATGCCCGCGGCCAAGTTCTCCGACGCGACCGGGGACGCCTCGACGATGTCGCCGGCTTCGCCGATGCGGCCGGACTTCGTGGCCGCGACGCGCAAGGCGGTGACAGCGGCCTGGGGACCGATCCCGATCATCCCCTCGCAGGCTTCGGGCGCCTCGGATTCGATGTGGTATCGCGCGATGGGCGTGCCAAGCTACGGCGCCAGCGCTTCGATGATGAAGGACTCCGACGAGTTCGCCCACGGCCTCAACGAGCGCCTGCCGCTGCTCAATGTGCGGCCCGGCATCACGTACTACATTAGCCTCTACACCGATCTCGCGGGAAAGTGAGCGCGGCCTGAAACGGGGGAAGCAGGGACTGGCGGCTCAGGTGGCCGCCAGCTTCCTCCTGCTCAGCCTGCCGCCGCTGAGGATGCGGGCAGGCCCCGGAGCGGCGCGGCTGAGCAGGGTGCCCAGAAGCACCACCGCCAGCAGGACGATCAACGGCTGGGCCACCAGGTAGACCGGGTATAGCGGCGAGCCGAGGGTGCCGAACAGGCGGCCGAGAAGCGGCCCGCCCAGCCAGATCAGGATGAGGTGCGAGCAGAACAGGAAGAACGCGAAAGGCTCGATCTTCAGCAGCGGCGTTCGCACCACGGTTCCGGCCAGACCCCAGGATATGCGCCAGTAGGCAAGGGCGGCCGAGATCCGCACCGCAAGGTCCAGCGTGGCGGCGGGCAGGCTGATCGGGGACCAGTCGACGACGAGCGTGAAGTAAAGTTGCACCGCGGTCAGCACGGCGAAAGGCGTGAGGGCAGCGGAGAGCGGCCAGGCCGCGATCCGGTCGGCCAGGTTCTCGCGCCGGGCAATGATGCCTAGGGTGAAGAAGAACGGGATCGATGCGCGCATGAACACCGGCGGACCGTAGCCGCCGATCTGGCACAGCGCTGCCACCAGGGCGATGGCGAAGAGCGTGCGCTTGCCGCAGCGAACCAGCAGCGGCGCCAGCAGCATGCAGAGGAACAGGTCACGCAGGAACGGCATCTGGACATTGATGTCAGGGTTGCGGCTGGCGATGAAGATTTCCTGGAAGATCCAGTCCATCGATTGCGGCGTAGGCGCCGCCAGCTTGGTCGCGACCGCGGCTCCGGATACGAGCAGGATCGCGAGCGCGTTCCAGAGCAGCATCGGCAGGAGAATGGTCTTGGCCTTGCGGCCGACATGGCTGGCCCAGTCGAAGGTCCGGCTCGATCCCGCTACCAGCCAGCCGGAAATGAGGCCCAGCAGAGGCACGGCGCTGCGTCCGAACACGTCCATCAGCACCCACCGCAGATTTTCCTGCGGCGTGCCATGGGCAAGCTGAAGGTCATATCCGGTCAGCCCGGTCCAGGCGTGGACATAGACGACCCCGAGTATACAGATCACGCGTGCAACGGATATTGCATCGGACCTGCGCCGTACGTCGGTATTGAGTATTCCGGACAAATGATTTTCCTGGCTTTTTGGCAACCCGCCGAACTGCTTTCACATGCCCGCGAGGAAGCGGGCGAGTAAAAACGGTTCGTCTACTTGCCTCAAACCAATTACGGCCAATCGGGTCTGTCTCTATTCGGCCAGATGACCGAGAGAAGGGATGAAGCGGCGCCGACTTGCAAATAAGTCATGAAACGAAGCGCGCGAAGCCATTCCCGAAGCGTCTGGTGTCCGCAATCACCTCATGGGCGCAGTTGTGGCCGGGCGCACCCGTCACCCCGCCGCCGGGGTGGCTGCCCGATCCGCACATGTAGAGGCCCTTGATCGGCCCTCGATAGGCGCCGTGGCCCAGCACCGGCCGCGCCGACCACATCTGGTCGAGCGTCAGGTTGCCGTGCATGATGTCCCCGCCGACCAGCCCGAACTTGCGCTCCAGACCCTTGGGGCTGAGCACCTGGCGGCCGAGGATCGAGGCACGGAAGCCCGGCGCATATTGCTCCACCGTATCGATGATGGTGTCGGCCGCCTTGTCTTCCTCGGCGTCCCAGTCGCGGGGCGTTCCATCGTCACTGGCCGGCAGTTCCGGTGCGAACTGCTGGCAGAACAGGCTGGCGACATGCCGGCCTTCGGGCGCGAGGCTGTCGTCCACGGTGGAGGGGATCAGCATCTCCACGATCGGCTTCTTCGACCAGCCATGCGTCTTGGCGTCAAGGAACGCGCGGTCCATGTAGTCCAGCGTCGGCGCGATGATGATGCCCGACCGGTGATGCTCACCCGGTTCGGGCAGGCAGGTGAACCTCGGCAATTCGGACAGCGCCACGTTCATGCGGAACGTGCCGCTGCCTGTCTTGAAGCCCTTCATCCGGCGCTGGAAGTCGGGGGTGAGGTCGCTCCCGGCGATCATCCTGCCATAAAGCAGCTTGGGCCCGACATTGGCGATCACGCGGGTTGCCGCGATCTCCTCGCCGCTTTCCAGCCGCACGCCGGCGACCTTGCCGCCGTCGATGAGCACTTGCTCCACGGGGCTCTCCAGGCTGATCTCCACGCCCAGCTTGCGGCAGACTTCGCCCATGATGCGGGTGATCTGGCCCATGCCGCCGACCGAGTGGCCCCAGGCGCCCTTCTTGCCGTTCACTTCGCCGAAGACGTGGTGCAGCAGGACATAGGCGCTGCCCGGCGTATCGGGCGAGGCATAGTTGCCGACCACCGCGTCGAAACCGAAGGCGGCCTTCACCGCCTCGCTCTCGAACCAGCCGTCCAGCAGCGAGCGGGCGGACTTGGTGAACAGGTCCAGCACGTCGCGCTGCGCTTCGATGGAGAGGCCTGCCAACTTGCGACCCTGCAAGGCCGCATCGATCAGCCCGCGCCAACCGTCGCCGGCATTGGGCGGCGATTTCAGGGCAAGGTCGCGCAGCACTTCGGCCACGACTTCCAGCGCATCGTAATAGGCCGGCAGCACTTCGGCATCGTGCGCGGAGAACCGGCGGAACTCCGCCTGCGTGCGCGCCGGCCCGCCGCCGAGCTTCAGGTAGCCGCCGTCTTCCTGCGGCAGCAGGTTCGAGATCGGCCGCTCGATCACGCGGTAGCCATGCTCGGCCAGGCGCATGTCGGCGATGACCTTGGGCTGGAGCAGGCTGACGGTGTAGCTGGCGACGGAATTGCGGAAGCCGGGGTGGAATTCCTCCGTCACCGCCGCTCCGCCGACCACGTCGCGGCGCTCCAGAATGCGAACCTTCAGTCCCGCGCGGGCAAGGTAGAATGCGCAGACAAGGCCATTGTGGCCGCCGCCGATGATGACGGCATCGTACTTCCGGGTCATGCCTGGCTCCAGCCGGATGAAGGCCGCTCATTCTGGCGGGCTTCGGGGATCAGTTCGCGGATGCGCTTGCAGAAGCGGCGCAGGCAGACTTCCTTGTCGGAAAGCGGCCCGACCGAGAAGCTGCGCGAGGCCATGCCTGCCTGCACGCGGCTGATGAGAGCGGTATCCTCGGCATTGACCTCCCGGTTGATGCGCCAGTTGAGATAGCGCGCGGCGCGCATCTCCCGCCGGTCATCGTCCAGGACGTAGCTGATCTCGCGGATCGTGCAGGTTTCCGGGCCGGTCGGCAGCCACTGCATGAAATCGACCTGATCGGGATAGATATCGAAGGCGACGTTCGGCCAGAGCTTGAAATAGAGCCAGTGACGCTGGCGATCCTCCGGCAAGTGCTGCACCGGCGGCAGCAGGCGCTGGTACATGCGTTCGGACCAGTTGGCCGAGGGCCGGTCCATCAGATCGCCCCACATGCGATCGACATGCGCCTCCGCCTCGACCCCGTAGCTGGCGCCGAACAGGCGCGTCAGGCCGGGATGGGCGACGGGAATATGCAGTCCGTCCGAATAGTTGTCGCCCACGTTCTTCCAGTTCACCGCGCGCTGGCGCGTGGTGACACGGCCGAGGGTCTTCAGTTCCTCGAAACGGTAGGGAGCGACCATGGCCTCGTAAGGAGCCATCATCTGGCCGACCGTGGGGCCGCCGTCATCGACCAGCCGCACGAAGATGAACCCGCGCCAGACTTCGATGCCCACGGGAGAAAGGCCGTGCCGGGCCTTGTCGAACTCGGGATAGCTCTGGCTGTCGGGTACACCGGTCAGGCGGCCGTCGAGATCGTAGACCCAGGCGTGATAGGGGCAGACCAGCTTCCGGGCGCAGCCGCTTGGTCCATCGACCAAGCGCGATCCGCGATGACGGCAGACATTGGTGAAGGCGCGCAGTCGCCGGTCATGGCCGCGCACTACGATCACGCTTTCGCCGATATATTCCAGCGTGTGCCAATCGCCGGCCTCGGCCACGTCGCTCTCATGGCAGACCACTTGCCAGCTTGGCGCGAAGACGCGTTCTCTTTCGGCGGCGAAGAATTCGGGATCGGAATACGTCCAGGCCGGCAGGCTCCAGCCATCGAGCGGGTCGGTCTCCGCGATGTCGCGGGGCAGTGTTGCCATGGGTCTCTCCTTATTGTACGATCGTATAACAAGGTGATGGGCAAGCAGCAATCCTACACGCGGGAACATCCCGACGAGCGGCGGCAAAGCCTGGTAGAGGCGACTGCGCGTTGCCTGGCCGCGCAGGGCGCCGGCGGCACTTCGGTGCGATCGATCTGCGCGGCGGCCGGCGTTTCGCCGGGGCTGCTCCGCCACTATTTTTCAGGCGTCGGGGAAGCGATTGCCGAGGCCTATCGCTGGACCGGCAACCGCGTGGCGCTGGCGCTGGAAGAGGCCGTGGCGGAAGCAGGCACCGATCCGAGAGCGCGGCTTCTCGCCTATCTCTCCGCCAGCTTCCGGGCGCCGATCGCCGCCCCCGAACTGCTCGCGACATGGCTGGCGTTCTGGAGCATGACGCCAACCGACCCGGCGATCGCCCGGCTTCACGAGGAGATCTACGGGGAGTTTCGCAGCGGGATGGACGACCTGATCCGCGCGCTGCGGCCGGACCTTGCCGATACGCGCCTGCCCGCCGTGGCGCTGACGGCGCTGATCGACGGGCTCTGGCTGGAACTGAGCCTTGGCAAACCGCCCTTCACGCCGGCCGAGGCCGAAGGGCTCGTCGAAAAGTGGCTCGACTGCCTGTTGGCCTAGTCGATTTCGTTGCGCTTCAACCAGAGCCAGATCGGCAGGCCCAGGACCATCAGCACGAAGCTCAACCCGCTGGCGCCGATACCCGCACCCCAAAGCGTCCAGAGCGCATAGAGCGCGCCGATCAGCGCCGGTATGCGGGCAATGCCCAGCTTGAGCGCAGCAAGCGCGCAAGCGAGGTAAAGCCACAGCGTGGCGGAAGTAGAGAGCAGCAGCAGATACTCGAACAGGGCCTGCATCGTCCGGCTGGCGTTCATCGCGGCGAAGAAGCTGGCGATCACGGCGGAGATCAGTAGGGCCCGGCGCGCAGTGCCGCGCGCGTCGGTTTCTGCGAACCAGCGCGGGAGCAGGCGCCGGGCGGCCATGTCGCGCACCATTTCGGCTTCGAGCAGGGTCCAGCCGTTAAGCGCGCCGATGCAGCTGATGACCGCGAATACGGCGACCAGCGTGGCGACGTCTCCATCGAGGAAGCGGGCGACGAAAGTGGCAAAGGGGGCTGCGGAATGGGCCGCGACATCGCTCGGCAGCAGAAGGGCGATGGCGGAACAGACCATGAGATAGAGCACCCCCGTCAGCGCCGTGCCCCAGAGCGTCGCGCGCGCGATGTTCACTTCGGGATTGCGGACCCGCGCGGCGGCGACGCTGGCAGATTCGAAGCCGAGCAGCGCCCAGAGCGTCAGGGTGGCGGCGCCGTTGATGGCGCCGAGATGGACCTGCCCGGCATCGAACGCTGGAAGCTGCGCCTTGCCGCTCGACAGGATGTAGATCGCCAGCAGGATCACGACCAGCAGCGGAATGACCTTGAGCGCGAGGGTGACGATCTGGAAATTCCCGGCGGCGCGCGTCCCGCGCAGGTTCACCAGCGTCATCAGCCAGAGCAGGGCGATAGCGGCCAGGGCAGGGACGTGCTCTCCATAGCCCAGGAAGGGCACCATGCTCGACAGGTAGCTGACGGCGGCCACGGCAATGGTCACGACCGAGGTCCAGAGCGAGACGAGATAGATCCAGCTGATGAAGAACCCCGCCCGACGCCCGAAAGCGTCAGTGACGAAGCCGGCCGGGCCGCCCGCAGCCGGACGCGCGCGGGTGAGCCGGCTGAGCACATAGGCCAGGATCAGCGCGCCGCTGATGGTGGTCGCCCAGCCGATCACGCCGTTCCATCCGAAAGGCGCCAGGCTGGCCGGCAGCAGGAATACGCCCGAGCCGATCATGTTGCCCATGACCAGCGCGATGGCGGCGGTCAGCCCGAGGCTTCCTGCGGAGGACCTGATGCCGGGACCTTCGCTCTGTCCGTCCTGATCGCCTGCCATGTCGTCTCCCTTGGGGGCGGTGGGATTGAAGGCAGCGGCCCCTAGGCGAACATTATGCTATTTTCAACGCGATGGAAGGCGAACTGCGTTCAGAACCCGCGCGCCACGCCTTCGCGCCGGGGATCGGCGCCGCCGACATAGCCCTTCGGCGTCGCGACGATAGCCTGAAGCCCGGACTCCTCCCCGCGCGAGGTGGACAGGGTCATGCCCCGCGCGGCCAGGCCCTGCATGATCGGCTGGGGGAACATGTCGGCGCTGTAGCTGTCTCCCTTGGCGACGAGATTGGGCAGCGAGACGGCGTCCTGCGGCGTCATCTTCCAGTCGAGCAGGGCCACCAGCACCTTCAGGTTGTAGGCCTGGATTGCGGAACCGCCCGGCGATCCCGCGGCGGCCACGAACTTCTTCTGCGGCGTCAGCACGATGGCGGGCGCCATGCTGGAGCGTGGACGTTTGCCGGGGCCGGGGGCGTTGGCCGCTTTCGCGCCGTCGTCGTCAGTGGGGCTGAACGAGAAGTCGGTGAGCTGGTTGTTGAGGAAGAAGCCGCCCACCATGCGGCCGGAGCCGAAGATGCTCTCGACCGTGGTGGTCATGGACACGACGTTGCCTTGTGCGTCGATCACGACGATGTGGCTGGTTCCGCCCGGCTCGTCGGTGGCGTCGATCCCGACTTTGGGGGCGCCCCGGGGCATGCCGAACGTCACCGGCCCGGCCCGGTCGCCGATCTCGGCCGCGCGGCCCTTGAGATAGTGCGGATCGAGCAGGCCATCGAGCGGCACCTGCACGAAGACCGGGTCGCCGACGTAGCGGTCGCGGTCGGCGTAAGCCAGGCGGCTGGCCTGGGCGAATTCGAACCAGGCTTTCTCGTCGGTGGCACTGCGCTTGTCGATGTCGGTGTGTTCGAGCACGCCGAGCGCGATCTGCAATCCGGGGCCGCCCGAGGGCGCCTGGGGCGTGCAGACGAGGTAGATGCGGTAAGGATTGCAGAGCGCGGGGCCGGAGTGCGGGCGATAGCTCGCCAGGTCCGACAGGGTGAGCGTACTCGGGTACGGTCCCTGGTGCACGCGCTCGACGATCTGCTGCGCAATCGGCCCGGTCAGCAGGCCGGAAGCACCGTACCGTGCAATGCGGTCCAGCGAGCGAGCATAGTCGGGGTTCTTCAGCCGGTCGCCGGCCAGATAGGGCGTGCCGTCGGCCTTGGTGAAGTAGCGCCTGGCGTCGGGCGCGGAAGCCTGGGGTGCCTTGCTTGCGATCATGCGGGCCAGACGCGGACTGACGGCGAAGCCGTCCTGCGCGAGGACATGGGCTTGATCGAAGAGCTTGCCCCAGGCGAGCTTGCCGTGATCGCGGTGGGCCATGTCGAGCATGGCGATGGCGCCGGGCACGCCTGTAGAGATTCCGCCCAGCACGGCGGTGACGAAAGGCAGCCGCTTGCCGTTCTCGTCGAAGAACAGATGATCGCCGGCACCGGCGGGTGCGACTTCGCGGCCGTCATAGGCTGTCGCCTGCCGGGTCTTCGCATCGTAGTAGACCATGAAGGCGCCGCCCCCCAGGCCCGAACTCTGGGGCTCGACAAGGCCGAGGACGGCCTGGATGGCCACGGCTGCGTCGATCGCCGAGCCGCCGGCCTTGAGAACGTCCACCCCCGCTTTCACCGCCAGCGGATTGGCAGCGGCGACCATGGCGTGGGGGGCGGTGGCGGACTGCTCCTCCCGGGCCGGAGCAGTAACCGGCGCGGCCTCTGCCACCTTTTCCGCAGCCTCGGTCTGGCGGGCGAGGGCGGGCTGCGTGGCAGCCAGCACAAGGGCAGACAGGCCGAGGGCGAGGATCGATCGGCGCAAAGTTATTCTCCGGGCGGTAATGGGCATTTGCAGCGACTTAGCGCCCTCGTTTCACAGGCGCCACCCCTGCGAGCTTTTGCAAAGTCGCGCGGGCCGGTCAGCAATAGCAAGGCGGCTACGCGGATAGCGGCAGGAAAATTCGGCGCTGCGCCAGCATATCGGCCCGAAACCTGAGCCTGCGGATCGGATGGAATTGCATCCCGGCCGTGCCGCCAAGGCCGACGGGTTCATTTGCAATAAAATCAACTCCGATGCCGCAATATCGACGCCAAAATATCTTGCGAAGATTAGTTAGCACTCTAATTACTCAGGCCATGCAGGATCGACAATCGAGCGAGAAGGCTCTGGCCGCAAGGTTGGGGCCGGTTTCGCGTTCATGGCAGCAACTGGCCGATTCGGCGCTGTCCTCGCTAGGAGTTTCCAACTCCTCGGGGTGGGCGCTGGTCCACCTGCTGCGCCTCGGCGACGAGGTGCGGCAGGGCGACCTTGCGCGCGCCATCAACGTGACGGAACCTTCGCTGGTGCGAACCCTGCACTTGCTGGAAGATGCCGGTCTCGTCGAGCGCATCGCCGACGACAGCGACCGCCGTGCCAAGCACTTGCGGCTCACCGACGAGGGCGCCGCCGCTGCCCGCCGCATCGACAAGCGATTGATCGAGTTGCGCGCGACGCTTCTGGATGGCATTCCAGGCGAAGACGTCGAGACTGTCGTGCGGGTGCTTGACCGCATCGCTGCGCGCATAGCGGAAAGCGCCGCCCGGCAATGACGAAGCGTTTCGGACTGGACGCCGCGCTGTTCTCCGTGAAGGCCTACCTGGCCTCGATGCTGGCTATCTATATCGCGCTTTCGATCGGGCTGGAGCGACCCTACTGGGCGTTCCTGACATCCTACATCGTGGCGCAGCCCCTGGCCGGCGCCGTCGTGTCCAAGGCGATGTTCCGCGTGATCGGCACTTTCGTCGGCGCGGGAATGGCCGTCATCATCGTGCCGAACCTCGTCAACTCCCCCGAACTGCTGACCATCGGCATCGGCGGCTGGCTGGCGCTGTGCGTCTTCGTCTCGCTTCTGGATCGCACGCCGCGCTCCTATGCCTTCGTGCTGGCGGGCTATACCGCCGTGCTCATCGTGCTGCCCAGTGTCGACGTGCCGGACACGATATTCACCGTGGCGACCCTGCGCGTGCAGGAGATCACCATCGGTATCCTCTGCGGCAGCTTCGTCCATGCGCTGGTCCTGCCGCAATCGGTTTCGGCCTTCATGCTGCAGCGCGTGTCCAATATTCTGGCCGACGCCGAGCGCTGGTCGCGCGATTCGCTCCAGCTTGAAACCGATCCGGCGATCGACAAGGAACGCCAGCGGCTCGCGCTGGACGTCACCGAATTGCACCAGCTCTCGATCCACCTGCCTTACGAAAGCACGCGCATCGCGCCGCGCATCCGCACCGTGCGTGCG
The DNA here is from genome assembly GCF_004368805.1 of Novosphingobium sp. PhB55. Taxonomy (NCBI): domain Bacteria; kingdom Pseudomonadati; phylum Pseudomonadota; class Alphaproteobacteria; order Sphingomonadales; family Sphingomonadaceae; genus Novosphingobium; species Novosphingobium sp. PhB55. Next base: position 454,626 of record NZ_SODQ01000001.1, on the reverse strand, counting down.
CTTCAGGATCAACTCTCGCTGATCATGCCGCTGGGCGCCGCCGTGTCCGACCGGATCGCGCAGCTTCACGCGGTGGACGCGGTTCCTGCCGAAGTTCAGGCCCTGCTGACGGATGCGCGTGACTGGTTCGGCGGACTTGGCGCCATGTCGCTGCCGGAACGCGAGGCGGCGGCCATAGCGCTGCAGCAGCGGAGCCGTGCGCTGGAGCCTCGGATCGGCCCCGATGCCTCGTGGAATGCGCTGATCCTGCTCAGCCTGCTCTCGCGCCTTTCCTCGCTGATCGGCGCGCACCGCGATTGCCGCATCCTGGCCGAGCAGCTTGGCACCAACACCACCCGTCCGGTCAGCCCGCGCGCTGCCGAACTCGTGGAAGGCCGCCGCGGACGCGAGCTGCATGTCGATGTCGGCGGCGCGACGCGCGGTGCCATCGGGGCTTTCCTGACGATCGCCATCGGCTGTGCGCTGTGGATCGGCAGCGGCTGGCACGAAGGGGCGACGGCGGTCATGCTGGCAGGCGTGTTCACCGCGCTCTTCGCGGCCGCACCGGACCCGCTCGCGCCCTTGCGCACGTTCTTTGCCGGAACCCTCATCGCGACGCTGATCGGGCTGCTCTATGGCTTCGTCCTCATGCCGCGGCTCGATGGTTTCCTGGAATATGCCGCGGCCATGGCGCCGATGCTGCTGATGCTGGGCGCGCTGATGCAGTCCCCGCGCTGGAGCGGCATCGCGCTGCCGATGCTGCTGGGCCTGGGATCGCCGGTGCTCGTTTCCGACCGCTATGTGGGCGGCTTTGCGGGCTTCGTGAACGGTGCGCTCGCGCAGCTGGTGGGCATCATCTTCGCCATCGTCGTCATCCGCCTGCTCAGCTCCACCGGCACTCATGCCGCGATCCGTCGCACCGTTCGGGCGGGCTGGGCCGACATCGCCGAGCGCGCCAACATGATGAGCCCCCCGGACGTGCGCGCCTGGATCAACCGCATGCTCGACCGGATCGCCCTTCTGGCGCCGCGCCTGGCGATGTCCGGCCGCTCGCCCGGTGCGCCGCTCTACGACGCCTTGCGCGATCTGCGGACTGGCGTGGCCATCGGCGAACTGCGCGAACTGCGCCTGGCCATGCCCACGTCCCGCCGTGGTCCGCTCACCGAAGTGCTCCGGAAGGTGGGCGAATATTACCGGGGCCTCGATCCCGACCGCCCCGCGCCCGCCGACCCCATCCTGCTTGAGGATATCGACATTGCCATGACCGCCGTGCTGAACGACGAAGACCCGCAGCTCAGCCGTGCGGGGGCGCTGGGGCTGGTCAGCCTGCGCCGCAATCTGTTCCCCTCCGCCGGTCCTTCTCCGGCGGCGCCGCTCTCGGAGATGCCGGCATGAGGGGCGAAGTCTCCATCGACGGGGTGTTCCTACCCACGCTTCTGGTTCTTGCGGTCATCGCCTCGATCATCACCCTGGTGCTGATGCGCATTGCCAATCTTATCGGTTTCTACCGCCTCTTCGCTTATCGTGCAGCGGTGGACCTGTGCCTCTACATCCTCGTGCTCGGGCTTCTCGTCTGGGCCTCTCCCTTGATCGGTTTCCGCCAATGAAGCGCTTTCTTGCCCGGCTCGCTCCCAGCCTCGCCACCACCATCCTCGTGATCCTGGCCGCAGTGATCGCGGTCTGGCTCTGGCGCCATTACGAGGACAGCCCCTGGACACGCGACGGCCGCGTTCGTGCGGATGTCGTGCGCGTCACCCCCGATATCGGCGGGCTGGTCACATCGGTGGAAGTCAGGGACAACCAGGAGGTCAAGGCCGGCGATCTGCTCTTCGTGATCGATCGACCGCGCTATTCGCTGGCGGTGGAGCAGGCGCAGGCTGCCGTGGCGAGCGCGCAGGCCAGGCTGGGCCAGGCCCAGCGCGAAGCCAAGCGCGACCTTGCGCTCGGCGATCTGGTGGCGACCGAGACTCACGAACAGAATGTCGCCGCCGTCGCCACCGCGCGCGCGGCCCTGGACCAGGCGCTGAGCGCGCTCGACAAGGCCAAGCTCGACCTGGCGCGCACCAATGTGAAGGCTTCGGTGAACGGCACCGTCACTAACCTCGACCTGCATCCGGGCGACTACGTGGCGCCGGGCAACCAGGCGATGGCGCTGATCGACCGCGATTCCATCCGCATCGAGGGTTATTTCGAGGAAACCAAGCTCGCCAATATCCATGTCGGTTCGCCGGTGACGGTCGTGCTCATGGGTGAGGCGCGTCCGCTGAAGGGCGTGGTCGAGAGCATCGCCGCGGGCATCAACGACACGACCCGCAGCGATTCCCGCAATCTTCTTCCGAGCGTCGATCCAACGTTCACCTGGGTCCGTCTCGCCCAGCGCATTCCGGTGCGCGTGCGGCTGACCGAGGTACCCAGGGACGTGAGCCTGATCGCCGGCCGCACGGCCACGGTGACGATTGAGCAACCGGGCGATGCAGGCCGCAGGAATGCCAGGCCGGTTCAGCCTGCCCAGACGGTACAGCCGGTTCAGCCAGCGCCTTCCGGGGAGCCCACGACGTGATCCGCAGCGGCGTTTCGCTTCTGGCGCTCGCACTTCTGGCCGGCTGCGCCACGGCCGGACCGGACTACGCGCCGCCCGCCGATTCCGCGGCGACGACGCCGGCCGCGAACGGTCCCTTCGTTTCGGGGCAGGGGCCACAGTTCTCGCAGGCCGAGCTGCCCGATCGCTGGTGGAAGCTCTACGACGATCCGCAGCTGGACGGCCTCGTCGAGCAGGCGCTGGAGGCCAATGCGAACATTCGCGCGGCCGATGCGAACTTGCGCAAGGCCGATGCCGTGCTTCGGGAAACTGCGGGCCAGAAGACCCTTGCCACCACCATCGGTGCCGACGCCGACCTGGAGCGTGACTACTCGACCGCTTCGGCCGGTACCAACCTGCCGGGCGTGCTGACGTACGATCTCGGCCTGACCCTGTCCTACCCGCTAGACCTCAATGGCAAGATCAAGCGCGCCATCGAGAGCAGCCTGGCCGACCGCGAGGCGGTGGAGGCCGCGCGCGATGCCGTGCGGATCAGCGTCGCGGCCGCCACCACCAAGGCCTATGCCGACGTCTGCGCCGCGAACTACCAGATCGCCACGGTCCAGAAAGTGATCACGCTGCAGCAGCAGACGCTGAACGCCACCGGAAGGCTCCAGCGCGGCGGGCGCGGAACGGCTTTCGATGTCAGCCGCGCGCGCACGGCCGTGGAAAGCAGCAAGGCCAACCTGCCTTCGTTCTATGCCAAGCGGCAGTCCTCGCTCTATCTGCTGGCAACCCTGCTCGGCAAGGCGCCGGCGGAGTATCCCCGGGAAGTGGAAAGCTGCGCGAACCTGCCGCGCCTGTCGCAGCCGATGCCGGTCGGCGACGGCGCCGCGCTGATCCGCCGCCGCCCGGATATTCGCCAGGCCGAGCGCACCATTGCCGGCGATACCGCCCGCATCGGCGTCGCCACGGCAGACCTCTACCCCACGGTCAGCATCGGCGGGGGCATCATCAACGACGGCAAGCTGGAGAACTTCGGCAAGACCCATAGCTTCGGCTTCAGCCTGGGGCCGCTGCTCAGTTGGTCCTTCCCCAATCGCCCGATCATCCGCGCTCGCATCGAAGCGGCAAATGCCCAGGTGGAGGCGGACATCGCCAGGTTCGACCAGACCGTGCTCGAGGCCCTGCGCGGCACCGAGACGGCGCTGGAATCCTATGCACGCGATACCGACCGTGCCGCGGCCCTCGGCCGTGCCAGCGACAGCGCGGGTCTTTCCGCGCAGCAGGCCGGCAAGCTGTTCCGGTTCGGGCGCAGCGATTTCCTGAACCTGCTCAGCGCCCAGGGGGCCTTGGCGACGGCCCAGGTCAATCATGCCGCGGCGGAAACCGCGCTTGTCGACGATCAGATCGCGGTCTTCCTCGCGCTTGGCGGAGGCTGGCAAAGGACTGAAGTGCAGACGGGGCAGCCGGCAGGACAACAGGCCCGGTAGGAAACGGAAGGGCAGGTTGCCCGGCGAAGGCCAGGCTTCTCAGGCAGCCCTGCGCTGCCGGACGAGGCACTGGGCGTAAGCGGCGAAGAGTTCGCGGAAGTGCTCTTCCATGGTCCGCGCCGTCACGGCGGGGCGAGGGCGTGCACGCACCACGTCCAGGATCGCCGCCGCCGCCGCATTGCAATCGGCCGCCGCGTAAGTCCGTCCGGCGCCGCCTGCCGCATGGTCGGCCGCCCCGCCGGCATCGGGCACGATGACCGGGATGCCGCTGGCCCGCGCTTCGGCGGCCGTCATGCAGAACGTCTCCGCCTCGCAGCCATGGACCAGAGCATCCGCGCTCGCCATGATTCGCGCGAAGGCGGCCCGGTTGCGTTCCGGCGCGAAGAGGCGGACATGGGGATTTCCGGCGATGTGCCTCAGGATCGCGCGCTGTTCGCGGCCTTCGCCCAGCATGACGAGACCGATGGGGCTCTGTTGGCTGGCCATGCTCACCGCGTCGATCACCAGCGGCCAGCGCTTCTCCGGCGCCAGGCGTCCCACTGCCAGCAGCAGCGCGGCGCTTTCGGGCAGGCCGCAGTCTGCCAGCAGGTGTGCCCGCAAGGCAGGGTCGCGATGAGCGGGCGAGAAGCAGTCCGCTTCCACGCCCATCGGGATGGTGACGGTGTGAGAGACCCCGCCGTCGTCGAGCCGGCGCGAAAGATCGCTGTTGGCGCAGACGACATGGTCGAACTTGCGGCTGTGGCGGCGCAAGTGCTCCCAGAATACGGAGAACTGCCGGTCGATCGTCTGGCGCGAGAAGATGTTGCCAAGCCAGCGGTAGGCATAGGCGGAAAGCGGGTCGGCATGCATGACCAGACTGCGCGGAGCCGCGCCCGGCCAGTCCGCCACCAGCCCGGCACTCCGCCAGGGCGAGGTCGCCTCGACGAAATCCGGGGCCAGTGCATCCAGCGCCGCGTGGAGCCGTTCGGCCTCGGCGAAGTAGCCATATTTCCGGTCGAGCGGGAAGCGCGGGCTTTTCACGGTCACGATGCGCGCACCGGCTCCGCGTTCGATCACGGCGTCCTCGTCGCCGGGGGCGAGGATGACGATCTCGTGGCCCAGCATCGGGCCGATCCGCAGTTTCTGCTCCACATAGGTGCGTACACCGCCGCCCTGGGGCGAATAGAACGCGCAGACATCGACGATCTTCATGCCGTCAGGTTCCTTGCCTGAGCGGGGCGACTCCCAGCCCGCTGCGATAATTGAGGACGATGCGGAGCGCGGTGAGCCCGCTTCCCGCCGTGGCGCTCGCCTTGCGGACGTTGGGTTTGCCCCAGCCCAGCTTCGGATTTCCGGCGAAACCGATGCCGTCGATCTTCCAGTTGAACTTGCGGTCGTTGTCGCGGTCGTGAAGCAGGCTGACGGCATAAGTGCCGGGGCCGGGCAGGCGGATGCAAAGGCTCGGCGTGCCGCTGGCAGGCAGGGGTACCTCCACCCGGCGGAAGACCTTGCCCGTGCTTACCAGCAGGTTATCGTCGGCCAGGAAGTCCTTCTCGTTCGCGGGATAGACCTCCAGCTTCAGCTTGCCCGTGCGATCCTTGAGGCCCACCGGCTCGACGACGAAGGCCGGGCCGCTCTCGTTCGCGCGGCAGAGACCTTCGGCCTTGCCGAGGTCCGGCGTGGAAGGAACCAGCGCGGCAGCGAGGAGAGGGGTGATCGCCAGCGGGCTCATGCCGGCTGTTCCGGCGCTGTCAGGTCCTTGATCGCCAGCATGCCGCCCAGCAGCAGGTGCGCGGCCAGGATCAGTCCGGCCATCAGCGTCATCAGCGCGCCGATGTCCTGCTCGCGGCCGAGAGCGAGGACGGCGACCCCGGCGAAGAGCAGGTCCTTGTTCGGAATCAGCGGCAGGCGCGATACCAGCAGGCGCAGCGTTGCCAGGAACAGCCACCAGGACAGTTGCACCTCGGGCAGGACGAGATGCCAGAGCATGGCGTTGAACAGGGTGGTCAGGGCGATGCGGCCGAGGTGGATCTGGGTGATCATGGTCAGTTCGGCGCGGGGCAGGGTGAACACCCGCCGGCGGAAGACCATGGCGATGGCGGAGACCACCACCAGCACGCCCAGCGAGAGGGTGACCATACTGGCGTCGAGACCGAGGCGGGTGGTGCCCACGATCGGCACCATCACGGCCAGCAAGGCGATCGTCACGCCGTTTCCGGCCATGGCCGAGAGAATCGCCACGTCCTTCACCGCGCCGAAGGGCGCCGCGTCCAGCGATACTCTGCGCCGCGCCCAGGTGTAGAAATAGGCTTCGCCGAGATAGCCCAGCAGCAGCTCGTTGTAGACCTTCTTGCGCAGCAGCGCGAGCATCCCGGCGCCGGGAATGCCCCAGAGCCGACGGAAGATCAGCCACTCGCTGGCAGGCGTCACAAGGTAGCTTGCCGCGAAGACGGCCCAGAACACCGGGCTTTCGGGCACCATGGCCAGGAGGCGGCGCATGTCGAGCCCGCCCATCTCGTGGAATACCGCCGCGATCACGGCAAGGGACAGGGCGATCGAGAACAGGGCATTGCGCCCGAGGCGCGGGTTGCGATCCTGCGGGGTGAGCTGGATGGCGGGCGTGTCGGGCGCCAGGACGGCTGCGGTTTCTGTCACGAAGTTCTCCGCGAAGGGTTCTGGGTCAAAGCGACCGCTGCCAGGGTGAGTGCGTCGCCCAGGCACTCAGCCCCAGCCGGTGTCGCCGCTGGTTTTCGCGTTCGCGGCGCACTTGCGCCATCATGTCGAGATAGCGGCGCGCCGCTTCCTCGACTTCGTATCGCGCGGCGATGTCGTGGGCCCGCTGGGGGTCTCCTGCAAAGTCGCGGATGCGGGCGAGGCCATCGGCAAAGGCTTGTTCGTCGCCGCGCGGCACCAGCAAGCCGGTGCGGCCGCCTTCGACCAGGCAATCCATGCTGACGCAGCAGTCGGTCGACAGCACCGGCAGTCCGGCGGCAAGCGCCTCGACGATGACGCCGGGAAGCCCTTCGTAATCGGAACTGAGAACGAAGGCGTCGGCCTCGGCCATCAGCGGGTCGATGCTGGCAAGGTGACCGGCCAGGCGCACCCGGTCGGCAATGCCCAGTTCCGCGGCGAGCCGCTCGATGGCGCCCCGCTCGGGGCCTTCACCGGCGATCGTCAGGCTGTCCGAGGGCCGCGCGGCATGGGCGAAGGCGCGCAGCAGCATGGCGTGGTTCTTCTGCGGCACGAGGCGCCCCGCCGTCAGGTAGCGCGTGCCCCAGACCGAATCGGGACGCCTTTCGCTGCGCGCCAGCGCGCGCAGGCGGGCGCGGGTCAGGATGGGATTGGCGATGACATCGACCCGCGCGGCCTCGGCGCCCGTCGTCTCGCGAATTTCCCGCGCCATCGGTTCCGACAGTCCGACCAGGCGATCGAACAGGCGGCCCTGGGCGCGCAGCCAGATCCCGTAGCCTCGCCGCACGAAAGCGGGCATGTCGGGACGATGCAGCGCATTGCTGACCTTGAGCGTCATGGGCGGCGCATGATCGCCCAGCAGCAGCTTCATCGCCGCGCCGACCACGGCATATGTGTTGCCCGGCAGGAAGACGACGTCTGCGCGGTGCGCGATCAGGTAGCTGTAAAGGCAGTGGACCATCCAGGGCGTTTCCCAGGAGGCCGTGGGAACCCGCGAGGGGATCTGCCAGTAATCGAGGGCCGGTGCGCTTGCGAGGTGGCTACAGCCGGAGCGTCCGAGGACAATCGTCACTGCGTGCCCGGCCTGCTGCCACTGCGCTGCGAGCCCCAGGGCCACGCGCTCGACTCCACCGGGATCGAGGCTGTGGATGGGCACGACAATCCTGAGCGCGTCCTTCATGCGAATCCCTAAGCGACCTTGATGCCTGGCGTGTGTGCCTTTGGGCAGCAACCGGCGGTGACCCCGCCGAACTTATCCTTGCGGGGAGGCTCCTATGGGGACCAGATGTCGGGTTTGTGACGCGGGGAAGCATGGTCATGGGCGAGACGTGAAACTGCTTTGAAAGCGTCACTGCGGTGCCATGAATCTGCCTAAATCCCGGTACCTTGAGGGAGTATGCGTAGCCGCGAACCGCCGCAGCGTGGCGTCGATGCTGGCCAGGAGCGCGGGCTTGGTGACGTCTCCGGGATGCGCGGCGATCCGCACGGTTCGCGTCAGCGGCAAGGCGGTCCGCGCGAGGGCGGCAAAGGCCAGGGACGAGGCCGTGCGTGCCGCCGATCGGCTGGCCCAGGTTACCACGGGACCGCGCGCCAGCACGTTGCCGTCGTCCGCGGCCCAGACCCGCCAGTGATCCTCGACGATGGGCAGGCCCGCCTGGCGCAGCGCGGCCCGGGCGCCCTCGCCATAGAGCCAGGCCGGTGCGATGAAGCCCGCCGTCGGGCGGCCGATCACGTCCTCGATCAGCGCCTTGCCGTCGAGCATGCGGGAGAGGGCCGTGGCTTCGTCGAGGCCGAGGAACTCGCCTTCTCCGGCGGTCATGTGGCGGGCCTTGAACTGCGCGGCGCCGCGATGGCGCGCCTCGTCCTTGTGGTACCAACCGTGGACGAACATCTCGATCCCGGCTTCGGCCCAGCCGCGCAGCCTGCGTTGAAAGGCCCGGTCTTCCGACAGCGGGTGGCGGCCCCAGTGGTTGGGCACCACCAGCATCGCGAAGCTGGGTCCGCCCAGGCGGCGCTGGAACAAGTCGGCAAGCTGGAGGACGGCCCGTTCCGATGCCGGCCCGACATCATGAATCGAGGCCAGGAGACGCTTCTGGCGGGTATTTTCGGTCATCATCGGCTCCGTTCACCCCGCGCGGCGCCTAGACCCGCTCCGTGAAAATCCCGTGACGCTCGGGGGGTTTCCGGGGGGCTGCGATCGATTATTCTGCGCTAGCGCAAGGCCATTGTTGCCTTTTGTGAAATTGGTGCGCGCCAAACCCGACTTTTTTGTCTATGGAGCGCCTCAACCAGGGCCCGTTGGGTCGCACACTCCACACCAGGCTCACTCATACAGACCGCGCCGGCGGCACAGGACAGATTCAAAACGCATGACATTTTCCCAGCTCCCCCAGCCTCTTGCCGACGCGCTTACCGCGCATGGCTACGAGAACCTGACCCCGGTCCAGGCCGCCGTCGCCGAAGCCGAGGCGCGTGGGCGCGACCTGGTGGTGTCGGCGCAGACCGGCTCGGGCAAGACCGTCGCCTTCGGCATCGCCATGAGCGACGAACTGCTGGCGGACGGCTCGATTCCTTATGCGGAGGCCCCGCTGGCGCTCGCCATTGCGCCGACGCGCGAACTGGCCCAGCAGGTCAGCCGCGAGCTTGAGTGGCTCTATGCCTCGACCGGCGCCCGCATCGTTACGTGCGTGGGCGGCATGGACCCCGTGCGCGAACGCAAGCAGCTCGAACGCGGCGCCACCATCGTCGTCGGCACCCCGGGCCGTCTGCGCGATCACCTGGAGCGCGGCAAGCTCGACCTCTCGGCCCTGCGCGTCGTCGTGCTCGACGAAGCGGACGAGATGCTCGACATGGGCTTCCGCGAAGACCTCGAGGAACTGCTCGACGCCGCGCCGGCCAGCCGCCGCACGCTGCTGTTCTCGGCCACCATGCCGCGTCCGATCGAAGCCCTGGCCCGCCGTTACCAGACCGACGCGCTGCGCATCTCCACCGTGACGGAGAACCGCGGCCATGGCGACATCGCCTATCAGGCCGTCACCGTTGCCCCGGCCGACGTCGAGAACGTGGTGGTCAACCTGCTGCGTCTTCACGATGCCGAAACCGCGATCCTGTTCTGCGCCACGCGCGACAACGTGAAGCACCTGCACTCGACCCTGACCGAGCGCGGCTTCTCGGCCGTGGCGCTTTCGGGCGAGCACTCGCAGAACGAGCGCAACAATGCGCTTCAAGCCCTGCGCGACAAGCGTGCCCGCGTCTGCGTCGCCACCGACGTTGCCGCGCGCGGCATCGATCTGCCCTCGCTGACGTTGGTGATCCACGTCGAGATTCCGCGCGACGCCGAAACGCTGCAGCACCGTTCGGGCCGTACCGGCCGTGCGGGCAAGAAGGGCACCGCAGTCATCGTCGTGCCGTTCCCGCGCCGCCGCCGCGTTGAAGGCATGCTGCGCGGTGCGCGCATCGAGGCGGAGTGGATTGCCGCGCCGACCCCCGAAGTCATCCGCGCTTCCGATCGCGGCCGTCTGATGGAAAAGCTGCTCGCCCCGGTCGAGGCTGACGAGGAAGATCGCGAGATCGCCCGCGAAGTCCTGGAAAAGGTGAGCGCCGAGGATCTGGCCGCCGCACTGGTTCGCGCGCACCGCGCCGCCATGCCGCAGCCCGAGGAACTGATCGGCAACAGCCCCGAAGCGCGCGAGGCGCGTCAGCGTCCGGGCTTCGACGACGTGGTGTGGTTCACCATGGACGTGGGCCGTCAGCAGAATGCCGATCCGCGCTGGATCCTGCCGCTGCTCTGCCGCCGTGGTCACGTTACCCGCAATGCCGTCGGCCAGATCCGCATCGGCGCGGACCAGACGCACTTCCAGATCCCGAAGGCGATGGCGGACCAGTTCATCCGTTCCGTCGAACGCACCTCGCATGACGAGAGCGGCGACGTGGAGAACACCATCCGTATCGAAGTGGCCACGGACACGCCGCGCGACGTCGCGCGCGACCGTCGCCGCGAAGGTCCGCAGGGCCGCGCCCGCAAGCCCTACGCGCGTGACGAAGGACGCGGCGGTTTCGACGGTCCCCGTCACAAGCCCCGTCCGACCGGCGGCCCGCGCAACGATCGCGGTGGCCCGGGCGGCGGCGGCAAGCCGTTCCACAAGAAGCCGAAGAAGTCCTACTGAGGACGCCTTCAGCCTGCTGAACAACGAACACGGGGCCCGCAAAGGCCCCGTGTTTCGTTTCAGATTCCGTGTTTCGTGCCGGCGCTGTCCTGCCGGTCCCGCGCCGCCGGGCGCGATAAGCGGGTCAGGCGATGAGTTCGAGAATCTCGATCGCTTCTTCCCGCCCGTTGAAGTCGACGAATTCTCCCGCCTCGGCGCCCAGCAGGGCGCGGGCGAGCGGCGCCGTGAAAGCGAGGTCGCCCTTGGCGGGCTCGGCTTCGTCATGCCCGACGATGCGGACCTCGCGCGGCTTGCCGTTCAGCGCGAAGCGCACGCGGTGGCCGAACATCGCCTTTTCTCCGCTGGGCGCAGGCTGGACTGCCGCCGTCGACAGCCGCTTCTTCCAGTAGCGCAGATCGCGTTTCGCGGTGTTGAGGGCGGTTTCCTCTGCCAGCGTCGGGATCTGCGCCTCAAGCTCGGCGATCCGGGCATGGATCAGATCCATGCCCTCACGCGTCACGAGATTGGGGCCGGGCGGGATCGGCACCTCGAACTTCGGCTCCAGGTGCTCCTCGTCGCCGTCGCGCCGGAAAGCGACGCTCACGCGTTGCCGCCCATGTATTCGTCCATGGCCTCGCTGGCTTCGAACCATCCGGCCTCCGCCACTTCCAGATCCTCTGCCGCCTGGGTGCGGCGCTTGCCGAGTTCGCCGATGTTGAACTTGGCCAGGTCGCCCTTGATCGAGGACGGATCGGCCAGGGCGGAGTCGAGCGCTTCGAGCTGCTGCTGGATGCGCTTCATGCGGGTTTCGGTCTCGGAGACCTTCTTGCGCAGGGCCTTCAGTTCCTCGCGGGCGATGGCCCCCGACTTGCGGGCGGGCTTGCCGTCGCCGCCATTCGACTTGGGCTGGTTACGGCCCAGCACGAAGTCGATGTAGTCCTCCATCGACCCGTCGTAGTTCTCCGCCGTGCCCTGGTCGACCAGCACCAGCCGGTCCGCCGCGAGTTCGACCATGTGACGGTCGTGGCTGACCAGGATGACCGCGCCTTCGAAGGCGTTCAGCGCCTGGACCAGCGCCTCGCGCGCGTCGACGTCGAGGTGGTTCGTCGGTTCGTCGAGGATGAGCATATGCGGCGCCTCGCGGGTGACCAGCGCCAGCGCGAGGCGGGCACGCTCGCCGCCCGACAGCGTGGCGATCTCGGCCGTCGCGCGGTTGCCCGAGAAGCCGAACCGGCCAAGCTGGCCGCGCACCGCTACCGGCGGCTTGTCCACCATGGCGCGGGTCATCAGTTCGAGCGGTGTCGAGCCGGAGGGCAGCTCTTCCACCTGATACTGCGTGAAATAGCCGATGCGGATCTTGGGCGAGAAACTGAGCGAGCCTTCCATCGGCTCCAGCTGGCGGGCGAGCAGGCGCGCCAGCGTGGTCTTGCCGTTGCCGTTGCGGCCGAGCAGGGCGATGCGGTCCTCGGGATCGATGCGCAAGTTCAGGCGGCGCAGGATCGGCTTGTCCGCCTCGTAGCCTACCGATGCGAGATCGAGCGTCACCAGCGGCGGGCGCAGTTCGTCCGGGCTGGGGAAGTCGAAGCTGAGCGACGAATCCTCGGCCATGGCCGCGATCGGCTGCATGCGCGCCAGCATCTTGGCGCGGGACTGCGCCTGCTTCGCCGTGGAGGCGCGGGCGGAATTGCGCGCGACGTAATCGGCCAGCTTCTTGCGCTGGGCGTCCTGGTTGGCGCGGGCGGCGGCGGCCTGTGCGGCCCGCTCGGCGCGAATGCGCTCGAAGCTGTCGTACGTGCCCGGATAGAGCGTCAGCTTGCCCTGCTGCAGGTGCAGGATGTGATCGACCACGTTGTTGAGCAGGTCGCGCTCGTGGCTGATGACGATCAGGGTGCGCGGATAAGTCTGGAGGAAGTTCTCCAGCCAGAGCGTGGCTTCGAGGTCGAGGTGGTTGGAAGGTTCGTCGAGCAGCAGCACGTCGGGCTGCGAGAACAGCAGCCCGGCAAGGGCGACGCGCATCTTCCAGCCGCCCGAGAAGCTGTCGAGCGGGCGCCCCTGCATTTCCTCGTCGAAGCCGAGGCCGACCAGGATGCGCGCGGCGCGGGCTTCGGCGGTATAGGCATCGATCGCGATCAGGCGGTCGTGGAGGTCGCCAAGGCGGTTGGGGTCGGCGCAGGTTTCGGCTTCGGCCAGCAGCTCGGTACGCTCGACATCGGCGTCGAGCACGGCCTGAAGCGCGGTCCGGTTACCGGCAGGGGCTTCCTGGGCGATGTAGCCGAGGCGTGCCCGGCGCGGCATCTCCACGGCGCCGCCATCGGGCTCCAGTTCGCCGATGATGGCCTTTACCAGCGTGGACTTGCCCGCGCCGTTGCGGCCGATGAGGCCCACCTTGCCATCCTTGGGGATGGTGGCAGCGGCCTGGTCGAGGATGGTGCGCCCGCCAAGGCGGACGGTAATGTCGCGGATCGTCAGCATGGGGCAGCGCCTAGAGGATTTTGAGCGCGGTTGGAAACATCTTCCGAACTCGCGCTATTAGCTCGCGTTCGAAGCGCGTTTTCGAGGGGGCTGTGTTCACCCGTGAACGCGCCGAAAGCCTGTCCCAGAGTTATCAACACCAATATGCCCAGTATTGCGACAGCCGGCGATGAAGCGGCCTGTTCGAAAACCGGGCGAATCGGTTATCAATTTAACTTGCAACGCGGAATCACTTATGATTCTATCGCTTTTCATGAGGTCCAGCTCTCCCATCATGCGTCAGGACGCCAGCCTTGCCAAGGAACGCCTGGTCCAGGGCATTGCGCTTGCGCTGCTCCTGCTGATGGGTGCTTTCGTGATCGCCGGTCCCAGCGGCCTGATCGCCTGGACAGAGAATCAGCATCTGCTGGAAGAGCGCAACGCCAAGCTGGCCGATTTGCGCCTCACGCGCGATCACCTCAAGAACCGTGTGGGCCTGCTCGACCAGAACCATGTCGACCCCGATCTTGCCGGTGAGTTGCTGCGCAGCAATCTGAACGTCGCCCGGCCCGACGAAATGGTCATGCTCATCAACAAGTGATTCCGTTCCGCGCCGGGCCAAGACCCGGTTCGCGGTGATGGGAAGCTGACGGAACCGTCCAATTGTGGCCGTTCTGTTGCGGATGGCCATAATTTTTGTGCCACTTACGGCAAATTTCCTTCATCGCGCTTTCGATTTCCGCAGGGGGTCCTATAAGCGGCCCGAAATCAATCGCACCAACGATGGGGAGCCCCGTTGCCCAAAGCCAAGACTGACGCCGGGTCCGGCGCCGAGCCAGCCGTAGTATCGGCACAGGACGAAGACTTCGCGCTGCACAGCCTCCAGGAGGCACTCGCGGCCGATCGGCGCTACACGCCGAACAAGGAAGAGCTTCTCAACCTCTACGAGCAGATGGTACTCATCCGCCGCTTCGAGGAACGCGCAGGCCAGCTTTACGGCCTGGGCCTCATCGGCGGTTTCTGTCACCTTTATATCGGCCAGGAAGCCGTAGCCGTGGGCCTTCAGTCCGCGCTCGATTCCAACCGCGACTCGGTCATCACCGGCTATCGCGATCATGGCCACATGCTTGCCTACGGTATCGACCCGAAGGTGATCATGGCCGAACTGACCGGCCGTGCTGCGGGCATTTCCCGCGGCAAGGGCGGCTCGATGCACATGTTCAGCGTGGAGCATAAGTTCTACGGCGGACACGGCATCGTCGGCGCCCAGGTTTCGCTGGGTGCAGGTCTCGCCTTCGCGCACAAGTACCGCGAAGACGGCGGCGTCGCGATGGCCTACTTCGGCGACGGCGCGGCCAACCAGGGCCAGGTCTACGAGAGCTTCAACATGGCGGCTCTCTGGAAACTGCCGATCATCTTCGTGATCGAGAACAACGGCTATGCCATGGGCACTGCCGTGAAGCGCGGCTCGGCCGAGACGCATTTCCACCGCCGCGGCACCGCGTTCCGGATTCCGGGCATGCAGGTGGACGGCATGGACGTTCTCGAAGTTCGCAAGGCTGCGGAAGTGGCGCTCGAATACGTGCGTGCCGGCAATGGTCCGGTGCTCATGGAGCTGAACACCTACCGCTATCGCGGCCACTCGATGTCCGACCCTGCCAAGTATCGTAGCCGCGAGGAAGTGCAGGACGTTCGCGAGAAGCGCGATCCGATCGAGCATGTGAAGCAGGATCTCGCCGCGCTTGGCGTGGACGAAGCCGCGCTCAAGGAAATCGACAAGCGCGTCCGCGCGCAAGTCGCCGAGTCGGCGGACTTCGCGGAGAATTCTCCCGAGCCCGAACTCTCTGAACTCTATACTGACGTCCTGGTGGAGCGCTACTGATGGCGATCGAACTGAAGATGCCGGCGCTCTCTCCGACGATGGAAGAGGGCAAGCTTGCCCGCTGGCTGGTGAAGGAAGGCGACGAAGTCAAATCGGGTGACATCCTCGCCGAAATCGAGACCGACAAGGCAACGATGGAATTCGAAGCCGTCGACGAAGGTACCGTTGGCAAGATCCTCGTGGCCGAAGGCACCGAGGGCGTGAAGGTCGGCACGGTCATCGCCGTGCTGGCCGGTGAAGGCGAAGACGCATCGAGCGTTCAGGCTTCGGCCCCCCAGGCAGAAGCGGCTCCCGCCGCCGAAGCCGCTCCGGCTGCCGAATCCGGCGCGGCCAAGGCCGAAGCGCCGGCCCGTGCACCGGCCAAGCGGGATCCCGAGATCCCCCACGGCACCAACATGAAGACCTCGACCGTTCGCGAAGCGCTCCGCGACGCCATGGCCGAGGAAATGCGCCGCGATCCGCGCGTCTTCGTGATGGGCGAGGAAGTGGCCGAATACCAGGGCGCCTACAAGGTGACCCAGGGCCTGCTCGAGGAATTCGGTCCGCAGCGCGTGATCGACACCCCGATCACCGAATATGGTTTCGCCGGCATCGGTACGGGCGCCGCCATGGGCGGCCTGCGTCCGGTCATCGAGTTCATGACGTTCAACTTCGCCATGCAGGCGATCGACCACATCATCAACTCGGCCGCCAAGACCAACTACATGTCCGGTGGCCAGATGCGCTGCCCGATCGTGTTCCGTGGCCCGAACGGCGCCGCGGCCCGCGTTGGCGCGCAGCACTCGCAGAACTACGGTCCGTGGTACGCCAACGTGCCGGGTCTCGTCGTGATCGCGCCTTATGACGCCTACGACGCCAAGGGTCTGCTCAAGGCAGCGATCCGCAGCGACGATCCGGTGGTGTTCCTCGAAAACGAGCTGATCTACGGTCGCACTTTCGAGCTTCCCGAGCTTGACGAGCATGTCCTGCCGATCGGCAAGGCCCGCATCATGCGCGAAGGCAAGGACGTGACGATCGTGTCCTACTCGATCGGCGTCGGGCTCGCGCTCGAAGCCGCCGAGCAGCTTGCCGGCGAAGGCATCGATGCGGAAGTCATCGACTTGCGCACGCTGCGTCCGCTGGACAAGGAAACCGTGCTGGAAAGTCTCGCCAAGACGAACCGTATCGTCGTGGCCGAAGAAGGCTTCCCGGTCTGCTCGATCGCTTCGGAAATCTCCGCGATCTGCATGGAAGAAGGCTTCGACGACCTGGACGCCCCGGTGGTCCGCGTCTGCAACGAAGACGTTCCGCTGCCTTATGCGGCCAACCTCGAGAAGGCGGCGTTGATCGACACGCCGCGTATCGTCGAGGCGGTCCGCAAGGTCTGCTACCGCTGACAAGATGAGGCGGCGGAGGAAACTCCGCCGCCTTTTTCCTGGATCGGTTCCTGGGCGAACCTCTTTACAAGAAATGCGCGCAGCACGCGCGCAGGCATGCAGGCTCTGCACGAAGCGGGACTTGCACCTGCCGACTGGCCGACTAGAGAGGCTCCGTGCCTGACAATTCCGCCTCACCGGCTTCCGCCAGCCAGGGTCCCGAAGACCTTCTTCTCCCCACCATCACGCAAAGCGCGCGGCTTGCGCTGTCCTACGCGACGGCGTCCTCGCGCTTGCCGACACTCGCGCTGTTCGCGCTCGACCAGCGACTGGCCGGCCTGCTGCGCCATTCGCGCGAGCCGATGCTGGCGCTCATTCGTCTGGCATGGTGGCGGGAGACCCTGGGTCGCGATGCTTCCGAGTGGCCGGAGGGCGAACCGCTGCTCAATGCCTTGAGGAGCTGGAACGGCGCGCACAAGCCGCTTGCAGCCCTCGTCGATGGCTGGGAGGCGCTGACCGGCCCGGCGCCGCTGCCGCCGGAATCGCTGCAAGCCATGGCCGAAGGGCGCGGCGCGGCGTTCGCGGCGCTGGCCGAAGCGCTCGGGCGGCCCGAAGAGGCTGAGGCGGCCGGTCGGATCGGACGGCGCTGGGCGCTCGCCGATCTGGCATCGCACTTGCGCAATCCCGAAGAAAGCGTCGTGGCGCAGACCCTCGCGCGCGAAACCTCGCCCGGATCCCCGCGCCTGTCGCGTAGCCTGCGTCCGCTGCTGGTACTGCAGGGACTGGCGCAGCATCGTCTGGCCACGGGCAGCGAGACATCGCCGGGCGCGGTCGTCAAGGCCATGCGCCTGGGCTTGCTGGGGTTCTAGGACCGCAGACCGGTCTGCCTCAGGTGCCGGTGAAGATTATGTAATTTCGCGCGGCCCGGGTGCCGCGGCTAAGTGGCCGCCTCGCAAGGGGGCCGAGATGAACCGTTTTGTTCTGGGTGCTTTGGCGGCGCTGGTCATGGTGTCGGTGGGGCTGTTCTGGTGGCAGGGCCGTGCCGCCGTGGAAAGAGGCGCGCCATTGCCGCAGGCGCCTGTCAGTTCGATCGCTCCGCAGGAAATGCCGAGCGCGGACTTGTCCGAAATCGACGGGCCGGAATTGCCCGAGGCGACGGAGCAAACGCGCGAACAGCGCCGTTTCGGCCGTTACGACCGGAACCGCGACGGCAGGATCACCCGCAACGAGATGCTGTCGACACGGGTGGACGGGTTTCGCAAGCTCGACCAGGACGGCAACAACCTGCTGACGTTTGAGGAATGGGCCGTGGCGACCGTCAACAAGTTCGATGGCGCCGATGCGAATCAGGATCAGGCGCTGACACCGGAGGAATTCCGCAAGACGGCGCCGCCTCCGGCCAAGGCGAAGCCCGGGCCGAAGTGCAGCTGCAAGCCGAAATGACGCCGTAGAGAGCGGTCTGCGACGAGTAGGCTGGACCCGCGAGGATCAGGCAGGGGTCAGCGCGTCCAGCCAGGGGGCGATTTCCAGCTTCGCGCGCTCGGTATAGGCTTCCTTGCGCTGCTTCTTCTTCACGTCGTGAAGCGGCGGGAACAGCCCGAAATTGACGTTCATCGGCTGATAGCTCTCCGCTTCGGCGTCGCCGGTGATGTGCGAGAGCAATGCACCCAGCGCGGTGGTGCGCGGCGGGGCCTGCCACTCGCGACCAGCGAGCTGCGTCGCCGTCATGAGGCCAGCCATCAGGCCAACGGCTGCGCTTTCGACATAGCCCTCGCAACCGGTGATCTGCCCGGCAAAGCGGACATGCGGCGCGGTCTTGAGCCGAAGCTGGCGGTCAAGAAGGATCGGCGAATTGATGAAAGTGTTGCGGTGCAGGCCGCCCAGACGCGCGAACTCTGCATTTTCGAGGCCGGGAATGGTGCGGAACAGGCGCACCTGCTCGGCGTGCTTGAGCTTGGTCTGGAAGCCGACCATGTTCCAGATCGTACCCAGCTTGTTGTCCTGGCGAAGCTGGACGACGGCATAGGGCCAGCGGCCGTTGGGGTGCTCCGGCGTCGCCCAGTGCGGGTTGTCGAGACCGACCGGCTTCATCGGCCCGAAGCGCAGCGTCTCCACGCCGCGTTCGGCCATGACCTCGATCGGCATGCAGCCGTCAAAATAGGGCGTGTCCGCTTCCCATTCCTTGAAAGCGGTCTTTTCGCCTTCGACCAGCCCCCGGTGGAAAGCCAGGTACTGGTCCTTGTCCATCGGGCAGTTGATGTAGTCCTTGGTTTCGCCCTTGTCCCAGCGCGAGGCCATCCAGCACACGTCCATGTCGATGCTTTCGCGGTAGACGATGGGGGCGATGGCGTCGAAAAACGCGAGACTGTCGGCGCCGGTCGCGCGGCCGATGCTGCCTGCGAGCGATTCGGCCGTCAACGGGCCGGTGGCGACGATGGTCGTGCCGGTATCGGGCAGGGTATCGACGCGCTCGCGGACGATCTCGACATTGGGCAGCGCCGCAAGACGGGCCTCCACTTCGGCCGAGAACAAGTCGCGGTCCACTGCGAGCGCGGTGCCGGCGGGAACTTGCGCCTTGGCTGCTGCCGACATGATCAGCGAATCGCAGCGGCGCATTTCGTGGTGCAGCAGGCCGACCGCGTTCTTTTCGTCGTCGTCCGAGCGGAAGGAATTGGAGCAGACCAGTTCGGCAAGGCCGTCGCCCTGGTGGGCCGGGCTGCGCTCGCCGGTGCCGCGCATTTCGGAAAGGCGCACGCGAAAACCGCGGCGCCCGAGCTGCCAGGCGGCTTCGCTTCCGGCGAGGCCGCCGCCGATGATGTGGACGTCTTGTGTCATGGCGCCAGCGCCTAGACCTTTGCGCGGCATCAGGGAAGGGCGCAAGGACAGGGCATGGCAATCAACCGGCGTGCCGGTGCAGCCCCGCTGGTTCAGCGGTGCCGAAAGCTCAGCCGCCCGGAAGGATCAGCTTGCCGGCGGCATCCCGTTCGGCGGGACCATGGGCGATCACGGCGGAAAGCGGCAGGTCGGCGTAGATGTGCGGGAACAGCGCGCCGCCGCGCGAAACTTCCCACTTCACCGCATCGCCCAAGACGGTGAGATCAACCGCGGCGATGCCGAGGCCGGACTGTCCGGCGAAGTGCTTGTCCAGCGTTTCTTGCGCCTGCTCGGCGGTGGACATGTGGATATAGCCGTCGGCAAGATCGATCGGGGCGCCGGTGAAGGTGCCGTCGGAGAGCAGCCGATCGAGCTGCTCTCCGGTCAGGATCTTGTAGGCGACCGTCGCCGTCACGCTTCCGTGTCCGGCGTGTCGGCATCGGGCAGGTCGCCTTCCGGCGAACCGGTTTCAGGCGCCTGGCCCGTGACGGGTGCATCACCCTCGATGGCCCCATCGACAGCGCCTTCGACGATGTCGTCCTCGGCCGGCTCGTCAAGGCGCACGGCGCTGACGACGTGCTCGTTGTTCGACACGTTGAACAGGCGCACGCCTGCCGAACCGCGGCCAATCACTCGCAGCGATTCGAGCGGCAGGCGGATCAGCTTGGCCTGGTCAGTGACGAGCATGAGCTGGTCGGCACGGCTAGCCGGGAAGCTGGCGACGACCGGGCCGTTGCGCTCGATATTGTCGATATTGGTGATGCCCTGGCCGCCGCGGCCGGTGCGGCGATACTCGTAGGCCGAAGACATCTTGCCGTAACCGTTGGCGCAGACGGTCAGGATGAACTGCTCCTTCTCGACCAGATAGGCCAGGCGTTCACCGTCGAGCGTGCTCTCGCCGTCGCGCTCGCCCTTCCAGGGCGCGAAGCGGAGATAGGCCTCGCGCTCGTCCTGGTCCTGCACGCCGACGCGGTGCAGGATGGAGAGCGAGATGACTTCGTCGCCTTCCTTCAGCGTCATGGCCTTGACGCCGGTGGAGGTGCGGCTCGCGAATTCGCGGACCAGGTCGCCGGCGAAGCGGATGGCCTTGCCCTGGCGGCTCGCCAGCAGGACGTCGTCCGAATGGTTGAGCAAGGCCACGCCGATCAGGCGATCGTCGCTGTCGTCGTCGAACTTCATCGCGAACTTGCCGTTCGACGGGATGTTCGCGAAAGAGTCCATGGCGTTGCGGCGCACGTTGCCCTTGGCGGTCGCGAAGACCACCGAGAGCTTGCTCCACTCCTTCTCGTCCTCCGGCAGGGGGAGCACGGTCTGGATCGTCTCGTCCTTGTCCAGCGAGGGCAGGAGGTTGACGATGGGGCGGCCGCGCGTGGTCGGGCCGCCTTCCGGCAGCTTGTAGACCTTGAGGCGATAGACCTTGCCGGCGGTGGAGAAGAACAGCACCGGGTTGTGCGTGGACGTGACGAACATCGTGGTCACGACGTCCTCGTCCTTCGTCGCCATGCCGGCGCGGCCCTTGCCGCCGCGCGCCTGGGCGCGGAAGGTCGAGAGCGGGGTACGCTTGATGTAACCGTCCATGGTGACGGTCACGACCATTTCCTCGCGCTCGATCAGGTCCTCATCCTCGATGCCGTCGGCGGCACCGGTGATCTGGGATACGCGCGGGGTGGCGTAAAGCTCGCGCACGGCGACCAGCTCTTCGCGCATGACGGCGTAGAGCTTGACCCGGTCGGCCAGGATCGAGAGATATTCCTCGATCGCGGCGGCCAGTTCCTTCAGCTCGTCGCCGATCTCGTCGCGGCCCAGCGCCGTCAGGCGGTGCAGGCGCAGATCGAGGATCGCCTTCACCTGAACTTCGGAGAGGCGATACGATCCGCCGTCCTGCTCGGCATTCGGCTCGATAGCCTCGACCAGACGGATATACGGCGCGATGTCCCCGATCGGCCATTCCTTGGCCATCAGGCGCGCGCGTGCCGTTGCCGGGTTCGGGGCGCTGCGGATCATGACCACGACTTCGTCGAGGTTGGACACCGCGACGACCAGGCCGAGCAAGATGTGCGCCCGGTCGCGCGCCTTGTTCAGTTCGAACTTGGTGCGGCGGGTGATGACTTCTTCGCGGAACTGGATGAAGGCCTGGAGGAAGCCGCGAAGGTTGAAGACTTCGGGGCGGCCGCCGTGGATCGCCAGCATGTTGGCGGCGAAGTTCGACTGGGCCGGGGTATTGCGCCAGATCTGGTTGAGCACGACCTCCGGTGTGGCATCGCGCTTCAGGTCGACGACGACGCGCACGCCTTCGCGGTTGGATTCGTCGCGGATATCCGAGATGCCCTCGATCCGCTTTTCCTTGGCGGCTTCGGCGATCTTCTCGACGAGGTTCGACTTGCCGACCTGGTAGGGGATCGAGGTGAGGACGATCGAACGGCGGTCGCCGCGGCCTTCCTCGATCTCGTGGCGGCAGCGCATGATGATCGAGCCGCGGCCCGTCAGATAGGCGTTGCGCGCGCCGCCCTGGCCAAGGATCAGCGGGCCGGTGGGGAAGTCGGGCGCCGGGATGATCTGGATCAGGTCCTCGACCGTGATCGCCGGATTTTCGATCATCGCCAGGCAGCCGTCGATCACTTCGCCCAGATTATGCGGCGGAATGTTCGTGGCCATGCCGACGGCGATACCGCCGGCGCCATTGACGAGAAGGTTCGGGAAGCGCGCCGGAAGCACGGTCGGCTCGCTTTCGGAGCCGTCATAGTTGTCAGCGAAATCGACGGTGTTCTTGTCGATGTCCGACAGAAGCTCGTTCGCCACTTTGTCCAGGCGCGCTTCGGTGTAACGCATGGCTGCCGGCGGATCCGGGTCCATCGAGCCGAAGTTGCCCTGGCCGTCGATCAGCGGCAGGCGCATCGACCACGGCTGCGTCAGACGGGCCAGTGCATCGTAGATCGCGCTGTCGCCATGGGGGTGATACTTACCCATGACGTCGCCGACGATACGACTGGATTTGCGGTAGGGACGACCGGCAACGTAGCCCGCTTCCTGGCAGGCATAGAGAATACGGCGGTGAACCGGCTTAAGGCCGTCGCGCACGTCGGGCAGGGCGCGGCTCACGATCACGCTCATCGCGTAATCGAGATAGCTCGTCTTCATCTCATCGACGATGTCGATGCGGGTATATTCGCCTTCGGGACCGAGGTGTTCGGGGCCGTTGATGTCGGTGTCGTCGCTCACGCGCTGGATCGTTCGTTGCTGCGGGACAAAGGGTGATGGATCGCCCTAGGGCATGCGCTGGGCGAAAGCCACATGAACAGGAGGGGGCGTTCCATCCTCCGTGCTTTTTTCCACACTTATGGGCCGAAGGGAGTGGCGAGCCCGGACCGACGCCCGGCGGGAACCCCCGAGGCTGCGGCGAATTGCATTCAAACAGCGTTAAGTGGCGGCGTTCTAATTGCGCCTCTAGGTTGCCAAGCGGTCAATTCGCCGCCACACCGGCACCACCGATTTCAGGAGATTTCGCCGTCCGGCGTGTCTTCGATTTGTCTTGATGAGGAGTTGGCCTGAATGGCTCGCAAGTTCCTGATTTCCCGTATTGCCCTGGCCGTAGCCATGACCGGCGGAATGGCCGTCGCGGCAGCACCGACAACGGTTGCCGCCAAGGAGAAGGAGAAGGCGCCCGCCAAGGCTACTTTCTCCAAGGAATATGCGGCGGTTGCCGCACCGGTCGACAAGGCGATCGCGGATTCCAAGGCGAATGCCGCGGTGACGGCCGCCTCGCAGAAGGCCCAGGCCGCCAAGACCGATGCTGAAAAGGCTGCGGCCCGCGCCGAAGTCGACGCGGCCATGGGCGGCGTTCTGGCCCAGCTCCAGACGGCCGAGGCACAGGCCACGCAGCCGTTCGACAAGCTGAAGCAGGGCGAAATGACCCGCAACGTCGGCGTTCTGATGAACGACCCGGCGATGCAGAACAAGGGCCTCGTCATGATGCTCGACAGCGGCCAGACCAGCCCTGAATCGCTGGGTCAGGTCCAGTATCTGGCCGGCGTCACCGCTTATCAGAGCGGTCAGTACGATGTGGCTGCACGTTATCTGCAGCAGTCGTTCGACGGCGGCTACCGCGATACGCAGAACATGATCCAGCCGCTGCTGGCGGACTCCTACAAGCGTTCGAACAACCCGCAGGCGGCGCTGGCGATGGTCCAGAAGGAGTTGGAAGCAGCCAAAGCGAACGGCACCAAGCCGAGCGAAACCTCGATCCGCAGCGCGCTTCAGGCCTCCTACGATGCCAAGCAGCTTGCACCGTCGACCGAATATGCGGCGATGCTGGCACAGTATTACCCGAGCCCGGCTTCGTGGAACATCGCGATTTCGATCGTGCGCCAGCTGGCCTCGCTCCAGAACGCCGAGAACCTCGATCTCATGCGCCTGATGAACGTCACCGGCGCGATGAAGGACAAGCGCGACTATCTGGAGTATCTCCAGAACGTCGATCCGCGCGCTTTCCCGGGTGAAGCCGTCAAGATCATGGATCAGGGTCTGGCCAAGAGCCTGCTGACCCAGGCCGAAGTCGGCCAGGACCGCGCCAACAGCGCTGGCCGCGTCGCTGCGGACAAGGCCTCGCTGCCTGCCACCGAGCGTGACGCCATGAAGCCGGGCGCAACCGCAGCCCAGGTGACGGGCGCTGCCGACGTGTTCCTCAGCTATGACGAATACGCGAAGGCCGAGACGCTCTACAAGGCGGCCCTGGGCAAGTCCGGCGTCGATGCCAACAAGGCCAATCTGCGCCTTGGCATGGCGCAGGCCATGCAGGGCAAGGCGGCCGATGCGCAGGCTACCCTGGCCAAGGTCAGCGGCACGCGCGCGCCGGTGGCCAAGCTGTGGTCGGCCTACGCCGCTTCGAAGGGCACGCCGGCTTCGTAAGCCGCTGCCTCAGGCACAAAAAAGGAAAGGGCGGCGGGGAAACCCGTCGCCCTTTCCTTTTTGGCTTTGCGATTTCGCCCTTTACGTGACCGGCGCGAAGTCTCCGCTCGCGTCGTCCATCATGTGCAGCTCTCCGTCCGAAATCGCGAAGAAAGCGCCGCGCAGCTTGAGTTCGCCGGCCTTCACCTTGTGGCGGACGCAAGGGAAGGTCATCAGGTTTTCGAGGCTGACCCGGACGGCCGCCTGCTCCATCTGACGCTCCGCGGGACGGCCGCTGGTGCCGAATTCGGCTGCGACCGGGCCGCGCGCCTCGTCCAGCATCGAGATCCAGTCGGCGATGAAGCCGCCCTGGCCGGGCTCGGTGCCGTGAAGTTCCTGGGTCAGCGCCGCCTTGCAGCCGCCGCACATGCCGTGGCCCATGACCACGATTTCCTTCACCTTCAGGACCTGTACCGCGAATTCCAGTGCGGCAGAAACGCCGTGGTGACCGGGCGTGGTCTCGAAGGGCGGAACGAGCGCGGCGACATTGCGGACGACGAAGATCTCGCCGGGATCGACGTCGAAGATCTGCGAGGGATCGACGCGGCTGTCCGAGCAGGCGACGATCATGACTTCGGGCTGTTGCCCTTCGCTCAGGCGTGCCCATCGCTCGCGATTGGGGCTCCACCCGCTACTGCGAAAGCGGTGGTACCCTTCTAGCAGGGTATCGAGGACGCGTTGTTGGTCGTTCGGGGCGCTGGAATCGGTCATGGGATGCCTCCATTGAAACGCACGCAATCCATAGAGCGGATATTCGCACTGGCAAGCTGGCAAGCTTGCGACTATCTGGACGGCATGAACGATCTTTCCTCCGTGCCAAGCCCAGAGCAGAAGCCCGAACGTCAACGCAAGCCCGACTGGATCCGCGTGAAAGCGCCGACCGGCAAGGGATATGGCGAGACGCGCCAGTTGATGCGGGATCTCAAGCTCAATACGGTCTGCGAGGAAGCGGCCTGCCCGAACATCGGCGAATGCTGGACCAAGAAGCACGCCACGGTGATGATTCTGGGCGACACCTGCACGCGCGCCTGTGCCTTCTGCAACGTGAAGACCGGCATGCCCGGCCGCGTCGATCCTTCCGAGCCCGAGCATGTCGCCGAGCTGGCGCTCAAGACCGGCCTCGAACACATCGTCATCACCTCGGTTGACCGCGACGACCTGCCGGACGGCGGTGCCAACCAGTTCGTCAAGGTGATCCAGGCGCTGCGCGCTGCCACGCCTTCCACCACGATCGAGATCCTGACCCCGGACTTCCGCGGCAAGATGCGCCGCGCGATCGAGGCGATCGTCGCCGCCGGTCCCGACGTCTACAACCACAACCTCGAAACGGTGCCCCGGCTCTATCCGACGATCCGTCCCGGCGCGCGCTACTACGCTTCGCTGCGCCTGCTGGAGGAAGTGAAGGCCCACGATCCGAAGATCTTCACCAAGTCCGGCGTCATGCTCGGCCTGGGTGAGGAACGCCTGGAAGTGCACCAGGTCATGGACGACATGCGCTGCGCCGATATCGACTTCCTGACGATGGGCCAATACCTGCGGCCGACGCCGAAGCATGCCGAAGTGAAGGAATTCGTCACGCCCAAGGCCTTCGACGCCTATGGCGCCATCGCCCGTGCGAAGGGCTTCCTGCAAGTGGCGTCCTCGCCGCTGACGCGATCGAGCTACCATGCCGGCAAGGACTTCGCCGAGATGCGTGCTACCCGCGAGGCGCAGCTTGCCAAGGCCGCGCTGGCAAAGACGCCGCGCTGAGCCGGAAGACGTAGCAGTGCCTGGAATTCACGAAACGCAGCGCCTTCCCTATAGCGCAGAGCAGATGTTCGACCTTGTGGCCGATGTCGGCCGCTATCAGGAGTTCCTTCCCTGGGTGGTCGCCACCCGGGTGAAGTCCGACGATGGCACGGAAATGGTCGCGGACATGCTCGTCGGCTTCAAGGCCCTGCGCGAGAAGTTCACCTCGCGCGTCGAGAAAGTCCATCCGCGCGAGATCAAGGTCCATTACGTCGACGGTCCGATGAAGGACCTTCACAACCACTGGATCTTCCATCCGGTGGATTCGCATAGCTGCGACATCGAATTCGACGTGCGTTTCAGCTTCCGCAACGCCCTGTTCGAAAAGCTGGCAGGCCAGTATTTCGACAAGGCCTTCCGCAAGATGGTGGCCGCCTTCGAAACCCGTGCGCACGAGCTATACGGCGAGCCGGTCTGACTTGAAAACGCCGTCCCGGATCCAGTCCGGGACGATGTTCCTGGCTCAGTCCGCGTAAGCCGGCAGTTCGGTACCCGGCAGCAGCAATTCCAGCGCGACTACCGCCGCGTGATGGCGGATTTCCGCGCGGTTGGCGCCTTCGATCAGCTTCTGCTCGGCATGAACTTCCTCTTCGCCGCGATGGGCGCGGGCGAAGACCACGGTGCCGACCGGCTTGAGTTCGCTGCCGCCATCCGGGCCGGCAATGCCGCTGATCGCCACGGCCACATCGGCATGGCTATGCGTGATCGCGCCTTGCGCCATCGCCCATGCCGTCGCCGGGGATACGGCGCCGAGCGTATCGATGATGTCCGAGGGAACCCCCAGCATCTCCTGCTTCGATTCGTTCGAATACGTCACGAAGCCGCGATCGAGCACGGCGGAGGAGCCGGCCACTTCGGTGAGGGCGGCGCAAACGAGGCCTCCGGTGCAGCTCTCGGCCACGGACACCTTGCGTCCGATCGCCTTGTTTTCGGCAATGACGCGCTCCGCCAAGTCGTAAAGATCCTGCGGGAATAGGATGTTGCGAGACATGTCAGTCCTTGCAGAGAGTGAAGCCGCCGAGCTTCGCTTTCCCGGGCGCGACTTCATCGGCCTTGGAAGTGACTTCGATCAGCAGGGCGATCAGGCTGGCGGTATTCTCGGGCGGGAGAGGGGAAAGCAGGTCCAGCGCAAGGTCGACCTTGTCACAGGATTTCAGCGGAAGTTCCTGGGAAACAAGGCCTTCCACCGTGATGTCGACAAGCGGCCGCAGCGATTCGTCGGGCAGATTGCGCGCGAACTGGCCGACTTGCGCGTCCTTGCCTTCGCCCAGCTTGAGGAAGGCCGCCTTGGCTTCCGGCCAGTAGCGGGCCTTCTGCGCCGCGTAACGGGTGACGAGTTCGGCGCCGTGGCTGCGCAGGAAGGAATCGCTCGGAAGCACCTGGGCGCAGCGCTTGCTGGTGCCGGAAATGACCTGGGGCAGGGCGTAGCCGAACAGCGAGCGCGCCTCGGCCTTGGTCAGGCACGACTGCTGGGCGCTGGCCACACCGGGCGCGATCGCCAGCGCGGAGAGCAAGGCGAGCGTGCAGGTCTTGCGAAGAGTGGACATCGTCGGCTCCTTAAATCCGTACCAGGCTGACGACGGCCTGGCAGGCGATTCCTTCTGCCCTACCCGTGAAACCCAGCTTTTCGGTGGTTGTTGCCTTCACGCTGATCAACCCGGGGTGAACGACGAGAATTTCCGCGAGCCGCGCGCGCATGGCTTCGCGGTGAGGGCCTATCTTCGGGGCCTCGCAGATGATCGTGACGTCGGCATTGCCCAGCGCATAACCGGCTTCGGCGATGAGCTTTCCGGCGTGAGCAAGGAAGCGGTCCGAAGCCGCGCCTTTCCACTGCGGATCGCTGGGCGGGAAGTGCTGGCCGATGTCGCCTTTGCCCACGGCGCCGAGCATGGCGTCGACCAGGGCATGGATGGCCACGTCGGCGTCGGAATGACCGGACAGGCCATGGGTATGAGCGATCTTCACGCCGCAGAGCCAGAGTTCCTCGCCTTCCTCCAGGCGGTGAACGTCATAACCCGTGCCCACGCGGATAGGCGGGGCGGCTGCGGGAAAGTCCGAGGAATAAGTCAGCTTGTGCAGGGCTTCATCTCCTTCGACGAGCGCGATTTCCATGCCGGAAGCCTGGGCAACCTGGGCATCGTCTCCGGCATTTGTAGGGCCGTCCCAGGCGCGGTGCGCACCGAGAATTCGGTCGAAACGGAAGGCCTGCGGAGTCTGGACCCGGCGCAAGTCTTCTCGCCGCGCCGGTGCGCCCATGACTTCGCCGTCTCCGGACGTTTCGGCATGGGCAAGGCTGTCGGTCACCGGCAGCACCGGAATGGCGCCCTCGTGATCGTCCAGGGCAGCCAGCAGACGGCCGATCACGGCGGCGGGAAGCAGGGGCCTTGCGGCGTCATGTATGAGGACGAAATCGGGATCGCCGCCCACGAGCACTTCGAGCCCCAACCGCACTGACTCCTGGCGTGTTTCGCCGCCGTTGGTGAACAGTATCCCTTCGATCCCCGAGAGCGCTTCCGCCGCCAGGGTTTCCGCGCCTTGCGGTATCACCACGAGAATCGGTTTCACGCCGGCGCTGGCGAGGGCTTCCACCGAATGACGGATCACCGGCTTGCCGCGCCAGGGCGCGAATTGCTTGGGAAGCGGCTGCCCGGCGCGCAGTCCCTGGCCCGCCGCCACCACGACGGCGGCAACGGTCGAGACAGGCACCGGCGTCGCGGTGCTGGGATGTTCGGCGGGACGCTGGGGCGTTTCTGACAGGTCTTGCGACATTGTCGTTGCCGGTAATCGCTTGCCGAGGCGAGAGCAATCCACTATGCGCTGCCTGTTTTTTAGGCACATCTCGTTTTTCAGGCAATTACCGGTTCACGCAATGAAGACTCTGCCCACTCCTCCGGCTGTCAAGCCGATCCAGGTCGGTCCCGTCACGGTCGACTGCCCGGTCGTGCTCGCGCCGATGACCGGCGTGTCCGACTTGCCGTTCCGCAAGATGGTGCGCAAGTTCGGCTCGGGCCTGAACGTCACGGAGATGATCGCCAGCCCCGCCGCCATCCGCGAGACCCGCGTTTCGCTGCAGAAGGCGATGTGGGACCAGATCGAGGATCCGGTGTCCATGCAACTCGTCGGCTGCGAACCGGAGCAGATGGCGGAGGCGGCGAAGCTGGTCGAGGATCGCGGCGCCGCGATCATCGACATCAACATGGGCTGTCCGGTCCGCAAGGTCGTCAACGGTGACGCCGGTTCGGCGCTGATGCGCGACGTTCCCTTGGCCACGCGCCTGATCGAAGCGACCGTCAAGGCCGTGAAGGTGCCCGTCACCGTGAAGATGCGCATGGGCTGGTGCCATGACAGTCTCAACGCGCCGGAACTCGCCCGAATCGCCGAGGACCTCGGCGCGAAGATGATCACCGTCCACGGCCGCACCCGGAACCAGATGTACAAGGGCTCGGCCGACTGGCGCTTCGTGCGCGGCGTGAAGGAGGCCGTCTCCATTCCCGTGATCGTCAACGGCGACATCTGCGGCATCGACGATGCCGCCGCTGCGCTGGAGCAGTCCGGTGCCGACGGCCTGATGATCGGCCGCGGCGCTTACGGAAAGCCCTGGATCCTTGCCCAGGTCATGCAATGGTGGCGCGGCAACGGCCTGATGCAGGAACCCGATTTCGGCCAGCAGTACGAGATCATCCGCGAACACTATGAGGACATGCTCTCACATTACGGCCGCGAAACCGGCGTGAAGATGGCGCGCAAGCATTTGGGCTGGTACGTCAAGGGCATCAAGGGTTCGGCCGAGTTCCGCAACCGCGTCAACTTCGTCGATGATCCTGATGAAGTCCTGCGCTCGCTCGCCGAGTTCTACGCTCCGTTCCGCGGGATGTCCGGCAGTGAAGCAGCCAGCCCTGATGGCGAGACCGGCACCGCATCGGCAGACCGTCAGGCTGCATGAACTCTACGCCGCACACGGCCCTGCATACGACTTTGCCCGCGGCGTCCCGGCTCGTTGCCAGCCTGCCGCAAGCGGTTGTCCTGCTGGAGCCGGGGCTGCGGATCGCGTCCCTCAATCCGGCTGCTGAGCAGTTCTTCGGCCAGTCCCTGCGCCTGCTGGTGGGCACGCCGCTGCAGGAAATGCTGACGTTTTCAGACCAGCTTCTGCTGGAGCGCCTGGACGATTATGAAACCCCGGTTTCGGCGCGCGAAGTGGTGGTCACGCTCAAGGGCAAGGGCGCGCGCCGCATCGACGTGAACGTCGCGCCGATCGCGGACACGCCGGGCTGGCAGGTGCTGACCATCCACGACAACACGGCAACCGAGGCGCTCGGAGACGATTCCGGCGGCCCCGACAATGCGGTGCTGCGCGGGCCGGAGATCATGGCCCACGAGATCAAGAACCCGCTGGCCGGCATTCGCGGCGCCGCGCAGCTTCTCGCCCGCAAGGTCGAGGACAAGGACCGCGCGCTGACCGATCTCATCACTCTTGAGGTCGACCGGATCGCCAACCTGATCGACCGGATGCAGAAGCTCAGCCGCCGCACCGCGCCGCCGGTAGAGCCGTGCAACCTGCACGAATCGGCGCGCCGCGCGCTCGATGTGCTGTCCGCGGCCAATGGTGCGGCGCCCGAGCGGGTCATGCTAGTGGAAGAGTTCGATCCTTCGCTACCCGCCGTGCTCGGCAGCCCGGACGCCCTGGTGCAGGTGATCATCAACTTGCTCGCCAATGCGTCGGAAGCCTGCGGGAACGAGGAAAACCCCCGCGTCACGATCCGCACCCGCTTCGCCAGCGGTCTCCAGCTCCATACCAGCGACTCCGGGGAGCCTGTGCGCCTTCCGGTGGAACTGCGTGTCACGGACAATGGCCCGGGTGTCGATCCGGCCATGCGCGATCATATTTTCGAGCCGTTCGTCACCACCAAGAAGTCCGGGCAGGGCCTTGGCCTGCCGCTCGTGCGCAAGCTGGTGCGCGACATGAACGGCCGCATCACGCACGAGCGCGACGAGGAGGGCGGCCTCACGCACTTCCGCGTGCACCTGCCGTTGGCGCGCGAAACCCGCAGCCGATCAAACAGAAGGAGACCGGCAGCGTGAGCGTGCTGCTCGTCGAGGACGACCTTTCGATCGCCATCGTCATCACCGCAGCGCTGGAGGCAGAAGGCTTCTGCGTGGTCCACTGCCAGTCGATCGCCGAGCGTGACCGCCTGCTGGAGGAGGGGCCTTATCAGGCGCTCGTCACGGACGTGATGCTGCCCGACGGCGACGGCATCGAGACGATCGACCGGGTTCGCGCGCTGCATCCGGCGCTGCCGATCGTCATCGTCTCGGCGCAGAACACCCTTGATACGGCGGTACGTGCCACCGATACCGGGGCCTTCGAGTACTTCCCCAAGCCTTTCGACATCGACGAACTCGCCCGCACCGTCCGCCAGGCGGCGGGAGCGGGGCAGGGAACGGCGGTGGAGGGAGAGGAACCGCTGGGCGACGGCCTGCCGCTGGTGGGCCGCAGCACGGCGATGCAGACGGTCTTCCGCATGATTACGCGCGTGCTGCGCAACGATCTGACCGTGCTGATCCTCGGCGAATCCGGGACCGGCAAGGAGCTTGTCGCCGAAGCGGTGCACAACCTCGGGCATCGCCGGGCCGGCCCTTTCATTGCCGTGAACACGGCGGCGATTCCCGCCGAACTCATCGAGAGCGAACTGTTCGGTCACGAGAAGGGCGCCTTCACCGGCGCCGTCGCCCGGCACGTCGGCAAGTTCGAGCAGGCCGCTGGGGGCACGCTGTTCCTTGACGAAATCGGCGACATGCCGATGCAGGCCCAGACGCGGCTGTTGCGGGCGCTCCAGTCCGGCACGGTGCGCCGGGTGGGCGGACGGGAAGAAATCCGGCTCGACGTCCGCATTATCGCCGCGACCAACAAGGACCTCGAACCGGAGATCGCGGCAGGGCGATTCCGCGAGGACCTCTATTACCGCCTCAACGTGGTCCCCATCCTCATGCCGCCGCTGCGCGACCGCCGCGACGACATCGACGTTCTGGCTCGTCATTTCCTCCAGCATGCCGCGAACGAGGGGTTGCCTCGCCGCCAGTTGACGAGCGAGGCGGCGGAATTGCTCAGTCGCCAGCCCTGGCGGGGCAATGTGCGTGAGCTGAAGAACTTCATCTACCGCCTGGCCCTGCTGGCGCGAGAGGATGCCATCGATCCGGAAAGCATCCAGTCCCTGCTGGCCGCAGAGACTCCGGCCGTGCCCGAGGAGGACAGCGGCGACATCGCGCAGGCCGTCACCCGCTGGCTGGCTCTTGAGAAACCGGCCAACGGCACGATCTACCAGGCCGCCGCCGCAGCCTTCGAAAGGCCTCTGTTTGCCGAAGTGCTCAAGGAAACCGGGGGAAACCAGCTGCGCGCCGCGCAGGCCCTCGGGATCAATCGCAACACTTTGCGTAAGCGCCTCAGTGAGTTGGCTCTCGATCCCGAGGAATTCGTTCGTCGCTCATGATACGACCTTGATGGATTTGCCCTTGCAAAGCAGCAACACCGGCGTTGTAACGGTGCAACGATGAACGAGACCCTGGTCCACAAACGCGCCTGGCCGCGCTGGTGGCGGCGCATGCAGGTTGCTGCCCGCCGCGCGAATTTCTTCGCGATCATGGAAGTGCTCTCGATCGCCTCCTTCCTGATCATGACCGCGACGACCTGGATCGCGCTCAATTTTCGGGACAAGGGGCAGCTGCTGCCCTCCAATCTCACGGCCACTCTGCTGGTGGGGACGCTCGTCCCGGCCATGGCGATCCTCGTGCTGCTGGGGCGCCGCATCGCGCTGCGCCGGGCCGCCGAGAGCATCGGCGGAACCGGGCAGATGCACGTCCGCCTCGTGTTCATCTTCTCGCTGATCGCCGCCGTACCCACGCTGCTGGTCGTGATCTTCGCCTCCTGGCAGTTCCAGTCCGGCGTCGAGTTCTGGTTTTCCGATTCCTCGCGCGGCTTGCTGGAGAACGCCAACAAGCTGGCGCGCGGCTATTACGAGCAGACCCAGCGCGACGTCGGGAACGAAACGGCGGCGATGGCCTACGATTCCCGCAAGGTCCTGAGCGAATATCCGGTCGTCAGCGACTTTTTCCAGCGCTTCTTCGCTGGTCAGGTTTACAAGCGCAATCTCTCCGTTGCCGCGATCATCCAGGTTGCCGAAGACGGCAGCCAGCGCACCCCGATCATCGTCGATCCTGAGGGAAAGACCGAGGATAAACGGATCACACCGGAAACGCAGGAACGGTTGAGCCGCGGCGAGCAACTCGTCGTCGCCTCGAACAACGACCGCGTCGTGGCGGTGGTGCCGATCGACAGGGAAGCGGGGGTCTATCTCTACGCGGCGCGAAGCTCGGAACTGCTGGCGCTCAGCCAGGGGCAGCGGGCCGAGAATGCCGAGAACATCGTGCGCGCCTACGAAGTTCTGACCAACCGTGCGCGGGTGCTGCAGCTGCGCTTCAACGTCGCTCTTTTCGTGGTGTCGCTGGCGCTTGTCGGCCTGGCGGTCTGGTTCGCGCTGCGTTTCGCGGATCGGCAGGTCAAGCCGCTCTACGAGCTGGTCGATGCGGCGAGACGGGTGGGCAGCGGCAACTTCGCGCTTCGCATCGAGGGGCGCACCGGCGCCGATGAGATCGGCCTGCTCAACCGCGCCTTCAATCGAATGACGGCGCAGATCGAAAAGCAGACCCAGGCGCTGCTTGGCGCCAACCGCCAGCTTCACGAGCGCCGCGTCTTCATCGAGGCCGTGCTGGAATCGGTGACCTCCGGCATCATCTCGCTCGATCCCGATGGGCGGATCCTGCTGATGAACAGCACGGCCCAGAAGCTGCTGACCGCAAGGGCGGAACTGCCCGAGGACATGCCGCTGGCCGAACTGGCGCCGCAGATAGCAGCCCTGATCGAGCAGGGCAGCTCCGGCGGGATCGTCCAGTACAACCGCAACGGCGACCTCCTGACGTTCGCCGTGAAGGTCAGTCGCGACGCCACCGGCTATGTCATCACGTTCGAGGACATTACCCGCCAGCTCCTGGACCAGCGCACGGCGGCCTGGTCCGACGTCGCCCGTCGCATCGCGCACGAGATCAAGAACCCGCTCACTCCGATCCAGCTCGCCACCGAACGCCTGAGCCGTCGCTATCGCAAGCAGATCGTCGACAATCCGGAACTGTTCGAGGACCTGACCCGCACGATCATTCGCCAGGTCGGCGAACTGCGCAAGATGGTGGACGAGTTCTCCTCCTTCGCGCGGCTGCCCAAGCCCGTGTTCCGCTCGGAAGATCCGGTGGCGTTGACCCGGCAGGCCCTGTTCCTTCAGGAAGTGGCCCGGCCGGACATCGATTTCAGCTTCACCAGCGATCCCGGCGTCGGGGCCATCGATTGCGACCGACACCAGTTCGGCCAGGCCATGACCAATGTCCTGAAGAACGCGGTCGAGGCGATCGAGGCCAAGGCCAAGGAAGCTGACGGCGACTACCGCGGCGCGATCGGCGTGGCCGTGGAAGCCCTCCCTGAGGCCATCATGGTGCGCATTGCCGACAACGGCATCGGCCTTTCGCAGGACCGCGAACGCATCATCGAACCTTACGTGACCACGCGCGAGAAGGGCACCGGCCTCGGCCTCGCCATCGTCAACAAGATCATCGAGGAACACGGCGGCGAAATGCTGTTCCTGCCCACGCCGGGCGGCGGCACCACCGTCACCATGCGCTTCGCCGTCGATCCTATCGCCACAGATCCGCTCCCGGGGCACCGCAAGCAGGAGGCCGCCGAATGATGCCGGCCTGTCGCAACCTGCTTTCCCCCATCATCCCCCTCACCAAGAAGACAATGCCATGGCTCTCGAAATCCTGATCGTCGACGACGAACGCGACATCCGTGAACTGGTCGCAGGCGTCCTGAGCGACGAAGGCTACGAATGCCGCACTGCTGGAGACAGCGAGGCGGCGCTTGCCGCCATCGATGCGCGGCGCCCCTCCCTGGTGCTGCTCGACGTGTGGCTCCACGGCAGTCCGATGGACGGTCTGGAAGTGCTGGACGCCATCAAGGCGCGCGAGCCGGAACTGCCGGTGATCATCTTCTCCGGCCATGGCAATATCGATACCGCGGTTGCCGCGATCAGCCGCGGCGCGGTGGACTTCATCGAAAAGCCCTTCGAAGCGGAGAAGCTGCTCCATCTGGTCGGCCGCGCGACGGAAACCGAGCGTCTGCGCCGCGAGAATGCCCAGCTTCGCCACGACTTTTCGATCGGGGAGGAATTCACCGGTTCCAGCGGCGCGATCAATCAGGTCCGCGCGACGCTCAAGCGTGTTGCCAACACCGGAAGCCGCCTGCTCATCACCGGCGCCGCCGGATCGGGCAAGGAAGTCGCAGCGCGGCTTCTCCACGCCTGGAGCCCGCGCGCCGGCAATGCCTTCGTCAGCGTCAATTCCGCCAGGATCACCCCCGAACGCTTCGAGCAGGAACTGTTCGGCGAGGAAGCCGACGGCGCCCTGATCCGTCCGGGCCTGCTGGAGACGGCCGACAGCGGCACGCTCTATTTCGACGAAGTGGCCGATATGCCGCTTTCGACCCAGGCCCGGATCCTGCGCGTCTTGACCGACCAGGCTTTCGTGCGCGTCGGCGGAACCCGGCAGATCCGCGTCGATGTGCGCGTGGTTTCCTCCACGTCGCGCGATCTCGAAAAGGAAATTGCCGAGCGGCGTTTCCGGGAAGACCTGTTCTACCGGCTCAACGTCGTCCCGGTGTCGATTCCGGCCCTGCGCGAACGGCGGGACGATATCCCGGCGCTGGTGGACCATTTCTTCGCACGCTACGCCAACGAGCAGGGCGTCTCGCCGCCCCAGGTCAGTGCCGAGGCCATGACCGCGCTCCAGGCCTACGAGTGGCCGGGCAATGTGCGCCAGCTTCGCAACGTCGTGGAGCGCACGGTGATCATGGCACCGCGTGAGAAGCTCGCCCGGATCGAGGCGGATATGCTGCCGCCGGAAATCTTCAACAGCCGCGGAAATGGCGATGCCGGCGTCTCGGTGATGATGAGTGCGCCCTTGCGCGAAGCGCGCGAGAGCTTCGAGCGGGAGTATCTGCGCGTCCAGATCCGCCGTTTCTCGGGCAACATTTCCAAGACGGCCTCCTTCATCGGCATGGAGCGCTCGGCCCTTCACCGAAAGCTCAAGCTGCTGGGCATGGCGGACCGCCGCGAAGGCGAGCATGATGGCGACGAGCTTTAGGAACGGCGGTTATCCGGGGTTTTCGCGAGGATAGCCTCGGGATTTTCCCGGATGCCTCAAGCCCTTTTTGCGAACCTGTCACAAGAGTGCTACATTTTCGGCGTTTACTGCACTGCAGCAACTGAGTAGATTCCGATTCGAGAACGGCTTCGGGAGTTCCGAAGCCAGATCGCGGACCGCAAAGCGGCCGCCAAAAAAAAGGAGAAATGATATGGCCGGCCGTACGCTGACCGCTCGTCCGCGACCCACGCCGCCCCCCGCGGCCGAAACCGAAGCCGACCCCGCCACGGAAACCGTGGCACCGCCTCCCGTTTCCGCCGGGACCTCGGCAGGGAAGGGGCAGAACCTTCAGGACCAGTTCCTCAACCTCCTGCGCAAGAACAAGACTCCCGTGACCATGTTCCTGGTCAAGGGCGTGAAGCTGCAGGGCATTGTCACCTGGTTCGACAATTTCTCCATTCTTCTGCGCCGCGACGGCCAGTCGCAGCTCGTCTACAAGCACGCGATCTCGACGATCATGCCGTCGACCCCGGTCGATGCCCGCCAGTTCTCCAGCGGCGCGGACAATGGCAAGAAGACGCGTGTCCTTCAGGACGTGTTTCTTTCCAGCATCCGCAACGCCGGCGTTCAGGTCACGATGTTCCTGATCAATGGCGTCATGTTGCAGGGCCGCGTCGCTGCATATGACCTGTTCTGCATGCTGCTGGAGCGTGAAGGTTACGTCCAGCTTGCGTACAAGCATGCCGTTTCGACGATTCAGCCCGTGACTCCGGTCGACCTTCAGGCGCATGAAGAAGCCGAAGACTGACAACACCGGAAGCTGAACTGATTTGAACGACGAACTCAAGGGCGAGGTCACGCGCGGCGCGCGTGCCCTCGTCGTTTATCCGCAGATGCGTGGACGAGGGGATCTCGATCCCGAAGCGCGTCTCGAAGAGGCCAGGGGCCTTGCCGCAGCGATCGGCCTTGTTGTGGCGGAAGCCATGGCCATCCCGATCCGCGAACCGCGCGCCGGCACGCTTTTCGGCGAAGGGCAGATCCAGAACATCTCCGTCGCCTGCGAGCTGAACGAGGCGGAACTGATCATCGTCGACGGTTCGCTGTCGGCCATCCAGCAGCGCAATCTCGAAGAAAAGCTCAAGCGCAAGGTCATCGACCGCACCGGCCTGATCCTCGAAATCTTCGGCGAGCGCGCGGCAACGGCAGAGGGGCGGCTTCAGGTCGAACTCGCGCACCTGGACTACCAGGCCGGCCGCCTCGTGCGTAGCTGGACTCACCTGGAACGCCAGCGCGGCGGCTTCGGCTTCCTCGGCGGTCCCGGCGAAACGCAGATCGAGGCGGATCGCCGCATGATCCGCGATCGCATGGCCAAGATCCGGCGCGAACTGGAGCAGGTTCGCCGCACACGCGGGTTGCACCGCGATCGCCGCGAAAAGGCCCCTTGGCCCATCGTCGCGCTCGTGGGTTATACCAATGCCGGGAAGTCTACGCTTTTCAACTACCTGACTGGCGCCGACGTGATGGCCGAAGACCTCCTCTTCGCCACGCTCGATCCCACCATGCGGGCCATCCGCTTGCCGGCCGTGGAAAAGGCGATCCTGTCCGACACGGTGGGCTTCATCTCCGACCTTCCGACGCAGCTGGTCGCGGCTTTCCGCGCGACACTCGAGGAAGTGAACGCCGCAGACATCATTCTGCACGTCCGCGATATCGCCAACCCCGATACGGATTCGCAGAAAAGGCAGGTCCTCGAAGTTCTCGCCGATCTCGGTGTGATCGGCGGGGAAGGGGAGCCCGATGACGAGGAGGCCCTTGCCAGTTCCATCCCGATCATCGAGGTCTGGAACAAGTGGGACCTGCTCACCCCGACGCAGGCAGGCGAAATGCGCGAAGCCATGGCGCAGCGGCCGGAAGAGATCATCGTTCCGACTTCCGCGCGCACCGGAATGGGCTGCGACTTCCTGCTGGAAACCGTCGGTGCGGCGCTGACGGCTGACGCGAAAGTCTATTCTTTCGTCATTCCGGCGGCCGATGGCCAGCGTCTGGCTTTCCTTCACGCACGCGGCGAAGTGTTGGCGGAAGAGGATGCGGGCGAGGGGCCGGATGGTCCCCAGCTCCGCCTGCAAGTTCGCCTTGCGGAACGTGAACTAGGTCGTTTCAGCGCGCTCTGAGGTTTTCACGGCCTGCCAATAGGCCTCCTGCTCATCGAGTGGGAGGCCTTCGAAGGCCTGGCCGTCGCGCTGGGCGAAGGCTTCCATGGCGCGGAAGCGGCGCTCGAACTTGGCATTGGCAGCGCGCAGTGCGTCCTCAGGAGCGATCCCGTGGAGGCGTACCAAGTTGACGGCGGCGAACAGCAGATCGCCGGCTTCTTCCAGTTTCTCGGCGTCGCTGGCTTGCTCCAGCTCTTCCATTTCCTCATGGACCTTCGCGGCAGCACCGCTGGGATCGGGCCAGTCGAAGCCCACGCGTGCGGCACGCTTCTGGAGCTTCTCGGCGCGCATCAGCGCTGGCAGGGAAATCGCGACGCCGTCGACGGCGCTGGTTTCACCTTTGGCGCTGCGCTCACTGGCTTTGACCTTTTCCCATCGCTCGGTCTGGGCGCCTCCGGTGCGATCGTCACCGAAGATGTGGGGGTGCCGCGCTTCCAGTTTGTTCGAAATGGCGTCCGCCACGTCGCCGAAGACGAAATGTCCGTCTTCTTCGGCCATGCGCGCGTGGAATACGACCTGGAGCAGAAGGTCACCGAGTTCGTCGCGCAAACCGGGAATATCCTGGCGCTCGATGGCATCTGCAACTTCGTAGGCTTCCTCGATCGTATAAGGCGCGATGGTCGCGAAGTTCTGCGCGAGATCCCATTCGCAACCGGAAACCGGATCGCGGAGACGCGCCATGATCGAAAGAAGGCGGTCAAGCTGCTGGTGACGCTGAGGCGTCATCGAGGGGGTCATCGAAGCGTCGGTCATAGAGATCGATAATACATCTTATGTTAAATCATGGGACAAGGCAGGACGGATCATTGCCGGATCTGGAACCCGCTGACCTGGATGATTGCCACCAGACCGATGATGATCGCGGCCCAGATCAGAGCCATCTTGAGCATGGTTCCCATCGGCATGGCACGAAACCGGGAATTGCTGGTGACCAGAATGAGCGCACCGATCACGGAGATGACGGCTACGATCAATCCGGTCTGGCTCATGGTTCGATCACCATTCCATCAAATGCGACCCGGACATTCTCGGGCACTTCGCCGCTGAGTGTCGCATAATCCATGCTCTTGTCGAGGTGTGTCAGCACGGCCTGGCCAACGCGGCAGACTTCGGTGATTTCCAGCGCCATGCCCAGATGCGCATGGGTCGGATGCGGTTCGCGGCGAAGGCAGTCCACCACGAGCAGATCGGCGCCGTAGCACAAGTCGACCATCCCGCGGGTAATCTCACTGAAGTCAGTAAGATAACATACTGATTTTCCGTCACAATCGAATCGGAAGCCGGTGGATTCCGTCGGACCATGCGGCATCTGGGTGTGATCCACCCGGTAGCCTTCGCAAAGTCGCACCGTATCGAGATTATCCAGCGAAATCAGTGTGGGATAACCATACTGCCCGGCAAAGACATAACCGAAGCGCTGGCGCAGTCGGCGGACGGTTTCCGAGTGAGCGAAACCGGGGATCGGTCCCGCGCGGCCGTAGCGCAAGGGGCGCAAGTCGTCGATGCCGTGGCAATGATCGGCGTGATCATGGGTCCAGAAAACGGCGTCGATCCGGTGAACTTCGTTAGCGAGTAGCTGTGCCCGCAAGTCGGTGGGCGTATCGACCAGGATGCGACTTCCGGCGTCGCTCTCCAGGATGATCGAGACGCGCGTGCGCCGGTTCTTCGGCTCCTCGGGATCGCAGAGGCCCCAGTCTGCTCCGAATTCGCCGCCAAGGCGGGGAACCCCGGTGGAGGTGCCGCAGCCAAGGATCGTCACTTTCACGCAGCAGCTTTCTTGAACAGATTGAAGAAGTTGCGGGTCGTTGCTGAGCCTAGTTCTTCTATCGAAATGCCGCGAAGGTCGGCAACGAACCGCGCCGTGTCGGCCGTATAGGCCGGCTCGCAGCGCTTCCCGCGATGGGGAACGGGTGCGAGAAACGGAGAATCCGTTTCGACCAGAAGCCGATCCTCGGGAATGGTCGCGACGACGCCCTGCAAGTCCTGCGCGTTCTTGAACGTGACGATCCCGGATATCGAGATCGAGAGGCCGAGGTCGAGCACTTTGCTTCCGAAATCGGCGCTTGCGGTGAAGCAGTGGATCAAGGCGGGGAAGGCGCCCTTCCCCATCTCGTCTTCGAGTATCCGGAAAGTATCGTCCTCAGCGTCGCGGGTGTGAATGATCAGCGGCAGGCCGGTCTTGCGCGAAACGGTGATGTGCGTGCGAAACAGGGCCTGCTGAACCTCGCGATCCGACTTGTCGTAATAGTAATCGAGACCGGTTTCCCCGATGCCGACGACCTTGGCGTGCTGCGTCGCTTCGAGCAAGGCTGCCTCGCCGAGGTCGGCGTGCTGGTCCGCCTCATGCGGGTGGATGCCCACCGATGCCCAGACATCCGGATAGCGCGCTGCGGTGCCGACCACCCTCTCCCACTCGCTGCGGCGCGTGGAAATGTTCAGGAATCCGCGAATGCCGGCCGATCGAGCCCGGTCGAGCACGCCGTCCTGGTCTTCGACGAGGCCTTCGTATTCGAGATGGCAGTGCGAATCGATCAGCATCACGCCTGCGCATCCTCCGGAAGTTCCAGACGGGGGAAGACGCCCACCGGCTTCTCGACCTTGAAGCCGCTGGCGGCCAAGGTCTCGAACCATTGCTGATCGGTCAGGGCCGCGAAATCTCGTGCGCCGGCGTTCTGTCCCATCTGGTCGAGCAGCTTGTCGATGGAGCCCGGAACGACCGGGCGAACGGCAATGGCGAGGTCGCGGACGACGCGGAAGAGCATCATCAGCACCGCTTCCATACGCTCGGGGTCGGATTTGCGCAGGGCCCAGGGCGCCTGATCGTCGACATACTGGTTGCAGGCGAACACCGCCCGCATCCAGGCTTCGAGGCCTTCGCTGAACGAGAGTTCGTCAAAGCTCTTGCGCAGGCCCGCCATGCCTTCTGCGACGGCTGCCAGCAGTTGCGCATCGGCATCGGTTTGCGAATGACCAGCCTTAAGTTCGCCATCCATGTTCTTGAATATCATGGAAAGACTTCGCTGCGCCAGATTGCCGAAGCTGTTGGCCAGTTCGGCATTGGCACGCGTGACGATAGCTTCCGGAGACCAGGAACCGTCCTGTCCGAATGCCACTTCGCGCATCAGGAAGTAGCGGACCATGTCCACGCCGAAGGTTTCGGCCAGACCGATCGGATCGGTCACATTGCCGAGGGACTTCGATTCCTTCTGCCCGCGGTTGAGCAAAAAGCCATGGCCGAACACCTGTTTGGGCAGTTCGAGGCCGGCGCTCATCAGGAAGGCGGGCCAGTAGACCGTGTGGAAGCGGACGATGTCCTTGCCGATCAGGTGCAGGTCGGCG
This sequence comes from Novosphingobium sp. PhB55, assembly GCF_004368805.1. Taxonomy (NCBI): domain Bacteria; kingdom Pseudomonadati; phylum Pseudomonadota; class Alphaproteobacteria; order Sphingomonadales; family Sphingomonadaceae; genus Novosphingobium; species Novosphingobium sp. PhB55. Next base: position 412,739 of record NZ_SODQ01000001.1, on the reverse strand, counting down.
GGCCAGAACTTCGCGAACTCCGCGGTCTCGTCCGGGAAACCGAGGCCGGTGATGTAGTTCGTGAGGGCATCGACCCAGACGTACATCACGTGCTGCGCGCCGTCCGAACCCTCGGCGGTGGGCACCTTGATGCCCCAGTCGAAGCTGGTGCGGGAGACCGAAAGGTCGCGCAGACCGCCTTCCACGAAGCGCAGGATTTCGTTCTTGCGCGTTTCGGGGCGGATGAAATCGGTCGAATTATAAAGCTCGATCAGCTTGTCCTGATAGCGGGACAGGCGGAAGAACCACGATTCCTCGACCGTCCATTCTACAGGCGTGCCTTGCGGAGAAAGCTTCTCACCGCCCTCGCCCGCGATCAGTTCGCCTTCGTCATAATAGGCTTCGTCGCGGATCGAGTACCAGCCCTCGTAGCGGTCGAGATAGAGATCGCCATTGGCTTCCATCCGGCGCCACAATTCCTGCGTCGCGGCGTGATGGCGCGGTTCGGTGGTGCGGATGAAGACATCGTAATCGATATCAAGACCGTCACACATCTCCTTGAAGTAAGAAGACATTTCCGTCGCAAGCTCTGCCGGCGTCGTGCCAAGGTCGCGGGCCTTCTGGGCCATTTTCAGGCCGTGCTCGTCGGTCCCGGTCTGGAACCGGACGTCGAAGCCCTCCGCCTTCTTGAAGCGAGCGATGACGTCGGCGGCGATCGCTTCGTAGGCGTGGCCGATGTGCGGCTTGCCGTTGGGATAGCTGATCGCGGTGGTGATGTAATAGGGCTCGCCCATGCGGCGTCGGGCTTTCTTTTGCAGGAGTTTCTTAGCGAGCCGTCTCTCTAGGCATCGCCGTCGATGCCAGCAACCCGCCAATTTCCATTATCAGGAGACCGGCATCGAAATTGTAGGTCGGTGCCTGGTTCGACAGGACGGTCAAGGCACTGTGGGCTTCGATCATGCGGCGCTGCCTGGCCGTCGAGGCTTGCGGCAACTCGTGAGCGAGCACCGTGCGGGCAAGCTCCAGCGTGGCCAGTTGCCGGTCGCGCGCGGGCCTGCCGCCCATTTCCTCGGCCAGACTGCCGCGCAGATCGTATTCGGCGTCGCCTTCGCGCAGGATCTGCATCATCAGGCGGTGAATGCTTCCAAGATCGTGCTCGACGAAGCTCAGGGCGATCCCCGGCGAACCCTGTGCGGCATCGATGGCGGCGCGGCGTGTGTCCGCATCCGCTTCCGGGATGTCGCGCCGGATCACTGCATCGAGTTCGTGCTCGTCCAGGGCCGCAAAGCGCAGGATGCGGCAGCGTGAACGAATGGTTGGAAGCAAGCGCCCAGGCTGGTGGGCCAGGAGCAGGAAATACGTACCGGCGGGCGGCTCTTCCAGGGCCTTGAGCAGCGCATTGACCGCGCCCTTTTCCATGTCATCCGCCGGATCGATGATGATCGCGCGGCGGTCGCCCATGGTCGGCTTGGTGGCGAGACGACGGATCATCTCGCGCACCTGATCGACGGAGATGTTGCGCTTGGTCTGGTAGGGCTTGCCCTCGGCCTTCTTCTTGGCCTCGTCATCGTTGGCGGGAAGATGCTCGAGGATGTAGATGTCCGGGTGCATCCTCGGGTCTGGCCGAGGCTCGCCGGGAGCACGCACGAGTTCCGCTGCCGCGGTGCGCGCGAAGGCGGCTTTGCCGAGCCCCTTCCCGCCGGCCAGCAGCCAGGCGTGATGCATCCGCTCGGACCCGATTGCGGCGAGCCATTCCTCCCATGCCGCCTTCTGCCCGATGAACGGCAGGTCTTCGTTCATCGCAGGTCGCCGAGTGCGGCAACTATGGCAGCGCAGGTCTGCTCGGGCGTGCCGTCGCCGTCGATGCGGACGAACCGCTTCGGTTCGGCATCGGCGAAGCTGGCAAAGGCCTGGGCGACACGGGCGTGGTAGGCCGCGTCGCGGCTGCCGATGCGGTCCGTGCCGTCAATGTCGCGCAAGGCCAGTCGCCCTGCGGCGACTTCGGGCGAGACTTCGATCAGCACGGTGACGTCCGGTAGCATGTCCTCGCTGCCGATGGCGTGGAGCGTGCGCAAGTCGTTATCGGACAAGCCGCCGCCGCCGCCTTGATAGGCCCGGCTCGAGTCCAGGAAACGGTCGCAGATCACCCAGGTGCCGCGCTGCAATGCCGGACGGATCAGCTTCTCGACATGGTCCGATCGTGCGGCCGCGAACAGCAGGGCTTCGGCGCGGGGACCCCAGCCACCTGCGTCACTGTCGTTCTCGTCTCCGACGCCATGGAGCAGGAGCGCGCGGATCGCTTCGGCCCCGACCGTGCCGCCAGGCTCGCGGGTGGTCACGACGTCGATGCCGCGGCTGCGCAGGGCTTCTGCCAGAAGGCGCGACTGGGTGGACTTTCCTGCCCCCTCGCCGCCTTCCAGCGCAATGAATCGTCCTCGGGTCATGAGAAGAAGCTGATAAGCCCGTTCATCAGTCTGTCCAGCGGTCCGGCGACGCCAACGTCTTTACCCGCGTAAAGCGGGACGTGCCCCGGGGCGAGACCTTCGACCCTGATTTCCAGTTCTCCCACCTGATCGCCCTTGCGGATCGGCGCGACCAGCGGTCCCTTGTAATGGACCGCGAGCGAAACCTTCTCGTGCCCGCCCTTGGGCAGCGTGGCATGAACTTCCCGATTGGCCACCAGCGGAACCGAGCGGGCGTCTCCGCCCTGCACCCGGGCCTGGCTTACGGGCTGACCCTGGTCAAAGAGATGCCGTGCATCCCAGGCGGAGAAACCCCATTCCAGCAGGGCCTTGGCAGCGTCGTCGCGGACCTTGGGCTTGGGCGATGCCGCAAGCATCATCACGAGGCGGCGCCCGCCGCGTTCGGCCGTGCCGAGGAAGTTGTAGCCCGCCTCGCGGGTGTAGCCGGTCTTGATGCCGTCGGCGCCGGGGACCACGCCCACCGTCGGATCGTGGCTGCGCATGGCGACATCGCGCCACATGTAATGCTTCACGCCCGAGAACTCGTGGTAGAGCTGCGGGTGGCGGGTGATCATGGCGTCGGCCAGCTTCACCATGTCGCTGGCGGTGATGTAGGTATGGCCGTCGTCCATCCAGCCGTTGGGCGTGTTGTAATGGCTGCCGGTCATGCCGATGCGGCGCGCTGCTGCGTTCATCATCGCCGCCCAGGCGGGAACGCTGCCGGCGTAGCCCTGTGCAAGCACGATGGCGCCGTCGTTCGACGATGCCGTCATGACGCCATGAAGCAAGTCGCGAACGGTGGGATGATCCTTTTCCGTCAGGTACATGGACGTACCTTTGGCGAACCATTCCTTGGCCGTTTCGGGGCGTACCGACATCTGCCGGTCCAGGCTGAGGCGGCCGGCGTCGATCTCTTCGAAAGCGACGAAGGCGGTCATGACCTTGGTGACCGATGCCGGCAGGAATGGCACGTCCGGACGGCGCTGGACGAGCACCTGGCCCGAACCGATATCGACCAGGATGCTGACCGGGATCGGTGCTAGCTCGGCTGGCGGCGTGGGGATCGCGGCATTCGCTGCCGTAGCGACGGGACCGGAAACAAGGCTCGCCGAAGTGGCAAGCAGGAGGGCAGACTTCAGGAAGGATTTCAAGGCGCGACTTCTCCCCGCGCGCCCAGGACGGGCGCGGTGGCGTGCGCGAAACGACCCTTTATCAATCCGCGCGCTGGATTCGTGCGTCGCTATACCCTGCTGCCTTGGCCTTCTCCAGCGCTGCGGCAGCTTGTGCACGGTTTGCGAAGGGCCCCATCCGGACGCGCCAGAACTTGCCGCCCTGGATCACGCTGGCACCAAGCTGGCTGGCGGACTTGCGGGCATTCGCCTCGACGGAGAAAGCCCCTACCTGGACCACTTCGCTGCCCTTTCGAGCCGGCTTGTCGGTTGTGGTCACGGCTTTTGCATGAGGTGCGGAAACGGCCGGTGTTGGGCGCGAAGCTGGTGCGCTTGGCCGGGGCTTCGGGGCAGGCACGGGGGCCACGAAAGGCGCAGGAGACGCCGGAGCGGCTTTGCGCGGCGGCAGTTTCGGTTCCGCGCCAGCCACCTGCGGGGCGGCGGGAGCAGCCTGCTCCGCTGGGGTCAGCGCTTTCGGATTTGGTGCTTTCGGCATCGTCGGCGGCGTTGAGGGCGGCGGCAGCAGCGGCGATTGCTCCGCCAGCTTGCGGCGGAGAACCTTGAGCAGGCCTTCCGGGGTCTCCATGCGCGCGGGCACCGGGGTGCCGCTACGCAGGGCGGCCCGCTCGACTTCCGGCGGATTGACCCTGCGGACGCGGACAGCAGAACGTGCGCCGGACGCCAGTCCGAGTTGCGCGGCCGCCTCTGGCGCCAGTTCCAGCAGCGCGTCGTTGGTCATGGGGCCGCGGCGTTCGAGCCGGACGAGGATGGTCCGGCCGCTGTCCAGCGCGGTCACTTCCACATAGCTGGGCAGAGGCAGCGTCTTGTGCGCCGCGGTAACCCCCGTGCCGTCGCCGACTTGTGCATAGCCTACCGCGTCGTAATTGAGCTGGTCGACGGGCGTCCAGGTGACGGCGCCGATGGTGAACGGCTCGCCCACGACGACGGGGTAATCCGCAGCGGGTCCGGTTATCCGCGCCGGTGCGCTCTCACTGCCCTGCGCCGGTGCGGCCAGGGAAGCGGTCAGAAACAGCGCTGCGAGCGGCAGGGCATGGTTAACGGGCAATCTCATCTGCAAGCAACCCCACGGACAGTGCGTAGTAGTTCGAGCAGTTGTACTGGAGGATCACCCGATAATTACCGGTTAACAGATAGGCCGGCGTGCCGGGACCGTCGGGCTGGAACAGCGAGGTCAGCACCGAATCTCCGATCGGTCGCTGCGCGGTTACGCCGAGGGCGCGCCATTCGGAAACGGTCTTCCATTGGCCGTGACGGGCATGGACCCGGTCGCACGTCGGCGCGGCGAGCTTGCTGCCGTAGGCATTGGCGTTGAAGCCCGAAGGCAGGGAGGCAGGAACGCCCCAGGGCTGCCCGGGACGCCAGCCGGAATCGCGGAAATAGTTGGCGATCGAGGCGATCGTATCGGCCGGGCTGGTGAAGATGTCGCGCGTGCCGTTGCCGTCACCGTCCACGGCCAGGCGCAAGTAGACGCTTGGCAGGAACTGGGGATAGCCGAAGGCCCCTGCCCAGCTTCCCTTGAGGCGATAAGGGGGCACGCCCTGGTCCACCATCTTCAGCAGCGCGACCAGTTCGCCTTCGAACAGCCCGCGGCGGCGGCCTTCCCAGGCAAGTGTCGCCAGCGATCGTGCCAGGTCGAAGTCGCCGACATAGCTGCCGTAATTGGTTTCATGCCCCCAGATCGCGAAGAGCACCGGTGCCGGTACGCCGTAACGCCGCTCTATGCTGGGGAGGATGCCGGAAAGCTCCGCATAGCGGGAACGCCCGCGGGCGATGATGCTGGAGCCGACATGTTGCGCGATATAAGGCGCGACAGGCGGCGGCGTGGTGGAGCGGCTCGGCTGCGCCGAATCGAGTTCGATAACCCGTTGATTCGGAACCAGTCCGGTAAGAACCCTCGAAATCGTCGCATCGCTGACACCCTCGCGGCGAGCCCGCGCGCCAACCGTTTGCAGGTAGGCCTGGAAGGTCTGGCCCGCCACGGTCTGCGGCGCGGCGCTTTGATAGGCGCTTTGGCCGATGTCCTGCACGACGGGCTGCGCATCCACCGAAGCGGTCGGCAACATGGCCAGAGCGACGACAAGAAGAGGATGGCGCAAGGGACGTAGCTTCAGGGAGACAGTCATCCCCGCAAATCTTGCACAATGCGGCGGCGTTGCAAATGGCTGGCGTGCATCCCCCGTGGACAGTCACCGCAAGCGAGCAGCCTTCCGTCCCGATCGCGTGACCTGCCGCACCGGAAACGGATTGGCCGGACCGCTGCAGTCGACACTTGCAAGCCGCTCCGATTGCTCTATGCGCTCTCGCGGTAAGGACAGGTGGCCGAGTGGTTTAAGGCAGCGGTCTTGAAAACCGCCGTGGGTGCAAGCTCACCGTGGGTTCGAATCCCACCCTGTCCGCCATCACCCCCGAAGACTGCCGCCCACCAGGCGTGACGCGGATATTCCTCGTTCCCGAACGGGGCGCTGATACCGCTCGGGCGTTGAAGACCCTCCTCGAACCTGGCGCGATCTCCCTTATGAGGAAGGCAAAGGCGCAATGCAGTGTTCCGCGCCGGCAGCTTGGGAGAACGCCAATGCCTTCGCTTGGACGGATCGGCGTATGGTCCATGGAATTGCGGTTCGGCGACGCTGGCCAGGCCGCCCACGCGGCGGCGGAACTCGACGAAATGGGCTATGGAACCTTGTGGATCCCGGGCGGCATCGGCGGGGATGTCACGGGCGATATCGAACGGCTGCTCGATGCCACGCGGCATGCGACGATAGCCACCGGCATTCTCAATATCTGGAAGCACGATCCCGAGGAGATCGCTGCCTGGTGGAACGGACTGGCGGATGGGCGGAAGGAGCGGGTGTTTCTCGGGCTCGGCGTAAGCCATTCGCATATCGTGGGCGAGGCTTACGCACGGCCGCTGACGGTGATGTCCTCCTATCTAGACCGTCTGGATGACGCCGGCCTGCCTGAAGAAGCGCGCTGTCTGGCGGCGCTGGGTCCGAAGATGCAGGCCCTGGCACGCGACCGATCCGCGGGCAGCCACCCTTACCTCGTCTCGCCAGAGCATACCCGGTCGGCCCGGGAGGCGCTCGGTCCGGGGCGCATTCTGGCGCCTGAACAAGGTGTGGTTCTGGACGAGGATCCGGCAAGCGCCCGCGAAAAGGCGCGCGGCGCGCTTTCGCAATATGTGCAGTACCCCAATTATCGCAACAGCTGGCAGAGGCTCGGGTTCAGCGTGGCGGAGATCGATGCGCTGGACGATCGTCTGGTGGACAGCTTGTTCGCTTGGGGCGACGTGGCCACGATCAAGGCGCGGCTCGATGACCATTGGGCCGCGGGTGCGGACCATGTCTGCATTCAGGCCGTGACTGGAAAAGGTCTCGATATCGAAGCGTCGATGGAAGTCTGGAGGGCTGTCGCAGCCGGGTGACATGACATCTTTGCTGATGCGCCCCGCGGCCAGTCATAATATCATGGCGGCCTTCCTCGCGGATCAGGAGAGACACGGTGCCATCCAGACTTGCGATAGTATTGAGCGGCGGCGGCGCGAAGGGAGCGTTTCAGGTCGGCGTTCTCGATGCCTTGATGACCAAGCATGGCGTTAAACCTGCCATCGTGGTGGGAACCTCCACCGGCGCAATTCAGGCCCTTGCCGCTGCGCAGAACGATATTCCGGGACTGCTCGACGTATGGCTCGGGCTGCGCGGCGATCAGGATATCTTCAGGAAGCGCGGCGGCGTGGCGGGCGCGGTCCTGTTCGGGGAGAAGGCAATCTACGACGCGGCACCTCTCCGGCGCCTTCTCAAGCAGTTCGCCGATCCTGCGAAGCTTGCTGCGTCCGGCGTCGACCTGCGACTCGGAGTGGTGAACCTTCAGAGCGGGGAGTTCAGGACGATCGACAAGACCGTCCCGAACATCGAAAACTGGGTCTATGCCAGTTGCGCGATGCCGGTGTTTTTCGATCCGCTCCAGACCAGCGACAAACAACAATGGGTCGACGGGGGTGTAAGAGACGTCACCCCGCTGGGAGCGGCGCTCGAACTCAACCCTACGGGCGTCATCGTCATTCGGGCCTCACCAGCCAGCGGCTCCCCTTCGACAAGGAAATACGGCGGCCTGATCGACATCGGGCTGCGCGCCGTGAACCTCTTGCAGTCCGAGGTCTCCCGGAACGACCTCATGAACACGTCGCTGATCAACGATGTCCTCGCGGCGCGCGACCAGATGTTCACCGCGCTGGAGGCCAGCGGAACGCCTGCCAACGAAGCGGCCCGGTTGCTGCTTCCGTTGGACAACCAGATATCCCGATACCGCTTCGCACAAGTGCGGGTGATCGAGCCCCGCGAAGAGTTCTCCGACACGCTGGAGTTCGATCCCGCCAAGATCCGCCGCGCGATCGAGGCGGGCCGTGCCGCCGTCGAGGAGCAATGGCCGGCCATTCAGGCTCTGGTCAGCTGAAATTGCCCTGTTCCAAGCCGGCGGAAGGTACTGTCCGATCAAAATTTCACATTCGATCGAAAGTACCGGAACCCGGGGGATTTTAGAGGTTTGATCCTTCTCGCAGTCACGAAGGCTGCCTGAGAACCGGAAACATGAAGATGAAGAAAATAATCATTGCCATTATCGCGGGAAGCGTCGTGATGTCTGTGGCTGCCTGCAATACCGTCAAAGGCGCTGGCCGCGATGTGCAGTCCGTGGGTCAGGCTGGTGAAGACGCTATCAAGTAAAAATTGGGATGAAATAAGGATGGGCATGACCATGCGCTGATGTCCTGATTTCATCTCGAATTACAAGGCTGATCCAAGCGTTGTGAACACCAAGCGTTGTGAACGATCAGGGGCAACAACGCTCCTGATCGTTAACCGCGGAATAGACTGACCTCTTGAAGTAAAGACCGTGCGGCTTTGTCTTCAGGAACATCCAGCCCGTAGACTGATCCGAGGCCTGCGCTGGCTATCTCCGGCCACCGGTTTCGCGGGCGCGTTCGCCCGGTTATCCGAGAAGGATGGCAGGAAACTGACGCAAGTGTCATGCAACCGTCATTTCCTTGGCCAAGTAGCCCCGTGAGTGCCGGCGTCGTCGGCAAACAGCCTCAGAAGCGGACCGTGATCCTCTGGAGATGGGCCGAGGTCGGCCCCGCTGCCGCCCGGCCCCCTGCCTGATGTCACACGGCCGGGCCGCTGCGCCGCTATTTCCGGAGCCATCGAACCATGCCATCCATGCCCCGCCCCTGCCTTGCTACCGCACTGGCGCTTTGTATCGCGCAGCCCGTCATGGCCCAATCTCCGGCGGTACACTCTCGGCCCGTAGAATCTTCGGCCGCGCAGCAGGCGGTTCCGCGCTCGGCAGGCACGCCCTATGCCTCGCGCAATCTGCCAGATCGGATCATGTTGACCCCCGCAGCCGACCCCAGCACCGGCATGGCCGTGGCCTGGCGCACCGACGTCGCGCAGACCGCCAGCGAGGCGCAGATCGCCATCGCCGTGGACGGGCCGACGCTGGAAGAGAAAGCGGTTCTTGTGACCGGCACGCCGGGTGTGGCCAAGGACAGCGCCAATGGTCCCGCGCTCTACCACCAACTCCGCTTCGAGAAACTGACGCCCGACACCGTCTATGCCTACCGCCTCAAAGGCAGCGCGGGCTGGACGGAATGGATGCAGTTCCGCACCGCCTCCGCAGAGGCGAAGCCGTTCCGGTTCCTCTATCTCGGCGATATCCAGAATGGCATCCTGACGTACGCCAGCCGGGTGATCCGCCAAGCGTTCCATGCCAATGGCGGGATCGAACTGGTGCTCCACGCAGGAGACCTCGCCGCCCAGCGCGACGATCTCGATCATGACGATGAGTGGGGCGAATTCAATCAGGCCGGCGGCTACAACTGGAGCATCGTTCCCCAGTTGCCCGCTACCGGCAACCACGAATATGTCGACGTGGCACTGCCCAACGGGGCGGAAAGCCGCAAGCTCGGCCCTTATTGGCCGCTGCAGTTCGCGCTGCCTGCGAATGGCGCGCCGGGCGTGAAGGCCACGACCTACTTCGTCGATTATCAGGGTGTGCGCTTCATCGTGCTGGACGGCACGTCCGCGATCGATCTGGGCACCATGGCGCAGCAGACCCGCTGGCTGGACGAGACCCTCGCCTCCAGCAAGGCGAAGTGGAATGTCGTACTGTTTCACCAGCCGGTCTTCACTTGCGCTCGCCCGCAGGACACCTCGGAGGTCAAGCAGGCCTGGAAGCCGGTATTCGACAGCCGCAAGGTCGACCTCGTCCTGCAGGGGCACGACCATTGCTACAGCCGCCTGACCTCGGAAGCGGGGCGAGAGGCGTCCGCAGCCATGCGCAAGGACGGCAAAGTCCAGGGGCCGGTCTATCTGGTGTCGGTAACGGGCGCCAAGATGTACGGCCTGAACGATCGCGCCCGCACGCAGCCCGACAAGACGGCCGAAGCGACCGAACTCTATCAGGTCGTGGATGTTTCAGGCGACACTCTGAAGTTCCGCACCTTCACGGCTTCGGGCAAGCTCTATGACGGCTTCGACCTTGAGCGCCGGACGGACGGCAATCACCTGATCGACATTGCAGAGCCCACGATTGCCGTGCGGACTTGCCTTGGCAACGTCGGCCCCGACGGCGGCAAGTGCGTGGCTCGCGGTAAGTAAGTGCCAGTGAAGCCGGGACATCGGTTCGGTTCGATGTTCCGGCTGACCGAGCCACCTTCTCGACACACAGGCATCCCGCAAGAGCGGCGCAATATGGCCTGATCTCCATAACGCGGCCAGATCGCGATGTAGCGGCCGATTGCCGTCGGCGCCGCGCCGCAACAGACTTCCCGGCAAGAGAAGTGGCGCAAAACGCCATGGTCCGGTCGAAGCGACTATCCGGCGACCGGTGCCCGAAGCAATGGGAGAGCTTGGATGACACTGGCCGAAACGATCGTCTCCGGCGCGCGCGAGCGCTCGGGCAACACCACTTGGGACGATGTCGAAATCCGCGAGCCGCTGCGGATCCTGACCGAAGCGATCGAGGACGAGGCGAACCTGACGGACATGGGCCTTGCCGTGTTCACCCGCAATGCCACCGAATACCTCGCCAATCGCATGCGGGTGGAGGACTGGCTGGCCCGCCATCCCGAGATCCTGGACGCCCCGGTTGAAAGGCCCACGTTCGTATTCGGCCTGCCCCGCACCGGGACGACCCTGACGATCAACCTGCTCAACGAAGACCCGGCGCGCCGCTGTTTCCTGCGGTGGGAGGCCTTCGCCTCGACCCCGCCGCCGAGGCCGGAGGAGTTCCACGCCGGGCCGCGCTACGAGGCGGCGCAGGCGCAGATCGACCATTCGCTGAAAGCCATGCCGCACATTTCGGCGATTCATCACGAGGATGGCGACAGTCCGTGCGAGTGCCAGTTCTCAATGGCGCCGAGCTTCGTATCCCAAGTCTTTGATTCCCAGTATAACATTCCCAGTTATCATCGTTGGTTTCTGGATGAGGCGGACTACCTGCCCGCCTTCCGCCACCAGAAGCGCCTGCTGCAACTTCTCCAATCGCAGGCGCCCGGCCGCTGGACGCTGAAGAACCCATGGCATCCGCTCTATCTGGACGCGCTGACCGAAGTCTATCCAGACGCCCGTCTGGTGATGACGCACCGGAACCCGGTGGAAGTGGTGGGCTCCGCCTGCAGCCTGGTGTGGAACGTGCGGCGCATGTTCAGCGAGAGCGTGGACCGCGCGGCGATCGGCCGCGACATGGTGGAGACGTTCGTGGTCATGATCGCCCGGCAGAACGATTTCCGCAGGCGCCATGGCCGCAACGCGATCCATGACGTGCTCTACACCGAACAGCTTCGCGACCCGCTGGGCACGATGCGCCGCCTCTACGCGCATTTCGGCGAGGAACTGAGCGGCGAAGCGGCCGCAAACATGCAGCGCTACCTGGACGACAAGCCCAAGGACCGCTTCGGCAAGCACAGTTACGATCTGGCCGACTACGGTCTGACCGCTGGAGAAATCCGCGAGCGCTTCGCCGACTACTGCGCCGATTTCGACGTGGCGATGAGCCCCGCCTGAAAGGCAGCCCTGCGCCTCCGGCCTGGCTTCGCCGGCGGCGCAGGGCGGCCTTCAGCGGCGCCTAGCCCGGTCGCGGCTCGACCCACTGCCGCCAGACGAGCAGCAGCGCAGCCATGATGACGGGGCCGATGAAGAGCCCGACCAGCCCAAGTTCGGCCAGCCCACCGAAAGCGCCGATCATGGCGAGCAGGAATGGCAGCTTTACCGCGCTGCCGATCACGGCCGGTTGCACGACGTTGTCGCCAACGGTCATCACCGTCACGCCGAAGCCGAACAGCAGGCACCCGGCCAGAACATGGCTGGTGCCGATCAATATGAGACTGGCCAGACCAAAAGCGGCCCAGGCGCCGAAAGGCACCAGCGCCAGCGCAATCGTGAAAGTCCCGAACAGCAGCGGCTGCGGCACGCCGGCCACGGCGTAGGCGATCCCCAGGATGCCGCCTTCCAGCACCGAGACGAGGACCGTGCCGTTGACGGTCGCCCGAACGGCTCCGACCATCCGCTCCAGGAAGTCGCCCCCGAAAACGCCGAACATCCGTATCGACACCTCGCGGGCCTGTCGGCCGATCAGCATGCCGCGGGAAAGCAGGGAGACCAGGGCGAACAAGGTGACCAGGAACAACGCGGATTCCCGGGCCACTTCGCTGCCGATCGACCGCGTCCAGGTGAGGATCGAGCTTGCGCTGAAAGAGCCGAGCAAGGCGTTTGCAGCCTGGGGATTGCCGATATACTGCTGCCAGTAGAGCGCGGCACGGTTTCCGATCAACGGCAACGATGGCAGCCACGCCGGCATCGGAATGCCGGTTTGCTGAACCTCTTGGAGCCAGTGCATCGCCGCTTGGCTTTCCTGCATCAGCGTGACCGCAGCCAGCGAAAGCGGCCCTATGACGACCAGTGCGGTTACGACCGCAAAGCCTGTCGCAAGCCACGCAGGGTGATTCGGGAACCGCTGAAGCGCGCGCCGGTAAAGTGGCCATTCGGCCATGGCGATAACCGCCGCCCAGGCAAGAGGCGTCAGGAATTCACGCGCCATCCAGATCGCCAGCACGGCGATCAGGGCCGTCAGGCAAATCTGCCGCGTCCTGACGCCGGCAGGTTCTGTCATGGAAGCGGGCGCGTCATGAGCAGGCGGATGTTCGGATAGTGCCTCGCTCATGACATCGCCCTATCCTCGCAGGCACCGCGGACCATTATCTCTCCCGGTGCAGCGACAGCCGAACCGTGAGACCTGCCCGATCGATCTGGACAGTCAGGCCAGATACGACCCGGCCCTTCCGATATCGGCCATCGGCGGCCTGGCGAGAGGCCTAGCCGTTTCCGGCGGGTTTCATGCTGCCGATAGCGGCATCGATCATGACCTGCCACGCGTCATGCGCGTCGCTGTTCCCTACCGAGTGCCCGCGCTCGTGTTCCAGCAGCTTGTGGCCCGCCTCGCACATCACGGGGGTGGGGACGCGAAGCGCCCGAATGACGGTGCGGACGTTCTCTCTCAATTGTTCCTGTGCATCCGGCGTGAGACGGTGGAATTCGTCACCGTCATGCTGCGCCTTGGCCAGCGCTTGTGCGGCTCGTTCGATCAGCGGCATCCAGCTCTCCCTTTCTTGCAATTTCGAGACAGGCTATCACGGCCCGCGGTTCGCACAACAGGGTTTGCGACGGGCGCCACGATGAAATTTCGCGCAAGGGAAAGCCTGGCAAGCAAGGCGGGGGCGCCCTGCTCAGCGGCGCATGAAACCCATCCAGCGGAGCAGCAGATAAGTGGCGATGGCCGCTCCGCCGGCGATGAGCGTGGCGTGGATGGTGCCATAAGGGCCGTTCGCGAAGGGAAGGCCGCCGGTGTTCATGCCGAAGATCCCGGTCACGAGCGTCGCCGGAAGCATCAGCGCGGTGATGATCGAGAGAATATAAAGATTCTGGTTGGTCCGCTGCGATTCCTGAATGTCGAGTTCCTCGCGCAGCAGGCGCAGCTGCGACTGGACGCCGAGCACATCCCCGTCGAGCGACTGGATGCGCTGGGCGATCTTCTCGACGGTCGGTAGCAGCACCTCGGGAAGGTCTTCGTCCTTTTCGAGACGCTGGAACACGCCGCGCATGCCCGAGATGATCCGCTGGATCTGTGCCAGGCGGCGGCGGATGCCGATGAGGTCGCGCGCCTTGGGCGGATCGCGGGCGTCGAGAAACATATCTTCGACATGCTGCACTTCGGCGCTGAGCGCGCGGCAGATGTCGGCGATGTTCTCGCTGATGGCGCCCACCAGCATCTCCAGCGCCTGGGATTCTCCGAAGCCCCCCACCCAGCGCGACAGGCGATTGCGCACGATGTCTGCCGAGCGGATTGGATGGAGCCGGGCCGTAATCATCAGCCCGGGCATCAGCGCCATGCGCAGCCCGCCGACGCGCGCCGTATCTGCCACGTCGAAGTCCCGCTCGAAATCGTGCAGTACGCAGGCCACGGTTTCGCCCTCGACCAGGGCGCGCTGGTGCGTGTCAGCGGAAAGGAGCAGCTCCCGGGCGGCCGGCGCCAGGGTGTCGAACTGCTCGATCCAGCGCCGCGTGCGCTGATGCGCGAGATTGAGGTGAAGCCAGCGAAACCGCCCCTCCGGCGGGACCTCGCAGTCGGTAATGGCAAAAGCGCCGTCGGGGGTGGCATCCATGCCCCAGATCAAGCCGGGCCCCATGCCACCATGCGCCGGTTCCACCGGGATCAGTCCCGGCGCCTCTTTCGCCATGCAGTCTCTCCGTCTTTACGGATCGGAAGACTATCAGAATATCTGCGCAAAGATCATGTAGAGAACGCCGGCCATCACGATCGAGACCGGAAGCGTGAGAACCCAGGCCATGAGCAGGTTGCGGATCGTGCTCATCTGCAAGCCCGAGCGGTTCGCCGCCATCGTGCCCGCGACGCCCGATGACAGGACGTGCGTGGTGGAGACCGGAAGACCGAGGTGGTCCGCGCCGAGAATGGTGCCCATGGCGACCAGTTCGGCGGCCGCGCCCTGCGCGTAAGTCAGGTGCGTCTTGCCGATCTTCTCGCCCACGGTGACGACGATACGGCGCCAGCCCACCATCGTTCCCAGGCCCAGCGCAAAGGCAACGGCAATCTTCACCCAGGTCGGGATGAAGCGGGTGCCCGCGTCCAGCGAGGTCTTGTAGGTGGCGAGCGTCTTCTGCGCACTTTCCGAAAGCGCCTCGGGCTTCTGCTTGCCCAGCCCCTTGATGGCTTCGGAAGCGAGATACATGTCATTGCGGATGTTGCTGACCGCGGCCGCCGGAACCTTGGCCAGCGAGCCGTACTGGCCGACTTGCGCATCCACGTCGTGGACCAGGACCGAAAGTGCGGGAAGCGTGGCCGGCGTGAACGTCTTTTCGGCGATATAAGTCGTCACCTGACGGCGCGCCTCGGCCGGATTGACGCCCTGCGCCTCGACGCTGCCGTTGCTGCTGCCGACCAGGGCGGTTTCGGCGGCGATCGACTGGGAGTGGAACTCCGCCATGTAGCGTTCCGGCACCGCGCGGTTCAGGGCATAGGCGGTGGGAACCGTGCCGATCAAGATCAGCATGATCAGGCCCATGCCCTTCTGGCCGTCGTTCGAGCCATGCGCGAAGCTGACGCCCGTGCAGGTGAAGATCAGCAATGCCCGGATCCAGAGCGGCGGCGGCAGGCCGTCCTTGGGTTCTTCATAGAGTTCGCGCTTGCGGATGAGCACGCGCATGGCGAGGAACAGCAGCGCTGCCACGCCGAAGCCGATCAGCGGCGAGAACAGCAGCGCCTGGCCGATTTCGGCCGCCTTGCTCCAGTCCACGCCGGCCGTTCCGCTCTTGCCGTGCATCATGGCATTGGCCACACCGACACCGATGATCGAGCCGATCAGCGTGTGCGAGCTGGACGAGGGAATGCCGAGCCACCATGTCGCGAGGTTCCACAGGATCGCCGCCAGGAGCAGCGCGAAAACCATGGCGAACCCCGCGCTGGAGCCCACTTGCAGGATCAGTTCGACCGGCAGCAGCGATACGATGCCGAAGGCCACGGCGCCCGTGGAAACGAGCACGCCCAGGAAGTTGAAGAAGCCCGACCATACCACCGCGACATTGGCAGGCATGGCATTGGTGTAGATCACCGTGGCCACGGCATTGGCGGTATCGTGGAAGCCGTTCACGAACTCGAAGCCGAGAGCGATCAGCAGGGCGATGAACAGCAGCACGAACGGCAGGTAAGTGGTCGGCTCCACGCCGACGGCCGCCGCATCCGTGTAGACGCTGTAGGCGACATAGCCGATAGCGGCGACGATGGCGGCACCGAAGCCGATCTTTCCTGCGGCGCCCAGTCCTTTCTCGAGATCGGGTCGGGTACTGGCCGGGGTTGCCGCTAGGGTCGCGTTCATGGATTCGCCTCAGTTACGTGAGGGAAACCTTACGTACCTTCCATGACACAAATGCTGCGTGCCGCTTCGACGCGGCCAGGATTTCCCCGCTTGCTTGCCGATTGTCCAGTTGTCGGCGCTGTCAGGGCCGCATGTTGGGTCCTGACAGCGCCCAGGAGCAGCACTTGCCCGTCAGGCCGTCGCGGGTTGCGGGCGGTTGGCGATCAGATTGTCGACGACGGAGGGATCCGCCAGGGTCGAGGTATCACCCAGGTTCGAGAAATCGTTCTCGCCGATCTTGCGCAGGATACGGCGCATGATCTTGCCGGAACGGGTCTTGGGCAATCCGGGCGCGAACTGGATCACGTCGGGCGTGGCGATCGGACCGATCTCGTGGCGAACCCATTTGATCAGCTCGCGGCGGAGATCCTCGTCGGGCTCGATTTCGGCATTGCACGTGACGAACGCGTAGATGCCCTGCCCCTTGATCTCGTGGGGCATGCCGACGACCGCGGCTTCTGCCACGGCCGGATGGGCGACGAGCGCGGATTCGACTTCCGCCGTGCCCATGCGGTGCCCCGATACGTTGATGACGTCGTCGATCCGGCCGGTGATCCAGTAGTAGCCGTCCTCGTCCCGGCGGCAGCCGTCGCCGGTGAAGTAAGTGCCGGGGAACGTAGAGAAATAAGTCTGGAAGAAGCGTTCATGATCGCCCCAGACGGTGCGCATCTGGCCGGGCCAGCTATCGGCGATGACGAGGCAGCCATCGGCCGCCCCTTCCAGAACGCCGCCCTCGTTGTCGAGCAGGACCGGCTTCACCCCGAACAGCGGCTTGCTGGCCGAACCCGGCTTGAGCGCGGTAGCGCCCGGCAGCGGGGTTATCATGGCGCCGCCGGTTTCCGTCTGCCACCAGGTGTCGACGATGGGGCAGCGCCCCTCACCCACGACGTCGTGATACCAGGACCAGGCCTCGGGATTGATTGGTTCGCCGACGGACCCCAGCAGTCTTAGGCTCTGGCGCGAGGTTTGCTTCACCCAGTCGTCGCCCTCGCGCATCAGAGCCCGCAGTGCGGTGGGCGCGCCGTAGAAGATCTCGACCTGGAACTTGTCGACCACCTGCCAGAAGCGGCTCGGATCGGGGAAGTTGGGTACGCCCTCGAACATCACCGTGGTCGCGCCGTTCATCAGCGGCCCGTAGACGACGTAGGAGTGGCCGGTGACCCAGCCGATGTCCGCCGCGCACCAGTAGATCTGGCCGGGTCGATAGTCGAAGACGTATTCGTGGGTCATCGAAGCCCAGACCGAATAGCCACCTGTCGTGTGCAGCACGCCCTTGGGCTTGCCGGTGGAACCGGACGTGTAGAGGATGAACAGCGGATCCTCGGCATTCATCTCTTCGGGCGGGCAATCGGCCGACTGCTCCGCCACGGCCGAGGCCCAGTCGATGTCGCGTCCCTCGACCATCGGCACGTCGGCGCCGGTGTGGTTGAGGACGATGACCGTCTCTACGCCCGGGCAGGCCTTGAGCGCCTCGTCGACATTGGCCTTGAGTGGGATCTTCTTGCCGCCGCGCAGCCCCTCGTCGGATGTGAGGACGATGCGGCTGTCGCAGTCCTGGATACGGCCGCCCAGAGCGTCGGGCGAGAAGCCGGCGAAGACGATGGAATGGATCGCCCCGATCCGCGCACAGGCCAGCATGGCGACCGCGGCCTCGGGCACCATCGGCAGGTAGATGGTCACGCGGTCTCCGCGCTCGACTCCGCGGGCCTTCAGCAGGTTGGCGAAGCGGCAGACGGACTCGTGAAGTTCACGGTAGGTTATGCGGCGTTCCGGGTTCTTCGGATCGTCGGGTTCCCAGAGGATAGCCACGGCATCGCCGCGCTCGGCAAGGTGACGGTCGAGGCAATTCGCGGAGAGATTGAGTGTACCGTCGGTGAACCACGAGATGCCGAAGTCCGCTTCGTGGAAGCTGGTCTGCTTGACCACGCTGAACGGCTTGATCCAGTCGATCCGCTGCGCTTCCTCCCGCCAGAAACCTTCGGGATCTTCCAGCGAACGGGCGTACATGTCCTGGTAGCGCGCCTCGTCGATCAGGGCGTTCTTGGCCCACTCGGTGGGCACGGGATAGATGGCCTCGGCCATGATGTCCTTCTCCTCTTGCCGGTATCCTCTCCGGCAGATTTCGTTCCCGGCGGGCCTGGAAGCCGCCGTTTCCCCGCCACATTAACCGATGTTCCGCCGAGCGCCACTGTCTTCCGGCGACTTGTCTCGGCAGCGGGACATAAGCGGCACGCTGTGTTAGCCTTCGCGCGTCTACCGGGCGGCGCGATGATCTCGATCAAGGCCGTGCGTGCTAGAAAGGCTTAGAAATCCGACACGAACCACCCCCGATACAGCCGGAGTTCTCTATCCATGTCCCTCAATGACGCCATCACCCTGCCCACCCGATCCGGGATCGCCCTCGACGTTCGCCCGGCGCGGGAAAGCGATGCCGAGGCACTGGCACAGTTCTTCGAGCAGGTGACCGAAGACGATCGCCGCTTCCGGTTCTTCGCGGCCGCGGACCGGGTGAGCCCGCAGCAGATCGCGCCGATCGTCAAGGCGGATCACTACCAGACCGAATCGTGGCTGGGCTTCTCCGACCAGGGGCATATCGTGGCTTCGGGCGTGCTGGCTTATGACGACCAGGGCGACACCGGCGAAGTGGCGATCTCCGTGCGCGGCGATCACAAGGGCAAGGGCGTGGGCTGGGCGATGCTCGATTTCCTGGGCAATCAGGCGGAGAAGCGCGGGTGCAAGCGGGTGATCGCCATCGAGAGCCGCGAGAACAGCGCTGCGATCGAAGTGGAACGCGACAAGGGCTTCCTTCCGGAGCCGTTTTTCGGCGATCCGACGCTGGTGCTGCTGTCGAAGTCTTACGATTGAGGGAGGCGCAGCTTTTCGCTGCGGCTTATCGCCAAGTTCCCGCTCGCATTGAAATCTCGTGATGCCCGCGAAGGCAGCGACCGCGCTTTTCTTTAGAGCACGCAAAGACGTGGAGGCGTAGAGAAGTGGAGGCGTAGAGAAGTGGCGCCCCCTCCCCCTTCGTCATTGCGAGCGTAGCGAAGCAATCCAGAGCGGCTCTGCGCGACTCTGGATTGCTTCGCTACGCTCGCAATGACGAAAATGGGTTTGAAAGTGTGAAGCTCCCTGCGTTTGAACTGGAAGCACACACAAAAAAAGGGCGGGCCCGCGAGGACCCGCCCTTCTCTTTTCACATGACGCGAAAGCTCAGATGTGGATGGCGCGTCCGTAAGCGGCCAGTACCGACTCGTGCATCGCTTCCGAGATCGTCGGATGCGGGAACACGGTCTGCATGAGTTCCGCCTCGGTGGTTTCCAGCGTCTTGCCCACGACGTAGCCCTGGATCATCTCGGTCACTTCCGCGCCGATCATGTGGGCACCAAGCAGTTCACCGGTCTTGGCGTCGAACACGGTCTTCACGAAGCCTTCCGGTTCGCCCAGCGCGATCGCCTTGCCGTTGCCGATGAACGGGAAAGTGCCGGCCTTGACGGTGTAGCCCGCTTCCTTGGCCTTCTCTTCGGTCATGCCGACCGAAGCGATCTGCGGGTGGCAGTAAGTGCAACCCGGGATGTTGTTCCGGTCGAGGCCGTGCGGGTGCACGTCCTTGTTGCCGAGTTCCTTGGCGATCGATTCGGCAGCGGTCACGCCTTCATGGCTGGCCTTGTGGGCGAGCCAGGGTCCGGGCGTGCAGTCGCCGATGGCCCAGATGCCGGCGGCATTGGTGCGGCCGTAGTCGTCGATCTGGATGAAGCCGCGATCGGCCTTGATGCCGAGCGCTTCCAGACCGATTTCCTCGGTGTTGGGCACGATGCCCACGGCCGAGATGACATGGCTGAAATCGTGCTCGGCGACTTTGCCGTCCTTGCCCTTGATCTTGGCCTTCACGCCCTTGTCGGTGGCGGTGATTGCCTCGACGCCGGCGCCGGTCAGGATCTTCATGCCCTGCTTGGTGAGGGCCTTTTCGAGGAACGCGGAGACGTCCTTGTCCTCGACAGGCACGATCCGGTCGAGCATCTCCACGACGGTGACGTCAACGCCCATGTCGTTGTAGAAGCTCGCGAATTCGATGCCGATGGCGCCCGAACCCATGACCAGCAGCTTGGTCGGCATCTCGGCCGGGGTCATCGCGTGGCGATAGGTCCAGATGCGCTTGCCGTCGGCCTTGGCGAAAGGCAGTTCGCGGGCACGCGCGCCAGTGGCGACGATGATGTGCTTGGCGGAGACTTCGGCGGTCTTGCCGTCCTTGTCGGTCACCGCCAGCTTGCCCTTGGCCACCAGCTTGCCGGTGCCCATGTGGACGGTGATCTTGTTCTTCTTCATCAGGTGCGTGACACCGGCGTTGAGCTGGGCTGCAACGCCGCGCGAACGCTTGACGATGGCGGCGAGGTCGGCGGTGATGTTGTCCGCGGCCAGGCCGTAGTTCTTGGCATGCTGCATCTGGTGGAACACCTCGGCCGAGCGCAGCAGCGCCTTGGTCGGGATGCAGCCCCAGTTGAGGCAGATGCCGCCGAGCAGCTCGCGCTCGACGATGGCGGTCTTCAGGCCCAGCTGGGCGGCGCGGATGGCCGCGACATAGCCGCCGGGGCCCGAACCGAGGACGATGACGTCGTAGGTATCAGCCACTGTCTTACTTCTCCTGATCGATGGCGCGCGGTTGACCGAATTCGTTCACCGCGACGAAAGTGAACACGGCCTGCGTCACTTTCACTTCTTCCTCTTCGTGCCGATGCCGGCGCCAGGCTTCGATGGCGATGGTCAACGAAGTCCGGCCCACGCGCTGGATCTCGCCGTAGACCGAGACTTCGTCACCTACCTTTACGGGCAGGTGGAACTGCATCCCGTCCATCGCCACCGTCACCGCGCGTCCGCGCGAGCGACGGGCGGCGACGAGGCCGGCACCCATGTCCATCTGGCTCATCAGCCAGCCGCCGAAGATGTCTCCGTAGGCATTGGCGTCGGCCGGCATGGCAGTGACCCGGATCACCGGGTCACGTCGTGTCTCGGTCACTTAGGCGACCATGCCCAGCGGCGTTTCGATGTATTCGCGGAATGCGGCCATCAGGCGGGCACCGTCGGCACCGTCCACCGCGCGGTGGTCGAAGCTGCCGGTCGCGCTCATGACGGTGGCGACGCCAAGCGAATCGTCGGGCATCACCCACGGACGCTTCTCGCCCGCGCCCACGGCGATGATCGTCGCCTGCGGCGGGTTGATCACGGCGGTGAACTGCTTGATGCCCATCATGCCCATGTTCGAGATCGAGGCGGTGCCGCCCTGATACTCGCCCGGCTGCAACTTGCCTTCCTTGGCGCGCTTGCCGAGGTCCTTGGTCGCCTTGGCGATTTCGGAGAACGACTTGCCGTTGGCGTTCTGGACGATCGGGGTGATCAGGCCGCCCGGGATCGAGACGGCGACCGAAACGTCGGCGCGCGCATACTTGATCAGCTCGTTACCGGCGAAGGTCACGTTGCACTCCGGCACGTCGATCAGAGCGCGGCCGAGCGCCTTGATCAGCATGTCGTTGACCGAGACCTTCACGCCCTGCTTTTCGAGCATGGAGTTGATCTCGGCGCGCAGGGCCATGAGCTTGTCGAGGCGCACGTCCACGGTGAGGTAGATGTGCGGCGCTTCCTGCATCGACTGAGTCAGGCGGCGCGCGATGACCTTGCGCATGCCCGACAGCTTCTCGACCGAGTGCGGGATGCGGTCGTCGAGCAGCGCGCGGGTTTCCGCCGCCATCTCGACAGCCGGGGCCTTGGCTTCGGCCGAACCGGCGGCGGGAGCAGGCGCAGCGGCGGCAGGCTTGGCCGGCGCGGACTTGGCGCCTTCCACGTCGGCGCGCACGATGCGGCCGTTGGGCCCGGAGCCCTTCACGGCAGCGAGGTCGACGCCCTTGTCCGCAGCGATCCGCTTGGCGAGCGGCGAGGCGGCGATACGGCCTTCCTTCGAAGCGGCAGGCGCAGGTGCGGAGGCGGCAGGCGCAGGTGCGGCAGCCTTCGGCGCTTCGGCCTTGGCTTCCGCGGGCGCCTTGGCAGGAGCGGAAGCAGCAGCCGGTGCAGCCGAAACGGTGCTGGCGTCTTCGCCTTCACCGGCGAGAATGGCGATCACGGTTCCGACCTTCACGCCGTCGGTACCTTCGGCAATCAGGATCTTGCCGATCGTGCCTTCGTCGACGGCTTCGAACTCCATCGTAGCCTTGTCGGTCTCGATCTCGGCCATGATATCGCCGGAGCTGACGGTGTCGCCTTCCTTAACCAGCCATTTTGCCAGTTTTCCCTCTTCCATAGTGGGGGACAGGGCGGGCATCTTGATGTCGATTGGCATGGAAGCTTGTGTGTCCCTTGTTTTCCTTGGGGAGGTATGCGGGGTCCGCCTTTCCTTGGACAAGTTGGCGCGCGCGCACAAGCGCCTTCACGATCCTTTTTTCGCATTCGTGATGGCTTGCACCATGACCTGAATAGCCCGATAAGCCCGCATCGAGAGGAAACCCATGCGCATCTACCTGGTCATCGTGGACGAAACGGAAGAGGCGCTGGTGGCCTTGCAATTCGCCGCGCGCCGCGCCGCGAAGACCGATGGCGCGCTGCATCTTCTCGCCGTGGTTCCACCCCAGCCGTTCAATGCTTTCGGAGGGGTCCAGGCCACCATCGAGGAAGAGGCCCGCGCCCGCGCCGAGACGCTGGTGACGGCCGCTGCCGGAAACCTTTTATCACAAGGCGCTAAGATGCCGGTCATCTCCGTTCGCATGGGAGAAGACATCAAGATCGTGCGCGAATACCTGAAAGAGCACGGAGAGGTTTCGGCCCTCGTGCTCGGCGCTGCCAAGGAGGGCGGACCGGGGCCGCTCGTCACGCACTTCACCGGCGCCGGACTGGGGCAGATGCCCTGCCCGGTCTTCGTGATCCCCGGCACCCTCGACGCCGAAGCGATCGAGCGCCTGAGCTGATACCGCGAAGTCTATCGTTCGCCTGAGAAAGCCGCCGTCCCGGATCAGGTCCGGGACGATCAAGCCTTGAATCGCTACTTCTTCTTGCGCCCCTGGTGCCGGATATTCCCCGGTCGGCCGCGGGGCGAGACGAAGTGCTTGCCCTTCTTCTTCAGGGGCTGCGGCCGGCCGCGCGGTTCGATGCGGCCGCCGCCTTCTTCCAGTTCGAACTTGAGCGCACCGGTCAGCGGATTGGCTTCCGCCAGTCGCAGCCGCAGGATCTGGCCCATGGCATAGGCGGTGCCGCTGCTCTCGCCTTCCAGGACTTGCGCCTTTTCGTCATAGCCGAAGCGCTCGTCGCCCAGGGTCGAGACCGGCACGAGGCCGTCGCCGCCCAGGCCGATGATCGTGGCGAAGAAGCCGAACTTCCGCACGCCGGTGATGCGCGTGTCGAACACTTGGCCCACGCGGCCCGAAAGCCAGGCGGCGACATAGCGGTCGATGGTCTCGCGCTCAGCTTCCATCGCCCGGCGTTCGGCCTGGCTGATGGCATCGCTGACCCGGCCCAGATCGTCACGGTCGCGCTCGGAAAGGCCCGAGGTGGCCGGGATGTCGCCCTGCGGTCGGGGCTGCTCCAGCCCATAGGCATCGACCAGCGCGCGGTGCACGAGAAGGTCGGCATAGCGGCGGATCGGCGAGGTGAAATGCGCGTAGGAAGCGAGCGCGAGGCCGAAGTGCCCTTCGTTGCGCGGACCGTAATAGGCCTGGGTCTGGCTGCGCAGCACGGCTTCCATGATGAGCGCCTTTTCGCTATCGTCCGCGATGTCCTTGAGCATGCGGTTGAACAGGCCCGGCGTGATGACCTGCCCCAGCGAGAGATTGCGGCCGAAAGTTGCCAGATAGTCCTTGAGCGCGGTCAGCTTTTCGCGGCTCGGGGTCTCGTGGACGCGGTACACGACCGGGGCCACCTTGGCCTCCAGCGCCTTGGCCGCGGCCACGTTGGCGGCGATCATGAAGTCTTCGACAACGCGGTGGGCATCGAGCCGCTCGCGGATGGCGATTTCGGTGATGCGGCCCTGCTCGTCCAGCTTCACCCGGCGTTCGGGCAGTTCGAGTTCCAGCGGGTCGCGCGCCTGACGGGCCTCGGCCAACAGCTTCCAGCAGGCCCAGAGGTCCTGGAGATGGTGCTCCGCCCTGCCCTCGTCGATGCGGGCCTGGGCTTCCTCATAGGCGATGACTTCGTCGATCCGCACCAGCGCGCGGGTAAAGCGCCATTCGGTGACCTTGCCCTGCCCGTCCACCTTGAGATGGCAGGCCATGGCCGCGCGGTCCTCGCCCGAGCGCAGCGAGCAGACGTCGGCGCTGAGCACTTCGGGCAGCATCGGCACGACGCGGTCGGGGAAATAGACCGAGTTGCCGCGGCGCCGTGCCTCGCGGTCGATCTCGCCGCCCGGACGGACGTAGAAGGACACGTCGGCAATGGCGACGAGCGCGTCGAAACCGCCCTCCGCGTTAGGCTTGGCCCAGATCGCATCGTCATGATCGCGCGCGTCGGATGGGTCGATGGCGACGATGGGCAGGTGCCGCAAGTCTTCGCGCTGTTCATGGCTGAGCGGCATCTTGGCCGAAGCTTCGGCCTCGGCAATCGTCTCGCTCTCGAAATGGTTCGGAATGCCGTGCTTGTGAATGGCGATCAAGCTGAAGGCCTTGGGCGCCAATGGCTCGCCAAGCACTTCGGTGATCTTGACCGAGGGACGTGCGGAACGGCCGATCGGCTCGGCCAGTACCAGCTCGCCCTTTTCCGCACCGCCCAGGTCGGAAATCGGCGAGGAGTTACGGATGCGCTTGTCGACCGGAGCCAGCCACGGCTTGCCCGCACCATCGATCTCGACAACGCCGAGAAGCTGCTCGGAACGCAGCATCAGCTTCTTCATCGGATAGGCACGCCATCCGGTCTGCGTTTCCTCCGTGCGCGCCAGCACCCGGTCGCCCTTCTTGAGCGCCGAACGGCCCTTCTCGATCAGGCGGATGCGCGGGGGCGGCGTGGCATCGTCGGGCGCCCAGGTGTCCGGCACGGCGATGGGCTCGCCCTCGCTCACGTCCACGACGCGCAGTACGGTGACCTTGGGCAACCCGCCCATGCGGTGAAACGCGGTCCGCTTGCCGTCGATCAGGCCTTCCTCGGCCATGTCCTTCAGCAGTGCCTTGAGCTGGATCTTTTCGTTACCCTTCAGCCCGAACGTGCGTGCGATCTCTCGCTTGCCGACGGGTTCGGCCGAGTTCTGGATGAAGTCGAGGATTTGCTCGCGCGTCGGGAGGCCAGGCTCGGGCCGGTTCTTGGGAGGCATGGTTTCCGCCATGCGCCGGAATGGCCTTCATTGCAATGGCGGCGGCATGCCGATGGGGCGATGCCGCCGCCCGGTACGCGAGAATGGTTCAGGGCTGCTTGGCCGCCGCCTCGCCCGCGATCGTCACGGCCGGCGCGGTGACGGGCACGGCATGAGGCTTTTCGCCGGCATTGGCCTTGAGGAACAACTGCCAGGAAGAAACGGCCAGAACGCAGGCCAGCAAGGGCTGGAGAATTCGGTCCGAGGCATGGGAAGACAAGTAGCTGCCGATCACGACACCCGGGATCGAGCCGATCAGCAACACGCCCAGAAGCGGGAAGTCCACGTCGCCGATCATCCAGTGACCGAAGCCGGCGATGAGGGCCAGCGGCACCGCATGGGCAATGTCGGAACCGACGATGCGGGCCACGGGGAGCTTGGGGTAGAGTACCAGCAGCACGGTCATGCCGATGGCGCCAGCGCCGACCGAGGAAATCGAGACTGCAACGCCGATGGCGGCGCCCAGCAGCACGGTTCCCGTCAGCACCCGCGAACGGGGCTGGATCGGATCGATGTCATGGGCCAGCCTCAGCAGCCATTTGCGGCATATGACCGCAAGCGCCGTCACGCCCAGCAACACGGCCAGCGAAACCATGATGAGGCGCTCGGTCGAATTGCCGACCTTGCCGAACCAGGAAAGCGTCGCGAGCGTCAGGATAGCCGCGGGAACGCTGCCGCAGGCCATGCGGCGCACGATGCGCCAGTCCACCGTCTCGCGCTTGCCGTGGACGGCAGAACCCGCGATCTTGGTCATGGCGGCAAAAAGAAGGTCGGTACCGACTGCCGTCTGCGGATTTACGCCGAACAGCAGCACGAGCAGCGGTGTCATCAGCGAGCCGCCGCCCACGCCCGTCAGCCCCACGAGCACGCCGACGAGCATGCCCGCAATGACGTGCAGAAAATCGAAATGCTGCGTCAGTGCCATATGTGCCCACCGTTACCCGAAATCGCCCGTTCTCCAAACTGGTGGGCTTGTGCTGTTCCCGATTGGCGACTGTCACGCCAACCCGCTGCCCGACAACAAAGATTTACTTCGCCCCGTGCCAGCAAGCCTCGCGGCGATGGCCCTTGCCCGCAGAGCGGCAGTCTTCCGGATATCTGCAAAAAGATGTCCCCCATCCCTCTATCCCACCGGTAAAATTCAACCAAGGAAGGGATCAAGGCAATTGGGCAAGCGGAGTAAACCCTCCGCCCGGTACGGCTGCCGCGATCGGGCTGACGCTGCCGTCGGCCGCGATGGAGCGAACGCCGAGAATCCAGTCGTCTCCGCGCAGGCCGTCCAGCTTGACGCTCGTCTCCGTGGTGCGCGCCACCAGCGGCTGCGCTTCCCAGGAGGGGGCATCGGTGCGCCGCCGCCAGACGGAGTACGCCGCGGCACCGGCAACCGGCTTCCAGGTGACGTCGGTCCAGGTCTTCACCGCCGCATCGGCCGTGGGAGCCGGCGGCATCGGCGCGGCGGCAAGCGCTGCCAGCGCGGCGATGTTGAGGCGCGTCACCTTGGCGAGATAGGCGAAGTCCATCTCGTCGATGGTATCGCCGTAGGTCACGCCGTTCTCGGTGCGCAGGTCCTGGTGCTGGTGGTCGTAGTCCTCGATGGCCACCGAGAAGCGAACGGCCGGATTGCCCTGTTCGAGGAAGGGCAACTGGTCTCCGCCGCGGCCCAGGCGATCGGCGCGCCAGACCTGCCTCACGGCGAAGTCGTTCTGCACATCGCCCGCCAGTTCGGCGATGAAGCGCGAGATATTGCGTCCCGGGCTGTCGTTTTCGCCGCCGAAGCGCCGGGCGTCCGCGCGGGTCTTGTCCGTGGCATCGGCGCGCGGGCCTTCGGAAAACAGCCTTACGTTCTTGTCGTCGACCAGCCCATCGGAGCCATGCGTGCCGCCGACAATGTCGTTGTTGAGCACGGCCTTGACCGTCCAGCCCTGCTTCTTAGCGTAGTCCGCCAGAAGCTTGCCGCCGTAGAGCCCCTGCTCCTCGCCGGAAAGTGCTGCGTAGACGATGGTGCCGGCAAACTTGCGCTTGGAAAGGATACGGGCGGCTTCAAGGACGAGCGCCGTGCCGGAACCGTCGTCATTGGCGCCTGGAGCATCGCTTTTGGCATCCATCACATCGGTTACGCGGCTGTCGATATGGGCCTCGACGATCACCACTTCGTTCGGCCGCTCGGTGCCGCGCTGGATGGCGACCACATCGACCATCTTGACCGGCGCCGGAATGCGCGTGCCGCTGACCATCGCTTCTGGCATGACCACTTCGAGGCAGCCGCCGCAGGCTTTCGACGTCTTGCGGAATTCATCCGCAGCCCAGCGGCGCGCGGCGCCGATGCCGCGCTTGGGATCAGTGTCCGACGACAGCGTGTGACGGGTGCCGAAGGAGACCAGCTTGGCGACATCCGTGCGCATGCGGGCTTCGGAGACGGATGCCGTGGGCCCAGTTTCGTCCGAAGCGCTTGCTGGAAGACTGGAAAGGATCGTGGCGGAAAGAGCTGCGGCAACCAGAATCTTGTTCATGCAGGCGCTTGTCACGCCGGATAGCCGGCTTGGCAAGAGGGTCAGAAGCGAACCGGTGCTTCGCCGTAGCGGTTCGGGCCGGGATTGGATGGCCAGACGCCGAAGATTATCACGATCAGGATGGCGAGATATCCCAGCAGACTCGCGGTGACCATCCGCGACTGCATGGCGAAAGCCGTCTCCAGATTGTCCGCGGAAACCTTCTCCATGGTGGAGACGATTTCATCCATTCTGGACCAGACTATCGCCTTGGACGTGACCGAAAGCAGGAATGTCAGGAGCGAGATCCAGGCAGGCTTGCCGGAATCGTGCAACCTGCGGGCGAACGAGGCGATCAGCAGCAGGCCTGCCGTGAGCGACACGATGGTCGAGACCGTCATCGACGTGCGCATGTAGCCCGCCATCTGGGTCATGACGCGGGCATTCATGTCGTCGCCGGAGACGCCCTGCTGGGCGGCGATGAAGGCGCCCTTCATGATCCCGCCCATCATGGGCATGGCGATCACCATGCCCACGGCGTACTGGATCACGACGAGGAAGAGAACGTAGAACCAGAAGGTCTGCCGGGCATCCCGGCCCTTGAAGTTCATCAGGTTCGTCAGGTTGTACTTGATCGATCCCAACACGTCCTCTTCCCCTTCAGATCAGTAGGACCTTGCGACGTAGATGCGCTCAAGTGCCGGACCGCCGGTGAACACACAATTGCCGGACACCGGCGCAGCATCGAGCGGGGTGTTGCGGATGGTGAGCTTCAGCGTTTTCAGCTTCTGGACGACAGCCTCAAGCGCTTCGCCGGTGGGGCGCGACCATTCGACTTCCACCCAGCCCGGGTAGCGCTTTTCTTCCGAGAAGAAGGCGGCAAGTTCGTCGAAGCTGTCCGCGCGCGAGATGTTCGCGTCCAGCTTGGCCTTGGCTTCGGCGAAGAGCGCGGTCTGGATATCCTCGACCTCGGCAGCGGCGCGCGAAACGAACGCATCCTTGGCCATGCCCACGAAGTTTGCCTTCGCAGCCTCGTTCCAGAGCTTGTCACGGCGCAGCATCGAGACTTGTCCGCCGGCGGCATCACGGCCGCCGATCTCGAGGATTAGCGGAACGCCCTTCTTGACCCAGGCCCAGCGCTTTTGCGTGGCCTTGCCGGGACGCTTGTCGAGCAGGACGCGCAGCGGTTCGCCCAGGGCGAACTGGGTGACCAGCGATTTGCGCAAGTCTTCGCAATAAGCGAGCAGCGCCTCGTCCTCGTCGTTGTCGCGCAGCATCGGCAGGATCACGATCTGCTGCGGCGCGATCATCGGCGGAACGCGCAGGCCGTCATCGTCGCCATGCGTCATGATGACGCCGCCGACCATGCGGGTGGAAGTGCCCCAGCTGGTCGTGTGGGCGTATTGCTGCGTGCCTTCCTTGTCCTGATATTGGATGCCGGCCGCTTCTGCGAAGCCCGTGCCGAGGTAGTGCGAAGTGCCCGCCTGGAGCGCCTTGCCGTCCTGCATCATGGCTTCGATCGAATAAGTCGCGACGGCGCCGGGGAAGCGTTCATTCTCGGGCTTTTCGCCGGCGATCACCGGCATGGCCAGCTCGGTCTCGGCAAAGTCGCGGTACATTTCGAGCGCGCGCAGCGTCTCGGTCATGGCATCGTCGCGGTCGGCGTGAGCGGTGTGGCCCTCCTGCCAGAGGAACTCGCTGGTGCGCAGGAACATGCGAGTGCGCATTTCCCAGCGCACGACATTGGCCCACTGGTTGACCATGAGCGGCAGGTCGCGCCAGGATTGCACCCAGCGTGCCATGGCCGCGCCGATCACCGTTTCCGAAGTCGGGCGGACGATCAGCGGTTCTTCGAGCTTCGCTTCGGGATCGGGAACGAGGCCGCCCTTGCCGTCGCCGACAAGGCGATGGTGCGTGACGACCGCCATTTCCTTGGCGAAGCCTTCGACGTGCTCGGCTTCCTTGGCGAAATACGAAAGCGGAATGAACAGCGGGAAGTAGCAGTTGGTGACGCCGGCGGCCTTGATCCGGTCATCCATGAGGCGCTGGATGCGCTCCCAGATGCCGTAGCCCCACGGCTTGATGACCATGCACCCGCGAACACCCGACTCCTCGGCCATTTCGGCTTCGGAAATGACTTCCTGGTACCACTGGGCGAAGTCGTCCTCGCGCTTGGTGGAGAGGGCGTGACGAATGGCGGACACGGGTGCTTCTTCCTGAACTGAGCGATGCGACGGACCATCCGTTGCATTCCGGGCAAGTCGCGGCGCCGATGACGCGCCGCGAAAGCACCCCGCGCAGACCCTTATTTGCCCAGCGCGTCAAGCCTCTTCTGGATTTCCGCCATCTGATCGCGCAGCGCGGAAAGGTCTCCGGTGTCTTCGGCAGCGGGTGCCTTGGGCTCCGGCTTTTCGGCACCGGGCATGAAGGCCGCGGCGGCGGCCTTGAACATGGCCATGTTCTGTTCGGCCAGCTTCGCCAGCGGATTATTGCCCAGGCTGTCTTCGAAAGCCTTGTGCAGCTTCGACTGATTGGCCCGGAAATTGTCCATCGAGGCTTCGAGATAATGCGGAACCAGCGACTGCATCGAATTGCCGTACATGCTGATGAGTTCGCGCAGGAAGTTGACCGGGAGCATCTGCTCACCGTTCGATTCTTCTTCCATGATGATCTGCGTCAGGATCGTATGCGTGATGTCCGTGCCGCTTTTGGCATCGAGCACTTTGTAATCGACCCCTTCGCGGGTCATCTTGGCAAGATGATCGAGCGTAATGTAGCTCGACGAGCGCGTATTGTAGAGACGACGGTTAGCGTATTTTTTTATGATTACCGTGTTGTCGTCCTGAGACGCCGTTTCAGCCATTTGCCAATCCCCAGTCTGCCTAATTCCCGGCCAGTATGACAAGAGGTTACCACCCACCCTTGTCGCAACGCAACACAAATTGCTGCGCAGCAAAACCGGACCGTGCCTTGCCTATTTCGCCCTGGGTGATTTTCACTGTGCTCTGCCGCCGACGGAAGGTCAGAGCCGTGTCGCGGCAGATCCGATCAGCGCCCGAAACGCCGGCCCAGCAGGGTCAGCAATTCATATTGCGAAAGCCCGGATGCCGCTGCGGCTTGCGGAAGCGCGTAATCTGCCGTGATCCAGTCTCCCTCGCCCACGTCCGGCGCGTGAGTCAGGTCGACGACGGTGAGGTCCATGCTGACACGGCCGAGCACCGGCAATTCATGTCCCTTGGCGCGGAACAGGCCTTTGCCGGACCAGCAGCGCAGATAGCCGTCGGCATAGCCGAGCGCGATGGCGCCGACCCGCATGGGCGCACTTGCGGTATATGTGGCGTTGTAGCCGATCGTCTCTCCGGCAGGCACGTCGCGAACCTGGAGGATCGCCGCCTCGGGACGGACGACTTGCCGCAAATCCTGCTCCATGCCGGCCCGCGGAATGCCGCCGTAGAGGGCGATGCCCGGTCGCGTCAGGTCGCCATGATAGTCGCTGCCCAGCGCAATGCCGGCGCTGTTGGCCAGACTAGCGCGAATGTGGGGCACTTGCCGGCGCGCTTCCTGCCACCGGGTGCACTGCGCGGCGTTGAGATCGGTCTCTTCCTCGGCCGAGGCCAGGTGCGAAAGCAACAGGTCGATGTCGAGCGCGGCTATCGCTTCGTCAGCCAGTTCTTCCATGCGAATGCCGAGACGGTTCATGCCGGTATCGACCATGAGATGGCAGCGGCCGCCGCCCGCCTCGGTCCAGCGCCTGGCCTGGGCGAGCGAATTGATCACCGGCGTAACACCGCTTTCGCGCGCAAACGCGGCATCCTGCGGCGTCAAGGGACCGTGCAGCACGGAAAGTGCCGAGGGGCTCACGCAATCAAGCAGGTCCCATGCCTCCCCCCAATGCGCGACGAAGAAGTCATGGCAGCCTGCCGCGTGCAGCACCGGCACCACCTGCTTCGCGCCAAGGCCATAGCCGTTGGCCTTGACCGCGGCACCCGCTCGCGCGGATCCGGACAGGCGGTCCAGCGCCAGCCAGTTGGAGCGCAAGGCATCACGGTCGAAAGCGAGACGGAGGGCGGAGGCAGGAAACTCGGAAAACATCTTCACCACATTGCGCGGACGGCCGTTTCGGAAGAAAACGGCGTTGCCAGCGCCCTCATGTAGACGGAATTGAAGCGAAGAAAACCGCCAAAGTACCCGGCGGCCTTGCAACGATTGCATCTCAATCATGCCGGAAAGCGGGTCGCCCCGCCACGCGTCAGTCGTCTTTCGAGAATGCCTGAATGGCGGCGCGCCAGGGAAGCAGGACGGCGCCGTGCCGACCGGGATAGTCCCGTGCGGCCGCAATCTTCGCCAGGCCGGGCCATTCGGGCATGGGGGCTTCGCCGGATAGCCAGCGCGCCATC
This sequence comes from Novosphingobium sp. PhB55, assembly GCF_004368805.1. NCBI lineage: Bacteria > Pseudomonadati > Pseudomonadota > Alphaproteobacteria > Sphingomonadales > Sphingomonadaceae > Novosphingobium > Novosphingobium sp. PhB55. The sequence goes on along the minus strand of NZ_SODQ01000001.1, from coordinate 380,431 downwards.
GTTTCGCCCGTCACGCAGACTTCTTCGGGACCGCGACCGATGACGGCATCGGCGAAGATAGCCGCGGCGGCCTGGCCGATGGCGCAGGCCTGGCTGCGGATGCCGATGCTCTCCACGGTTCCCCGTTCGCCGAGCGACAGGCCAAGCGCGATCGTGCTGCCGCAGCTCTGTGACCGTGCCTCGCCCTGCAGCGGCAGCGCCTCGCTCCAGGGATAATGCGCCAGCCTGATCGTCAGGCCCAGGACTTCCGGGGTATAGAGAACGGTTGCCGACATCAGGTTCCCGCCGCCTCGGCCCGCAGCGCCTCCCGGCGGCGCTCGGAAATCATCTTCACCAGTGCCTCGCTGCTGGCGTTGACGAAGGGATAAGTCCGCGCTTCCTTCATCCAGGCCGGTCGGCCGCCGATGCCCCAGACCGTGTCATAGCCCAGCACCAGGACGGAGAAGCCCAGGATCACGACGATAACGCCCTTCACCGCGCCAAAGCCGAACCCGAGCACTCGATCGATCGGACCCAGTACCGAGGCGCGGCTTCGCTTGCCCGCCCAGCTCGCGATCAGCCTTACGACGATGAAAGGCACCAGCAGCAGCACCGCAAAAGCGATTACCGGCGTGGCCGTCCCGTCGCCGCTATAAGGAACCAGCCAGGCCGACAGCGGCGTATGCAGCGCCCGGATGGCGAACACGGCGAAGATCCACGCTCCCAAAGCGAGAATCTCCTGCACGAAACCTCTCAGAAATCCGGTGGCGGCACCCACGCCCACAAACACCAGAACAGCAATATCGAAACCGGTCATAAGGCCCCGAACTAGGCATCCGTCAGGATACGGTCAACGAGATTGGGCAACATGGCCAGGCCGGTAAAGTCGATGCCCTTTGCCGTACCTTCGGCATTGGCCCCGCCTGCCGGCCCGATCGCGCGCCCAAAGCCGAGTTTCGCCGATTCCCGCTGACGGATCGATGAATGCGAAACCGGGCGGATCTCCCCTGCGAGCGAGACTTCCCCGAACCAGACCGCATTCTTCGGAAGCGGCCTGTCTCCCAGCGCCGAAATCAGCGCGGCGGCCACGGCAAGGTCCGCTGCGGGATCTGCCAGGCGGTAGCCGCCTGCGACGTTCAGGTAGACTTCCGCGCTGGAGAAATTGAGCCCGCAGCGTGCCTCCAGCACCGCCAGCAACATGGCCATGCGGCCCGAATCCCAACCGACCACGGCACGGCGCGGTGTTGCCCCGCTCTGGAGCCGGACGATCAGCGCCTGGATTTCCACGAGCACGGGCCGCGTCCCCTCCATGGCGGCAAACACGGCGCTTCCGGCCATTTCCTGATCACGGCCGGAAAGGAACAGCATCGAGGGATTGCCGACTTCGGCCAATCCTGCCCCCTCCATGGCGAAGACGCCGATTTCGTCCACCGGCCCGAAGCGGTTCTTCAGGCTGCGCAGGATACGGTACTGGTGGCTGCGTTCGCCTTCGAACGCCATGACCACGTCGACCATATGTTCCAATACGCGCGGACCGGCGATCGTGCCGTCCTTGGTGACGTGGCCGACGAGCACGAGAGTGACATCGTTCTCCTTGGCATAGCGGATCAGCTCGAAGGCGCAGCCGCGGACCTGGCTGACCGTGCCCGGCGCGCCCTCGATCGTGTCGGAATGCATGGTCTGGATCGAATCGATGACTAACAGTGTCGGCGCGTCCATCATGCCAAGCGTGGTCAGTATGTCCCGCACGGATGTGGCGGAGGCCAGCAGGATCGGCGCCTTCGACAGCCCCAGTCGCTCCGCGCGCAGCCGCACTTGCCCGGCGGCTTCCTCGCCGCTGACATAGACCACGCTGCCGCCGGCCAGGGCGATATGCGCCGAAGCCTGAAGCAGGAGCGTCGATTTGCCGATGCCGGGATCGCCGCCCATCAGGATCGCGGAGCCGGGGACCAGTCCTCCGCCCAGCGCACGGTCGAACTCCGCAAATCCGCTCGCGCGCCGCTTCGGCAATTCGCCTGGTGCATCGAGAGGCGTGAACAGGATCGGCCGCCCCCCGGACGAGAGATCGTGCTTGGAGGAAAACACCGTCTGCGGCGCATCTTCCGCCAGCGTGTTCCACTCCCCGCAATCGGGACATTGACCTTGCCAGCGGGAGGAGACTCCTCCGCAGGCCTGACAGACATATCGACGCTTGGGCTTTGCCATGTCGCCCGATTATCGGGAACGGAATGAGAACGCAATTGCCTTTCCCGAACGATAGCGCCAACATGGAGCAATGCGGCAAAAGGAATTGCGGATCGCGCTGGTCTGCTACGGCGGCATCAGCCTTGCCGTTTACATGCACGGGGTCACCAAGGAACTCTGGAAGGCGCTTCAGGCCAGCCAGGCGTTCTGGGCGGAGGGCGATGCGGAACCGCCGCCGGGGACGGCGCGAGTCTATCACAAGCTGCTCAAGCGACTGGAGGCCGGCAGCAACCTGCGGCTGCGCATACTGACCGACATTGTCGCCGGTGCCAGCGCGGGCGGGATAAACAGCGTATTCCTCTCGCAGGCGATCCATTCGGGACACTCGCTGGAGCCGCTGACCGAGCTTTGGCTGGAAAACGCCGACGTCGACGTCCTGCTCGATCCGGAAGCAAGGGCGCGCAGCCAGGTCACCAAGTTCTGGGCCCGGCCGCTCGTCTCCTACCTGCTGCATCGGCCCGGCAATGCCGTGACGACCAGCGTGGCGCCGGAAACCCGCGAGGAAGTGCGGCAAAAACTCTCGCGGCTGATCCGCTCGCGCTGGTTCGAACCGCCTTTTAGCGGGGTCGGTCTCTCGCGCCTGCTGGCCGGAGCCTTCACGGCGATGGCCGAGACCGAGGCCGGGCCGCCGCTCCTTCCCCATGGCCATCCGATAAACCTCTTCGTGACGGCAACGGACTTCAAGGGACACCTTGAAACCTTGCGCCTTCACTCGCCGGAACTCGTGCTGGAAAGCGAGCATCGCCTCAGCATCGGTTTCGAGTCGCGGTCCGGCACCCCTTCCCTTGCCGCCATGCCGGAACTCCTGCTGGCCGCCCGCGCCACGGCGAGTTTCCCGGGTGCCTTCCCGCCGCTCCAGATCGAGGAAATCGACGGCGTGATTGCGGAACTAGGGCTCGCCTGGCCGGAGCGCGAGGCGTTCTTCCGCCGCGTCATGCCCGAGCACAGCCAGCGCGGAGACCTCGACAATGTTGCGCTCATCGACGGCTCGGTGCTCAACAACGCGCCCTTCGCCGATGCCATGGGCGTGCTGCGCGACCGGCCGGCGACGCGCGAAGTCGATCGCCGTTTCGTCTACATCGACCCCACGCCGGATCGTATCGGCGCCTCGATGCGCCAGGAACGCCGGGCGCCGGGCTTCTTCTCGACGATATTCGGCTCACTGTCCTCGATCCCGCGCGAGCAGCCGATTCGCGACAACCTGGAGGCTTTAGAGCGCGATTCGCAGGAAGTGGCGACGCTGCGGGCCATCGTGCTGGCATTGCGGCCGGAGATCGAGGAGACGGTGGACCGTCTGTTCGGCAATACCTTCTTCCTCGACCGGCCGACCCCCAAGCGCCTTTCCGCCTGGCGGGACAAGGCACAGCGCGCGGCGCTGGAACAGGCGGGTTTCGCCTATCACGGATACGTCCAAGTCAAGTTTTCCGGGATCGTCGCCAAGCTGGCCCGGCTCATCTACGAAGGCGCGCCGGAGCTGGGCCTCTCCTCCAGCGAGCCGATCGCGCTGCGGCTTCACGATCATTTCGCCAGCGTCGGGCTGGACCGGATCAAGGGCCTGAAAGGCGACGGTTCACCGGGGATGATCGGCTTTTTCCGCACGCATGACCTGGCGTTCCGAATTCGGCGGCTTCGCCTGCTGGCACGGCGCGTCACGCAGGAGTGGCAGCAGGAAGAAAGCGTCACGGAAGTAGAGCGGGACAAGGCAAGGGAGGCGATCTACGCCGCGCTTGCGCTTTATCTCGACCGCGAGCCGGTCGCTGCGATGGGGGAGACTTTCGCCGCGCTCGCCGCAGCGGTGTTCACCGACCCTGGCGCGGTGATCGATCACATCGAAAAGGTTCGCGACCTGGTGGCGATCGATGCCCGGGTCGATACCCTCCTGGCGGAAGCCCTGGCCGAGATGCCGCAGGCGCTGCGGCGCCGGGTGCTGCTCGCCTACCTCGGCTTCCCTTTCTACGACACGGTGACCCTGCCGCTGCTGCGCGGCGAGGGCCTGACGGAGTTCGATCCGATTCGCGTCGACCGCATTTCGCCTGAGGATTGCCACATGATCCGGCAAGGTCCGGTGCTTCGCGGCACCGAGTTCTTCAACTTCGGTGCCTTCTTCAGCCGCGCCTATCGCGAGAACGACTACCTCTGGGGCCGATTGCACGGCGCCGAGCGGATGATCGACCTGATTTCCTCAACCGCCGAGGGCGAACATGCCCTGCTGGAAGGCGAACTCTGGACCTTCAAGCGGGAGGCTTTCCTGGCCGTGCTCGAAGAGGAAAAGGATCGCCTCACGGCCGATCCCACGCTGGTGCGGAACGTGCGGGAAGAAGTGCTGAGAGGCGGCTGACGTTCGGCCAAAAAACGTCGGCCAAAAACGTCGGCCAAAAAAACAACGTCGTCCCGGATCAGGTCCGGGACGACGTTTTTGTGCGGTTATTCGGCCTAACGGGGGTTATTCCGTCAGATCGTTCCAGGCTTCCTTGATGCGGTCGAAGAAGCCTTTGGACTGCGGGCATTCGTCGCCGGTTTCGGTCGACTGCAGCTCGCGCAGGATTTCCTTCTGGCGGGCGGAAAGCTTGGTCGGCGTTTCCACGCTGATCTCGATGACGAGATCGCCGCGGCCCCGCCCCTGCAGGACCGGCATGCCCGCGCCGCGCTTGCGCAGCTGCTTGCCCGACTGGATGCCCGCCGGAATGTCGACCGAAAGGCCCTCGCCATCCATGCCGGGAATCTCGATCGAGCCGCCCAATGCCGCCGTGGTGAAAGTGATCGGAACGCGCGTGATCAGCGTCGTGCCGTCGCGTTCGAACACCCGGTGCCGTTTGACATGCAGGAAGATATAGAGATCGCCCGGAGGCGCGCCGAAGGGACCGGCCTCGCCCTTGCCGGAAAGGCGGATGCGGGTGCCGGAATCGACGCCCGGCGGGATGTCCACCTGCAAGGTCTGTGGCTTGTCGACCCGGCCCTCGCCGCCGCAGGAGCGGCATGGCTTCTCGATCACTTCGCCCCGACCGTGGCAGGTGGGGCAAGTGCGTTCTACCACGAAGAAGCCCTGCTGCGCCCGCACCTTGCCATGGCCGCCGCACATGTTGCAGCCGCGCTTGCCGGTTCCCGGCTCGGCGCCCGAACCGCCGCAAGGCTCGCAACCCTGCGAGACTTCGATGGTGATCTCGGTCTGCTTGCCGTGGAAGGCTTCGTCCAGACTGACTTCCATGTCGTAACGCAAGTCGGCACCGCGACGCGCCTGCTGACGCCCGCCTCCACCGAAGGCGCTGCCGAAGATGGATTCGAAGATGTCCCCGATATCGCCGAACTCGGCGCCGCCGGGATGACCGCCGCCGCCCATTCCCTGCTGGAATGCGGCATGGCCGTAACGATCGTAGGCCGCCCGCTTCTGGGGGTCCTTGAGGCAGTCGTAAGCCTCGCTGATCTGCTTGAAACGCGCTTCGGAATCGCCGCAGCCCGGGTTCTTGTCCGGATGATGCCGCATGGCGAGGCGGCGGTAGGACGACTTGATGGTCTTGTCGTCGGCGCTGCGCTCTACTTCCAGCAGTTCGTAATAATCGATTTCAGTCGCTGACACGTCTTATACTTCCCCGCGTACGACCCGGTCGCCACCGGCACGTCGTGCACCGGTGGCGATCGCGGTTTTCATGAGGACTCGTCAGCCCTTGTTGTTTTCGTCGACTTCCGAGAACTCGGCGTCGACGACATCGTCATCGGCACCGGCCGGAGCGGCTTCCGGCGAAGCGCCCGAGGCCTGTTCCTTCTCGTAGATGGCCTGGCCCATCTTCATCGCGACTTCGGTCAGCGCCTGCGACTTGGCGGTGATCTCGGCGGGTTCGCCGCCTTCGATCGCCGTCTTGGTCTCGGCAATGGCCGCTTCGACTTCGGACTTCAGCCCGGCGTCGATCTTGTCGCCATGCTCGGCGATCTGCTGCTCGGTCGCGTGGACGAGGCTGTCGGCGTTGTTCTTGGCCTCTGCGGCCTCACGACGCTTCTTGTCCTCTTCGGCGAACTTCTCGGCATCCTTGACCATCTGGTCGATGTCGCCGTCCGACAGACCACCAGAGGCCTGGATGCGGATCTGCTGCTCCTTGCCGGTGCCCTTGTCCTTGGCGGAGACGTTGACGATGCCGTTGGCGTCGATGTCGAAAGTGACTTCGATCTGCGGCACGCCCCGGCGCGCGGCCGGAATGCCGACCAGGTCGAACTGGCCGAGCATCTTGTTGTCCTGCGCCATCTCGCGCTCGCCCTGGAACACGCGGATGGTCACCGCCTGCTGGTTGTCCTCGGCGGTCGAGTAGACCTGGCTCTTCTTGGTCGGGATCGTCGTGTTGCGGTCGATCATCTTGGTCATGATGCCGCCCAGCGTCTCGATGCCCAGCGACAGCGGGGTGACGTCGAGCAGGAGCACGTCCTTGACGTCGCCCTGAAGCACGCCGGCCTGGATCGCGGCGCCCATGGCAACCACTTCGTCAGGGTTCACGCCGGTGTGCGGATCCTTGCCGAAGAAGTCCTTCACGACTTCGCGCACCTTGGGCATGCGGGTCATGCCGCCCACGAGCACGACGTCGTCGATGTCCTTGGCCGAAAGACCGGCATCGGCGATCGCCTTGCGGCAGGGTTCCAGCGTGCGCTGGATCAGGTCCGCAACCATCTTTTCAAGGTCGGCGCGGGTGACGGTTTCGACGAGGTGCAGCGGAGTGGTGGCGCCGCCTTCCATGCGTGCGGTGATGAAGGGCAGGTTGACCTCGGTCGTCGCGGTGGACGAGAGTTCGATCTTCGCCTTCTCGGCCGCTTCCTTCAGACGCTGCAGAGCGAGCTTGTCGCTGCGCAGGTCCATGCCTTCCTTGGCCTTGAACTTGTCGGCCAGCCATTCGACCAGCTTGGTGTCGAAGTCTTCACCGCCCAGGAACGTGTCGCCGTTGGTCGACTTCACTTCGAACACGCCGTCGCCGATTTCGAGGATCGAAACGTCGAAGGTGCCGCCGCCAAGGTCGTAGACGGCGATGGTCTTGCCGTCCTGCTTGTCGAGGCCATAGGCCAGTGCGGCCGCGGTCGGTTCGTTGATGATGCGCAGCACTTCAAGACCGGCGATCTGGCCGGCGTCCTTGGTCGCCTGGCGCTGCGCGTCGTTGAAGTAGGCGGGCACGGTGATGACGGCCTGCGTCACGGTCTCGCCGAGGTACGATTCGGCGGTTTCCTTCATCTTCTGCAGAGTGAAGGCCGAGATCTGCGAGGGGCTGTACTCTTCGCCGCCGGCCTGGACCCAGGCGTCGCCGTTCTTGCCCTTGACGATGTGGTACGGAACCAGCTCGGTGTCCTTCTTGGTCACCGGGTCGTCGAAGCGGCGGCCGATCAGGCGCTTCACCGCGAAAATCGTGTTGTCGCCGTTGGTCACGGCCTGGCGCTTTGCGGGCTGCCCGATCAGGCGTTCACCATCCTTGGTGAAAGCGACGATCGAGGGCGTGGTGCGCGCGCCTTCGGAGTTCTCGATAACCTTGGGCTTGCCGCCGTCCATCACGGCGACGCAGCTGTTGGTGGTGCCGAGGTCGATACCAATTACTTTTGCCATTATCCCCATTCCTCACGTCAGTGGATGACACCATGCGGATCGCCTCCCTCCATAAGGCAAGGCGGCTTGCACAGCTCGATGACGTTCAAAGTCGTCGGAGCCGCATATAGGTGTGGTTTCGCTTGGAACAAGTCTGTCGCGATGGCATTACGCGGGGGAAATTTTCAGCGCCCCGAAACTCTTCGCGATCAGGGGCCTGCCCGAGAGGATCCAGCCGCCGTGAAGCCCTTTTCCCTGCTTGCCTTTACCAGTGCCTCCGCCCTGCTCGTCTCGCTTGCCGCCTGCAAGCAGAGCGAGGCGCCGGCGCCGCAGGAAAGCGCCTCGCTTGACGCCGGGCCGACCGCGAAGCCCGGCATCAGCGCCAGCGACGGCCACCTCATTCTTCCGGTCGTGGCCGGCCGCCCCGGCGCGGTCTACTTCACCGTGCGCAATGACGGTTCGGTGCCGGTGAAGCTCGTCGGCGTCCATGTCGGCGGCGCCGGCAGCGCCCAGATGCACAAGACGGAGGGCGGCAGCATGGCCGCCGTCGATTCGCTCGATCTCGCGCCCGGCGCCCAGGTCGATTTCAAGCAGGGCGGCATGCACGTCATGGTGTTCGACATCGGCGAGACGGTAAAGGCCAGCGAGACGGCCGAATTAACCCTGACGTTTTCCGACGGCGACAAGCTCTCGATGCCGCTTCGGGTTGAAACCATGGGGGGGGATATGGGCGGCGGCAGCGACATGCCCGGAATGGACCACTGACCACGCACTTGTCCGGGGAACCCCTGCCAGAAGAACTCGCGCCCCCGCCCTGCCTGCCGGGGGCCGAGCGGCCGCTGACACCGGGTGAGATCGCGCTGGTCCAATCGGTTTTCGGCGACGCGGTGGACTGCGCGCCGGTTCGCATCCGGCGGCGCAAATGGTTTCCCTTCCAGCCTGCCAATGTCGTCATGGCGCCTTGCGGGCACCTTCATTTCCACCGCGGCTCCGCGCTCTACCAGGACGATTTCGCCGGAGCGCCGATCGGGCTCCAGGGGTTGTTCATCCATGAAATGACGCATGTCTGGCAGACCCAGCGCAAAGGCCGCTGGTATCTTCCGCTCATGCGCCATCCGCTCTGCCGCTACGATTATGCCTTGCGGCCGGGCTGGACGCTCGGTCGCTACGGGATCGAGCAGCAGGCCGAGATCGTGCGCCACGCGTTCCTGCTCGATCGGGGATGGCGAGTTCCAGGTGCACCGCCGCTCGCCAGCTATGACGGCATCCTGCCGTTCGGCCGGATTTCAGGCTAGGCTCCCAAACACATTGAGAAAGGGGCGCGAGTTTCCCCGCGCCCCTTTCTTGTGTGTAAGCAGACCCGTCAGGCCGGCGCGATCAGCAGTCGCGGTCCCAGTAGCGGTCGCCGCGGCGATCGTAACGATAGCAGCCATTGTGCTTCTTCTGGGTCGAGCCGACAGCCGCACCGGCAGCAGCGCCGACGGCGGCACCGGCGCCGACGTCACCCGCCAGCGCACCAACGCCCGCGCCCAGCGCGCCGCCGGCCAGGGCGCCTTCGCCGCCGTAGTTGCTTGCACAGCCAGCCACGCCCAGGGCGCCGGCGGCCAAGATAGGAAGAATGAGCATTCGCATGGGATCTCTCCGCTGAAAATCAGTTGCCTGACTGATCAACGGCCCCGATGCGGAGGGGTTCCATAAGGCCCTGCAAACGAACGACACCGTGCCCCCGTTCGTCTCTCAAGGCCTTGACGAACCTTGAAGACCAACAGCGGGCACGGCGGGTAACAGGGATCAGGAAAGCCGGATCAGTCCGGCTTCTTCGCCACGGCCACCATGGCAGGACGCAGCAGGCGGTCCTTGATCATATAACCGGCCTGGAGTTCCTGGACGACCGTGCCCGGCTCGACATCGGCCGAGGGAACCTCGATCATCGCCTGGTGCTGGTTCGGGTCGAGCGGCATGCCCATCGCGGCGATGCGGCTGATGCCGTGGTTGGTGAACACCTTCTCGATCTCGCGGCCAGTCGCCTCGATGCCGGCGACGATGCCCTTCAGCTTCTCGTCCTCGCGCAGTTCGCCCGGGATCGAGGAAAGCGCGCGGGACAAGTTGTCCGCCACCGAGAGAATGTCGCGGGCAAAGCCGGTCGCGGCATAGGCGCGGGTGTCGGCCACGTCCTTTTCAAGACGGCGGCGCACGTTCTGGGTCTCGGCACGGGCGTAAAGCACGTCCTGCTTGGCGATTTCCAGTTCCTCGCGGAGCTTGGCGATTTCACCGCCGTCCTTATCGCTGTCGATCATGTCTTCGGGCACGCCCTTCAGTTCTTCCGCGATGGCGGGATCTACAGTCTGACCCTCTGGCGGCTGGGTCTTGTCGTCAGTCATTATTGTAAGGTTCCAACTATCCGATGAGCTTGCCCAGGCTCTGGGCAGTGAAGTCCACCATGGGGACGACGCGCGCATAATTCAACCGAGTCGGGCCGATTACCCCCACTACGCCGACGACCCTGCCCTCGCGATCCCGATAGGGCGAAGCGATGACCGAGGAGCCGGAAAGCGCGAAAAGCCGGTTTTCCGATCCGATGAATATCCTGGTCGAATCCGCCTCGCGCGCCGTCTCCAGCAACTCGGCGACGGACTGCTTGTTTTCCAGGTCGTCAAGCAGCGAGCGGACGCGTTCGAGATCGGAAAGCGCCGATTCGTCGAGGAGATTGGCCTGCCCGCGCACGATCAGCACCGGCCGGGCGGTCGCATCCTCGCTCCACACGGCAAGGCCGCGCTCCACGAGGTCGCGGCTGGCCGTATCGAGTGCCGACTTGCCGGTAGCGATGTCGGACCGCATCGCCCGGGCCGCCTCGCCCAGGGTGCGGCCGGCGAGATGGGCGGTGATGTAGTTCGAGGCTTCCTCCAGCGCGCCGGGCGGCAGGCTGGCGGGCAGCTCGATGATCCGGTTCTCCACCGCGCCCTCTTCGCCCACGAGCACCGCCAGCGCCCGGCCGGGGCCGAGCGGGACGATCTGCAAGTGCATCAGGCGCGGTTCGCGGCGCGGCACCATTACCACGCCGGCACCCGACGTGAGGTTCGACAGCAAGGCGCTGGTCGCCTCGAGCGCGGCCTCGATCGGCCCCGGCGCGGCAATCCGGCTCTCGATGGCGAGCCGTTCCTCGGCGGTCGGTTCCGCCACTTGCATGATGCCGTCCACGAACAGGCGCAGCCCGGCCTCGGTCGGCAGGCGTGCCGCGCTTATGTGGGGGGCAGCCAGCAGTCCCAGCGATTCGAGGTCGGCCAGGACGGAACGGATCGATGCCGAGGACAATTTCACGCCGCCCGGCCCGGCCAGGACCTTCGAGCCGACCGGGCTTCCGGTGGCGATGTAGCCCTCCACGACGAGGCGGAAAATCTCGCGCGCGCGGTCGGTCAGTTCCAGGATGGGTGGTGTCGGCATTCGTCCTCAACTTAGGGATTGCCGCCAAGGCCTCAAGTCCCATGGCGCGATGTCGGGACGACTATCGCGCTTTTTCCCTTGGACACACTCGATTGTCGCATTTTCCACGCGCTCAGGTGTTTCCACCGGGGCGAAAAATGCTCTAGGGGGCGCAGGCAATTTTAGACCAAAGGAACCTCCATGCGACCTTCCGGCCGTACGCCCGACGAGATGCGCGCTATCGACATCCAGACCGGTTTCACCAAGCACGCCGAAGGCTCGGTGTTGATTTCCTTCGGTGATACTCGTGTGCTCGTCACCGCTTCGGTCGAGGAAAAGGTTCCGCCGTTCCTTCGCGGCAAGGGCGAAGGCTGGGTCACCGCCGAATACTCGATGCTGCCCCGCGCCACTCACACCCGTGGCAGCCGCGAAGCCGCCAAGGGCAAGCAGTCGGGCCGCACCCAGGAAATCCAGCGCCTGATCGGCCGCAGCTTGCGCGCCGTGGTCGACATGAAGAAGCTCGGCGAGCGCCAGATCGTGCTCGACTGTGACGTGCTCCAGGCCGATGGCGGCACCCGCACCGCCTCCATCTCGGGCGCCTGGGTCGCGCTGCGCCTGGCCGTCGACAAGCTGATGGCCGAAGGCAAGATCAAGGAAGATCCGATCAACGCCCGCGTCGCCGCGATCTCCTGCGGAATCTGCGAGGGTACCCCGGTGCTCGACCTCGACTATATCGAAGACAGCTCGGCCGATGCCGATGCCAACTTCGTGCTGATCGAAGGCGGCATGATCGCCGAGGCCCAGGCAACCGCCGAAGGCGCGACTTATGACGAGGAAGGCCTGCTGCGCCTCCTGCGCCTCGCCCGCATCGGCTGCGACCGGATCTTCGCCGCCCAGGCCAAGGCCGTCGGCCGGTGAGCAATCGCCGCCTCCAGGGCGAACGTCTCGTGATTGCCACGCACAATGCGGGCAAGCTTCGGGAAATCGGCGCCCTGCTTGCGCCGTTCGGGATCGAGTGCGTTTCCGCCGGCGAACTCGGCCTGCCCGAGCCGGAGGAGACGGGCACGACGTTCGTGGAGAACGCGCTGCTCAAGGCCCACGCGGCCGCCAAGGCAGCGCAGCTTCCCGCGCTGGCGGACGATAGCGGCATGTCGGTGACGGCGCTGGGCGGAAGGCCCGGCGTCTACACCGCCGACTGGGCCGAGCGGCAGTGGTTCGAGGGCGAGCGCGGCAAGGCCTGGGAAGGCCGCGACTGGTTCATGGCGATGGGCAAGGTCGAGGGTCTGCTCTGCGAGCAAGGCCAGGATGTCGACCGTTCCTGCTGGTTTTCCTGCGTGCTCGCGATCGCCTGGCCCGATGGGGCGGAAGCCGTTTACGAAGGTCGCTCCAACGGCACCTTCACCTGGCCGCCGCGCGGCAAGCTGGGCTTCGGCTACGATCCCTGCTTCGTGCCCGACGGCCTCGACCAGACTTTCGCCGAGATCGCGCCAGAGAAGAAGCACGAGATCAGCCACCGCGCCGATGCTTTCGCCAAGCTGGTCGCGGAGCAGTTCCAGGGCTAATCTGTCACGATGGCCCGCGCGCTCTATATTCACTGGCCGTTCTGCCTCGCAAAGTGCCCCTATTGCGACTTCAACAGCCATGTCCGCGAGCGGGTGGAGATCGAACGCTGGGAAGCGGGCCTGCTCGCCGACATGCGCCACGAACACGCGGTTGCGGGCGGCGAGCGGCTCGATTCCATCTTCTTCGGCGGCGGCACGCCTTCGTTGATGCCCCCTGCCCTCGTCGCGCGGCTGCTGGACGAGGCCGAGAAGCTCTGGGGCTTTTCGCAAGGGATCGAGATCACTCTGGAGGGCAATCCCTCTTCGGTGGAAGCCGGCAATTATGCGGCTCTCGCGGCGGCGGGGGTCAACCGTGTCTCGCTGGGGCTCCAGGCGCTCGACAACCAGACCTTGCGGTTTCTGGGCCGCCTGCACGATGCGCAGGAAGGGCTGAAGGCGCTTGAAGTGGCGCAGCAGAACTTCTCGCGCGTCAGCTTCGACCTGATCTACGCGCGGCCCGGCCAGAGCCTCGACCAGTGGCAGGCAGAACTCGCCCACGCGCTCTCTTACGGCACGGGCCACCTCTCGCTCTACCAGCTCACCATCGAACCCGGCACGAAGTTCGCCACGATGGTGCGCCAGCAGGAATTCGCTCCGCTGGACGAAGACGCCTGTGCCGACATGTTCGCGCTGACGCGCGAGATGACGGCCGCGGCGGGACTGCCGGCCTACGAAATCAGCAATCATGCCCGGCCCGGCGAGGAAAGCCGCCATAACCTGACTTATTGGCGCTATCAGGACTATTGCGGCATCGGCCCCGGCGCGCACGGGCGGCGCGGCGGCGTGGCCACGACGCGCCACCGCAAGCCCGAAAACTGGCTCGAAGCCATCGATCTGCACGCCCAGGGGATCAACGAAGTCCGCGATCTCGGACACCGCGAACAGGCGAGCGAAGCCATGCTCATGGGCCTGCGCCTGCGCGAAGGCGTGGACCTCGATGCGCTTGCGGCCCGATTCGGACTGGATGCCGCGCAGCTCTGCGATCCCGGCAAGGCCGCTTTCTACGAGAAGCAGGGCCTGGTCCGCCGCGCGGGCACGCGTCTCCACGTCACCGAGGACGGCATGCCGCTGCTGGATGGCTTGCTGGGTGAGATTGTGCCCGTGGACCTCGTCGAGCCGTGAACCCGCCAACGGGCACGACCAAAGCGGACCTGCTCGAAGCCTGGGGCAACCATCTCGGCAATGGACGCCGCCGCAGCCCCCACACGGTTCGCGCCTATATCGCCACGGCCGCCCGGTTGATCGACGGTGCCAGGGCCTGCGACTGGGCCTCGCTGGCGCGTCTTGAGGCGGCCGACTTGCGCGTTCACCTCGCCGCCCGGCGTGAGGACGGAATCGGCAACAGTTCGGCCGCTCGCGAACTCTCGGCGCTCAAGAGCTTCCTGTCCTTTGCGCGCGAGCAGGCCGGCGTTGCCCATGCCGCCGCGCCGCGCCTTCGCGGACCGCGCGTCAAGAAGGGACTGCCACGCCCGGTCACGCCGGACGAAGCGGTCAACCTGGCCGCCATGGTCGAGGAAGATGCCCGCGAGCCGTGGATCGGCGCGCGCGATCGTGCCGTCCTGCTCCTTCTCTACGGCGCCGGCATGCGCATCGCGGAAGCCTTGTCCATCGCCGGAGCCGCGCTGCCGCTGGGCGAGACTCTGGTGGTTACCGGCAAGGGCGGCAAGCAGCGCATGGTTCCGCTCCTGCCCATCGTGCGCGAGGGCGTGGCCGATTATCTCGACAAATGCCCCTGGCCGGCGAAGGCGGACGAGCCGATCTTTCGGGGCGCCAAAGGCGGAGCCCTGTCGCAAGGCATGGTGCAGAAGGCGGTCGCACGCGCCCGGATCGTGCTCGGGCTGCCGGACAGCGCCACGCCGCACGCCTTGCGCCACAGCTTCGCCACGCATTTGCTGGGCGCAGGCGCTGACCTGAGGAGCCTGCAGGAACTGCTCGGCCATGTAAGCCTGGGTTCGACGCAGATATATACCAAGGTCGATGCCGCGACGCTGCTGGACGTCTATCGTAACGCCCATCCGCGCGAACAGGGCTGAAACGCTGCGGGGGACGGGGCGTGTTCAGCCCCGCCCCCCGCGGATGTCAGGAGCTTGCCTGGCCGAGGCGCGTTCTAGAGCGCGCCCTCATGCGGCGCCAGCAGACCGCGCCAGATCAGGGCGCCGATCGCCGCGCCGACCAGCGGTGCCACCCAGAACACCCAGAGCTGCCCGAGGGCGGCCGTTTCTGCAAAGAGCGCCACGCCGGTCGACCGCGCCGGATTGACCGATGTATTGGTGACCGGGATCGAGATCAGGTGGATCAGCGTCAGGCACAGGCCGATCGCCAGCGGGCCGAAACCGGCGGGGGCGATCTTCGAGGTCGAGCCGAGGATGACGATGATGAAACCGGCCGTCAGGATCGTTTCGATCATCAGTGCCGAAGACAGCGCATAGCCGCCGGGCGAAAGTGCACCGTAGCCGTTGGTGGCGAAGCCTCCCGGAGTCCAGTCGGCCTTGCCCGAGGCGATGGCATAAAGCGCCGCCGCGGCCAGGATTGCGCCCAGCACTTGGGCGATCCAGTAGGGAACGAGGTCCTTCCAGTCGAGCCGGCCGCCAACGGCCATGCCCAGCGAGACCGCCGGGTTGAAATGCCCGCCGGAAATGGAGCCGACCGCATAAGCCATGGTCAGCACCGTCAGGCCGAATGCCAGGGCTACGCCCGCGAAGCCGATCCCGAGTTCGGGAAAGGCCGCTGCCAGCACCGCCGAACCGCAGCCGCCGAAGACGAGCCAGAATGTACCGAAGAACTCCGCTGCCAATCGCTTGGACATAACCCCTGCTCCCAAATGGTTGCGAGCAGAGACTACGGTATAACACCTAGGTGCGATACTCTGGCTCTTGTACAAAACTGACTAATAGTTAGCCCTGATCTACTTGGATCGGCGCTCGGCTGAAGGCTTCCAGGAGAGGATCCGCCACAAGTACCAGACGGCGCCACCTGCTGCGAGAACCAGTGTAGCCCAACCGATCCAGGCCTCTGCCTGGGCAAAACGCTGGCCCAGCCACCGGCCTGCCAGGATCAGCAACGTGTTCCAGATCGCCACGCCGGCAGCGGTATAGAGCAGGAAGGTGCCATGCCGCATATGCGCAAGGCCCGCGGGGACCGATACCATCGTCCGGAACATCGGCATGAAGCGCAGGAGGAAGACCACCCAGTGCCCGTGCTTGCGGAAGAAGGTGCCGGCGCGCTCCACTTCGTACCATTCCAGGGTCAGCCAGCGGCCCCAGCGCTCGATGAAGGGTTTCAGGCGCTCGTAGCCCAGGCGGTCGGCGCCTAGGAACAGCACGTAGTTGCCCAAGGTCGAGCCGACAGTGCCGGCCAGGAGCACGGACAGGAAATCCATGCGCCCATGTGCGATGGCGATCCCCGCGACGCCCATGATAAGCTCCGAGGGGATCGGCGGCACGATGTTCTCGAGCATCATCAGCAGGAGGATACCCGCGTACCCTCCTCCTTCGATCAGCGAGATGACCCATTCATTCATGTTCGCGTGCATTCATCATTGCGGACGACCCGCGAAATCAGGCTTACATCGCCGCGTGGCGGGCCTCGATCGCATCCCAGATCTTTGCCCCGGTGTCGGTACCGTTGAAGCGATCGATGGCAACGATTCCCGTCGGCGAGGTCACATTGATTTCGGTCAGCCATTTTCCGCCAATCACGTCGATACCCACGAAAACAAGGCCTCGTGCCTTGAGTTCCGAGCCGAGCGCTGCGCAGATTTCCTCTTCCGCCGAAGTGAGGCCGGCGGCCTCCGCCGATCCGCCCACCGCGAGGTTGGAGCGAAACTCGCCGGCTCCGGGCTTGCGGTTGATGGCGCCCGCGAATTCGCCGTCGACCAGCACGATCCGCTTGTCGCCCTCCGCCACGTCGGGGAGGAAAGGCTGGACCATGAACGGCTCGACCCAGGCATTTTCGAACATCTCGATCAGCGCGCCCAGATTGCTGCCATCGGCGGGCACGCGGAACACCGCCTTGCCGCCATTGCCGTGAAGCGGCTTGATCACGAGATCCCCGCCGAAGCCCGCCTCGACATTGCGCTGCTGGAACAGGCGCACATCCTCGATGCGGCGCGCAATGAAGGTCGGCGGCATGAAGCGCGCATAGTCGAGCACGAATACCTTCTCGGGCGCATTGCGAACCGAGACGGGGTCGTTGACCACCAGGGTCTGCCCGGCAAGCCGTTCCAGCAGATGGGTGGCGGTGATGTAACCGAGGTCGAAAGGCGGATCCTGCCGCATCAGCACCACATCGATATCGGCGACGAGGTCGATCAGGCGATACTCGCCGCGCGTGAAATGGGCACCTTCCACGCGCTGCACCGTGATCGGCGCGCCCCAGCAGGTCAGCCGCCCGGCGGCACCCGAGGAGGCGTCATAAGCCAGCGTGCGCACATCGTAATGGAACAGTTCGTGCCCGCGCGCCTGCGCCGAGAGCATGAGCGCGAACGAGGAATCGCCCGCGATCTTGATCGATTCCAGCGGGTCCATCTGAACGGCGATGCGTAAGGTCATGAAAAGTCTGGTCCTCGCGGATATGTACCGAGCGGTATCTTTCGGAAAGGCGGCTTAATCAAATTCGGCGGCGGGTGCGAATGGTTTCGAGCCAGTCCTGCATCTTTGCCGATGGACCGAAACCCTGCGGCGAAGTTCAGGCGCCCGGCTGCCACGCATTGACGATGCGGCGCGGCCAGCAGCGCGGTGCCAGCAGCAATACGTCGATCCGCAAGCTGTCGCCCGCCTTCTGGTATCGATGCGCGACGGACTCGGCGGCGGCCGCCACGCGGCGCAGGCGGTAATGATCGATGGCAGTGTCGAGATCGGCACGCCGCGCACGCCATTTCACTTCGACGAAACAGAGCGTCCGTCCGCGGCGGGCCACGATATCCACTTCGCCGCGCGCGGTCTTCACGCGCCTCGCCCGGATGCTCCAGCCCGTCATCCGCAAGTACCATGCGGCCAGCGCCTCTCCCCGGCGCCCTTGCCGCTCCGCCTCCGCGCGCGACTTGCCGCGGCCCTGGCTCACTTGAGTTCCATGGCCCGGGCGTAAAGCGTCTTGCGGTCGAGCCCGGTGGCCTTGGACACGCTGGCCGCCGCTTGCGACGGCTTGGCGATGGCCAGCTCCGCACGCAGCATCGCGTCCACGTCGACTTCACCGATCGGCTCGTCGCCCGGCGGCGCCACCAGAAGCACGATCTCGCCCTTGGGCGGGTGGGCTGCATAATGGGCGATGAGTTCGTCGGGCGTGCCGCTGCGGCATTCCTCGAACTTCTTGGTCAGTTCGCGCGCCACCGCCACTTCGCGTCCGGGAAGCACTGCGCCGATCGCTGCCAGCGCATCGTCCAGGCGCGGCGCCGTCTCGTAGAAGATCAGCGTGGCCGGGACTTTCGCAAGGTCGGACAGCACCGTCTCGCGCGCCTTTGCCTTGTTGGGCAGGAACCCGGCGAAGAGGAAACGGTCGTTCGGCAAGCCCGAGAGCGTCATGGCCATGACCGCGGCATTCGCCCCCGGCAGGCTGGTGACGGGGATGCCCCGCTCCCGCGCGATCTTGACGAGCCGATAGCCCGGATCGGAGATCAGCGGCGTACCGGCGTCGCTGACGAGCGCAACCGGCTCGCTTTCCATCAGTGCCAGCAGACGCTCGCGGTCGCCCTCGCCCGCGTGGTCGTCGTAGCGGATCATCTTCTGCTTGATGCCCAGGTGGTGCAGCAGCTTTCCGGTGATGCGGGTATCCTCGCAGGCAACCGCGCTCACGCCCTTGAGAATCTCCACGGCGCGGAAGGTAATGTCCCCAAGGTTGCCAATCGGGGTTGCCACTATGTAGAGGCCTGAGGTGAGAATGTGTTCCATCGCAGGGACTCATGGCCCAAGCACTATGGGAGCGGCAAGCAATGTTCTATGATCGCCTGAACCGGCGCACTCTTTTCGCGGCGGCAGCGATGGCAGCTCTGGCGGGCTGTGCCGTGGTACCCAAGGCCCCTGCGCCGGCCCCCGCGCCCGCTCCGACGCCTTCCGAAAGCGAAATTCCCACCGATACCGAGCGTCACCGGGTTGCCCTGCTGGTACCGACCACCGGCCCGAATGCCGGCGTCGGCCAGTCGCTGGCCAATGCGGCGAACATGGCGCTGCTCGACACGGGCGCCAAGAACCTGCGCATCACGACTTACGACACCGGCACCAATCCCGGCGAGGCCGCGCGCCGCGCCATTGCCGACGGCAACAAGCTGATTCTCGGCCCGCTGCTTTCCGACGACATCGCCTCGGTCGCGGCTGTCGCCAAGCCCGCCAAGGTGCCGCTGATCTCGTTCTCCAACGACGAGAAAGCCGCCACCAGGGACGTCTTCATCATCGGCAACCTGCCCGGCCAGTCGATCGCCCGCACCGTGACGTATGCCCGCGGCAAAGGCATCTCCACTTTCGCCGCGCTCGTTCCCAAGGGTGACTATGGCGAACGCGTGAGCAGTTCCCTGCTCGCATCGGTGCGCGATGGCGGCGGCTCCGTCGTCGCCATGGAGACTTACGATCGCTCGGCGGCTTCGATCAGCGCTGCGGCGGGACGGATCAAGGCCAAGACCGGCTATGGCGCGCTGCTCATCGCCGACAGCGGCAGCCTGTCGGCCAAGGCCGCCGTGTCCTACCGCGCGGCCGGTGGCGGCGCCGGTGTGCGCCTGCTCGGCACCGAACTCTGGGGCGGCGAACGCGAACTGGCGACCAGCCCGGCCCTCAACGGAGCGTGGTTCTCCACCGTGTCCGACGTCCGCTTCGCGCAGTTCGCCAAGAGCTATCGCAGCCGCTTCGGCGCCGCACCGTTCCGCATCGCGACACTGGGATACGATTCTGTGCTGCTGACCCTGCGGGTCGCGCGCGACTGGGTGCCGGGCAAGGCCTTCCCGACGACCGAAATGCTCGATCCCGGCGGCTTCCTGGGCGTGGACGGACCGTTCCGCTTCGGCCGCACCGGCCTGATCGAACGCGCGCTGGAAGTGCGGGCGGTCGAAGGCGGCGCCGTCAAGGTCATCAGCGCCGCGCCCAGCGGTTTCGCCAAGTAATTCCGCCCCTTTCCGGCGGAAAGGATCAGACAGCGAACATCTCTTTGCGGATAAGCCTAATCCCGTGCTTGATCGCGGGTTTAGGCGCCCTATAGTCCCGCTCATGTCCGATGACCTGTTCGACAAGCTCCCGTCTTCGGGCGGGGAATCCTACGATGGTTCCGCGATCGAAGTGCTGGAGGGGCTGGAACCTGTCCGGCGCCGTCCCGGCATGTACATCGGCGGCACCGATGAGCGCGCGCTTCACCATCTCGCGGCCGAAGTGCTCGACAATGCGATGGACGAAGCCGTCGCCGGACATGCCAACCGCATCGAGGTGACGCTGGACGAAGGCAACAGCCTGACCATCACCGACAACGGCCGCGGCATCCCGGTGGACGAGCATCCCAAGTTCCCCGGCAAATCAGCGCTGGAGGTCATTCTTTCCACCTTGCACTCGGGCGGCAAGTTCTCGGGCAAGGCCTATGCCACTTCGGGCGGCTTGCACGGCGTGGGCATTTCGGTCGTCAACGCCCTTTCCAGCCTCACGCGCGTCGAAGTGGCCCGTAACAAGGAGCTTTTCGCGCAGGAGTTCTCGCGCGGACAGACGCTTGGCCCGCTCCAGAAGGTGGGCGCGGCGCCCAATCGCCGCGGCACCGCCGTCAGCTTCACGCCGGACACCGAGATTTTCGGCGACCAGCAGTTCAAGCCCGCGCGCCTGTTCAAGCTGGTTCGCTCCAAGGCCTACCTCTTTGCCGGCGTGGAAATCCGCTGGAAATGCGCGCCCTCGCTGGCTTCGGACGACGTTCCGGCAGAAGCGACGTTCCAGTTCCCCGGCGGCCTGGCCGATCACCTGGCCGAGCAGATCGGCACGCGCGAATGCGTGACCACGCAGGCCTTCTCGGGCACGCAGGATTTCCCGCGCGGCGATGACGGCTCCGAACAGGGCCGCGTCGAATGGGCGATCGCCTGGCCGCTCTATTCCGACGGTTCCTATTCCTGGTACTGCAACACCATCCCGACGCCCGATGGCGGCACGCACGAACAGGGTCTGCGCGCCGCGCTGACCAAGGGCATCCGCGCCTTCGCGGACCTGGTGGGTCAGGCCAAGAAGGCCAAGGACATCACGCCGGACGACGTGGTGACCGGCAGCGAAGTCATGCTCTCGGTCTTCATCCGCGACCCACAGTTCCAGAGCCAGACCAAGGACCGCCTGACCAGTCCCGAGGCCGCCCGCCTCGTGGAAGCGGCGATCCGCGATCACTTCGACCATTTCCTCACCGACAATCTCGAACGCGGCAAGGCCCTGCTCGGCGCGGTGATGGAGCGTATGGACGATCGCCTGCGCCGCAAGGCGGAGCGCGAGGTCAAGCGCAAGACGGCCACCAATGCCCGTAAGCTGCGCCTGCCCGGCAAGTTGACGGACTGTTCGGGCGAAGGCCCGGGCGAAACCGAACTCTTCATCGTCGAAGGCGATTCGGCAGGCGGCTCGGCCAAGCAGGCGCGCAATCGCAAGACCCAGGCGATCCTGCCGATCCGCGGCAAGATCCTCAACGTCGCATCCGCCACGGCCGACAAGATCCGCGGCAATTCGGAAATCGCCGATCTTGGCCTCGCGCTCGGCTGCGGCACCCGCAAGGACTGCAACGCCGACAACTTGCGCTACGACCGCGTGATCATCATGACCGACGCCGACGTGGACGGCGCACATATCGCCACGCTGCTGATGACCTTCTTCTTCCAGGAGATGCCGGACATCGTGAAGCGCGGCCACCTCTACCTCGCGCAGCCGCCGCTTTACCGCCTCACTGCCGGTTCGACTTCGGCCTATGCCCGCGACGATGCCCACCGCGCCGAACTGGAAGCGACCGTTTTCAAGAACAAGAAAGTGGAAGTCGGCCGGTTCAAGGGCCTTGGCGAGATGAACCCCGGACAGCTGCGTGAAACCACCATGGCGCCGGAAAGTCGCTCGCTGATCCGCATCACCCTTCCGCCCGAATACGAGGGCCGCGCCGCGGTGAAGGATCTGGTCGATCGCCTGATGGGCCGCAATCCCGAACACCGCTTCATGTTCATCCAGAACCGTGCGGGCGAAATCGATCCGGAACTGATCGACGCCTGAGGCGCCGATCAGTCCGATCCATCGCGACTTACTTGGCCGCTACCGGGGTCGCCGCCAACAGGGCCGGTTCGGCAGGAACGGGAACCGCAACCGCAACCGGCTCGATCACGTTCGCCACGGTCGCATAAGCGACGTCTTCGTCAAGGAAGCCTTTGACCGCCGATCCCGAGGCGATGAAGGCGCTGGTCCCGGTGGTCAGGAATCCGGCGATCGGCACGAGGGCGACAGCAGCAACCACGCCCCCGGTCCCGGTAACGCCTTTATCGTCGAAAGTGCCGGACAGCCTGATGTTTCGGTCATTGAGCCGGAGCGAAAGAACCCGGGCACCGATGTACCCGGACTTGCCCCACATGCCCTTGTTGCGCACTTCGGTGATCTCGGCGACGGCAGGGGTTCCCGCCGGTATCACGACAACGCCGTTCCGCTCGATATTCGCGGCCACTTCCATCTGCACGCGCTGCCCCACGCGAAGAGCCTTTTTCTTGGTCGTCAGTTCCTCGCGCGTGATCAGCGGCACTTCCATCCCCGCACGAAGAACATTGTCCGATACCGGCGCGAGTGCGATGGCCACGTGCTGCGGCGCTGCGAGAGGCGCGGCGTCCGTGGACGGTGTGGATTGTGCATGACTTGCGCACGCGGCCCCCATCAGCAGGCAAAAGCCCGCCAAATACTTCGATTTCATCGATAGTCCCCCTGAGAGGCAAAAATGCCCTCAAGCGGAGCCTAAATTCGAGGCCACGAGGAAGTCAATTTGAGAAAGATCCACGATCCCCCTCACCGCACGCGCTTGAGGAACAATCCGCTCTCGCGTTTTTCCGTGGCGAAGTTGGGGAGGGTCTGCACCAGTTCGGACAATCGGGAAAAACCGTAACTGCGGGCATCGAAGCTGGAGCGATTGGCCACGCGCTGGCCGACTTCGGAGAGGCTGGCGAAGCCCTGCTCGTCTCGTTTGCTCGCCTTCCAGGCCTCACCGAGCAATTTGACCAGTTCTTCGTCTATCGCGGGCTTGGGGGTTTCGTTTGCCGTTTCCACGGCGTCGCTGTCCGGCAAGGCGTCGAGATCGATGAAGCGCGTGCAAGCCTCGCGAAAGGCTTCGGGCGTGCGGGAAGAACCAAAGCCATAGACCGGCGTGCCGTTCTGACGGATGCGGATCGAAAGCGGCATGAAATCGCTGTCGCTCGACATGATGCCGAACCCGTCCACTTGCCCGCCATAGAGCAGGTCCATGGCGTCGATCGTCATTTTCATGTCGGTGGCATTCTTGCCCTTGGTCAGGTCGAATTGTTGCTGCGGTTCCAGCGCATGGCGATGGACCAGTTTCGACCAGCCCTTTAGCGCGGGCTTGCTCCAGTTGCCGTAGATCCGCCGGACATTGACGGTGCCGAGATCACCCAGGATGGTCAGCGCCGCGTCGAGGTTGGCGGGGGAAGCGTTATCGGCGTCGATCAGCAAAGCGATATTACGGCCGATGCGGGGCTTTGGCTCGGGCAAGGGGCAGTTCCTTCCTCAGAACGGGACAGCCGCGCGCTCCTGGTAAGCGGGCGCGGCTCGGCGCCAGATTATGACGAAGAAGAATGCCAGGACCAGCGGCATGATCGGAAAATGGAGATTGAGCGCCAGCGGCCGGGCCAGTGCCGGGCCGGCGAAGGTCAGGAACAGGGCGCAGCGTTCCCAGTCGCGAAAACCGCGGCGGAGGCCCTCTCCTGCAAGCCAGAGCATGGGGAACGCCAGGATCACCATATCGTAATCGAGGACGTAGGGCGTCGCGAGGGGCGCACCCGCCAGCATCAGCGCCGCGAGTCCCGCGGACCACTGCCGGCGCCAGGACGCCTGGAGCACGAGCACCGCTGCAGCCAGCGTCAGGGCGCCCTGCACCGTATAGCTCAGCGCCATGGGGGCACCAAGCAGCCGCAGCGCCGCAAAGGGGCTCATCATCTTGCCATAGCCGATCTGGCCATAGGCCATGGCCGTCTGGGCGCGCTCGCTTGCGCCCACCCAGTCCGCCCAGGCATGCGGGCCGAACGCGCCGGCGGACAGCAGCGCCAGCGCGATCGCCGTCGCGCCGGCCGCGGCGATCACCCGCCATTGCCCGGTCGCCAGCAGGACAAGAGGCAGCAGCAACCCGAATTGCGGCTTGATCGTCGCCAAACCGAACAGCGCACCGGCCAGCAGCGGCCGGGTCGGAACCAGCCATGCGCCAAGGCCGAGCAGTCCTGCCACGAGGAAGGCCGTCTGTCCGTGAGTGACGACGATCGGCACGGCGGGAAAGGCCGCAAACAGCAGCCAGACCGGGAGACCCGTCCCGGCTCCGGCCCACCAGCGACGGACGGCAGCAAGGTAGAAGGCGCCGGTCGCGGCCACCCAGAGAGCCAGCGCGGGGAAATAGGCAAGCCAGCCGAGCGGCCAGCAGAACGGCAGGAACGACGGGGGATAGTAGAACGCGGTATAAGCGCCTTCTGCCGAGAAATAGGTGCGCTGCGCCGCGATATGGGCCGCGCCGTCGTAGGGATTGCCATGCGCCACCAGCATGTGCCCGGTCGTCCAGAAGCTGATGAAATCGCTGCCGAGCAAGTAGCCGTTGGCATCCACCCCGTTGTGCGAAGTGGCCACCAGCCAGACGATCATGACCAGGTTGATCACGGCGAACAGCCGCAGATAGGCGCCGACGCGCGGCGCGTTCAACCAATCCATGCGTTTCAGGAATTCAGCCCCCATCGCGCCTGTCTGCAACGCCCCGGCGGCTAAGTCCATGGCGCGGTGGGGGTAGGTGCCTCGGTGCTTGCCATGTTACGCCGCAAAACTTAGAGATTAACCGGGCGGTTAAGGAATTGCCCCGGGATTTCGCCGAAGGGACAGGACATGCAGCGTTTCGAAGGCACCAGCAGCTACGTCGCCACGGACGATCTCAAAGTCGCCGTGAACGCCGCCGTCCTGTTGCGCCGCCCGCTTCTGGTGAAGGGAGAGCCCGGCACCGGCAAGACCGTGCTGGCCGAGCAGATCGCCGCCTCGATGAATGCGCCGCTGATCACCTGGAACGTGAAGTCCACCACCAAGGCGCACCAGGGCCTCTATGAATACGACGCGGTCGGCCGCCTGCGCGACGGGCAGCTGGGTGACGCGCGGGTCCACGATATCAACAACTACATCCGCAAGGGCAAGCTCTGGGAGGCGTTCACTTCGCCTCGCCTGCCCGTGCTGCTGATCGACGAGATCGACAAGGCCGACATCGAGTTTCCCAACGACCTCCTGGCCGAGCTCGACCGCATGGCGTTCGACGTTTATGAAACCGGCGAGCATGTCGCCGCCGCCGAGCGGCCGGTCGTCGTCATCACCTCGAACAACGAGAAGGATCTGCCGGACGCCTTCCTGCGCCGCTGCTTCTTCCACTACATCAAGTTCCCCGATCGCGAGACGATGCAGGCCATCGTCGACGTGCATTTCCCCGGGATCCAGAAGACCCTGGTGACCAAGGCGATGGAAGTATTCTACGAGCTGCGCGAAGTGCCCGGCCTCAAGAAGAAGCCCTCCACCAGCGAGCTGCTCGACTGGCTCAAGCTCCTGTTGAGCGAGGACATGCCGCTGGAGATATTGCAGAACCAGGACGCGACCAAGGCGATCCCACCGCTGCATGGGGCCTTGCTGAAGAACGAACAGGACGTCATGCTGTTCGAAAGGCTCGCCTTCATGGCGCGCCGCGGGAACTGACAGGCCATGAGCGCTCCCTATCTCGGCAGTTGTGCCTGCGTTGCCGTCTCGCTGACGGTTTCGGGCGAGCCCATCGCCACGCGCCAGTGCTGGTGCCGCCAGTGCCAGCAGCTTGCGGCAGGCGGTCCGACCAACAACGCGATCTTCAAGGTAGAGGACGTGTCGCTGGATGGAGAACTCAGATCCTCCGTCTGGACTGCGGCAAGCGGCAATACACTCACGTTCCACTTCTGCCCGAAATGCGGGACCCAGATCTACGCGCAAAGCTCGGCGCGCCCGCATCTGATGACCATACGCCTGGGCGCGCTTGCTGCCGGTCACGGCTTGCGGCCGGAAGCGGTGATATGGACCGAAGACGCGCCGGAATGGGCCTCTTTCGACGAGACCCTCGAAACCTGGCCGCGCCAACCGCCCCCGCCGTCATCCCCCTCCGCGTGAGCAAGCGCCATCGCCTGGTAGCCCCCGGGCGCGATCGGCCTCTTCGGGAGCGTTGCACATGCTGCTGAACTTCATCGAGGAACTGCGCGCGGCGGGCATTCCGGCCTCGCTCAAAGAGCACCTCGTGCTGCTGGAAGCGCTTGAAAGGGATGTCATCGAACGCACCCCGGAGGCGTTCTACTTTCTCAGCCGCGCTACTTTCGTGAAGGACGAAGGCCTGCTCGACCGCTTCGACCAGGTGTTCCAGAGGGTCTTCAAAGGTGCCCTCAGCGACTATGGCCAAGCACCTGTCGCCATCCCGGAAGATTGGCTGCGCAAAGTGGCCGAGCGCTACTTCTCGGACGAGGAGATGGAGCAGATCAAGGCGCTCGGTTCCTGGGACGAGATCATGGAGACGCTCAAGAAGCGTCTGGAAGAACAGGAAAAACGTCACTCCGGCGGCAACAAGTGGATCGGTACCAACGGCACTTCGCCATTCGGCCATTCGGGCTACAATCCCGAGGGTATCCGCATCGGCGGCGAAGCCAGGCATGGCCGGGCCATAAAGGTCTGGGAAAAGCGCGAATTCGCCAATCTCGATAACACGCGTGAACTCGGCACCCGCAACATCAAGGTCGCCCTTCGCCGTCTCCGCCGCTTCGCGCGCGAAGGCGCTGCCGAGGAACTGGACCTTGAGGAAACGATCCACGGCACCGCGAAGCAGGGTTGGCTGGACATCCGCATGCGGCCCGAGCGGCACAATGCCGTCAAGGTCCTGCTCTTCCTGGACGTCGGCGGATCGATGGATCCCTATATCGAACTGATGGAAGAGCTGTTCAGCGCCGCCAGCGCCGAATTCAAGAACATGGAGTTCTTCTATTTCCACAACTGCCTCTACGAAGGGGTGTGGAAGGACAATCGCCGCCGCTGGTCGCAGCGCACGCCGACCTGGGACCTGCTTCACAAGTTCGGCCACGACTACAAGGTGATCTTCGTCGGCGACGCCGCGATGAGTCCCTACGAGATCAGCCATCCCGGCGGTTCGGTGGAGCACATGAACGAGGAAGCGGGCGCCGTCTGGCTCGGCCGCGTCGCGCAGACTTATCCTGCAACGGTGTGGCTCAATCCGGCGCCGGAGCATCAGTGGAACTATTCGAGTTCGACGCGCATGATCCGCGACCTGATGGGCGGGGCGATGTTCCCCCTGACGCTGGACGGGCTGGACGCGGCGATGAAGCAGCTTACCCGCAAGAAGGGCTGAAAGCGCTTGCCTGTCTGCCGCGCCGGGCAGATCATCGTATCGAAGCGGCGGACACCGCCGGTGGGCTCACGGACAAAGGACTTCGTGACTATGCACAAGCTGGTTCTGATCACGACGATCGCTGCGATGACAGGGGCCGCCAGCCCGGCCAAGGTTCCTGAAACCGCCGATGCGGCGCAGGCCGCCTGCAATAGGACGATCCAGCAAGCCAACGCCGCAGCAGGACACCGGCCGCCGCGTGCTGCCGCGCCCGGAAAGTCAGCCTTGATCCGGCCTGATGTGATCCGGCCTGAAATGATCCAGGCCATCGACAAGCGAGTGGCGGGCTGCCCGGTACTCGTCAGCCTGGACGGCAGGATGGCCCCGCCGCCCGCTTATTCCGATGCGCCCGCCCGCCTCGCGCCTGCTCAGTAAAGCAGGAGATCGGCGATTTCGGCCTTCCAGGCGGCTTCGTCCCGGCCGGCGATCAGGTCGAGATCGCCAGGCAGCGCGGCAGGGTCGTCAACCCATTCGCGCAGCGCGGGACCGCCGTTGATCACATCGATAGCAAGGCGCTGGAATTCGTATTCGTAGGGGAAGTCCCGCCAGATCGGATAGTCGGGATAGAGCTGGCGAATGGCCTTGAACGCCAGCGCCTGGAGGCGCCAGGGCCGGAAGGCATGATGATCGTAGAACTTGCCCTCGGCATGGATCATCAGCCCGCTGCACAGCGTGCCGGCATGCTTGTGGAACGTCGGTTCGAACCAGCATTCCCGAACCGCGCAGCCGGCCAGCCATTCCGGCGCGATCCGCTGCATCGCTGACAGGACGGCCTTGGCGTCGATATCGGGCGCTCCGAACAGCACTTCCAGCGGACGGGTGGTGCCGCGCCCTTCCGAAAGCGTCGCGCCTTCCAGCATGACGGTGCCTGCATAGGCACGCGCCATGTTGAGGTTGGCGGCATTGGGGCTGGGATTGATCCAGATGCGGCTCTCCGGCCATCCGAACCCGGGGCCGTCCGGCTCCCATCCGCTCATCTCGATTACGCGATATTCCACGTCGAGTTCGAAGCGGCGCACGAACCAGAGCCCCATCTCGCCCAGGGTCAGCCCGTGCCGCATCGGCATCGGTCCCGCGCCGACGAAGCTTTCCTGCCCCGGCAGCAGGGTCGTTCCTTCCACGGGGCGGCCCGCCGGGTTGGGACGGTCCAGCACCCATACGGCTTTGCCCTGCTCGGCCGCAGCTTCGAGCAGGTAGAGCAGCGTGGTCACGAACGTGTAGATGCGGCAGCCAAGGTCCTGCAGGTCGAACAGGAAGACATCGGCGCCCGCCATCATCTCCGGGCTGGGGCGGCGCACTTCGCCGTAGAGGCTGTAGACGGGAATGCCGTAGACCGGGTCCAGCTCATTGGCCGTCTCGACCATGTTGTCCTGCTTGTCGCCCTTCAGTCCGTGCTGCGGGCCGAAAGCGCAAGTCACGTTGATGCCCGCCGCGATCAGCGCATCAAGCGAATGGACGAGGTCCTCGGTGACGGAGGCGGGATGCGCGACAAGCGCGACGCGCTTGCCTTCAAGGGGCGCGCGCAGTTCTGGGTCTGCCAGGAGGCGATCGATACCGAATTTCATGAGGCGGTGGGTGCCGCAAGCTCGAGCGTGAAGCAAGCCGGATCGTGGAAGTCCGGCGCATCGGCGCTGTGGGTAAGCGACCAGTAGCTTTTCACGCCCCCCTCCTCTTCGATCACCGCCGTGAAGCCGCAGCGAAGCGGGGCTTGCGGGAGGCCCGCTGCCGGAATGGCCGCGTCGAAAACAGCGATGTCCGAACCCTTGCGCATCGCGCATTCCGGCTCGCGCGGGAGCGGGCGCTCGATCATGCCCTCGCGTCGGCCGGAGAAATCGTAGGCGTTCCAGCGCTCGGAAGGCGAAAGGTTGAACTCGGTATAGCCGCGGCTTTCCGGCTGGCGCAGGAACAGTTCGAAGCAGGTCGTCTGCCAGAGATCGTCCGCCCTGCCTTTGCCCGCAAATGGCGGAACCACGACTTTGCCCGCGCCCAGAATGCGCCAGCGGACACGCAGCCAGCTGGCGTCGAACCCGATCACGCGGGTTTCGATGGAGCGGACGAGAAGCGAGGGATGTGCCGGGTGGCAGGTCAGTTCGGCCATGCGCGCATGCCTAGAGGGCGCGCGCGCCTGCTGGCAATGCGGATTCGGCCGGAACGCGCCGCAAGGCGACCAACCGCTTCATCTTGCGCCTCGCGCGTGCTAGGCGCGCGGGCTCCGATCCATCCAAGCCAAGAAGCACTGGGCCATCATGACCTACAATTCCTCCCTGCTCCGCACGCTCGAAGAGCGCGGCTACATCCACCAGATGACGGACGCCGAGGGCCTCGACGCCCTTGCCGCCAAGCAGGTCGTGCCTGGATATATCGGCTTCGACGCCACGGCGGCGTCGCTTCACATCGGCAGCCTGGTGCAGATCATGATGCTGCGCCGCCTGCAGCAGACCGGCCACAAGCCGATCGTGCTCATGGGCGGCGGCACCACCCGCATCGGCGATCCCACCGGCCGCGACGAGAGCCGCAAGATGCTTTCGGACGAGACGATCGCCACCAATATCGAGGGCATCTTCTCGATCTTCTCGCGCCTGCTGAAGTTCGGCGACGGGCCGACCGATGCCGTCATGGTCAACAACCACGACTGGCTGGGGCAGCTCGGCTACATCCAGCTGCTTCAGGAAGTGGGCACGCATTTCACGGTCAACCGCATGCTGTCCTTCGACTCGGTGCGCCTGCGCCTGGAGCGCGAGCAGCCGATGACCTTCCTCGAATTCAACTACATGATCCTGCAAGGCTATGACTTCCGCCATCTCTCCCGGAACGAAGGCGTTCGTCTGCAGATGGGCGGCTCCGACCAGTGGGGCAATATCGTCAACGGGATCGAGCTGTCCCGCCGCATGGACGGTCAGGAAGTCTTCGGCCTCACCACGCCCCTGCTCACCACGGCCGACGGCGCGAAGATGGGCAAGTCCGCTTCCGGCGCGGTCTGGCTGAACGAGGACATGCTGCCATCCTACGACTTCTGGCAATACTGGCGTAACTGCGACGACCGCGATGTCGGCAAGTTCCTGCGCCTGTTCACCGACCTGTCGCTGGACGAGATCGCGCGCCTTGAAACCCTCGAAGGCGCGGCGATCAACGATGCCAAGGTCGTGCTGGCCAACGAAGTGACCCGGCTCTGCCGCGGCGAGGATGCTGCGGTGGCGGCGGAAGCGACGGCGAAGACCACTTTCGCGGGCGGCGGGCTTGGAGATGACCTGCCGACGCTGGCCGTAACCGGCGAAGGCATCCGCCTGGGCGCGGCGCTGACCGAACTCGGCTTCACGGCTTCCAATGGCGAAGCCAAGCGCAAGATCGCAGAAGGCGCCGTCAAGATCGACGATGCGCTGATGGACGATCCGGCGTTCTTGATCGAAGTCGGCCCCGGTGAAACGCGTAAGCTTAGTCTTGGCAAGAAGAAGCACGCAATTCTCAAGGGTGCATAACTACGTAATCGTTTGCTAACATGATTGAACTGAAGCGCTCCGGTTCCCGTAACCGGGGCGCTTTAACGCAAGAGCGGCACATTTTGCCGCCTGTGACTGGCAAAAAGCGAACGAATTTACCGTTTCTTTGCCATTTTGATGCACTGTCCTTGCTCACGGTCACAACAGGGGCAATAGAGATGACTGCAGGAGCGCAGCTCACTGTAACCGACAAACGTCGCGCGGCGCGGCACCCCGTCGATTACCCGGTGATTGCGGAGCACCGCCAACTGGGCGACCTGCATCTGCACATCGTCAATCTCTCGGCCCAGGGTTTCATGTCCCAGGGCGACCTTCCGCTCGAGCGCGGGGAACGCCTGGTGATGCGCCTGCCGGTGATCGGCCGGATCGAGGCTCATCTGATCTGGGCGCATGAAGGACGCGCGGGCTTCCAGTTCGAACGGATCATCCGCATCGACGACTTCCTGAAGCTGGTGGACACCGTTCAGCCGAACCCTCGCCTGCGCCCCCGGCGCTGAGGCGGCAAGGCCGACCGCCTGCTTTCGGCCGAACATTCGCTTCATCGCATTCATGGCTCGCTTCGTCGCCGGGCAACATTTCAGAATTGATATGTTATAACCTCGCAATTAGCCGGTTGGCCATGACGCTCCCAACCGCCCGAATCGCACTGCTGGTCACCGCCGGCGCCCTTTCCACGATATTGGCGGCAATGCCTGCTTCCGCGCAGGCTGTCGGGGCGCAAGCGACCGCACCTGTCGATGGCGATGGCCATCCCCAGGAAGCCGGTCCGGAAATCATCGTCACCGGTCGTCTGATCTCCGGCAATGCCGATCCCATCGCCGCGCCGGTCGTGCTATCAGGCGAAGCGCTAACCCGCGACCTCAAGCCGCAGATCGGCGAAATGCTTGCCAGCCTGCCGGGCGTGTCCAGCAGCGGTTTCGCGCCGGGCGTGTCACGGCCGGTCCTGCGCGGCTTCGACGGTCCGCGCGTCCAGGTCCTGCTCGACGGCATCGGTTCGCTCGATGCCTCGTCGGTCTCGGCCGACCACGCTGTCTCGCTCGATACCCTCAATGTCGAGCGCATCGAAGTGCTCCACGGCCCGCGCGTCCTGCTCTATGCCAGCGACCCTTCGGGCGGCGCGGTCAATGCCGTGGACAAGCGTATTCCGCGCAAGGTGCCGGACAAGGCCTTCACCCTGGACGCGCTGGGATCCTTCAGCACGGCCGCCAACATGGTCAACGGCGGCATCACCACCGACGTCCGGCTGGCAAGCCGCCTCGTCGCCCATTTCGATGCATCCTACTATCACAGCGACGACCTCCACGTCGGCGGCTATGTCCTGTCGCCCGAACTGCGCGCGGAGACCCTGGCGCAGGCAAGCACCCTGTCCGATGCCGGGGACCTGACCGGCGCGGCGACGCTGACCCAGCAGGCCAATCGCCGCGGCAAGATCGCCAATAGCGGCACCGAAGGCTGGACCCTCGGCGGCGGCCTCGCCTTCATCGACGACGGCGGCGACATCGGCGTTTCCGTCCAGCGCCTGGCCAACGACTATGGCATCCCGCCGCGCCCCTCCACCGATCCGAGCGCGACCAGCATCTCGCTGCGCCAGACCCGCGTCGACTTGCGCGCCGGCGTCAATCTCGAAGGTTTCCTCAAGCGGCTGGAAGTGCGCGGCGCTTATGGCGACTACGAGCATGCCGAAATCGAGGGTGGTGACATCGGCACCCAGTTCCACAACAAGGCCGTCGAAGTTCGTCTTCAGGCAGACCAGGCCAAGCGCGGGATCTGGAGTGGTTCGACCGGCGTGCAATACTCGTCGGCCCAACTCGACATCGCCGGTGACGAGAAGCTGCTGCCGAACAACAACACCGATCGCCTTGCCCTTTTCACGCTGCAGCGTCTCGAAGTGGGCCAGTTCGACATCGAAGGCGCACTGCGTTACGAAAATACCCGGATCGACACGGTTCCGGCCGACCAGCATCGCAATTTCGACCAGTATTCTGGCGTGGCCGGCCTCGCCTGGCATCCCATCGATACCGTGACGCTCTCGGTGAACTATTCGCACGGCGAGCGTGCTCCGTCCGCTGAGGAGCTGTTCGTCGACGGACTGCACGATGCCACCCAGTCCTACGAGCGCGGCAATCCGAACTTCACGGTGGAGCGGAGCGACGGCATCGAGGCTGGCGTGCGCTACAACGGCGGGGATATCGCCGGTTCGGTCACGGTGTTCGGCACCAACTTCTCGAACTTCATCACCGCCGTGCCGACCGGCGAAGTGATCGAGGATTTCCCGGTCTATCAGTACCTGCAGGCCCCTGCCCGCTTCCGCGGCATCGAGGCCGAGGGCGGCGTGACATTCGCCCGCTGGGGCGGCGACAAGGCGATCAAGGCCGATGGCGGCGTGGACTATACCCATGCCCGTCTCGTCGACATGGGCCCCGTGCCGCGGATCCCGCCCCTGCGCGCTCGTGGCGGCGTGGAATTCGATTCATCCGCCTTCACCTTGCGCGGCGAAGTGGAATGGAATGCCAGGCAGACCCGCGTGACCGAGAACGAAAACCCCACGAGCGCGTTCACGCTCGTCAACGCCAGCGCCACCTGGCGGCCCTTCGGCGAGCAGGGCCCGCTCTCGCTCATCCTCGCGGCGGACAACCTTCTGGACGTGACCGGACGCCTGGCCGCTTCGGAAACGCGCGACTTCGTACCCATCGCCGGGCGTGACGTGCGGATCACCGCGCGGTTTACTTATTGATCCCAAACATAAGCTATCGCTGCGCATGAGCGGCATGTCTTGGCAATGCTTTGACATGCTGCCATGCAGCAAGCCGTGAGTACCATTGACACTTCCAGCCCTTCCGTGCTGCCAGAGCCCACCTCCCCGCTGCGCATTGCGGATTACCGCAAGTTCTGGCTAGCCCGCTTCGCCGTGGTGTTCGCCTCCACCGGCATGGTCGTCATCATCGGCTACCAGCTCTACGACGTGGCCCGCAGCGTTTACGGCATGTCGATTGCCGAGGCTTCGTTCCAGCTCGGCCTGCTTGGCTTCGCGCAGTTCCTGCCGATCTTCCTGCTGACCCCGGTAGCCGGTGTCATCGCCGATCGGTTCGACCGGCGCAAAGTGGCGGGAATAGCCATGTCGGTGGACATCCTGGTCGCCATCGGCCTGGCCCTGATCACCGAACTCGATCTGCGCAGCCTGCCGGTGCTCTATCTGTTTGCCGCGCTCCACGGCATCGCCCGCGTCTTCGTGAGCCCGTCGATGACGGCGATCGCGCCGAACATCGTGCCCACTTCGCTGATCCCGCGCGCCATCGCTTTCAACTCGATCGCCATCGAGGCCGGAACCATCATCGGCCCGGCAGCCTTCGGCTTCCTCTTCGCGCGCCATCACGCGATGCCCTACTGGATCGCGGCCGTGCTCATGGCCGTCGCCGCCTTCAGCATCACCAGCATCCGCAACCTGCCGCCCGTCCCCAAGGACGCGCGCCGCGACCATCCGGTCCGCCAGATCGTCGACGGATTCCATTTCATCTGGCGCGAGCGCTTCCTGCTCGGCTGCATCACGCTGGACCTCTTCGCCGTTCTGCTCGGCGGCGCGACCGCGCTCATGCCGGTATTCGCGCGCGATATCCTCCATGTCGGGCCCGAGGGACTGGGCCAGATGCGCGCCGCGACGGCGGCCGGTGCCGCTATCGTCGCCGTCTGGCTCTCGTTCCGCCCCCTCGCCAAGAACGTGGGCGTGAAGATGCTGCTCTCGGTCGCGGCCTACGGCGCCATGACCGTGGGCTTCGGCCTCTCGCGCAGTTTCGCGGTGTCGCTGGGCTTCCTGGCGCTGCTCGGTGCGGCGGACATGATCTCGGTCTTCATCCGCAGTTCCCTGGTCCAGCTTCGCACCCCGGACGACAAGCGCGGAAGGGTCTCGGCCATTTCCGGCCTCGCCATATCCGCCTCGAACGAGCTGGGCGAGATGCAGTCCGGCGTGGCCGCGGCCCTGCTGGGCGCGACCGGGGCTGTTGTTTTCGGTGGCGGCGCTGCCATAGTCATTACCGCAATCTGGGCCTGGAGCTTTCCCGAGATCCGCCGTGCCCGCACCTTCGCACCACGATGGGAGCATGAACAATGAAGGCCGACAGCATTCTCGCCACGATCGGGAATACGCCGCATATTCGCCTCTCGCGCCTGTTCCCGGACCATGAAGTCTGGGTAAAGGCAGAGCGCACGAACCCCGGCGGTTCGATCAAGGACCGCATCGCGCTCGCCATGGTCGAAGCTGCCGAAGCCGATGGCACGCTGAAGCCGGGCGGCACCATCATCGAGCCGACTTCGGGCAACACCGGGATCGGCCTGGCCATGGTCGCGGCGGTCAAGGGCTACAAGCTCGTGCTCGTCATGCCCGAATCGATGTCGATCGAACGTCGCCGCCTGATGCTGGCCTATGGCGCCAGCTTTGACCTCACCCCGCGCGAGAAGGGCATGAAGGGCTCGATCGAGCGCGCCAAGGAGCTGCTCGACACGATCCCAGGTTCGTGGATGCCGCAGCAGTTCGAAAATCCGGCCAATGTCGCGGTCCATGTCGCGACCACCGCGAAGGAAATCCTGGCCGATTTCGCCGACAGCCCGATCGACGTGCTGATTACCGGCGTCGGCACCGGCGGCCACCTCACCGGCTGCGCGGAAACCCTCAAGCAGAGCTGGCCGTCGCTCAAGGCCTATGCCGTCGAACCCACGCTCTCCCCGGTGATTTCCGGCGGCCAGCCCGGCCCCCATCCGATCCAGGGGATCGGCGCCGGCTTCGTCCCCGCCAATCTCCATACCCAGTCCATCGACGGCGCGCTCCAGGTAGACCCGGCCGATGCCAAGGATTGGGCGCGCCGCTGCGCTACCGAGGAAGGCATGCTGGTAGGTATCAGCTCGGGCGCGACGCTGGCCGCCATCGCCCAGAAGCTGAAGGAGCTTCCCGCAGGCAGCCGCGTGCTCGGCTTCAACTACGACACCGGCGAGCGCTATCTCTCGGTGCCGGACTTCCTTCCGGAGTAATCATGCTCGAAACGATTGCCTACAGCCACGCCGGTCAGGATCTGACCGGCCATCTGGCGCGTCCCGAAGCCACGCCTCGCGCGGCCGTGGTCCTGTTCCCGACGATCGCCAACTTCAACGCGGCGATGGAACGGCGCGCGAAGATGCTCGCGGACCTCGGCTACCTCACCCTGGTTTCGGACTTCTACGGGGAGCCTGTCGCCAGCTTCGAAGCGTCCTTCCCGATGGCGGAGAAGCTGCGTTCGGACAATGCACATTACCGCGGCCGTATCGATGCTGCCATCACGGCCCTGCGCAGCCTCCCCGAGACGGCGGGGCTGCCGATGCTCGGCATCGGGTACTGCATGGGCGGACAGGCCGTTCTGGAAGCGGCGCGCGGCGGACAGGACCTGGTCGCGGCCGTGAGCTTCCACGGCACCCTTGCGACCGCGGCACCCGCAGAACCGGGCGCGGTCAAGGCGCGTATCCTGGTCTGCCACGGAGACGCCGATCCCCTCGTCCCGCGCGAGCAGGTCATCGGTTTCTGGGATGAGATGGATCGTGCCGAAGCGAACTGGCATTTCCATGCCTACTCCGGTGTTCGCCATGGCTTCACCGATCCGGGAAGCGACGAACGGGGCATGGCCGCCATCGGCTACGATGCCAGCGCCGACCGTCAGAGCTGGGCCGCGATGCTCAGTCTGTTCGACGAAGTTCTAGGATAACTACTTAAAGCCGTGGCCGCCCCGAAGGGCGGCCACGGTGGTCAAATCACCGGCTCAGCAGCCGTGCGACTTGCCGCCATCGTCATCGCCCCAGCCACCATGGCCATGACCGTTGTCATGTCCGTGGCCGTGACCGTTGTCGTGGCCCCAGCCCCAGCCGGGCTTGCCCCAACCCCAGTTGGGCTTGCCCCAACCGGAACCAGGCTTACCCCAACCCCAACCGGGCTTGTTCGAACCCCAGCTGGGCTTGCCCCAACGGTCGTTGCCGCGATCGTTACCGCGACCCCAGTTGTCGCCCCGGCCCCAGCCGGAGTTCTTGCTGGAACTCTTGGACGAGTCCGAGGTGTGGAAGTTGCTGGAGGACGAGCTCGGCCTCTGATCTGCCATTGCGGCGGTTGGTGCTGCTACGAGCCCCACCACCATGGCAGCAATCAACGCTTTATGCTTCATTGATGCTTCCCTTCCATTCATGCGCCCCAGGCGCCTGACAAGGCCACCCATCTCCGCCCGGTTCGCCTCCGAAAGTCGGCGACCCGGAAGCCGGCAGGGCCACGACCCGGTGCATGGGGCACGGAGCACCGACCAAAGTCCCTGCCAATCAACGATTTTTCTCGTAGGACGGGCACGACCGAAGACGGTCCTTGCACCCTGTCGTCCGGGATAGTTCATTGGCGAGAGACGTCTTGCGAGCCGATTGCGATGATCCGTCCGCTCCGTCCGCTCAATGGTGACCTGTAGAACATGCTGATTCTTTGGTTAATTTTGAAATCGGCCGATAAGTGCATGTTCTTAAGGGAAGAGGTGCTTTTCCTATACTGTAATTACTCAATCGATTGCTAACTGCTTAGTCGGAAACGCGAATCAAAGAATCGCCCGACAACTTCCTATAAAAGCAGCTTCGCGCCCCCGTATGGCAGGCCGGTCCTTCGGGCCGAACCCGCAGTTCCAGCGCATCCTGGTCGCAATCCACCCGGATGTCCTCGACACGCAGGAAATGGCCCGAGGTCTCTCCCTTCAGCCACAAGGTCCCGCGCGAGCGCGAGTGGAAATGGGCGAGCCCCGTTTCGAGCGTCTTTTCGAGCGCTTCCTGGTTCATGTAGGCCACCATCAGGATGTCCCGGGTCTGCGAGTCGACGGCTATGGCGATGAGCAGACCCTGCGCATCGAATCGCGGCAGGAAAGTAGTGCCCAGTTCGCGTTCGGCCTTGCTTGCTTCGGACATGACGGAAATTTCTCCGATTTGAATTCATTGGACGCGGTTGTTGCACGATAACCACAGCCGTTGACCAAAATCCTCGTAGCTTCGCCGTGCCTCTTTTCAACCCCGGGATTTCGTAGGAATGTCTGTCTGCAGCTGGGGGTTGCTGCTGACCCACAGGTCGCTGATACAAGCGCCACGGTTCAGGGAACAAGGCCGGAATACTTTCGGGTGGTCTGGTTTCAGGTAATGAGGGATCGGGCCAGGCGGCCGACAGGGGGACCGCCGAACTGCTTTGCAGGGCTCAACAGTTTCGTCACGAGGACGCCCGGAGCCCAAAGTTCCGGGCGTTTTCGTTTGTGGCGACCCGGTAGTTGTCGCCCTGTCCGGCGAAATCTCAAACCTCAGGCGGATTCGGCGATCGGCGCACATGCTCCAATGCTTCGTCCAGCACCCGTGCAAAGCAGGCGATTACGACTTTTGCCGCTCCGGCCCGCTTGAGGCTGGATACGCAGGCCTCGCTCGTCGCGCCGCTCGTCAGCACGTCGTCGACCAGAATTACTTTCGCGCCCTTCAACATCGCTCTCCGGGAGGGCCGCGCCGCTATGGCGCCGGACAGGACCTTGCGCCGCGCAGCCTTGCCCAGTCCGCCCAACGAAGGCGTCGCCTTGCGGCGATCCAGCAGATCGACGGCAAGGACGCCCCCGGTGATCCTTGCGATCTCGCGGGCCAGCTCGGCGGCCTGGTTATAGCCACGCCGCCAGATCCGCCAGCGATGGAGCGGCACGGGCACGATCAGCCATGTCTCGTCCACGAAAGCCAGCTTGGCGCTGACCAGCCTCGCCATCAGCCGGGCGTGCGAAATCCGATTGCCGTGCTTCAGAGCGAGCACGAGTTTGCGCGAGGCATCGTTGTAGAGCGTCCCCGCGGCGATGCCGTCGTGCCGCGGGGGCTCGCCCAGGCAAGGTGCACAAAGCGCGCCTTCGGGTATGCCGGCGCCGAACGGCCGGGAGCAGGCGGTGCATGAGGGTTCCCCGGGTATTGCCAGTTCGCCCCAGCATGAAGCGCAAAGCCCCCCATGCGCGCTCAGCCCTGCTCCGCACAGCGGACATCGTGGCGGAAAGATCAGGTCGACAAGCGGATCGAAGGCGCGAACGAGAGACATCGGCGGTGAAGCTAGCCGCCGCATTTCGCTCTGCAAGCTACAAGGCGTTAACCCGCCATCTCCAACTGTAATTGCACGAAGTGCGATTGCACCGGACGGCGCAAAGCGGCAGGGGAGCGACCATGGCCAGCAAAGCTCCCCCCCGCATCTTCTCGTCCGCCCGCCGTCTCGCCGCCCGCCGCCGCGCGCTCGTGCTCCAAAAGCAGCACGACGTACCGCAGTACCTTCACGAAGACATGGTGGAAGACGTCCTTGAGCGCCTTTCCTTCCTGCGCTTCGAGCCCGCCCGTGCGCTGGTCATCGGCGATTGGACCGGCGCACTGGCCGAGGCCCTGAACGCGCAGGGCGTCGCCGTGACGCAAGTGGAACCGGCGGAAGGCTTCGACGAGGAAGCCCCTTACCCATTCGAAGGTTTCGACCTCATCGCCAGTCTCGGCACGCTGGATACGGTCAACGACCTGCCGGGCGCCCTGGTCCACATCCGCAAGGCCCTGGCGCCGGGCGGGATGATGATCGCCAGCTTCCTTTCAGCGGGCAGCCTGCCGACCTTGCGCGACGTCATGCTGGCCGCCGACGGCGAACGTCCGGCCGCTCGGGTCCATCCCATGGTCGACGTGCGGGCGGGCGGGCAACTGCTCCAGCGCACGCTTTTCGCGGACCCGGTGATTGACCAGCGCTCCTTGCAGGTCGGTTTCCGCAGCCTGGAGCGGCTCGTTGGCGACATCCGTGCCCAGGGTATCGGCGGTGTCCTGGCCGATGCGCCACCACCCTTGGGAAAGGAAGCGCTGGCGCGCGCCCGTGAGGCCTTCGCCGCCGCCGGAGACGATGGCAGGACCGTGGAGCGATTTGAAATTCTCACTCTATCTGGCTGGAAAAAGTAAGAAAAAGGCCGGGGAATACCCCGGCCTTTTCGTTTTCAGGGGCGAATGACGCTCCCCGCAGCTTGATCCGGCGATCAGCCCTCGATGCGAGAGAAATCCGCCACTTTGTGAACCGCGGCGCGGAAGCGATCCAGCAGGGCCAGGCGGGCTTGGCGCTTCAGCGGGTCGGCATCGTTGACGGTGACGTCCTCGAAGAACGCATCGATCGGTGCGCGGAGCGACGCCAGCGCGGTCATGGCCGCAGCGAAGTCCTCGGAGGAAACCGCGCGCGAGACTTCCGTTTCCGCCGCGGCAACGGCATCGATCAGGGTCTGCTCGGCAGGCTCGGCTGCATAAGCCGGGGCCTGCTCGCTGGCGTGACGGTGCGCCATCTTGGCGGCAATCACTTCGGCCAGATCGGGATCCTCGACGCCGGCCAGCGGATCTTCCTCGCCCGTGCGCGCGATCTCGCCCTCGACGCCGTGCCAGTCTTCCTTCTTGAGGATGTTGGCAGCGCGCTTGTAGCCCGCCAGCAGGTTCGCACCGTCATCGGTCGAGACGAAGCCCTGGAGGGCATGCACGCGGGCGAGCAGGCGAACGAGGTCGTCCTCGCCGCCAAGAGCGAAGACCGCGTCGATCAGGTCGTGACGAACGCCGGCTTCCTTCTGCTGGACCTTGAGGCGGTCTGCGAAGAAGTCGAGCAGGTCACCCTCGGCGACCCCGAAACGCAGGGCATTGTCAGTGATGAGACGGATGATGCCCAGAGCGGCACGGCGCAGCGCGAACGGATCCTTCGACCCAGTCGGCTTCTCGTCGATCGCAAAGAAGCTGCGAAGCGTATCGAGTTTGTCCGCCAGCGCCACGGCCACGGTGACGGGCGCCGTCGGCACTTCATCCCCTTGCCCGACGGGCTTGTAGTGATCGCGGATGGCATCCGCGACCGCATCGGGCAGACCTTCGGCGCGGGCATAATATCCGCCCATAAGACCTTGAAGTTCTGGAAATTCTCCGACCATCTCGGTGACGAGATCGGCCTTGGAGAGTTCCGCAGCCTGACGCGCAAGCGCCGGATCGCAATTCGGCACGATGCCTTCGCTTGCCAGCCATTCGGCCAGTCTGGCGACGCGCTCGACCTTGTCGGCAACGGAGCCCAGCTTTTCGTGGAAGGTGATGCGGGCAAGCTTTGCAGCCTGGGCCGATAGCGAGGTCTTGCGATCCTGCTGCCAGAAGAAGCGCGCATCCGAGAGACGCGCCGCCAGCACCTTGCGATTGCCGTCGACGATAGCCGCCCCGCCATCGTTGGCGACAATATTTGCCGTACAAATGAAGGCGTTGGCGAGCGAACCTGCAGTGTCTTCGCAGACGAAGTATTTCTGGTTGACGCGGGCCGTCAGCTGAATCGTCTCGGGCGGAACCTCGAGGAAGTCCTCTTCGAACCGGCCGAGCAGCGGCACCGGCCATTCGGTAAGACCTGCATTCTCGATCACCAGCCCCTCGTCCTCGACCAGCACGAGCCCGGCCGCGGTGGCGGCCTCACGCGCCTTGGTGCGAACGATATCCTGCCGTTCCTCGTGGTTCACGAGCACATGGGCAAGGTGCAGCTTGTCAGCATAGTCGTGCGCGCCGCCGATGGTGATTTCTCCGGGGGCATGGAAGCGGTGGCCCAGCGTCACATATCCCGAAGCGATGCCGCCCACTTCGCAGGCGACAAGGTCCTCGCCCAGGATCGCGACGATCCCGGAGAGCGGACGCACCCAGCGGAGCGATTCCGTGGAGATCGACGCGGCGCCCCAGCGCTGCGACTTGGGCCAGGGGAAGCTGCGGATGATGGCCGGGACGACCTCCGCAAGCACCTCGGCCACGGCGCGGCCCGGCTTTTCGACGACGGCGAAGTAGGTGTCCTTGCCCTTGAGGTCGCGCACCTCGAGCTGGTCCCTGGTCAGGCCGGTCTTGCGCAGGAAGCCTTCGAGCGCCTGTTCCGGGGCGCTGGTTGCAGGGCCCTTGGTTTCCTCGTGAACGGCTTCGGTCGCAAGCGGAAGGCCGCATGCGATCAGAGCGAGCCGGCGCGGCGTGGACCATACGGTGACTTCGCCCACGGCAACGCCGGCAGCGGCCATTTCCTTGCGGAACAGCTTTTCCAGATCGGCGCGCGCGCCGGCCTGCATGCGGGCAGGAATTTCCTGCGAACGCAGTTCGAGAAGGAAGTCGGTCATACGGTCCATCCCGGGAACTTGGCTTCCCATTCGCTCTTGTTCTTGTCGATCCAGGCCTCGCACGATCCCTTAGCGAGATCGCGCACACGGCCGATGTAGCTGGCCCGCTCCTGCACGGAGATCACGCCGCGCGCCTGAAGCAGGTTGAAGAGATGGCTGGCCTCGATCGCCTGGTCATAGGCGGCAAGCGGAATTTCCGCCTCGATGCAGCGCATGCATTCGGCCTCGGCGGCCTTGAAGCCGGCGAAAAGTGCCTCGGTATCGGCGATCTCGAAGTTGTACTTCGACATCTGCTGCTCATTGGCGAGGAACACCTCGCCGTAGCTGACGCCCTCGTTGTTGAAGCGCAGGTCGTAAACGCGGTCGACGCCCTGGATATACATCGCCAGACGCTCCAGACCGTAAGTCAGCTCGCCCGCAACCGGCTTGCAGTCGAACCCGCCGACCTGCTGGAAGTACGTGAACTGCGTCACTTCCATGCCGTCGCACCAGACTTCCCAGCCCAGGCCCCAGGCGCCCAGGGTCGGGCTTTCCCAATCGTCCTCGACGAAGCGGATATCGTGCGCGAGCGGATCGACGCCGATGGCGGCGAGGCTGGCGAGATAGAGTTCCTGCAGGTTGTCCGGGTTCGGCTTCAGGATCACCTGATACTGATAGTAATGCTGGAGCCGGTTCGGGTTTTCGCCATAGCGGCCATCGGTCGGACGGCGCGAAGGCTGGACATAGGCCGCCTTCCAGGGTTCCGGGCCGAGCGCGCGAAGCGTCGTGGCCGGATGGAAGGTACCTGCCCCCATGCGCATGTCATAGGGCTGGAGGATGAGGCAGCCCTGCGCGCTCCAGAAGTTGTGGAGCGTCAGGATCATGTCCTGGAAGCTGAGCGGCTGTCTGTCAGCGGTCGACATCGAAATCCCGTCAAATCTCTTGGTTGCGCGGCCTTTGGCGGATCGAACCGGCCAAATCAACCGCACAAGCCGCGCGTGAACAACAGTTATGGCTACCGCGCCCGGCGCCGCGAGGCTATCCCCCGCGCTACGGAACCTCCGTCAAGCGCCCGTTTCTTTCGTACTCCCTCGGAAAACCGTCATGATACCGTCCCGCAAGATCCGCCTGCTCGCGGCCGCCTCCGCCTTGTTCATATTCCTGGCCGCGCCGCCGGTCACGGCGCGGGAGGCCCAGTCGGAGAAGGCAAGGGCTTCGGGGGCGCCTGCTGCCGAGGCCAGACCTGCGCTTTGGAAGATCTCCGACCGGGACACGACGATCTACCTGTTCGGCACGATCCACATTCTCCCCGAAGAACTGGGCTGGTTCCGCGGGCCGGTGAAGCGCGCTTTCCGGTCGGCCGATCAGGTCGTCACCGAAACGATGACCGATTCGCCAGAGACCCTGCAGGCGATCTTCGCGGAGAAGGGGATCCGCCGGGACGGCCGGACATTGCGCGAAAGCCTGGACGACACGCAGCGCGAAAATCTGGAGAAAAGTCTTTCAGATCTTGGACTTGCCGTCAATTCATTCGATCAGTTCGAGTCTTGGTACGCCGGGCTGCTGCTCTCTCTGATCCCGCTGAAAGCCGCCGGATACGATCAGGCCAAGGGCGTCGAGAACCAGATCGATGCGATGGCCAAGGCCAGCGGCGTGGCGCGGCATCCGCTGGAAACTGCCGAATACCAGATCGGTCTCTTCGCCGCCTTGCCGGAAGCGAGCCAGCGGGCCTACCTTTCCGAAGTGCTGGAGCAGCTGCCTACCCTCAAGGAAGACGTGGCCAAGCTGGTCAAGGCCTGGAGACGGGGCCGGGCCGAGGAACTCGCCGAACTGCTCAATGACGACGAATCGGACGAGACCATGCGCAAGGTGCTCATCACCGACCGCAACCAAGCCTGGGCGAAATGGCTTGAAGGTCGGCTCGCTCAGCCGGGCGTGGTCTTCGTGGCCGTCGGCGCGGGGCATCTGGCCGGGGCGGGCAGTGTTCAGGAGCAGCTGTCACGCGACGGCATTCGCACAGTGCGGGTGCAGTAGCCGATGCGCAAGACCATCGTCCTGCTGGCGGCCCTGGCGCTCTTTGCTTGCGGACCGAAACCCCAGCCCGCCGATCCCGCACTCTGGCGTGTCGAGGGACCGAACGGCCAGACCGCCTGGCTCTTCGGAACCATTCATAGTGCCAAGTCTCCGCTGCAATGGCAGACCGCGAAAGTTCGGACCGCTCTGGAAGGTTCGGACTCGGTGATGGTCGAAGTCGCCAACCTCGCCGACGAGAAGGAAGTCGCCGCCACGTTCGCCCGCCTCGCCAGGAACGAGGGACAGCCGCCGTTGTCCCAACGTATCGATCCACGCAGGCGCCCTGCCCTATCGGCCTTGCTGGCGAAAGGCGGCTATGCCGATGGCGATTTCGCGGCGATGGACACCTGGGC
This sequence comes from Novosphingobium sp. PhB55, assembly GCF_004368805.1. Taxonomy (NCBI): domain Bacteria; kingdom Pseudomonadati; phylum Pseudomonadota; class Alphaproteobacteria; order Sphingomonadales; family Sphingomonadaceae; genus Novosphingobium; species Novosphingobium sp. PhB55. The sequence continues at coordinate 335,971 of NZ_SODQ01000001.1, read as the reverse complement.
CGCGGCCCTCACGCTGGCCCAGGCCGGGGCCAAGGAAGATGAGGCGCGCAACGGCGTGGACCGGGCCGTCATCGCGGCGGCAGGAAACAAGCCCGTCGTCGAACTGGAGGGTGCGGCAAAGCAACTCGGCCTGTTCGACAGCCTGCCGGAGCGCGAGCAGCGCGATCTCCTGGGCGCGGTCGTGACCGAGGCCGCCGCCACGGATGGCGATCTTGCCGAGCGCTGGCGTCAGGGAGACATGGCCGCGATCGAACGCGAAACGCGCAAGGGCCTGCTGGCCGACCCGGAACTGCGCGCGGTGCTCTTCGTGGGGCGCAACCGGGACTGGGCCGGAAGGATCGACTCTGCCATGCGAGAGGGCAAACGTCCGTTCGTTGCCGTCGGGGCGGCACACATGGCCGGGCCGGAGGGCATTCCGGCGATGCTGGCAGCGAAGGGCTACCGCGTCATCCGGGTCGAATAGCTGGAACGCCGTCGATCCGGGTTGATCGGGATTGGGCCACTGGCGGTCCCGACAGTGCTTGCAAATCTGCGACAATCGCATTAAGGGCGCCCGCTTCCCGTCATGGTCATCCCTGGAGGCGTGGCGGGACGGAGCGGGCCGATACGCGGCCTGTATCCGACATATATCCAGTTTTCGAAAGGCAAGTCCTCATGAGCGATACGCTTAACCTGCCGGCCGAGACGCGTGATCGGGCTGGCAAGGGAGCCTCCCGTGCTCTGCGTCGCGATGGCCGCGTCCCCGCCGTTATCTATGGTGGTAACGAAGAACCCCTCGCAATCCACGTCGAGGAAAAGGAGCTGGCCCGCCAGCTTGGAACCGGTCACTTCTTCAACTCGATCATCGAAGTTGAAGTCGGCGGCAAGAAGTTCCGGACGCAGCCCAAGGACGTTGCCTTCCACCCCGTTTCGGATCGTCCGCTTCACGCCGACTTCCTGCGCGTCGTCAAGGGCGCGACCGTGCACGTCAACGTGCCGGTCGTCTTCGCCAACGAAGAAGCTTCGCCGGGCCTGAAGCGCGGCGGCGTGCTGAACGTCGTTCGCCACGACCTGGAACTGGTCTGCGACGCCGAGAAGATCCCGCATGAGATCGTCATCGACGTGACCGGCTTCGACGTGGGCGAATCGATCCACTCCAGCCACGTCAAGCTCCCCAAGGGCGTCGAGAACGCGATCACCGACCGCGATTTCACCATCGCGACGATCGCTGCCCCTTCGGCTCTCAAGAGCTCCGAAGGCGACACGGCCAAGGAAGAAGCTGAAGGCGAGTAATCGCAGCCGAGTAAATTCGGTTCCGGGTCCTTTCGGGCCCGGCCATCTTCGGATAGGGAACGGCCCCTCCAGCCCCGGTTCGTCCGGCGCGCGGAGGGGCCGTTTCGCGTTTCAGTACAGGATTTCTCGTCATGCAGCTCTGGGTCGGCCTCGGTAACCCCGGTCCCCAATATTCGCTGAACCGGCACAACGTCGGCTTCATGGCGATCGATGCGATTGCCGAAGTCCACAACTTCGGTCCGAGCCAGAAGAAATTCCAGGGCTGGCTCCAGGAAGGGCGGATCGGCTCCGAGAAAGTGCTGCTGCTGAAGCCGGCGACTTTCATGAACGAGAGCGGCCGCGCCGTGGGCGAAGCCATGCGCTTCTACAAGCTGGCGCTGGCGGACCTCACCGTGTTTCACGACGAGCTGGATCTGGCGCCTTTCAAGGTCAAGGTGAAACAAGGCGGTGGCCACGCCGGCCACAACGGCCTGCGCTCCATCGACCAGCACCTCGGCGCGGAATTCCGCCGCGTGCGGTTGGGTATCGGCCATCCCGGCCACAAGGACCGCGTGACCGGCTATGTCCTGGGCAATTACGCCAAGGCCGACATGGATCCGCTGGCCGACATGCTGGGCGCCGTTGCAGGGGAAGCCGATCGCCTTTCGGCCGGCGACGATACCAGGTTCATGAACGACGTCGCTCTCCGCCAGCAGGATTGACCCTGGAGTTAGCCGTCTTTCGCCGTAATTAGCGTCGGGTTAGCTTACACAAGCAACGCTTCAAGGCATGCGTTAACCAACGTTCTCCGCAGAAACCCTCATCTGGCACGACGCTTGCTTTTCCTCTTGGCAACCCATTCGGGCAACAAGGGGAATACGAATGATCCGCAAGACCATGCTCGCCCTGGCGCTCACCGCCGGCAGCACCATCGCATTCACGTCGCCTGCGCAGGCGACCTGGGGCTGGGGCGGCAGCGGCGGCCACAAGCACACTTGCAACTGCGGCCATTCGGCCGGCAAGAAGCAGTGCGGGTCCAGCAGCTCCTCTGGCGGCACCACGACCACTTCGGGCGGCACCACCTCGACTTCGGGCGGCACGACCACCTCGGGCGGCACCACGACTTCCGGTGGCACCTCCGGCGGTTCGAGCAGCGGCGGCAGCACCGACGTGCCGGAACCGGGCATGCTCGGCATGATGGGCCTCGGCCTGCTCGGCCTGGCCTATGCCCGCCGCCGCAAGAAGCGCGACTGACAGTAGCTTCCAAGGCGCCGCTGGCTCTAGCTGGCGGCGGCCTTCGCTTTTCCAAGATCGCGCGCGATGTCGGGATCGCGCGGATCGGCGATGGCCGCAGCCTCCAGCAGGCGCCGGGCACCGGACAGGTCGCGACCGAGTTCCAGGCGGACGAGGCCGGCCACGTGAAGATAGTCGGGATTGTCCGGCGCCAGTGTGCGCGCCCGGTCGGCATAAGCCAGGGCGTCACTTCCCTGTCCCAGCCCCGCCGCTGCCAGCGCCATGCGCTTGAGAACCTCGGGATCGTCGCCCCGCTGAAGCAGTTCGCGATAGGTCGCCAGCGCCAGCTTCCAGTCCTGCGCGGACAGGGCGGCCTGCCCCTTGTCCGCCATCGCCATCGTCGCTTTCAGACGCACGGGATCGAGCCGTGCTTTCAGCACATCCGCCTCGGGAGCACCGGCCGCGCGGGCCGCTCGTTCGGCTGAAACGAGAATTTCCGGCTGGGCCAGCGTGTCGGAAGCCAGGGGTCTCAGCGTTTCCCACGCGCCCCTCGCATCCCCGCTCGCCAGTTGCGCTTCTCCGAGCATCATGCGCGCGAACGGATTGCCCGGCAGCAGCAGCGAGGCCCGGCTAAACAGCACACGGGCCTGCTCGGCGTGACCAAGACGCAGCAGGGCCTCGCCATACGTCAGCCCCAGGCTCGATGCCGGATCGATGCGCCCCTCTCGCCCCTGCAGGGCCAGGCGGATCGTTTTCCATTCGCCTTTCTCAGCCAGAAGCTGGATCCGCATCTCTTCGAGGGCGGGGTCGCCGGACGAGAGCTTCGCCGCCTTCTCGACTACGCGCATGGCCGCATCGACCTCGCCTTTTTCGTCGAGGGCATTGGCAAGCGCCAGCATGGGCGGGACTTTGCCGGGATAGGCGCTTGTCGCCTTGCCATAGGCGGCTATCGCGCCATCCGTCTCGCCGCGTGCGGCGGCGATGTCGCCGGCGAGAACGAGCGTGTTGTAGGCGCCCGGCGCAAAGCGGTTCATTCGCGTCAGGATCTGCCCCGCGCGGGCAAGGTCGCCGGTTTCCAGCGCGAACCGCGCATAGGCTACGCTCAGTGGCAGGTCGTCACCCGCGGCCATCCCCTTTTCGAAGGATGCCAAGGCGTCCGTTTGTTTGCCCAGCGCCAGTTGGGCCTGAGCGCGCAGCCGCCAGGCATCGGTGTCGAAATCGTTTACAATCAGCGCCAGAGCCGCAGCCGGCTTGCCGCGCAGCAGGCTGACACCCGCTTCCAGTCGGCGGAGTTCCGCGCCCTTCCCGCCGGCCTTCTTCAATCGGGCAAGGACGCGATCGGCCGCGTCGGCATCGCCCAATGCGATCTGCGTCCTGCCCAGAAGCGCCAGGACCTGCACGTTGTCAGGTTCCTTCTCAAGCATGGCGAAGAGCCTGGTGCGGGCCGAAGGGTAGCTTTGCGAGGCGAAATCGGCGCGGGCCTTTTCCAGCCCTCCCCCGCCGCTGCCCGTTCCAATGCCGCCGCAAGCAGCAAGCGACGCGGACACGAGGGCGACAAGGGAGAGGCGAACGATGGATTTCATCCCGCCCGTCTAGGAACAAGCCCTGAAATTTCCGTGAAGCCCACCTCTCCACCGGCTCCGGTCATAAAGAACCGTCGCGCAACTGGTAATGCGCGCAGACTGGCGCTAAGGCGCGGCCCATACATTTCTTCCGGAGTTACACATGGGTTTCCGTTGCGGAATCGTGGGCCTGCCCAATGTTGGCAAGTCGACCTTGTTCAATGCGCTCACCGAGACGCAGGCGGCGCAGGCGGCCAACTATCCCTTCTGCACGATCGAGCCCAATGTCGGCCAGGTCGGCCTTCCCGATCCGCGCCTGGACAAGCTGGCCGAAATCGCCGGTTCGGCCAAGATCATTCCGACGCAGCTGTCCTTCGTGGACATCGCCGGGCTCGTGCGCGGCGCCTCGAAGGGTGAAGGCCTGGGCAACCAGTTCCTCGGAAACATCCGTGAAGTGGACGCGATCGTTCACGTCCTGCGCTGCTTCGAGAACGACGACATCCAGCATGTCGACGAGCGCGTCGACCCCATTGCCGATGCCGAGACGGTCGAGACCGAGCTGCTTCTTTCCGACCTGGAAAGCCTGGAAAAGCGCGTCCCCGCCGCTCAGAAGAAAGCTACCCAGGGCGACAAGGAATCGAAGATCGTCGCCTCGGTGCTCGGCCAGGCGCTGGAACTGCTGCGCGAAGGCAAGCCGGCGCGCCTCACCCAGCCCAAGGACGAAGACGAGGAACGCGTGTTCCGCCAGGCCCAGCTCCTGACGGCCAAGCCGGTCCTCTATGTCTGCAACGTCGAGGAAGAAGCCGCCGCGGAAGGCAATGCCTTTTCCGCCCGCGTCTTCGAGAAGGCCAAGGCCGAGGGCGCCACTGCGGTGATCGTCTCGGCGGCCATCGAATCGGAACTGGTCGGCATGGATATCGAGGAGCGCATGGTCTTCCTCGAGGAGATGGGCCTGCACGAAACCGGCCTCGCCCGCATCATCCGCGCCGGCTACGAACTGCTTTCCCTGCTGACCTTCTTCACCGTCGGCCCCAAGGAAGCCCGCGCCTGGACCGTGCACAAGGGCGCCAAGGCCCCCGACGCCGCCGGCGAGATCCACTCGGACATGCAGCGCGGCTTCATCCGCGCCGAGACCATCGCTTACGACGACTATGTCGCCCTGAACGGTGAAGCCGGCGCCAAGGAAGGCGGCAAGCTGCGTCAGGAAGGCAAGGAATACGTCGTGCACGACGGCGACGTCATGCACTTCAAGTTCAACGTCTGATCCGGAGATACCGGCGGTCACCGGCTCGATCCGGGACCGCCGGCAGTTCCTGCTCTCCCGGTTCAGGTCCGGGAAGACGCCGGTTCCTCGAACGCTTCGAGGATCGGGCAAGGGCCATCGTCCGAGCCGGCGCATTCGCGGGCCAATCGCCGCAACGACTGCCGCGCGGCTTCCAGTTGCGCGATCTCCCGATCCAGTTCCGCCAATCGCATTTCCGCCATCTTCCGAGCGCGCGGCCGGTCTCCGGTATGGTCGAGGCTGATCAGCTCGGCGATCTCATCGAGAATGAAGCCGGCCGCCTTGGCCGAGCGGATGAAGCGCAGGCGCTTCACATCTAGCTCACCATAATGTCGCTGCCCCCTGGCGCCTCCGGTCGCAGCCGGGCGCGGGTCGAAGAGCAGGCCCTTGCGCTGGTAGAAACGAACCGTTTCCACACCGACGCCGCTCGAACGGGCCAGTTCCGAAATCGTCAATGCCATGCTTGACTCCGTACCATGGTACGGAAGGTATAAGCCTCGCCATGACGCAAGACCAGACCCTCGAAAGCCCCGCATCCCGCCAGTCAGACAAGAGCGCCGCGCTCTACCGCATGGTCATGGACAAGCACACTTGCCCCTGGGGTCTCAAATCGAAATACCTGCTGGAAAAGCTCGGCTATGAGGTCGAGGATCACTGGCTGACCACGCGCGAGCAGGTCGATGCCTTCAAGGCGCGGCACGGTGTTGCCACCACGCCGCAGACCTTCATCGGGGGCGCCCGGATCGGCGGCTACACCGATTTGCGCGCCCATTTCGGCCTGAAGGTTCACGATCCGAAAGCGAAGAGCTACCGCCCCGTGCTGGCCGTTTTCGCCACTGGCCTCGGCCTCGCCCTGGCGGCGAGTTGGGCTTCGTTCGGCACGCCTTTCACCATGCGCGGCGCCGAATGGTTCGTTTCGATGACGATGATGCTGCTGGCGATGCTCAAGCTTCAGGATGTCGAGCAGTTTTCGACGATGTTCCTGGGCTATGACCTGTTGGCCAAGCGCTTCGTGCCTTACGCTTACGCCTATCCCGTGCTGGAATGGACCGCAGGCGCGCTGATGACGGCGCATGCCCTGCCCTGGCTCTCGATCCCGATCGGCCTCGTGATCGGCGGCATCGGCGCCGCCTCGGTATTCTACGCGGTCTATATTCAGAAGCGTGCGTTGAAGTGCGCCTGCGTCGGCGGCTCGGGTGCCGTGCCGCTGGGCTTCGTCTCGCTCACGGAGAACCTGTTCATGGTGGCCATGGCGTTGTGGATGCTGGCTGGGATGGCGTGAGCCGACATCGACCTGTCATGGTCCCGGCGCTAGTGGCGCCGTCATGAAAAGACTCGTCCCCCTGTTCGGTGCGCTGGCCCTGCTGGCCGGCCCCGTTCTCGCCGATCCTGCCCTCACCCGACCTGCCAGCACTTGGCCTGCCGACAAACCCGCCGCGGAAGTCCGTGAGCCGGTGGTGATTCTCGTCTCGATCGACGGTTTCAGGGCCGATTATCTCGGCCGCGGGATAACACCGCATCTCTCGGCGCTGGCGGCCAGCGGCATCAGCGCGGCCATGCGCCCCTCGTTCCCGAGCAAGACCTTCCCCAATCACTGGGCCATCGCCACGGGAAAAGTGCCCGACCGCAACGGCATCATCGCCAACAGCTTCGAGGATCCCGCTCATCCCGGCGAGAAGTTCACGATGTCGAGCGACGAACCGTACTGGTGGGATGAGGCGGAACCTATCTGGGTGACGGCCGAGAAGTCCGGCATCCGAACCGCAACGATGTTCTGGCCGGGATCGAACGTCGCCTGGGGCGGCACTTTGGTGACCGAGCCGCACAAGACGATCAGCGGCGGAACCCGGCCGAGCGACTGGCAGCAATTCAACGGCGCGGTATCGCCGGTCCAGCGCGTCGATGCCGTGATCGACTGGTTGCGCCGCCCGGCAGCGAAACGCCCGAAGCTGGTGACCCTCTACTTCGACCAGGTCGATACGGCGGGCCATCGCTACGGACCCGGCGACAGCCAGACCGACGCGGCCATCGCCGATGTCGACGGCGATATCGGCCTCCTTCTTGCGGGCCTTCGCGAACTTGGGCAGCCCGCCAACCTGATCGTCGTGGCCGATCACGGCATGGCCGCCATTTCCAGCGAACGGACCATCGCCCTCGATGCGGTTGCCGACCCTTCGCTCTACAAGCTGGGCGATACCGGCCCGTTTGCGGGCATCACACCGACCGAAGGCAACGAACAGAAGCTGGCCGCCGCGCTGCTGAAACCGCACGAACACATGTCATGCTGGCGCAAGCAGGACATCCCGGCGCGCTTCCATTACGGCAGCAACCCCCGCGTCGCGCCGTATTTCTGCCTGGCGGAGATCGGCTGGCAGATCGCAGCCAAGCCGCCGGAGAAGGCGTCGACCGGCGGAACCCATGGCTATGACAATGCCGCGCCCGAGATGGCCGCGCTCTTCATCGCCGCCGGACCGGCCTTCAGGCCGAAGGGCAAGTTGGCCCCGTTCGACAATGTCGACATCGCGCCGCTCCTGCGCGACCTCCTGAAGCTGCCCCCGGCAGCCGACGGCGACGGCAACGACGCGCCATTCCGCGGCACTCTGGCGAAGCCGGGCAGAGACCAAGCTCCCCTCAGCGGTGGCAGGTAACCACGCCTTCCGACATGAAGGCGACCCGTTCCTGCGCATCGTGCAAGATCAGCTTCGCCGGCCAATGGGTGGTGTCCGATCCGCCGCTCTTGTCGGGCAGGCTCACCAGATCGACCCAACTGGCCAGCCCGACATAAGTGGAGCGCGCGTTGCCCGGCAACTGCGCGCTTTCCACTTTGGCGGCATAGCGCTTGAGGTCCCCGGCGACGCGCAGGAATCCTTCGTCGGCATTGGCGATGAAGATCGGGTCCTTTTCGCCCGGCTTGCGGAAGGAGCATCCCGGCTTGTCCAGCCCATAACGGGCGACGTCGATCTCGGTGATGGCATGGGGAATGATCGGCTTGAACGGCTCCTTGCTCATCCGCTCGACCATGGCCACGTCATGCGCGTTCTCTACCGCCTCGCGCTGCGGATCTTCCTGTCCGCAAGCTGAGAGCAGAACGAAAGGAGCCAGCGCAAGGATCGGTTTTCGCATCATTTTCGCCCGAACAGTTTTTCGATATCCTGATGAGCCAGTTTAACCCACGTCGGGCGTCCATGGTTGCATTGGCCCGAGCGCGGCGTGCGCTCCATTTCCCGCAGCAGGGCATTCATTTCCGCGACCGAGAGCGAGCGACCGGCCCGGACCGAGCCGTGGCAGGCCATTGTCGCCAGCACCAGTTCCAGCTTCTCGCCCAGAAGCAGGGCGTCTCCGTTTTTCGCAAGATCGTCGGCCACGTCGCGCACGAGCGCGTGGACATCGGATTTGCCCAGGACGGACGGCACCGCGCGCACCAGCATGGCACCCGGACCGAACCGTTCGAGCGCGAGGCCGAATTGCGCCAGGTCGGCGATCTTTTCTTCCAGCGCATCGCAGGCGGCCTCTTCCAGCTCCACGACTTCGGGAAGCAGCAGCGCCTGGGAGCGAGACATCGCATCTTCCGCGCCGGCCGCCTTGAGCCGCTCCAGCACGAGCCGCTCATGCGCGGCATGCTGATCGACGATGACCAGGCCATCGGCCGCCTCCGCCACGATGTAAGTCTCCGCGACCTGGCCGCGGGCCACGCCGAGCGGATACTTCAGAGCCTCATCGGCAGCTTCGGACGCAGCCTCGGCGCGCCCGGAAGGCTGCGCCATGACCTGCTCCTCGTAAGAGCGCCATGCGGCCCCGGTTTCGGAAACCCGGTCCGCTGCCGGTCGAAACTCCGAACGGGAGGGCGACGACGAGGAAGAGGGAGCGTACTCCCGGGCAAACAGCGAACCGAGCGAAGGTGCAGGAGCGGCAACCGGCTCCACCTGCCACATGCCCATGGCCGCAGCGGAGGCCGGTTGCGCGCTCCGCTGACCGGACGATTCGAGAGCATGGCGCAAGGCGCCGACCAGAAAACCGCGGATGAACGCAGGATCGCGAAACCGCACTTCCGTCTTGGCCGGATGGACGTTGACGTCCACTTCCTCTGGCGGAATGTCGAGGAACAGCGCCAGCACGGCATGGCGATCCCGCGCCAGCATGTCGGAATAGGCGCCGCGCACGGCTCCCACCAGCAGGCGATCCTTCACCGGCCGGCCATTGACGAACAGGTATTGATGATCGGCGACACCGCGATTGTAGGTGGGAAGACCGGCGACGCCGGTGAGCCGAGCCGACCCGCGCTCGGCATCGATCAGCACGCCGTCGTCCGCCAGTTCGCGTGCCACGAGCCGGGCCACGCGAGAAGCCAGCTCTTCGCGCGGCTGCACAGCAATCGCCCGGCGGCCGTCATGCTCCAGGACGAAGCCGATGTCCGGCCGGGCCATGGCCAGACGGCGCACCACATCCTGGCAAGCCGCATATTCCGAGCGCGCCGAACGCAGGAACTTGCGCCGCGCCGGGACTTTGCCGAAGAGATCCTCCACCCGTATCCGCGTTCCCGGCGGCAGCGCGGCGGGGCTGTCCACCGTCACGATCCCGTGATCGACGACGCGCTTCCAACCCTCTTCCGATTCGTGCGGGCGGCTTTCTATGGTTAGCCGCGCGACGGATCCGATCGACGGCAGCGCCTCTCCGCGAAAGCCCAGCGTCGCCACCAGTTCGATATGCTCGTCCGGCAGCTTGGAAGTGGCGTGGCGTTCCAGCGCCAGGGCGATCTGGTCCGGCACCATGCCGCAGCCGTCATCAGTCACTTCGATGAGGTCCAGGCCGCCGGCGGACAAGCGCACGGTGATCTGGGTGGAGCCGGCGTCGATCGCGTTCTCCACCAGCTCCTTCAGCGCGGAAGCGGGCCTTTCCACCACTTCGCCGGCCGCGATGCGGTTGACGAGATGTTCGGGAAGACGGCGGATCGTGGGCATCGGGCACTCTTTCGCAAGCGGCCTTGCTCAGGCCTTGGGCTTCGCGTCATCCAGGTACGAGCCCAGGCCACCGACGGGCTGGCCCGGACGCGGGGCGTCCATGGCACCGCGATCTCGAAGCGATCCAAACACTAGCGGTGAACCGCATGGAATTCGAGACGGGCTTCTGACGATTCCCCCATGAAATCGACACAAATTTTTGGCGTTTCGCGAATCGATGGGCTAAGGGGTCCCCTTCCATGCCAACCTGCCCTTCGCTCCATGGGGATTCCCTGTGACAAGCGCCGGGAAAGACAACGGATTACTGATGGCCTCGCCCTTCTCGCGATTCTTCAAACTCGGCTCACAGAACATGGCGATCGACCTTGGGACCGCCAACACGCTCGTCTACGTTCAGGACCGCGGAATCGTGCTGAACGAGCCCTCGGTGGTGGCCATCGAGACGCTCAACGGCGTGAAGAAGGTCAAGGCCGTCGGTGACGACGCCAAGATGATGATGGGCAAGACGCCCGACAACATCGAAGCCATCCGCCCGCTTCGCGACGGCGTCATCGCCGACATCGAGATCGCGGAAGAGATGATCAAGCACTTCATCCGCAAGGTGCACGGCAAGAAGAACCTGTTCCGCTATCCGGAAATCGTGATCTGCGTGCCCTCGGGCTCGACTTCGGTGGAACGCCGCGCGATTCGCGATGCCGCTTCGAACGCCGGCGCCAGCCAGGTCTACCTGATCCTCGAACCGATGGCCGCTGCGATTGGCGCCGACATGCCCGTCACCGAGCCGGTCGGCTCGATGGTCGTCGACATCGGCGGTGGCACCACCGAAGTCGCCGTGCTCTCGCTGCGCGGTCTTGCCTACACCACTTCGGTGCGCGTCGGCGGTGACAAGATGGACGAATCGATCGTTTCCTACGTGCGTCGCCATCACAATCTCCTGATTGGAGATGCCACGGCAGAGCGCATCAAGAAGGACTACGGCATCGCCGTCATGCCCGCAGACGGCATCGGCGAAACGATCCACATCAAGGGCCGCGACCTCGTGAACGGCGTGCCGAAGGAGATCACCATCTCCCAGGCGAACGTTGCCGAAGCGCTGGCAGAACCGATCGGCGCCATCGTCGAGGGCGTTCGCATCGCGCTTGAGAATACCGCGCCCGAACTGGCGGCCGATATCGTCGACCAGGGCATCGTGCTCACCGGCGGCGGCGCCCTGATCCAGGGCCTGGACGATTACTTGCGCGAGGAAACCGGCCTTCCGGTCAGCGTCGCTGAAGACCCGCTTTCCTGCGTTGCGCTCGGCACCGGCCGCGCGATGGAAGATCCGGTCTATCGCGGCGTGCTGATGTCCGCCTGAATTTCGCGCGGAGCGGCCGGTGCCCATGGCACCGCCGCTCCGTCCGATTCCCGGCGGCCTCGTCGTCGGCATTATTGACGGCCGCGCGGCAGTCCAAGGACGGCGCCGCCCCTACGAAGGAGTGCATGGCGCATGGCGCCGCCCGTAAACAGGCGCTCCAGCTATTCGCGTCGGGCGCAATACACCACGTTCCTCAGTTACACCGCAGGCGTGCTTGGCGCCGTGGTCGGACTGGCGCTCGTCGTGATCTCGCTCGTCAATCCGGAATTCTTCTCCACCCTCCGCGGATTGGCCGACGACGCGACCGAACCGGCCGCGCAAGTCTCCGCCGGTGGACGCGATCTCGGACGCGATGCCTGGGCCAACCTCTCCGGATTCTTCCATTCCGGAAGCGAACACGCGCGCATCGAGCGTGAACTCGGCGAAGCCAAAGTGCGCCTTGTGGAAGCAAAGGCGGCGATGGCGGAGAACAAGCGGCTGAAGGACCTGATGGGGCTGTCCGAGCAGGACGGCGGCGCGGTCACTTATGCCCGGCTCACGGCCTCCACCAGCGCCAGTTCGCGCCGCTACGCCACGCTCGGCGCGGGGCGCGACCGCAATGTGACTTCCGGCATGCCGGTGCGCTCGCAGATGGGCCTCGTCGGCCGCGTGCTGGAAGTCGGCTCGTCGAGCGCGCGAGTCTTGTTGGTTACCGACAGTGAAAGCGTCGTGCCGGTCCGCCGCGCGGCCGACGGCGTACCCGCCTTCGCGCAAGGCAACGGCGACGGCACCTTGCGCATCCGCCTCATCAACCTGGGCATCAACCCGCTCAAGAAGGGCGATGTGCTGGTAACCTCGGGCTCGGGCGGCCTTTACCGCCCCGGCACACCCATGGCGATCGTGACCGACCTGATCCGCGACGGCGCCATCGCCCGCGTCTTGAGCAATCCCTCGGACACCGATTACGTGATGGTCGAAAAGAGCTGGGCGCCCCCCGCGCCCCCTCCCCCGGCAAACGACGGTACGGTCAAGAAACGCTGATGTTCCAGCGCAGCGCCTCCCGCTCCACCTCCCGGCAGCGCATCAACCATGCGCCTTCGCGGATTCTCGCCAGGGGTTTACCCTGGCTGACGATCATGCTGGGTTCGGTGGTGCCGGGCTGGTTCCTGATCGCCTCGGCGCCGGTCATGCCGCCGCTCGGCTTTTTGATCTATCTCGGCTGGCGGCAATTGCGCCCCGGCCTTCTGCCGATCTGGGCCGGTCTGCCGCTCGGCCTGTTCGACGATCTGTTCTCCGGCCAGCCCTTCGGCTGCGCGGTCCTGCTCTGGTCGGTCACCGCGATCGTTCTTGAGATCGTGGAACTGCGCCTTCCCTGGCGCAATTTCGTGACCGAATGGCTCATGGCCATGGGCCTGATCGTCGCCTATATATTCCTCTGCCTCGCCTTCGCGAACATCGCGGGCGGGTCGTCTCCCATTCGTGTCATCGTGCCGCAGGTCGTTATCTCCGTGCTTTCCTATCCGCTCGTCGGTCGAGTCGTTGCCATGTTCGATCGGATCCGGCTCGCGCCGATCGTGCTCCTGCGATGAAGATCAGCTTCAAGCGCTTCTTTCCGCAACGCCACGTCAGCGCGGGCACGCTTCGAAACAGTTTCGACCGGCGCAGCATCGTTCTGGGATCGATCCAGGGCGGTGTCGGTGTGCTGCTGGCGGCTCGCCTCGGCTATTTGGCGATCGCCCAGAACGCGAAATACGAGCTTCAGGCCGAGAGTAACCGCGTCAACCTGTCGCTGATACCGCCCCGCCGCGGCTGGATTCTCGATCGCCACGGCACGCCGCTGGCCTCGAACCGTGCGGACTTCCGTGTCGACCTCATTCCGGAACGCGTTCAGGACGCGCCGCACACGATCCAGACCCTGGGCAAACTGCTCAACCTGACGCCGATCGCGATGCAGGACCTGGAGGACAAGCTGGAACGCGCCCGGCGATTCGCGCCGGTCGAAGTTGCCAGCGGTCTCGATTGGGATACGTTCGCCGCTGTCAGCGTGCGCCTGCCCGACCTTCCGGGCGTAGTCACCCAGCGCGGTTTCTCGCGTTTCTACCCGCAGGGCCCTTCGGTTGGGCACCTGATCGGCTATGTCGGCCCGGCCTCGGCGGAAGAATATGAAAAGGACCGCGACCCGGTTCTGATCACGCCGGGCTACAAAGTGGGCAAGGACGCGCTCGAGAAGTTCTACGAGAAGGACTTGCGCGGCAAACCCGGCGCCCGCCGCGTCGAAGTCACCGCTTCGGGCCGGATCGTGCGCGATCTCGACACGCGCGAGGACGTTCCCGGCAAGACGCTGAAGCTCACCATCGACGCCGACATTCAGGACTACGCCTCCCGGCGAATCGGCCCCGAATCGGCGGCCGTCGTAGTGATGGACTGCCAGACCGGCGACATCCTCGCGATGTGCTCGATGCCCAGCTTCGACCCCAACAGCTTTTCCGATGGTATCGGCCGTCTCGAATGGAAGATGCTGTCGGACGACGACCATGTGCCGCTGCGCAACAAAGTGCTGCGCGGGCTCTATCCGCCGGGCTCGACCGTCAAACCGATGGTCGCGCTGTCCTTCATGGAAGCCGGGCTGGACCCTAACGAATCGGTGTTCTGCGGCGGCGGTCTGCGCGTGGGCAACCGCGTGTTCCACTGCTGGAACCACCGCGGTCACGGCCAGGTCAACATGGCCAAGGGCATCTACCAGAGCTGCGACGTCTATTTCTATCACTTCGCCCAGCGAATCGGCATGGACCCGATCGCGGCGATGGCCGGCCGGCTCGGCCTTGGCCATGACTTCCCGCTGCCGGTCTCGGGCCAGTCCTACGGCACGGTGCCGAACCCGGCCTGGAAGCTGAAGAAATACGGCAAGGAATGGCAGACCTTCGATACGGTCAATGCCACGATCGGTCAGGGCTACTTCCTGGTCAATCCGCTGCAACAGGTGATCCAGGCTTCCCGTCTGGCCAGCGGCAGGATCATCATGCCGCGCCTGGTTCACGGGCACGAGCAGGAAGTCGCGCCCTCGCTCGGCATTCCCGACGATCACCTTGCCTATGTGCGGCAGGCCATGTCCGATGTTGCCAATGGCCCGGGCTCCGCGCCTCACGCACGCCTGCCGTTCCCGGATATCAAGCTCGCCGGCAAGACCGGTACGGCGCAAGTCGTCGGCCTCAACGTCGGCAGCGGCAAAGGCGGCCTCTGGAAGCATCGCGACCACGGCCACTTCATCTGCTTCGCGCCGTTCGACAATCCGCGCTTTGCCTGTTCGGTCGTGGTGGAGCACGGCGGCGGTTCCGGATCGGCCTATCCCATCGCCCGCGACGTGCTGACGTACGTCTTCGACAAGCAGAAGGGCATGGATGTCCTGACCGAACTGGAGAAGAAGTGGGGCGGCACGCCCAAGGAGCGGCTCGAGGCGCGCTACCGCACTTACTCCGCGCAATATGGCGTAGGTGCTCCCGCCGTTTCGGCCGAGGAGGAAAACCGCAAGCTCCAGGGCGACGACGCTCCGCAGGATCCGGCACAGCCGATCGTGCGCGATGCCGCTTCTCCCGCGCCTGAGCCCGATGCGGCCGATCAGCCCGCGGCCCCGGCGCCTGCAGCCACGCCTTCGCCAACCCCTGCCCCGGGTAATTCCGGAGGGAATCCGCAATGATCACGCGATCGATCGTTCCCGACGCCATCGCCCGGCAACCGTGGCACATGCTGATCCCCCTGGCCGGGCTGGTGTCGCTGGGGGCGGCAGTTCTCTATTCGGCGGCGGGCGGCAGCCTGCAACCTTACGCGCTCAGCCATGTCATGCGATTCGTGATCTTCCTGGGCATGGCGATCGTCATCTCCCGGTTCAGCCGCGATTTCTTCCGCATGGCGGCCTATCCGGTCTACGGCGCAATCGTCGTGCTGCTCGTGCTTGTCGAGGCCATCGGCGCCGTTGGTGGCGGTAGCCAGCGCTGGCTCAACCTGGGGTTCATGACGCTTCAGCCGTCCGAACTGATGAAACCGGCCATCGTCCTCGTCCTGGCGCGTTTCTACGAGACCTTGCCCCATGCCATGACCGCCAGTTGGCGCGGTCTCGTACCGGCAGGCGTCCTGATCGGCATTCCCGCGCTCTTCGTGATGATCCAACCCGATCTCGGCACGGCCCTGGCGATCTGCTTCGGCGGCGCGGTGACGATGTTCCTGGCCGGCCTGCCACTGTCCTGGTTCATCGGCGCGGGCATGACCGGCGCCATCGCCGCGCCGATCGCCTTCTTCACCCTGCTGCACGACTATCAGCGAAACCGCGTACTGGTGTTCCTCGACCCCGAAAGCGATCCGCTAGGAACGGGCTATCACATCACTCAGTCCAAGATCGCGATCGGATCCGGCGGGTTCTTCGGCAAGGGAT
The DNA here is from genome assembly GCF_004368805.1 of Novosphingobium sp. PhB55. NCBI lineage: Bacteria > Pseudomonadati > Pseudomonadota > Alphaproteobacteria > Sphingomonadales > Sphingomonadaceae > Novosphingobium > Novosphingobium sp. PhB55. The sequence goes on along the minus strand of NZ_SODQ01000001.1, from coordinate 319,926 downwards.
TCGGCAACGGATCGCAAAGCCACCTGCAATACCTGCCCGAATCGCATACCGACTTCGTCTTCGCGACGATGGCCGAGGAATGGGGCATGCTCGGCGGTCTCTTCGTGCTCTTCGTCTTTGCAGTCGTGCTGTCGTGGGGTCTGCGCGTCGCCAGGCGCGCGCCCGATCGGTTCTCCAGCCTGCTAGCGGCCGGCATGGCGGCGACGATCTTCTTCTACGTCGCCATCAACCTGATGATGGTCATGGGCCTGGCCCCGGTGGTGGGGATTCCCCTGCCCTTCATGAGCCATGGCGGCACCTCGATGCTCACCAACATGATCTGCCTCGGCACGCTGATGGCTGTGAACCGGTGGAATCGGCGTCCCGGATCAATCTCGTAAAATAAGTCGAATTTTCCGCTTCCCATCCTCAAAACAGACGCTATAGGAGCCTCTCCGCCGCCGGGGAGGTCCACCAAGACTTCCCGCAAAGGCAGCCCAGGTCAGGGCAGTGTGGACGCATAGCTCAGTTGGTAGAGCAGCTGACTCTTAATCAGCGGGTCCTTGGTTCGAGCCCAAGTGCGTCCACCATTCCTGTCCTTACGCGGAAACGCGTGGACGCATAGCTCAGTTGGTAGAGCAGCTGACTCTTAATCAGCGGGTCCTTGGTTCGAGCCCAAGTGCGTCCACCATTTCCGTACCTTACGCGGCAACGCGTGTGGACGCATAGCTCAGTTGGTAGAGCAGCTGACTCTTAATCAGCGGGTCCTTGGTTCGAGCCCAAGTGCGTCCACCACCGCCTTCTCCCACCTTTCAAAGCGATAGCCCGGTTGTAGCGGATATTCCCTACAGCAGCGTCACACACCGGCGTGTTGTCGTCACGCCTGGGTTGTCGATGCCGCCCGGCGCGTTACCGGGATGCCGTAAAGCCGCGCGAGATCCTCGATGGATTGCCGGCGAACCGGTGCCAGGAACTCCAGGCCCACCCGGCCATCGCGCACCCAGCGCACTTCCGCCTCGATCGCCTTGAGATTGGCCATGCGCAGTGCGACGCGCTGGGTGACGACGAAATCGCCGTCATTCCCCACGATGCAGCAGCCGCCTTCTGAGATGTCGGCCAACTCCACGCCGAAGACGTGCCAGCTGGACTTGCGGCAACGTGCCTCAAGCAGGACGTGATGGCGCGGATTGAGCCTTCCGCAATCGTCCCTTACCTGCATTGTCACTCCTGTTGGCAGCCAAGGGAGGACCCCTAGCAGCCACAGGTAAACCGCAGGTTGCCTCCCGAGTGGTTTCTAGCGGGCTTCTGGATTGCCTGACGCTTGCGTGCCTGCCTGAAGACCGCCGGCCTGCGACGTTGCCGAGGCGGAGATCTGGGCATCGATCTCCTTGGCACGCTGGCTGACTTTCTCGCTGGCAGCGTCGTAGCGTTCCTCGAAGCTCGGTTCCTTGTGGCAGGCGGCGAGCATCGCCAGACCTGCCAACGCCATCACACCTCGCCGCATCAGTAATCCTTCTTGATGCGGATGTTGAGGCTGTTCACGCCCGAACCGCCGGCCTGGCTCAGTACCGACAGCCACTTCGTCACGCTGACCTCGAGCTGGGTGGCGGTGAAGCCGCGCGCGTCGGTAATCAGCTCGACGTAGATATCGTCCGTCAGATACTGGCCTGCCGCAAGCGCAGTACCGCGCCCACTGGCCTCATCGGGGCTCAGGATGCGCAGGCGGTCGATGCCTGCGGCCGAACGCAGCTTGCCGAGCGGGTTGATGCCGCCGCCGGTGGCCCGCAGCGAGTTGAGCGACGATGCCAGTTGCACCGCCTGGATCGCCGACAGGTTCTCGATGGAACTGCCGAAGAGGATGCGCGAGAGCACTTCGTCCTGCGGCAGCGCCGGAACCGAGCTGAACTCGATCTGCGGATTGTAGGCCCGGCCGCTGACGGTGACCGTGACTTCGACATCCTCGATCGATTCAGTGGCCGTGATGGCCACGGTGGGATCGATCGTCTGGCCGCCGTTGAACGAGATCAGGCCGTCGGACAGTTCGAAGGACTTGCCGGCAAAGCCCAGGGTACCTCGCACCAGTTTGACCTCACCGGCCATGCTGGGCGCGGAACTCGTGCCACTCAGGCGGAAATCGGCGCTCCATTCGGATTCCAGGCCCATTCCCGAGACATAGAGCTTTTCCGGAGCCCGCAGACGCAAGTCCAGCCTGACGGAGGAGAAGGCGCTGCTGATCTGCGCCGCCTGCTCGTCGCCCGAGACGCGGGTCGGTCCGGAGCGAGGCTTGAAGCGCACGCCGGTGAGATGCGGCACGTCGACCGCGCCCTGGCGGACGATCTCGTAGCGCGTTTCCGGCAGGCGCAAGTCGCCTGTCAGCAGTGCCGTTTCGCCTGCGCGCTTGGTCAGGTTGAGAGTGCCGGTGGCGCTGGCCGAAAGCGAATCGCTGCGGGCTAGCCGCGCGCCGTTCAGCTTCACGTTGAGATCCATCGGATAGCCCGCGTCCGAAGCGAGGCTGAGGCGTCCGTTGGCGCTCACCGTGCCGCTGCCGGCATTGGCGTTCAGCGAGGTCAGTTCGAACGAGTTGCCGCTGAATTTACCGTCCAGCGTCATGTTGGTGAGGCGGGTGCCGAAGGCCTGATATTCATAGGTCAGGTCCTTGCCCTTGACGAGACCGGTGATGCACGGGTCCGAGACGCGGCACGAGAAGTCCGCCGCCAGCCCGACCGATCCGGTGAGGGTCTGCCCCGGCTGCCCCGCGAAGGAAAACAGCGTGTCGGCCGGTCCGTTGTAGCGGATGCCGCCGCCCAGTGGCGCCTGCAGCAGACGCGTGGTCCAGGCGCCCTCGCCCGGAGGCAGCGGGCGCAAGCTGGCGACCAGGCGGCCGATCACGCTGCCCTGCTTCCGGAACACCGCGCGGGCCTCGCCGCCATCGGGCAGCAGCTTGCCGACGAAATTGATGTCGACCGGCTGGCTCACTGTGCTGGAACTGGTGCGGGTGAAGTTCACCAGGCTCATGCGGGCATCGGCGCGCGGGAAGGCCGTGGAACTGGCCTGCTCGAAATCGAAGCTGCCACTGGCCTTGCCGCCCAGGCCGTAGCCGGGAACGAAAGCGTTCACGAGTGCGACGTCGACATTTTCGAGCCGGCTCTGGATCTTCATGCCGGCGCCGTAAGTGCCGGCGATCTTGGCCGTACCCGATCCGAAGGCAATGGTGGTGGGCAGAAGCTCGTAGCCGCCGTCCTTGGGAACGATCCGCGCCGGGGACTGCGTGTTGAGCTGGAGCCCGCGCACACGCCCCTGCAAGGCCACACGCCAGAGTTCCGGCGTGAGATCGGCATTGAGGGCGACACGGAACGGCACGCCGCTTACGCCTTCGACCAGGCCCTTGGCCTTGCCGCGTTCATCGCGGTAATCGACCAGGACGCGCGCGGCGGCGATGTCCACGGCACCGAACGAAGTACCTGCCAATTGTGCGTCCGCGACGACGCTGGGCTTGTCGTAGAGCACCGCGCGGCCGTCGACGATGGCCGAACCGATCGTGAGGTTTGCCGGTCCGGGGAAGACCGCGTCCTTGGCGCGCAAGTTGAAATCGACGGCCTGATACTTGCCCTCGGCATCAAGCTGCAAGGCGCCGCCGATGCCGTTGCCGGTCGCGGTCAACTGGCCTGCGAAAGGCCCGGCCTTGGTCTGGACCATCCGGCCGGCGAAGGCGACACCGGACAGATCTGCGCTGTTGATGTCGACTGACAGCTGCGAGCCCATGCCGAGCGATACGTCCGCCTTGAGCGGGCCGTAGTCGGTATCGCCGGTCATGTCGAAGCGGTAGCCGCCGCGAATGCCGGTGATGCGGGCATCGAGGTTCGCCAGACCGATGCCGAGGCCCGGCCGCTCGGCCGTGACATGAGCGTCGGGGTTGGCGATGGTGCCGGTCACGCGCACGCCGATGGCGCCGTAGCGACTGGAACTGCCGCGCGCTGCGAGGGAAATACGGCCATTGGGCGACCAGCTCCCCTGCCCGCCACTGACCTTCAGTTCGGGCGCATTCAATTGCAGCGAGGAGAAGCGCACGACGCCGTCCGGTCCATAGTGGACCCGCGACGAAGCCGCGAAATTGCCGCCCAGATACGTCTGCAGACTGTCGTTCAGCAATTTGGTGGACCGGGCACGCACGGTGCCGTCGAGCGCAAAGCCGCTGCCCTCGCTCTTGAGGTCCATATTGGTGCGAATGTTGAAGATGCCGACGCTATCGAGCCGGTAATTGTCGATCTTTCCGTCGATCGCGCCGGTATAGAAGCCCTTGCTGACATCCGCGACGAGGATCAGCCCCGCATCGATGCGATCCGAGCGCAGCCACATATTGTCGGAAAGGACACGGGCGCCGTCGATGGCGAGGTCTCCGTCCAGCCTGACATTGGCAAGCTGCCCGCCGGCCACGGTGTCGAGGCCGGTGATCCGCTGCACGCGCGCGGAGACGGGAATGAGGATCTTGTCCGCATCGACCCGCGCCGCGCCGCTGGCGGTAAGGCGTTCGAGGCCCATGTCGTTCATCACCATGCGCGCGGCATTGATGCGATAGGCGACCTTGGGCGTCGTGAAGGCACCGTCCAGTGCCAGCGAAGCGGTCAGGCCCGCACCGCTGAGGTTGGGCGCGATGGCCGCCGGCTTCAACAGGGCGAAATCGAGCTTGAGGTCTTCGAAACTGTTGGACGAAAGATCGACGATGCCATTCGGCGCCAGCGTGAACGCATCGCTCCAGACGCGCCCGGTCACTTTCGCCCGCCGCTGGTCGAGCGCGGCGGTTATGTCGAGATTGGTGATCGGTCCCAGCAGGCTGGCGGTCGGTCCGGTTACGAGCCGGGCCACGCGGGTCGGGCCCTTGATCGTGAAGGTGCCGTCGCGCGCGGTGAGGTCGAGATTGGCCAGGTCGCCGCCGCCGAGATCGGCGTCCAGCTTGCCGTTCCAGGCTTTCCAGTCGCCCTTGCCGCCCAGCTTCAGGCGAAGCGGCTGCTTGAGGCCGCCCAGCGCGGCGATGACACCGCCGGTCGGCGCATCCAGATCGACATCGATGGCCAACCGGTTTTTCGCCGGTACCGCGTCGAGCATCAGGTTGAAGCGGTCTCCGCCCTGCTTGCCCTCGATGGCGATCGTGCCGCCCTTCGCCGTGACTTGCGCGCGGCCGTCGGAAATGTGGGCCTTGCCGTCGATGGTGACGATGCGGCGATTGCCGGAAACGGGCGGTTCGGCAATGAACCGGTCGATGCGCAGCTGCCCGATGTCGATGTCGATATCAGGCAAGAGCGGCGCGTTGCTTGGCGGGGTGGGTTTGAATTTCGGCGCCCGGCGCAGGACCATGCGCTGCGCCGTGGCGCTGCGCACGTCGACATGATTGCTGAGATAGGCGAAGGGCCGCCAATCGACGTCGATTTCCGGCGAGAACAGGAACTCGCCTTGCGGGTCGCTCACCGAAAGGTCGTGCAAAGTCATTCGCCGGTATAGCGAACCCTCGATGCGGCCGACCTTGATCCGCATGCCGTTCTCGAACTGCAGCCCGGCGATCTGCTCGGCCACGAAGCGGTGGCCCGGGCCGGTGTCGATACCGAAGATTACCGCCGCGACCAGCACGACCGTGCCGAGAACGAGACCGACGACCGTCTTCAGGGCGCGAATTCGCACCCGCCGCCATAGCGAAGGCCTGGGAGAAGCCTCTGGCGTGCCGGTTTCTGCCGTGTTTTCCGGTTCGTCGGCCGGGATCATGGTGTCATTGTCCGACATCAGAATGCCTGTCCGATCGAAACATAGAGATTGAAGCGGGACTCACCGGGCTGGCGGTTGATCGGCGTGGCGACGTCGAGACGCACCGGACCGAAATTGGTGTAGAAGCGGCCGCCGATGCCCACGCCGTAGCGCAAGTTGTTGAATTGCGGCATCGTCTCGCGATAGGCCTGACCGGCGTCCACGAATGCGACGACGCCGTAATTGCCGAAGCGATAGCGCGCCTCGACGGAGCCTTCGTTAAGGCTGCGGCCGCCCACGGCCGTACCGTCCGGCGCCTGTTCGCCCAGCGCCTGATAGGCATAGCCGCGCACCGAACCACCGCCGCCCGCATAAAGACGGCGGGACGGCGCGATGTCGAACAGGCCGGCCCCCTGGATGGTGCCGAAGCGTACGCGCCCGGCCAGCACGAGGCTGTCCATCACCGGATAATAGGCCGAAGCATCGACACGCGCACGAACGTAAGGATCGAAGCCGTTGCGAACAGTGGCTTCGGGCTGGATCAGCGTGGTCAGGCGATAGCCCTTGGTCGGATCGAGCAGGCTGTCGGTCTGATCGAGGCCGATCTGGCCATTGACGCCCGCCACATAATACAGCTTGCGGTCGCGGTCGCCCGTAGCAGGGTTGTAGTCGGTTTCCGCCGTGGCCAGGAACTCGACACCGAAGGCATAAGTATACTTCTTTTGCCAGATCGGCGTCGAATCCCGCGCGACACGGGCGGCAATGCGGCCGGTGTAAGCGCTGTAGGCGTCGTAATCGTTGTGAAACGCCTCGGCCACGAGTTCGAAGGTCCGGTCGCGCTTGCCGGCGTTGGAACGGCGGAACGTGACGCCGGCGCCCTGCTGCCGCGTACCGGCGATGACCTTGCCGATCAGCGCGCCTTCCGGGGGGAACATGTTGCGGTGAGTCCAGGTCGCCTGGGCAGTGACGCCCTCGCCCGTGGCATAGCCTACCGAGCCTGCAATCGTGCGCGGCGGCCCGGCCGTCTGCTGGACGTGGAGCGTGACATATTCGGTATCGTCAGGCGCGGCGTCGCCGGTCTTGCGCGGTTCCACCGAGACGGTCGAGAACAGGCTCGTCGCCACCAGGGCCTTGCGCAAGTCGTCCACCTTGCGGCTGTCGTAAAGTTCGCCGCGCTTGAAGCGGGCCAGCACGCCAATGTGCTGGGCATCGAAAGCCTGCTTTCCGGCCGTCGTGAAGCCGCCGAAGCGGCCCCGCGGCCCGACATCTACCGGCAGGGTATAGACACCCTCGGCGGTATCCTGGTCGAGCAGGATGTCCCGGTCGCCCACTTTGGCGAAGGCATAGCCGTTCTCAGGCAAGGCCAGTGCGACTTGCGCCTCGGCGCCCTGCACCCGCTCGGCGACAATCGGTTCGCCCACCTTGAGCGACAAGTTCTTGGCGATGAGATCGCTGGGCACGGTGGGATCGGCCTTCACGACGATGTCCGAGAAGGAATAGCGCTTGCCGGGCACCACTTTGAGCACGGCGACCAGCGGCGGACCGTCCGTGCCGTCCGGCGTCCGTTCGACACGGGTGGTGACGATCGGGGAGTACCAGCCCTCGGAGGAGAGCACCGTCTGCATCAGTGTAGCGTCTTCGGTCAGGCGCGCATTGACCATGGCCAGGTTCGCAGCCTTGCCATCGCCCTTCTTGAGCGCCGAATGCGAGCGGAATTCGCTGCGCATGTCGGTCTCGGTATCGCCGTCCGCATCGTCCAGACCGTCGATCCGGGTCTGGTAGGCGACCTCGACTTCCTTGTTGTCGTCCTTCTTCTCGGCGAACTGGACCGGCGTCACTTCGAACTGGTCGATCGGCGGCAGCGGTGCGTTCAGTTCCGCATCGCGGACCGGAGCATCGCCGATTTCCTCGTTGGCATCGCCATCCGAAAGCGCGGGGTCACCCAAGGGCGCGGCCTGGCCTTCCTGCGGCTTGGCATCGGTCTGGTCGGAGGCCATGCGACGCTCGAAGGCCTCGATCGATTCAAGCGGCTTGTCGAGTTCGGGATCGTCCTGCGAATCGAGCTTCGGGATCGCCTGGTTGAATTCGTCGTCGGGGATGACCGGCTTCACCTCGGGCAAGGCGACATTGGCCGGCGGAGGCGGGATGACGAGCTTGCCGGCCTGCACCTGATCGTCGTCCGGCACCGAGGCCGTCTCAGCAGAGGCCCCTTTCTCGGCAGAGGACTGGGCCTCCGTACGCGACGTGGTCTGGGCGGATGGGCGCCCCCCCTCGTCCTGCGCGCGTGCCGGAGCGACCGACAGCGCCAGAAGAACGGAAATCGTGGCAAGTCCCGCACCGTCGCGCAGCGAAAGGGAACAAGCCGGCTTTTGATCGATTAGCCAAGGCATGAGCAGCGCGATGTAACACCCCCTGTCGAGAATGGGCAACAGGCCCCCTCGTGGAATACCCTATCGCATTGCAACAGCGAAAGTTCCCTGCCGCAAGTGGGTAAGCAATGAAATCTGACGAAGGAACATCGACGTCAACCGTCAAGGACGAGATGTCGACACAGTCCGCGCCGAAACCGCTCGGAACCGACGCAAATGCCCCCTGGCAGATTCCGGGCAGGGCCTGGTGGAAGATCCTCAAGCGCGTCTACGTGATGAGCGGCTTCCATGAGCTTGGCCTGCTTTCCGCCGGCTTGGCATTCTACTGCTTCCTGGCACTGACGCCGCTGATCGGTGCGACGGTGATGATCTACGGCCTGTTCGGCAACGTGGAGACGGTGCATGCCCAGATGCAGAGCATCGTCGAGGTGGTCCCGCCGGAAGTGGCGCGCATGCTGGAGCAGCAACTCGTGCAGATCGTCACCACCAGTCGCGGGGTGACCGGGTTTGCCCTGCTGATCGCGCTCTTCTTCGCGATATTCGGCGGCATGCGTGCGGCCAACGGGATGATCAGCGCGCTCAACATCATCAATGAGGAGCGCGAGACCCGTGGTACCGTCTCGCTAACACTGCGGGCCGTGGGCCTCACGGTTTCCGCCGTGCTCATCGCCTTGACCGGCGTGCTGTCGGGCGGTGTGTTTGCCTGGCTGCAGACCCAGACCAGCGTTTTCCTGGGCGACGCCACGGCCATCCTGTTCAAGTGGCTCACCTGGGTCGCCGCCGTGGCGCTGGGCAGCGGCGGCTTCGCGCTGATCATGCGCTATGGTCCGGACCGCAGCCCGGCGAAGTGGCGCTGGCTGGCGCCCGGCTCGCTGCTGGCAACTCTGCTATGGATCGCCGTATCGTTCGGGTTCTCGCTCTATGTGGCTTATATCAGCGACTACAACGCGACGTATGGTTCGCTGTCGGCCATCGTCGTTTTCCTCATGTGGCTCTACCTGTCCGCTTACGGCGTATTGCTGGGCGCACTCGTGAATGCCGAGATCGAGCGGCAGACCTTCTGCGACACGACCACCGGACCTTCCTTGCCCGCCGGCGAGCGCGGCGCTGTGCTGGCAGACGTAATCGACAACCGCGTCCCTTCTCCCTCCGAACTCGATCGTCACAAGCGCCGCAAGGCCGAGCAGGTTCGCGGCCAGGTCGACTAGTCGAGGCACCTTCCCCTCCGGCCCCCGTCATGGCCCGTCGCCGGTGCGTCATCGTGCCGGCGATCAGCCCTTCAGGCAGTTGATGACGGCGCCTTTCTCGGACTAGCTACAGCCCGATATCGCGCGGCAAGAAGCGCAAGGCTTCGTCACCCGGACTCCGTCCGCAGCAGTGGCCCGCAGGAGAGGAAGGACAGCGAGATGACCAAGGTTCAAGGGCAAGACGTTCTCGGATACCAGGGCAAGCGCGTGATCGTCAGCGGCTGCTTCTCGGGCATGGGCGAAGCGACGGCACGGATGCTGGTGGATCTCGGTGCCGAAGTGCACGGGTTCGACTTCAAGGAAAGCGCCGTTCCCATGGCCTCGTTCACGCAGATCGACTTGCGCGATCCCGCGACGATCGAAGCGGCGGTCAATGGCGTAGGCGGTAAAGTCGACGCCTTGTTCAACTGCGCGGGCCTTCCGGGCGGCGGCGGTTTTCCCACGCTCGACGTGATGAAGGTCAATTTCCTCGGCACCCGCCATCTTACCGATAAAGTCGTGCCGCTGATGGGCGAAGGCGGGGCCATCGTCTCGATCGCGTCGACCGGTGGCCTCGGCTGGAGCCGCCGCATCCCCGTGCACATGCAGCTTCTGGCAACGCAGGGCTTCGATGCGGGTCTCGCCTGGTGCGACGCCAATCTCGACCAGGTGGCCGAAGGTTACGCCTTCTCGAAGGAAGCGGTGATCGTCTGGACCCAGTTCATGGGCGCCCAGCTCATCAAGAAGGGCATCCGCATCAACTGCTCGCTCCCCTCGCCCACGCAGACGCCGATGATGGCGACCTTCCATGCCACCTCGGGCAAGGATGTGGTGGACGCGGCCGCAGAGCCGCTGGGCCGCTACACCACGCCCGAAGAACAGGCCGGTCCCCTCGTGCTGGTCAATTCGAAGCTGGCGGGCGTCGTCAACGGCATCGTCATGCCCGTGGACGGCGGGTTCATGGGCGGCCTGGTCACCGGTCAGGTGGACATCTCCAGGATGATGAGCAAGCAGCCCGCCTGACGCGGACCTGTTTGGGCATTACCGAAAAGGGGGCGGGACGTCGCGGCGTCCGGCCCCTTTTCCCTATGCGTCAACCTGCTAAGGCATGCGCAGACGGAGAAGGATAGAGCGCATGGAAGAAGCGGTACTGTACGACATCGACGGCGAAGGCATCGTCACGCTCACGCTGAACCGGCCGGACATGCGCAATCCCATTTCGGATCCCGAAGTGATCGAAGGTCTGCTCGCGGCGCTGGAAAGGCTGGACAGCGATCCGGCCGCCCGGGTGGCGATCCTGACCGGCGCCGGGAAGGGCTTTTCCTCAGGCGGCAACATCAATGAGATGAAGCCGGGCGGCAACGTCAACGGCGGCGTGCCGATCCGCACCCGCCTCAACTACAAGCGCGGAATTCAGCGCCTGCCCCTCGCCTTTTCCAAGCTGGAAGTGCCGGTGATCGCCGCCGTCAACGGCGCAGCGGCCGGCGCGGGCTGCGATCTTACCTGTATGTGCGACCTTCGCATCGCCGGGGAGAGCGCGCGCTTTGCCGAAAGTTTCGTGAAAATCGGCCTGATCGCAGGGGATGGTGGTTCCTGGCTGCTTCCCCGCGTGGTCGGATGGTCGAAAGCCGCGGAAATGGCGCTCACCGGCGACATGATCGACGCTGCCGAGGCCCTCGCCTGCGGGTTGGTCTCCAAGGTGGTGCCCGACCATCTCCTCATGGACGAAGCGCGCGCCCTCGCCCGGCGTATCGCCGCCAATCCGCCTCACGCGGTGCGCATGACCAAGCGCCTGCTGTGGGAAGGCCGTCGCAGCGATCTGGCGACGCTGCTGGAAATGGCCGCCGCCATGCAGTCCGCCGCCCACGCGACGGACGATCACGCCGAAGCAGTCGAAGCGTTCCTGGAAAAGCGCAAGCCGGTGTTCAAAGGGTCTTGAATTTCGATGTGATCGGTTCATATGGAAATCACATTGAAATGTGAGAATGGATTTCCAATGGCTGGTAATGTGATCGAACAGGTCCGCAGGCTCGTGAACGAGGGCGGCATGAGCAGAGCCGGCCTCGCCCGCGCCGCCGGGCTTCACGCCAATACCCTGCGTGATTGCACCGAGCCTGACTGGAATCCCACTGCCGACACGCTGACCAAGCTCGAACGCTTCCTCCTTTCGAACGACGACCGTCCGGTCCTCGTGCCGATCGAGGAAATCATCGACGAAGCGCGCAATGGCCGCATGTTCATCCTGGTCGACGACGAGGACCGCGAAAACGAGGGTGACCTCGTGATCCCGGCGCAGATGGCGACACCGCAGGCGATCAACTTCATGGCGACCCATGGCCGCGGATTGATCTGCCTGACGCTCACCAGCCAGCGCGTCGAGGAACTCGGCCTAGACCTGATGAGCCAGCACAACGGCACGCGTCACGAGACGGCATTCACGATCTCCATCGAAGCGCGCGAAGGCGTGACCACGGGCATTTCGGCAGGCGACCGCGCGCGCACCATTTCAGTCGCGATCGACGGCACCAAGACCAAGGCCGATATCGTCACCCCCGGCCACGTCTTCCCGCTGCGTGCCCGCGACGGCGGCGTGCTCGTCCGCACCGGCCACACCGAGGCCGCAGTCGACATCTCCCGCCTTGCCGGCCTTAATCCTTCGGGCGTGATCTGCGAGATCATGAAGGATGACGGCACCATGGCGCGCATGGACGACCTCATCGGTTTCGCGCGCATTCATGACCTGAAGATCGGCACGATCCGCGATCTCATCGCCTATCGCCGCAAGCACGATCGCATGGTCGAGAAGAAGAACGAGATCACGTTCCAAAGCCGCTACGGCGGCCAGTGGCTGGCTCGCAGCTACTTCAACAAGGCCACTGGCGAAGAGACCATGGCGCTGATCAAGGGGCGTATCGACCCCGCCAAGCCTACGCTCGTGCGGATGCACACGCTGTCGATGTTCGTGGACGTGCTGGGCGAGGATTCCAGCGACCGCGGCGCCCTGCTGCACCGCTCGATGGAAATGATCGCCGAAGAGGGCTCCGGGGTGATCGTCGTCATCAATCGCCAGATGACCGGTGCGATCTCGCGCGTCATGGATATCAAGCATCAGTTCCGCGCCGGCGAAAACCCGGACCTTGAGGAACTGCGCGATTATGGAGTAGGCGCCCAGATCCTGGCCGAACTCGGCATCCACGACATGATCCTGCTGACCAATACCCATCACTCGCTCGTCGCATTGGAAGGCTACGGCCTGAACATCGCCGGCGAACGCCCCATCCCCGCCTCCGAAGGAGCGAACTGACATGGCCCGCTTTCTCATCGTCGAAGCCCGCTTCTACGACCACCTGAACGACAAGCTGATCGCCGGCGCCAAGGCCGCCCTGAAGGCCGCCGGCCACCAGGCCGAAGTCATCACCGTGCCCGGCGCGCTGGAAATCCCGGCCGCCATCTCGCTGGCAGATGCCACCGGCGACTATGACGGCTATGTCGCGATCGGCGTCGTCATTCGCGGCGAGACGTATCACTTCGAAATCGTCGCCGGCGAATCCGCACGCGGGATCATGGCGCTGACGATGGACGGCATTCCGATCGGCAACGGCATCCTGACCGTCGAGAACGAGGAACAGGCACTCGTCCGCGCCGAACCGGGCCAGAAGGACAAGGGCGGCGAAGCGGCCAAGGCCGCCGTGGCGCTCTACGACCTCAAGGAAAAGTTCGCCTGATCTTTCGGATGTGAAATTCCGTCAGCCGAAAATAAAAATGCCCGCGATAAACGCGGGCATTTTTTTGTTGGTGCGCCCGACGGGATTCGAACCCATGGCCCCCAGATTAGGAATCTGGTGCTCTATCCGGCTGAGCTACGGGCGCACTCGAGCGCGTCCTAGCTTGCAGTGCCGAACTTGGCAATCTGTTGAATGGGGCGATTCAATTGGCCTGTTCGGGCGGCAGCACCGGGAACGGCAGGGCGGCAACGGCGATGCCTTCCTCCATGAGTTCCTTGGCCTGCTCCACGCTCGCACGGCCATGGATCGATTCGCTGTCGCGCTCGCCATAATGCATGGCGCGGGCGTCCTCGACGAAGCTGTCACCGACGAAACGGCTCGATTTCAAGGCCTCGGCCTGCATGATCGCCAGCTTGTGCAAGGCCTCGACGGCCTGAGGCGGCAATTCCAGCGCCTGAGACACCGGGGCTCCGCCCGCAGGTGGCGCCGGCACGGCCGCGGTCGAAGCAGGCGCCCGCGCCGGCTCGGCCCGCTGATTGCCCTTCCGGCCAAGGTGCGGCGCCTGGACGGCCTTGCCCACTTCGGCCGAGCCGCAATGAGGACAGGCGACCAGCCCATGCTCCTGCTGGCGCGCAAAATCTTCCGAGGATTTGAACCAGCCCTCGAAACGGTGGTGCGCGGAACGGCATTCGAGATCAAAGACGATGGGCATGCGGCCTATTTGGCGATCTCGCGGCGGTTGGCAAGGCTCGGCAGCTGTCCGCGGACTTCCGCGATCCGCGCGGGATCGATATCGACGAAACCCAGGCCGGGCATATCACCGCCAAGGTCCAGCAGAACGTCTCCCCAGGGGTCCACCGCCAGCGAATGGCCATAAGTCTCGCGGCCGTCCTCATGATGGCCGACTTGCGCGGCGCTCAGCACGAAAGCGCTGGCTTCCACGGCGCGGGCGCGCTGCATGAGATGCCAGTGGGCGAGGCCCGTCGGCACCGTGAAAGCCGCAGGAATCGCCACGAGGTCGCAGCGTTCGCGGCCAAGCGCTTCGAACAATGCGGGGAAGCGCACATCGTAGCAGATCGCCAGACCAAGCCGGCCAAGCGGCGTTTCCACCGTCACTACCCGCTCACCGGGCGCATAGGCTTTTGATTCGCGCCAGGATTCGCCGGTCGCAAGATCCACGTCGAACATGTGGATCTTGTCGTACCGCGCGCGGACTTCGCCGCTGTCGTCGATCACGAAAGCGCGATTGGCATACCGCCGTTCCGGCGCATCGCGGTCAGGACGCACGGCCAGGGAGCCGAGATGGACCCAGATCCCTTCGCGCGCGGCCGCATCGCGCGCCGCGGCTAGAACGAGATCATCGGCCTCGCCGACGATGTTCGCCGCCGCCCTCTCCCGCTTGCAATCGAGCAGGCCGGACATCTCCGGCGTGAACAGCATCGCCGCACCGCCCGCCTTCGCCTCGCGGATGGCGGAAACGATGGCGGCGGCGTTGGCCTCGGGATCGATCCCCGAAGTCATCTGGAACAGCGCAGCGCGGCCCATGGCGGTCATAGACCGAGGACGGGGTCGAGCTTACCCGCCCGGTTCAAGGCGTCGATATCGTCGAACCCGCCATAGGGCTTACCGTCCACCAGCACTTGCGGAACGGTTCGGGCACCCGGCACGCGTTCGAGCATTTCGTCGCGCTTGGGCCCGCCCATCGTAATATCGTATTCCTCATAGGGAACGCCCTTATCGTCCAGCAGCGACTTGGCCATGACGCAGTAGGGGCAGCCCCACTTGGTATAGATTTCCACCTTCGGCTGGCTCATCGAATTCTTCCTTTTCGTCTCTTGGCGACCGGGCCGCTGCACCTGGGCAAGCCCACGTTCCGAAGGCCGCCGGACGGGGCCTTGAAACAGGGGGCGGCTACCATATCTAGGAATTCAAGTCATGGCCCGCCAAGGGCATGGCTTGAAAACGGGGCGCCGGGAGGTCCGGGCCCCGACGAAACGAAGATTGCTCATTGGAGGATTTTTGTCATGAACCGTATCGATTTCTCGCCCTATCGCCGTACCATGGTCGGCTTCGACCGCCTGTTCGACATGATCGAAAACCAGGGCCGCGCGAACCCGGGCGACAAGTACCCCCCCTTCAACATCGAACGCCGCGGCCCGGATGCCTATCGCATCACCCTGGCCGTCGCGGGTTTCAAGCCGGCAGACATCGATATCACCGCACAGGCCAATCTGCTGGTCGTCAAGGGCCACAAGCCCGATGAGGCGGCGGACAGCGAAATGCTGCATGTTGGCATCGCCCAGCGCGGTTTCGAGCGCCGGTTCGAACTGGCCGACTACGTTCGCGTCGACGGCGCGGACCTTGCCGACGGTCTGCTGGTCATCGACCTCCTGCGCGAAGTGCCGGAAGCGATGAAGCCCAAGAAGATCGCCATCGGCGGCCATACGCTGACCGTGGTGGACGGCAGTGCGGGCGACGATTCCGCCGCCGCCTGAACAGTTCGATAATTCGCAGATCGGGGCGGCCTGGGATATCCGGGCCGCCCTTTTGATGGCCGATTGCAACCCTCGCATCGCTCCTGGGAAAAAGAGCGATGGACAGCACCGACCCAGCACTTAAGCCGCAGACTTTGCTGAGTTGAAGGCTGCCGCGCTCCATGATCTCTATCCTGTTGATCGTCCTGCCGATCTTCGCGCTGACTTTCGTGGGCTGGCTGGCGCGGCGGGTGGGCATCTTCAGCCCGCAGTCGACGACCGAACTGAACCGTTTCGTGGTCTATCTCGCACTCCCGGCGCTCCTGTTCGACATTGTCGCCAAGGCGCAAGTGGAGGACATCTGGCAGCCGGGCTTCCTTGCCGTTTTCGGGCTGAGCACGTTTTTCTTCTTCGCCGCGACGGTGGCCGTCAGCCGGCTAACCGGAGCGCCGATCGGCAACGCCGCGATCCACGGCCTGAATGGCGCCTACTCGAACACGGCCTTCCTCGGCTTCCCCCTTCTGTTGGCGACCCTTGGCCCCGGATCGCAGGCGCTGACCCTGATCGCCACGATCAACACCGTCTGCGTGCTGTTCGCCGTCGCCATCGTGCTGATCGAGTTCGGCAACCAGTCGGGCGGCCGCCCTCTGACGATCCTCCTGCGCGTCCTCCAGGCCCTGTTTCGCAACCCCCTGGTCCTGGCCCCGCTGCTGGGCGCGGCGGTAATGGCCAGCGGCATCGGCGTCGCAGCGCCCCTCGACGCCTTCCTCAAACTGCTGGGATCGGCCGCCAGCCCATGCGCGCTCGTGTGCCTCGGCATGTTCCTGGCGGAACCGCGCGAAACGGAAGCCGGGGGAACCGGAAAGACCGCCCTGCTCGTGGCGCTCAAGCTTTTCCTCTATCCGGCCCTGACGCTGGTTCTGGCTCTCTGGGTGTTCCCGCTCACCAAGCCGCTTCGCGACGCCGCCGTGCTCCTGGCGGCCCTGCCGACCGGCACGGGGCCGTTCATGCTCGCGGAGTTCCATCGCCGCGAAGGCGCGCTGACGGCCAAGGTCATTCTCGTTTCCACCGTGCTGTCGGTCGGCACGATCACCGTACTGCTCTCAGTGCTCGCCTGACGCAGGAGGCAGGAGCGGCCCACTGCCGTTCTGCGCGAGAACCCACGCGAACGAAAAGAGGCGGCCTCCTGCGAGACCGCCTCTTTAATTTCAACCCTGTCCGAAGATCAGACCAGTCGCGCCTGGCGCAAGGCCGCGGCGATGAAGCCTGCGAACAGCGGATGCGGCTCGAACGGGCGGGACTTGTATTCCGGATGGAACTGCACGCCCACGAAGAACGGGTGGTCCGGCCGCTCGACAATCTCGGGCAGCAGGCCGTCGGGCGACATGCCGGAGAAGATCAGGCCATCGCCTTCCAGCGTCTCGCGATACTGGGCATTGACCTCGTAACGGTGACGATGGCGCTCCGAAATCTCGGTGGCGTTGTAGATCGAGGCAACGTGACTGTTCGGCGAAAGCTCGGCCTTGTAGGCGCCAAGGCGCATCGTGCCGCCAAGGTCGCCGCCTTCTGCGCGTTTTTCCAGGCCGTCTTTGCCCATCCACTCAGTGATGATGCCGACGACGGGATCTTCGGTCGGACCGAACTCGGTCGAGTTGGCCTTCTCGACACCCGCGGAACGGGCGCCTTCGATGCAGGCCATCTGCATGCCGAGGCAGATGCCGAAGAAGGGAACTTCGCGCTCGCGGGCGAAGCGCACCGATGCGATCTTGCCCTCGGTGCCGCGCTCGCCGAAGCCGCCCGGTACCAGGATGCCGTGCATCGGTTCGAGTGCTGCGGCGATCTCCGAATCTTCCTTCTCGAAGATTTCCGCATCGATCCAGTTGACGTTGACCTTCACGCGGTTGGCCATGCCGCCGTGAACGAGCGCTTCGTTCAGCGACTTGTAGGCGTCCTGCAGACCGACGTACTTGCCGACGACACCGATGGTCACTTCACCCTCGGGGTGCTCGAAGCGGTCGGTGATGTCGTTCCAGCGCGACAGATCCGGCGCTTCCGACGCCATGCCGAAGTGATGCAGCACTTCGGCGTCGAGACCCTCGTGGTGGTACTGGAGCGGGACCGCGTAGATGTTCGGCGCGTCGAGCGCGGGGATCACCGCCTGCGGACGGACGTTGCAGAACAGCGCGATCTTGCGGCGCTCGCTCTCGGGCAGTTCCCGGTCGCAGCGGCACAGCAGGATGTCGGGCTGGATGCCGAGACCGGTCAGCTCGCGCACGGAGTGCTGCGTCGGCTTGGTCTTCAGCTCGCCGGCGGCCGCGATATAGGGCACCAGCGTCACATGGACGAAGCAGGTCTGCTCGCGGCCCAGTTCGTTGCGCAGCTGGCGCAGCGCCTCGACGAAGGGCAGGCCCTCGATATCGCCGACCGTGCCGCCGATCTCGCAGAGAACGAAGTCGAGATCCTCGGTCTCCGTCATCGCGAAGTCCTTGATCGCGTCGGTGACGTGCGGGATCACCTGGACGGTGGCGCCGAGATAGTCGCCGCGGCGCTCCTTGGCGATGATGTCCTGGTAGATACGGCCCGAGGTGATGTTGTCAGCCTGGCGCGCCGAAACGCCGGTGTAGCGTTCGTAGTGGCCCAGATCGAGGTCCGTCTCCGCGCCATCGTCGGTGACGTAGACTTCGCCGTGCTGATACGGGCTCATCGTGCCCGGATCGACGTTCAGATAGGGATCGAACTTGCGGATGCGGACGCGATAACCGCGTGCCTGCAAGAGAGCCGCGAGGCTCGCCGCCATGAGACCTTTGCCGAGCGAGGAGACCACGCCGCCGGTGATAAAAATATGCCGCGCCATGGGAGTCGGCCCTTAAATTGCATGGGGGCACGAGCGCAAGAGCGCTGTGCCTGAATCCACAGTTCAAAACGAATGGAATGCCGCCTGCCAGAGCCAGACGGCATTCCTGTTACGATGATGCGCCGGGGTGAACCCTGCTGATCGGACCGTTTTACTGGCCGGCAGCACCCGAAAGCGGATCATTGGCCGGTGCGGTTCCAGCAGGCGCAGTCCCGGCAGGAGCAGTCCCGGCAGGAGCAGTCCCGGCAGGAGCAGTCCCGGCAGGAGCAGGGCTGGCGCCGTTTGCCGGAGCGGCAGCCGGGGCAGCTGCGCCGGCGAGCGGATCGGCCGGCTGCGCGGGCGCGGCCGGAGCCGTCTCGCGCTGAAGCGAAGTATCGATGTCACGGCCAGTGGTCTCGTTGACCGCCAGTGCCGCCAGCACGATAGAAAGGATCACGAAGATCGCCGCAAGAATGCCGGTTGCACGGGTCATGAAGTTGGCCGCACCGCGCGCCGACATGATGCCCGAAGGGCTACCGCCGCCGACACCGAGACCGCCGCCTTCCGACTTCTGCATCAGGATGATCCCGACGAGCAGGAGCGCGACAATCGCCTGGACAACGGTCAGGAAGGTGAACAGCATCTTGCGTTTTTCTCAGTCTTCTGTGGGGACGCTTCCAGCGGAAGCCGTGCCCTCGTCTCAAGCCGCGCAGATAGGCGCTCGCGGCCTTCTGTGCAAGTCATCAGCCGAACCGTCGCCACAAAGCGCGCGATCCGGCCGAAATCGGAAAGTCAGTCGTTGCCCAGCGAGGCTGCGGCACCGACGATCGCCAGGAAGCTCTCGGCGCTCAGGCTGGCACCGCCGACCAGCGCTCCGCCCACGTCGGGCACGGAGAGCAGTTCGCCGGCGTTCTCCGCCTTTACCGAGCCGCCGTAGAGAATGCGCACGTCCGCCCCGCCCTCGCCGTAGATGGCAACGAGCTTGGCGCGGATCGCCGCGTGCATGGCGGCCACGTCTTCGATCGAGGGCACGCGTCCGGTGCCGATCGCCCAGACCGGCTCGTAGGCCAGCGAGAGCTTCTCGGGCAGGCCGTCAATGGCCGGAGCCGAGCCCTCGATCTGCGCGGCGACCACGGATTCGGCATCGCCTGCATCGCGCTGGGCTTCGGTTTCGCCCACGCAGAGAATCACCGCGAGGCCCGCGGCGAGCGCCGCCTCGGCCTTGGCCTTCACATCGCCATCGCGCTCACCGTGAAGCGTGCGGCGCTCCGAGTGGCCGACGATCGTGAAGTCCGCGCCTGCATCCTTGAGCATGGGGGCAGAGATATCGCCGGTGAAGGCACCGCTGTCTTCCGCGCGGCAATCCTGCCCGCCGACACCGATCAGTTCGACGGCATCGCGGACGCGGTAGAGCAACGTCGCCGGCGGCGCGACCGCCACCTGCACCTTCGGAAAGCGTGCGGCAGCCCGGTCGATCGCGCGCGCCTCATTGAGCATCGCACGCGTGCCGTTCATTTTCCAGTTACCGACGATGTAAGGCAGACCAGCCATGTTATTGGGAAACCTTGATTTCAGAGCGCGCAGAGTGCCCGGAAGGCCCGCTGGGAGCGGGAATCACAAGCCGCGCTTTCGGGGCGCTGCTAGTGCAGGGAGGGCTCACTTGTCAAAATCCGTGCATTCCCGGTTCAGTCGCAACCGCGGATGGAAGCCACGATTTCCCGAGTCGCGAGCGCCTTATCGAACGTCGCCATTGCAGGATGACACAAGCCACCCTAAAGCCTGCCCCGTTTCGCGCGGTGGCAAGGCCATCGCGCTCCGATTGAACCCAAATTTACACGCTGATCGGCACGGTACATGCTCTCACTCTTCCGAAACCTCCTGAAGTCCAAGATCGGTGCCGGCATTGCCCTGGCGGTGCTGGTGCTCATCACGCTGGCCTTCGTCGGCGGCGACCTGACCGGCCTGGGCGATTCCACCGGGATCACCGCGGGCAAGTCCGTTGCCACTGTCGGCAAGGACGAGGTCGAGGAGAACGAACTGGGCCTGGCCGCCAAGTCCGCGCTTTCGCGGGTGCAGGCCCAGGATCCGACGATGACCATGAAGGTCCTCATCGCCCAGGGCGGCCTTGAGCAGGTTCTCGACGAACTGATCGATCGCACCGCGACCGCGTTCTTCGGCAAGAAGATCGGCGTCGTCGCCGGCGACCGCCTGATCGACAGCGAGATCGCCCGCATTCCCGCCTTCCAGGGCGTGGATGGCAAGTTCGACCAGGCAACCTTCCGCCAGCTTCTCGGCCAGCAGGGTCTTTCGGAAAAGTCGCTTCGCGAAGACATCGCGCAGGGCCTGATCGCGCAGCAGCTCATGCTGCCCGCCCAGTTCGGCACCTCGATGTCGACGTTCGCGGCCAAGCGCTATGCGGCCCTGCTCGACGAGAACCGCGCCGGTTCGGTCGTCGCCCTTCCCTCGCAGCTGTTCTTCCCTGCGAAAGAGCCGAACGACGCCGATCTCCAGGCCTTCTACAAGAGCCACACCAACGCCTTCATCCGTCCCGAACGCCGCGTGATCCGCTATGCCACCTTCGGCGAGGACGCGGTCAAGGCGATCCCCGCTCCCACGGACGCGGATATCGCCAAGCGGTACCAGGCGGACAAGTCGATCTACGCCGCGCAGGACAATCGCAAGATCACCCAGCTGATCGTTCCGACCGAAGCCGCGGCCAAGGCCGTCGCCGCCGAAGTCGCGGGCGGCAAGACGCTCGAAGCCGCTGCCCAGGAAAAGGGCCTTTCCGCCGCCAAGCTCGAGTTCTTCAGCAAGGACCAGCTCTCCAGCCAGTTCTCGCCGGCCGTTGCCAACGCCGTGTTTGCAGCCCCTGTCGGCAAGCTCACGGCGCCGCAGAAAAGCGCTCTCGGCTGGCACCTGATCCGCGTCGAGGGCGAGCAGAAGAAGCCGGAGCGCCCCCTCGCCGCCGTCAAGGACGAGATCGCCGCCAAGCTGAGCACCGAAAAGAAGCAGGCCGCTTTCACCGACCTGCTCGCCAAGATCGAGGACGAGTTCGCCAATGGCGCCAGCCTCGTCGAAGTCGCCAAGTCGCTTGGCGCCACTGTCGAGACGACCGCACCGGTCACCGCAAACGGCCAGATCTACGGCAAGCCCGGTGAGACCGCGCCTGCCCTGCTGCAGCCGGTGCTGAAGACCGCCTTCGGCATGGACCAGGAAAAGCCGCAGACCGCGCAAGTCGGCAAGGACGGCAACCAGGTCGCGGCCGAGCGCAACTTCATCGTCTACGACGTCACCGACATCACGCCTTCCGCGCCGGCTCCCTACAAGGAGATCGTCGGCGACGTGAAGGCCGCCTGGGCGCTCGACAGGGGCGGGGCTGCTGCCAAGGCCGCCGCGCTCCAGATCCAGACGCAGATCCGCCAGGGCAAGACCGTCGAACAGGCCGTTGCCGCTGCAGGCAAGCAGTTGCCCGTCGAGCAGGTCTCGATGTCGCGCGCCACGCTGACTGCAGCGCTGCGCTCGGGCCGCCAGGTGCCGCCGCCGGTCTCGCTGATGTTCCACATGGCCAAGGGCACCGTGAAGGTGCAGTCGGCCGGACAGGATCGCGGCTGGTTCGTCGTCGTCCTCAAGGACGTCGTGCCCGGCAAGGTCGAATCGCCCCAGCTCGTCGAAGGCACCCAGCGCGAGCTGGGCGGCCAGATGGGCCAGGCCTATACCGACGCGCTCGGCAAGGCGATCCGCAAGGAAGTGGGCGTGACCAAGCACGACAAGGCCATCAAGGCCGTGCGCGACCAGCTCGCCGGCACCGGCAGCGCCGAATAAGGCCAATCAGATGAAGACCGGGGTCATGGAACGCGAATCGGATCGCCTTGCGGCATTGGCGCAGCTCTCCAAGGGCAAGCCGGCACTGCTCTGGCGCAAGCTCGTGGCCGATACCGAAACCCCGGTCGCCGTCGCGCTCAAGCTCTTCGAGGAAGGCCGCGGCGACTTTCTGCTCGAATCGGTCGAAGGCGGCGAGACGCGCGGGCGCTACAGCCTGATCGGCCTCGATCCCGACCTGGTGTTCCGCGCCGAAGGCCAGGGCTGCGAGATCAACCGCGACTGGCAGAACGACCGCGAGGCTTTCGCGCCGCTGGCCGGCGAAACGCTGGTGGAACTGCGTGCGCTGGTCGAAAGCTGCCGCTTCGACGTTCCTGCCGCGCTTCCGCCCGCCCTCGCCTGCCTTGTCGGCTATTTCGGCTACGAGACCATCGGCCTTGTCGAAAAGCTGCCGCGCGCGCCGCAAAGCGCGCTCGCCTTGCCCGACATGCTGTTCGTGCGCCCTTCGCTGATACTGGTGTTCGACCGCCTGAGCGACGAACTCTTCTGCGTCGCCCCGCTCTGGCCGGAAGCCGGCACGCCGGAGCGCCTGGTCGAACTGGCCGCCGAGCGCATCGACGAAGCCTTGCGCAAACTGGCCGCGCCCGCCCCGGTCCTGCCCAGCGCGAGCGATCTTCCCGAGCCCGTCCAGACCCCGGTCATGTCCGCGTCCGACTACGAAGCCATGGTTCTCAAGGCCAAGGACTACATCGAGGCGGGCGACATCTTCCAGGTCGTGCTGGCGCAGCGTTTCACCTGCGAATTCACCCTGCCTCCGCTGGCGCTCTATCGATCGCTGCGCCGCGTGAACCCGTCGCCCTTCCTCTATTTCCTCGACATGCCCGGCTTCGCGCTGATCGGCTCGAGCCCGGAAATCCTCGTCCGCGTCCGCGAGGGCGAAGTGACGATCCGTCCCATCGCCGGCACCCGTCCGCGCGGCAAGACGGCCTCGGAAGACAAGGCCAACGAAGTCAGCCTGCTTGCCGATCCCAAGGAACGGGCCGAGCACCTCATGCTGCTCGACCTCGGCCGCAACGACGTCGGCCGCGTGGCGGCTGCCGGCACCGTCGAAGTGACCGACAGCTACACGATCGAACGCTACAGCCACGTCATGCACATCGTCTCGAACGTGGTGGGCAAACTCGACACGGCCAGACACGATGCCATCGACGCCGTCTTCGCAGGCTTCCCGGCAGGCACCGTTTCCGGGGCGCCCAAGGTTCGCGCCTGCGAGGTCATCGCCGAGCTGGAGCCGGAAACGCGCGGCGCCTATGCCGGCGGCGTCGGCTATTTCGCCCCGGACGGTTCGGTCGATTCCTGCATCGTGCTGCGCACCGGCGTGCTGAAAGACGGCATCCTTCACGTTCAGGCCGGCGCCGGCATCGTTGCCGACAGCGTCCCCGCCTACGAGCAGCGCGAGTGCGAGGCCAAGTCCGGCGCGCTCTTTGCCGCGGCCCGCGAAGCGGTTCGCGTCGCCGGTGAACCGGGTTTCGGGCAGTGACCGGCATAGAGGCCTTCCCGATCCCGGGGCTTCGGAACCTGCGTCTCCGGAACTTCGGCCTCAAGTCCGGGGCAGCAGCCTGCCGATGGTGACGCGCGCCGGCAGCATTGCCGCCTTCGCGCTCCTCGTCGCCGCCTGCTCATCCGACGCCGCCCCCGAGCCCAAGGTTTCCCCACCGCCTCCGTCCTGTGAAGGCGCGACGTTCGAAGGCGCAAGCTTCACGCATTGCCTGGCCGATCCTGCGCGCCATTCGATCCACATGGTGCTCGGCCCCAAGGGCGCTGCGCCCTATCGCAGCCTGTCGGAACTGGCGGCTAGCCGCCCCTCCGGCCGGCACGCGGTGGCCTTCGCGATGAACGGCGGCATGTTCGACGACAAGGGACAGCCCATCGGTTATTTCGTCGAGGAAGGCGAGCGGGGCCACAAGCTCAACACCAACGCGGGCTGGGGTAATTTCCACCTCCAGCCCAACGGCGTGTTTTATGGCGACGCGAAAGGACAATGGGCGATCCGGGCCACGGACGATTTCGCCAAGAGCGTCTCCAACCGGCCCGACTTCGGCACGCAGTCCGGACCGATGCTGGTGATCGGCGGCAAGCTTCACCCCAAGATCGACGCGGACGGCGAATCGAGGAAGCTGCGCAATGCCGTGGGCGTCGACCGGAAAGGCCGCGCGCATTTCGTGATTTCGGACGAGCCGGTGTCCTTCGGCAAGCTCGCCCGGCTGTTCCGCGACAAACTCGATTGCCCCAATGCGCTGTTTCTCGACGGCAGCGTATCCTCGCTCTGGGACCCCGAGCACGGGCGCGTGGACGGCGGACCTCCGCTCGGCCCCTTGATCGTCGTCGAGAAAGCGACGAAAGGCGTTAAATGATCCTCGTCATCGACAACTACGACAGCTTCACCTGGAACCTCGTCCATTACGTGATGGAACTTGGCGCCGAAGTCGAAGTCGTCCGTAACGACGCGCTCTCCGCCGCGCAGGCCATCGACAGCGGCGCCCAGGGTTTCCTGCTGTCGCCTGGCCCCTGCACGCCCAACGAGGCAGGCATCAGCCTCGACCTCGTCGGTGCCGCCACCGATGCCGGAAAGCCCCTGCTCGGCGTCTGCCTGGGCCACCAGTCAATCGGCCAGTACTTCGGCGGCAAAGTGGTTCGCGGCGGGCTGATGCACGGCAAGACCTCGCCGGTGACTCATGACGATACCGGCGTTTTCGCAGGCATCCCCTCACCTTTCACGGCGACCCGCTATCACTCGCTGATCGTCGAGAACATTCCCGAGGCGCTCAAGGTCAACGCCCGCTCGGACGATGGCCATGTCATGGGCTTCCGCCATGCCGATCTGCCTATCCATGGCGTCCAGTTCCATCCGGAAAGCATCGCCACCGAGCATGGCCATGCGATGCTGGCCAATTACCTGAGGCTCTGCGGCATCGACGCCCGGCTGCCCGCACGGATCGCGGCGTGACCTTGCAGATGACATTGCCCGACCCGCTCCATCCCATCGAGGAAGCCGAAGCCGAGCACGCTTTCGGGCTGATCCTCGACGGCAATGTCGATGACGATTCGATCGTCCGCTTCCTCATCGCCCTCACCGAACGAGGCGAGACTTCAGGCGAAATCGCCGGTGCTGCCCGGGCGATGCGCGCGCGCATGATCCCGATCTCGGCGCCCGCCAACGCCATCGACGTCTGCGGCACGGGCGGTGACGGCCATCACACGCTCAATGTCTCGACCGCGGTATCGCTGGTGGTTGCCGCCTGCGGCGTGCCCGTCGCCAAGCACGGCAACCGCGCCGCCAGTTCCAAGGCCGGCGCAGCCGATACGCTCGAAGCGCTGGGGCTCAACCTCGACCGCGCCGCGGAAACGGCTGAGGAAACGCTCGGCGACCTCGGCATCTGCTTCCTCTTCGCCGCCCGGCATCACCCCGCGATGGGACGGATCATGCCGATCCGCAAGGCCATCGGCCGCCGTACGATCTTCAACCTGATGGGGCCGCTGGCAAACCCTGCAAACGTCACGCGCCAGCTCGTCGGCATTGCCCGACCAGCCTATGTGCCGATCTATGCCGAGGCATTGATGCACCTGGGCAGCACGCATTCTTTCGTCATTTCCGGCGACGAGGGGCTGGACGAACTCAGCCTCGCCGGCGGCAACGAAGTCGCCGAGATCAAAGACGGCGAGCTTTCGATGCGCCGCGTCTCGCCTGAGGATGTAGGGCTGCCCATCTCTCCTGTCGGGGCGATACGGGGCGGCGATGCCGCGCATAATGCCGATGCCCTCCGGCGACTGCTGCTCGGCGAGCATGGCGCCTATCGCGATGCCGTCCTGCTCAATGCCGCGGGCGCCCTCATCGTTGCCGGTGAGGTCGAAACCTGGCGGGAAGGCGTGGAAGAGGCTGCCGAGGCTATCGACAAGGGCTTGGCCAATGCTCTGCTCAATTGCTGGATTTCCGCGCTTCGGGCTTGAGGCGCTGCGTGTTTTCGAGGGTACCGATGTCCGACAAGCTTACCGAGATCTGCGACACCAAGCGCATCGAAGTGCAAACGCGCAAGGGTTTCGCGACGCTGGATGACCTGGATGCCCGGTCCCGCGAACAGAGCGCACCCCGCGGCTTCGAGGCGGCCCTGCGCCGGAAGGCGGAGACCGAATTCGCCTTGATCGCGGAGATCAAGAAAGCTTCGCCTTCCAAGGGTTTGATCCGGCCGGATTTTCGCCCCACCGAACATGCCATCGCTTATGAACGCGGCGGTGCGGCCTGCCTCTCGGTGCTGACCGACGCGCCTTACTTCCAGGGCCATGAAGATTTCCTCGTCGAGGCCCGGGCCGCCTGCTCGCTTCCGGTGATCCGCAAGGATTTCATGATCGATCCCTGGCAGGTCGCCGAGGCGCGCTCGATCGGCGCCGACGCGATCCTGATCATCGTCGCCGCGCTGGACGACGTGCTTATGGCCGAAATCGAGGCTGCGGCGCGTGAGCGCGGGATGGACTGCCTGGTCGAAGTCCACAACGAAGACGAGATGGAGCGGGCGAGCCGCCTCAAGTCGCGTCTCATTGGCGTGAACAACCGTGATCTCAAGCGGTTCGCTACCGATATTTCGACGACGGAACGCCTCGCCCCGCTGGCACCCGCCGGCACCCTGCTCGTGAGCGAAAGCGGCATCAACACTCACGACGATCTGGAACGGCTGTCGGCTTGCGGCGCCCGTACTTTCCTCGTTGGCGAGAGCCTGATGCGTCAGGCCGATGTCCAAGCGGCAACCCGCCAGCTCCTCTTCGCAGATTGAGGATAGCCCGCGCTTGAGCAAGTCCCTTACTCACATCGATGCGGAAGGCTCGGCCCGCATGGTCGACGTTGGTGCCAAGGCCGCGACCCGCAGGGTCGCCGTGGCGTCCGGACGGATCACGATGAGCGCCTCGGCCCTGGAAGCGATCCGCGCCGGCAATGCACCGAAAGGCGACGTGCTGGGAACGGCGCGCATCGCGGGGATCATGGCCGCCAAGAAGACGGCGGACCTCATCCCGATGTGCCACCCGCTGACGCTCGACGCCGTGAACCTGGATTTCACGTTCGAGGACAGCGCCGTGCTGGCAGTGGGCACTGCATCGCTGAGCGGCAAAACCGGGGTGGAAATGGAAGCCATTACAGCGGTTTCCGTTGCTCTGCTGACAATTTACGACATGGCCAAGGCGCTCGACAAGGGCATGGTGATCGGTGACATTCGCCTGATCGAAAAGCGCGGGGGCAAATCGGGCGACTGGAAGATCGAGACATCGCCGCGATGATCCCGCCGATCGCTCTGGAAGAGGCACAGGCCCGTCTGCTTGCGCTGGTCGAGCCGCGGCCCATCGAACACGTCGACATCGACAGTGCGCTGGGTCGCTATCTCGCAGCCCCGTTGCTGGCACGCCGGGTCCAGCCCGCCGCCGATATCTCCGCCATGGACGGTTATGCCGTAAGCGAAGGGGACTTGTCCGGACCCTGGCAGGTGATCGGTGAAAGCGCGGCAGGACGGCCTTTCGGTGCAGCCGTCGATCCGGGCCAAGCCGTGCGGATCTCCACCGGCGCCCTGTTGCCCGACAATGCGCGGGCCGTGATCCTGCAGGAGGATGTCGACCGGAACGGCGATCGCCTTGCCCTCACGGGAGAGGCGCCCTCACCAGGCCACAAGCACGTCCGCTTCCGCGGCATGGATTTCGCCGATGGAGCGCCGCTGCTCGCCGCCGGGGCACTGATCGGACCGGCCCAGGCCGGTCTTGCCATTTCGGCGGGCCACCGACATCTCGCCGTCCGCCGCCGCCCCCGGCTCACCGTGATCGATAGCGGCGATGAATTGTCCGGCGATCCCGAATGCTGCGCAGCCCATCAGATACCCGCCAGCAACGGCGCCATGCTGACCGCTCTTGCGCGTAGCGTCCCCGTCGATGCAAATCGAAATGGACCAATCCCCGACGATCTGGACGCTCTGGTCGCCGCCTTCGACGCGGCCGCCGATGCCGACGTGATCGTGACGAGCGGGGGAGCGTCAGTGGGCGATCACGACCTTCTTCGGCCGGCACTGGAAAAATGGGGCGCGGAAATCGACTTCTGGCGCGTCGCTATCAAACCCGGCAAACCGCTCATGGTCGCGACACGGCAGACGGCAGGGCGTCGTCAACTGGTGATCGGGCTTCCCGGCAATCCCGTGTCCAGCCTGGTAACTGCATATTTCTTCGTTCTTCCCGTACTGCGCGCATTTCTGGGCGCTTCGCAGCCCTTACCCCGCGCGATTGCCACCAGGCTTTCGGCACCTTTGAATACGGTGGGTGCGCGCCGCGAATTCCTGCGGGGATCTTGGGACGGTGAGGCGGTCCATGCCCTCTCGCTACAGGATAGCGGCGCCTTGTCCTCACTTGCCGCCAGCAATGTCCTGATCGACCGGTCGGCGCATGCCCTCGCCGCTGATCGCGGTGATCCGGTTCAGGTGTTCTTGCTCCAAAATGGCGGTATTGCTTGACGATACTCTATTCGTTGCATAATTGTTCCCTCATTGTTCGCAGACAAGTTCCCTGAACGACACATCAAGTCAGCCGGGGCCGGTTCGTCGGGCGATTCAGGCCAAGTGCCACAGAACACATGAGGCTAAGCAGATGTTGACGCGCAAGCAGCACGAATTGCTCCGGTTCATCCAGGTCCGGCTTGAAGAAAGCGGCATTTCCCCCAGCTTCGAGGAAATGAAGGAAGCGCTCGATCTCAAGTCGAAGTCGGGCGTCCATCGATTGATTTCCGCGCTGGAGGAACGTGGCTTCATCCGCCGCCTTCCCAACCGTGCCCGCGCTCTCGAAGTGCTCCGCCAGCCCGAAGATGCCACGAGCAAGCCGGCCAAGGCCGCGGCTGCGGTATCGGCGGCGCGTGGCGGCAACGCCGCACCTTCCCGTCCGGCGGCGGTAGCCAGGCCAGCCAACGATGTGATCGAAATCCCCCTACATGGTCGTATCGCCGCGGGCGTGCCGATCGAGGCCCTGGAAGGCCAGTCCTCGCTGCCGGTGCCTGCGGCCCTGCTCGGTGCAGGCGATCATTATGCGCTGGAAGTCTCGGGCGACTCGATGGTCGATGCCGGCATTCTCGACGGAGATTTCGCACTCGTAAAGCGGACCACCACGGCCAGGGATGGCGAGATCGTCGTCGCCCTTGTCCGGGGCGAGGAAGCGACGCTCAAGTATCTGCGCCGGGAAGATGGCATGGTGCGCCTCGATCCCGCGAACGCCGCTTACGAACCGCAGATCTACGGACCTGACGAAGTAGAAGTCCAGGGCAAGCTGGCAGGCCTGCTGCGCCGCTATCATTGATCCATCTCAGGAGGGCGCCCTGTTCGCCCTCCTGAGGCCAGCGGTCGCTAATACCATCCCTTGCGTTCGACCATGGCCGGCGCAGCGGGTTTCCACCAGCCATGATTTCCTTGCCCCTCCGCCACGGTCGTCACACTGCGGCTTGCAAGATCGATAGTCAGCCCGCCCGTTCGATCCAGCATCTGGCGATCAACTTTGAGCCACTTCGGTCGGCAGGTCCTCGGCAAGCGGCGCTCGGCAATCACCACGTCGGCCCACCCGCACGCCTCGGACAGTTGCATCTCGGGGACGATGGCCCTCCCCCGCGCGATCAACACATGCCGAGCCTCCACGCCGTGACGTAGCTCGACGGCGCAGAAGTCCGCGTTGCATCGCGTTCCGGGCGCCGTCTGCGCATTGATCGGGACCTCTCGCGTCCCGGCAACTTCCATGAGGTTGTCCAGGGCGAAATCGCCGGAACCGGCGCGGAGCATCACGAGCCGATGGCTCTCGGGATCGATCCAGCCCACATGGCGGCCATCGCCCGAAACCATGATGTCCGGAACCGGAATGAGCATCAAGCCGAAGAAACCGGCAGCTATAGGCAAAATCCCCCATAGCCGGATGCGACTGTCCCAAAGGCCCAGCCAGAGCCCTCCAGCAACAAACAACGCAAAATGCCACCCACTCATCGTGGGCATCACCCGAACGGCTCGCGGTTCCGCGGCTATGAAGCGGGCGATGGCCAGCAGGGCGTCGATAGCGTGGTTCGCCAGCCACCACACCGGACCTCCAAGCCCAACCACATCGAGCAGCAGCGCCAGGGCGACGAAAGGCATGATGACCAGCGTCGTCAAAGGGATCGCGATCACATTGGCGACAGAACCATAGAGGCCGGCACGATGGAAATGGAACAGGGCGATGGGCATCAACGCAAATTCGATCGCAATGCCGGTGATCAGGATCATCGTGAGGTTGCGCACGGCCTTGAACGGCCAGGCCTCTTCCCGGGGTGCCAACCAGCGCTTCAGCGGCTCTGCATTGCCGAGTGCCACCAGTACCATCACCGCCGCGAAGCTCATCTGGAAGCTGGGACCGACGACCGACTCGGGCCAGATGACCAGCACGATGACAGCCGCCACCGCCAGCAAGCGCATGGACAGCGCTTCACGGCCCCATGCCATGGCAGCGAGAACGAGCAGAGCGCCCAGGAAAGCCCGCATGGTAGGCACCTGCGAGCCGCTCAGCAGCGTGTAACCCAGCCCCGCGGCCGCACCGCATGTTGCGGCCAATATCGGCAGGCGGACCCTCAGGGCCAGTGCCGGGAAAAGGGCCAGAAGGCGCAATACGACGAAATAGACGCAGCCGATCACGGCACTCACGTGAAGTCCGCTGATCGACAGAAGGTGAGCCAGGCCCGCATCGCGCATGGCCTGGGCATCACCCTGGCCGATCGCGCCCATGTCTCCGGTCGTCAGCGCTGCCGCGATACCGCCCGGCGACCCCGCGAGATGCGTCGTTATATGACGGGACAACGCGGCACGCTGGTCGGCGAGCCAATCGCCTCCACGCCCGAGCGATATCACTTCGACCGGCGATGTAATCGAGCCCGTGGCCGACAGGCCCGAAAACCAGGCCGCGCGCGCAAAATCGTATCCACCAGGGAACATGGGTGATGCCGGAGGGGTAAGCCGGCCCCGGAACCGAATGACCGCACCGGTGCTCAGCGGCTGTTCCCGCAGCGCGGTCGGCAGGTTGACCCTGACCTTGATGGACCGCCCGCTTCGTGGCTCTCGCAACGCCAGTGTCAGCCGATCCCGCTGCAGCGCCGGCTGCTCTTCGAGCGACAGGACCCGGGCCGTGAAGATGCCCGACATGGTCCGCTCTATGGCCGGTTGCCCGACGATTTCCGACCGGGTCCAGATCGACAGGCACCCTGCCAGGACGACCAGCGATAGCGAAAGGATCGCCTGTCTGATATAAGGAAACCGAGCCGATCCCACGTGCCAGTTCAATGCGAATAATGCAATCGCGACGCATACTACGCAAAGGGCTGCCCATGTCGCTGCAGACGACAGGAAAAACCAAGCAATTGCGCCAGTTCCAAAGGCCACGGCCAGCCACGGCGCTCTGGTGAAACTGCAGTTCGAAAGAAAACACTCGACACCCGCCAAACCGCTCGACAAGTGGCTCTTGCTGATCCATGGGCGATGCTGCAATGCAGCGCCTCCGGCTAAAACCGGACGCTCGAAATCAACCGTCGTGGCGGCGTGGCTGGCCATGGCGAGCATAGGACAGGAAGGTTATTAGAATGGCAAGCGGCAGTGCATCGAGCGGAGCGGCGGCAAGCAAGGCCGTCGTCACGCGCTTTGCCCCCTCGCCCACGGGTTATCTCCATATCGGAGGCGCTCGTACCGCTCTCTTCAACTGGCTTTTCGCCCGTCACCACGGCGGCAAGTATCTGCTTCGCATCGAGGACACCGACCGCGCGCGCTCGACCGAGCCGGCGATCGAGGCGATCTTCGACGGACTGACCTGGCTCGGCCTCGATGGCGACGAACCGGCGGTGTTCCAGTTCGCCCGTTCGGACCGCCATGCTGAAGTGGCCGCCGATCTGTTGGCTAACGGCCATGCCTATCGCTGCTACCTCACGACCGAGGAACTCGCCGAACGCCGCCAGAAGGCGCAGGAAGAACGCCGCCCGTTCCGCATCGACAGCGAATGGCGCGATGCCGATCCCTCGACTTGGCCCGCCGACAAGTCCTACGTCGTGCGCGTCAAGGCGCCGCGTGACGGCGAGACCACGATCACCGATCTGGTCCAGGGCGAAGTCACCGTTCGGAACGAGGAAATCGACGATTTCGTCATCCTGCGCTCCGACGGTACGCCGACCTACATGCTGGCCGTCGTCGTGGACGATAACGACATGGGCGTTACCCATGTCCTGCGCGGTGACGACCACCTCAACAACGCCTTCCGCCAGCTCGTGATCATTCACGGCATGGGCTGGGAAGTGCCGGTCTACGGCCATGTGCCGCTGATCCACGGTTCGGACGGCGCCAAGCTTTCCAAGCGTCACGGCGCTCTTGGCGTCGATGCCTACCGCGACGAGATGGGCGTCCTGCCGGAAGCGCTGTTCAACTATCTGCTGCGCCTTGGCTGGGGCCACGGCGATGAAGAATTCATCAGCCGCGAACAGGCCGTGAAGTGGTTCGACATGGCCGACGTCGGCAAGTCGCCCTCGCGCTTCGATCTCGCGAAGCTGCAGAATCTCAATGGCCACTACTTGCGTGAGGCGAATGACGCCCGCCTGGCGGAACTGGTCCTGCCGCGCCTGGTCCAGGCCGGCTACGAACACACCGACCTTGCCCTGCTTGCGCAGGCGATGCCGGTACTGAAGGTCCGTGCAAAGGACCTCAACGAACTTGCAGAAGGCGCGGCCTTCCTGTTTGCCAAGCGTCCGCTCGCGTTCAGCGAGAAGGCGCAGGCGCTGTTGACGGACGAGGCGCGGGGGCGCCTTGCCGCCATTCACGAGCGTCTTTCCAGCGAGCCCGAATGGCTCCTGGAGGCACTGGAAGCCAACCTGAAGGCAATGGCCGAGGATCTGGGATTGGGCCTCGGCAAGCTCGCGCAACCCTTGCGGGCGGCCCTGACTGGTCAAACGACCTCTCCGGGTATTTTCGACGTATTGGTTCTGCTCGGCCGGGACGAAAGCCTCGCACGCATTGGCGCGCAGGCGGACGCCGCGACCGGGTCGCACATATAAGGAGTAAGAACTGGTGGGTGATCAGGTCAAACTGAATGCTGGTGGCACGGAATTCGACTACCCCGTACTGAAGGGCAGTGTCGGCCCGGATGTCATCGATATCCGCAAGCTCTACGCCCAGACGGGCAAGTTCACGTACGATCCCGGCTTCACGTCGACGGCCAGCTGCGAAAGCGCGCTGACCTATATCGACGGCGACGAAGGCGTGCTGCTCCATCGCGGCTACCCGATTGGCCAGCTGGCTGAAAATTCGTCGTTCATGGAAACCAGCTACTTGCTGCTCAATGGCGAACTGCCGAGCGCCGACGAACTGGCAACCTTCGAAAACACCATCACGCGCCACACGATGCTCCACGAGCAGCTGGCGAACTTCTACCGCGGCTTCCGCCGTGACGCCCACCCGATGGCGATCATGTGCGGCGTCGTCGGCGCGCTCTCGGCGTTCTATCACGACTCGACCGACATCTCGGACCCCGAGCACCGCAAGATCAGCTCGCACCGCCTGATCGCCAAGATGCCGACGATTGCGGCAGCGGCCTACAAGTACTCGGTCGGCCAGCCCTTCGTCTATCCTGACAACAAGCTGAGCTACACCGGCAACTTCCTGCGCATGACCTTCGGCGTGCCTGCGGAAGAGTATGAAGTGATCCCGGCCGTCGAAAAGGCCATGGACCGCATCTTCATCCTGCACGCCGACCACGAGCAGAACGCCTCGACCTCGACCGTGCGTCTTGCCGGTTCGTCGGGCGCCAACCCGTTCGCATGCATCGCGGCCGGTATCGCCTGCCTCTGGGGTCCTGCGCATGGCGGCGCCAACGAAGCCGCGCTCAACATGCTCAAGGAAATCGGCACGCCGGACAAGATCCCGCACTACATCGAGCGTGCGAAGGACAAGAACGATCCGTTCCGCCTGATGGGCTTCGGTCACCGCGTCTACAAGAACTACGATCCCCGCGCCACGGTCATGCAGAAGACCGTTCGCGAGGTGTTCGACGCGCTGAAGGTTACCGACCCGCTCTTCGAGACTGCCCTGCGCCTCGAGGAAATCGCGCTCAACGATCCGTACTTCGTCGAGAAGAAGCTGTTCCCGAACGTCGACTTCTACTCGGGCATCATTCTCTCGGCCATCGGCTTCCCGACCACGATGTTCACGGCGCTCTTCGCCCTCGCCCGCACCGTGGGCTGGGTGGCGCAATGGAACGAAATGATCTCCGATCCCGGCCAGAAGATCGGCCGCCCGCGTCAGCTCTACACCGGCCCGACGCAGCGCGATTTCGTGCCGATCGGCCAGCGCTGAGCCCGTTGCTCGCAAGAGCGACCAAGGCAGTGCACCGATAGCAGAAGGGCCCTCGCGCAAGCGGGGGCCTTTCTTTTTGTGCGCGCGCATTCAGGCAGCCCGCCGGCGCGGCACCTGGTTAAGGCCGCTATGTACAAGTGCTTGATATGAGAGAGGCCAAGCGATAGCTTTCAGGGCAGCAACAAAGCATTGGCTACGGGGGCGTTAGCAGATGATCCTCAGTGCTTTCCGGCCGGATTCCATGTTTTTCCTGAGCTTGGCGGGGGTTTTCCCGGCTCGAGATCCACGAACCGGGGCTGTAGAAGCCGAAGGCATGGGTCAAACGCGTGCTCGCCCCCGGCCGAAGCTCGGATCGATGCCGGTCCACCGACTTGCCGGGCACCAAGAACGTGACCGCGGTTACCGGAGCTTTCCCGTTTCACGCCCTAAGATAGCCGCGCAAACCCGGCATTCTCACAAGATAAAACAGGAGGAATTGTAATGTCATTCCTCAGGCTTCTTGCCTTTGTCATAGGACTGTTCGGCATCGTCGTGGGCCTGCTCTGGGTCGGCCAAGGCACGGGGATCATCTCGTGGCCGAGCGACAGCATGATGCTGGATGACCGCTCCTGGGCCGTGCGCGGCGCGGTCATGGCGGCGGTGGGCGTCATCCTGCTGTGGCTGGCGCGTCGCGGCAAGGATGCCAACGATCACCGCTTGTGAAGGGAGCGCCTGTGAAGGAGACGCCTGTGAACAGGCGCCGCTGATCAGCCCGGAAGGTCGGCGGGCACTTCGAGAATGAAGCGTGCGCCCTGCCCCGGTGCGCTGTCCACCAGCAGATCGCCGCCCATAGCCCGCGCCAGGCTGCGCGAAATGTAGAGGCCGAGGCCGGAACCACCGTCCCCGCTGCGACCGAGCCGTTCGAACTTGTCGAAGATCTTGCCCTGCTGCTCTTGCGACAGCCCCGGTCCCTGGTCCGCCACGATGATCCGGGCGCGATCGCCCAGCGCTTCGAGGCGGATCCAGATGTGCGAGCGCTCCGGCGAGTAGCGAATGGCATTGCCGATAAGGTTCAGCAGAACCTGCAGAACGCGGCGATATTCCGCCACCGCTGGCAGGACTTCCGAGCCATGCGGCGCCTCTATGACGATGCCTTTTTCCTGAGCGCGGACATTCAGGATGCCGGCGGCCTGCCGGGCCAGCTCCGATAGGTCTACCCGGTCCGGCGCCGTGCTGAAGCCTTCCGTCTCGACCACTTCGAGATCGGCGAGATCTTCCAGCAATCCCAGAAGCAGTTTGCCAGCGCCGGCGATTTCGCCCGCATACTCCGCGTAGGCGTCCGGCAGCGGTCCGGCGAGCCGCGTGCGGATCGTCTCGGCATTGGCGATGATCCGCGAGATCGGCTGACGCAGCACCGGCGCCAGATCGTGTCCGACGAGGCTGCGGCGAAGCATCGGCTCCATGGGTTCGCGAACGGCTGCGGCCGAAGTGCCGGGCGTGTCCGACACCAGCAGAAGCTCGAAGCCCGCCGGATCGAAACCGGGTCGCATGTGCGGAACGAGCGAAACCCGCCACGACCGGCGCGATCCCGAAACGACCACGCGCGATCCGTCGAGCAGGCGCCAGTGCAGCGGCTGCTTGTGAGTGACTTTCTCGGGCGGCAGGAACTCGGTCCAGTGGCCGCCGAAACCGGCCTCCATCGCCGCCGCGACCCCGGCCAGTTCCGGGCTGTCCGACAGGACCGTGAGCACGCGCTGATCGGCATCAAGCTGGGCGCTCAACTCGGCAAGGTGCCGGTCGATCATCGTGCGCCGCCGCTCCACCGAAGCCGCATCCTCGACGGGCGCGGGAGCGGCCTGCCAGTTGCGGACGACGATCTGGCATCCTTCGTTCAGACCCTGCGGTTCCACTTCGACCCAGGCCGTGATCACGTCCCCGCCATCATGGGCGGTGACGGCGCGCGCAAGGCGGAAGCCGTAACGCCGGGCCTTGCGGACCAGTTCGAGCAATTCGGGAATGGCGATGGTGCCGGGCAGTTCGCCGCCGCAGCGCTCCTGAAGTCCCGCCAGCGGTTCGTCCGCTTCGAGCAGCCTGTCCTGCGCGTCGCTGACTGCGCGGGCAAGAATGGTACCTTCCATCAGCATCAGCCGCCCTGCCGTCCGCTGGCCAGGATCGAAGCCGCCACGTCCGCGCCCAACCTCTCGAAGCCTTCGGGCAGCATCGCTTCGGGATGAATGGCAAGGAACTGCTTTTCGATGTCCGCCGCCTTCAGTCCGGCCGCCCGCAGGGCCAGCGCCAGCCTGGCCAGTTGCGCCTCATGGGTTGCGAGCACCGCCGCCTCACGCCGCAGGCCGGAGCCCGCCGCAAGCGCCGTGAAGAACAGCGCCGCGCCCGCGTGACTCACGGAAAGGGCGATATGGAAGGCGCCGCCAAGCCCGGTCAGCAAACGCGAGGCCAGGCCCAGGCGGGTGGCACCTTCGTCATAGCTGCGGCGGATAGCGGCTTCCACCAGCACGAGGCGTTCGCCCATGATGGGCCGCGCCGCCATCGCGCTGCGCACGGCGAGGATCAGGCGGTGGAGCAGATCTCCCGGCAGTTCGGACAAGGGCAGGCTCATGCGCCGCTGCGCCTGGCACCAACGCGCCTGCGACGCGAGCCAGGTCACGGCCAAGGCGTGCGTGGCACCTTCAGCCGAGGCGAGCATTGCCTGGACGAGCGGGGGAACGACAGGATCCAGCGCCAGGCGCGTCTGCAACCGCTCGGTCATCTGCCATTCCAGGGCCATGGCGTGGACGTGGGACAGAAGCAGCGGATCCGCCATGAAGACGCGTGCCATGTCTTCGACGTCTTCGACAAGCGAGCCGGAATCCGCACCGCCCAGGTGAAGCGGCTCGACGATCTGGCGCGCCAGATCCGCCAGCACGCCGCGCACGCGCGCAAGAATTTCGTCGCTGAAAAGCGCACTGTCCTCGGCCGCGAGCAAGTACTGCAGTATCGGCAGCACGCTGTCGGCCATGGCATCGCCGCGCGCCAGGTCCGCACGGAGCAAAGCCTCCGCGGTCTGGTCGTCGGCCGGATGAACAGCGTTGTCGATCATCCGTCCCGTATACCCTGTATCTGGTTAAGCCCCGGTTAGTCCTTCCGACGTAGCGGAAGAGCCATGCCGGCCACAACGAGCGTGATCGCCAGAACTTCCACCAACGGCTCAACTTGCCCGAATCCTGCGGCAAAAGCCAGCACAAGTCCCAATGTGGCACGGTCTGTCGCCAGCGACGCCACCTTGCCGGTCACGAACCGGGGAATCAGGGCCAGAAGCATCATCAGCATGGCCGGTGGGAACATCCAAGAAATGAGCGATTCGCCCCCGAGCAGGGGAATGGCGGCCAGCAGCGACAGCCCGAAAAGCGTGTCGACCAGCCAGCGCAGCACATCGGCGCGCGGGATCGCGGGCGGCAATTGCCCCAGCGCCTGCCGCTCTACCGAACGCAGAAGCCGGCTCGCCTCGACCAGCAGCGCGGCTGCCACCAGCGAGAGAAAAGCGATCGTCACGAAACCGAACCAGGCAAGGCCGCCTGCCAGCGCCACCGCCACGAGCACGCCGAGGCTCAACATATTGCTGGCATTGCCCGCATGGAGCAGCGAGGACCCGAACGTCAGCACGCCGTAACGGGCCACGGCCCGGCCCGGCGAGACGCTGTCGCCATCGGCAAAACGCCCGCGCAGCCATTCCAGCTCCACCGCGTGAGCTTCGGCTTCATCGCGAATCAGCCGCCAATCGACGCCGCTGCGCACGGCCACGGGAACTTCGCGCATCGGTACGCCCGCTTGCAGCGCGATCCGTGTCAGCGCGGAATGCACATCGCAATCGCCTGGAAGCTCCTGAAGGTTTTCCACCAGGTGCCCCGGGATTCGCATCAATCCAGCGCTCGCCCGGTTGATGTCGATGCGCTCGAACCCGGCGGCCAGCCCGCCTTCGACCGGCTGGACAAGCACGGCCGGCGCCCTGCCCTCAAGCAATGGCATGACGCCGGCGGGCTCGACGAAGAGCCCTTCCCCGATCACGACCAGTTCGTCATTCGCCGTCACCAGCCCGGCAAGCGGTCTCGCGCCGGTGGCGATATGGAATTGCAGGCCGGCGTTCTCCGCCATGTGCTGAAGGGCGATCATCTCCGGCGACGGCCCCTTCGCAAGGCAGATCACCCGCTGGCAATCGAGCGCAAGGGCGAGCCCGAGCTGATGCTGCGCCAGGGTCGCGCCGCCCACGCGCAGGAAAGCGCGCGGCAGGGACTGACCCGCCACGGCAGGCTCCATCATGGCGAGCAATGCGATACGCAGTGTGTTAACCTCCAGCGACCCTTAGCCACTTAGGCAAAGGGCAGCCCGGTGCCAAGCGCGACGCTTGCATCAGCTGGCGGAAAACTCGGCAAGATAGGCATCGAGGCGCCTTATAACTCCGGGTTCGCCGGGAGCGCCGTCCAGCGCCTGCTCCGCCAGGGCCAGGAGCTGGGCCGAATGGAAGCTGGCCGCCAGCCCCTTCAGCCGCATGGCGGCAAGGTGCCAATTGCCATCGCAACGGGAGCGGGACAGCAGATCGGCCTGCCGCGCCACGCTTTCCAGATAGGACGCGCGCAACTCCGCGAAAAGCGCGGGATCCCCGCCCGCTGCCGCGGCGAGGGTCGCTTCGAGGGCACCTGCTTCATAAGCCATTTCCCCAGCTTAATGCCCAAAGGGTTAAAGTGGGCTTTATAGGTGCCTCCCGCGTGGTATCCTGACCCCATGGCTGGGGAAAACAGGATCGTCGCGCTCGGCGCGAATGGCAGCGAAGACAATTCGGCCCGCACTGCGGACGGAAACTCGGAAGACCGCATGAACGAAACCTTGGCAGTGGGCATTTCGCCGCCGGAACCCGCAGAAGCGATTTCGGAAGATGCCTGGCGCAACGCCTGGGTCGCCACCGAGGAACCGGCCCTTGCCGCCCCCTCGCACGATTGGCTGGCCCCTTCGCTGGCCGGCGCCGTGGCCTTGGGCTGGACGGCGTTCTTTCTCTACGCCCTCTCCCCGCATTTCGAGACCCTGAGCCTCGACACAGTCCCCGCCCTTGTCGTGCAGTGGGCCGTGCCGCTCTTGCTGGTCGGCATGGTCTGGCTGCTGGTCCTGCGCCACAGCTCGCGCGAAAGCAGGCGTTTCGGCAATGTCGCCCGGGCGCTGTCGAACGAGTCCGCCCAGCTTGAAACGCGCCTGACCACCGTCAACCGCGAACTCAGCCTGGCGCGGGAATTCATCGCCGCCCAGTCGCGCGATCTGGAATCGCTGGGCCGCATTGCCACGGAGCGGCTTTCCGCAAACGCTGAGCGCTTGCAGGGCCTGATCCGTGAGAACGGCTCGCGCGTGGAATCGATCAGCGGGGTCAGCCAGGCCGCTCTCGACAACATGGAGAAGCTGCGCAACCAGCTCCCCGTCATCGCCAGTTCGGCCAAGGACGTCACTAACAATATCGGCAACGCCGGCCGCGCCGCCCATGTCCAGCTGGAAGACATGATCAACGGCTTCAATCGCCTGAACGAGTTCGGCTCCGCCAGCGAACGGCAGGTTGCGCGGCTGCGTGAATCCGTGGAAGCGGCGCTGACCGAGATCCATGCACGCGGCGAACAGGTCGCTGCCTTGGCCGACCGGCGCTTCGACCTGCTTTCCGAACGCGGGACGGCCTTCCGCAGCGAGCTTGACGGTCACGAAGTCGCCGCGCTCGAATCTATTCGAACCCGGGCCGAAGCGCTCGAGGACGAAATCGCGCAAACCCGCGGACAGCTCGACCGTCATGAGGAAGAAAGCCTCACTTCGCTTCGCGCCCGGCTCGTGGCCTTGCGGGAGGAAAGCGACGTCGTCTCGCGCGCCTTGCGCGATGGCGAAGGCCGCGCGGCAGAAGCCTGGCGGCAGGCGCTCGACGACCTGCACGAGGAACAGGGCGAAGTGGCGCGTGGCATCACCCGGGCTCAGGACACGGCTCTGTCCGCGCTGCGGGGCAGCCTGGAGGCGATCGGCAACGATGCCGAAAACCTCGATCGCGAGATTTCGGCCCGCCGCGAACGGCTTGCGAGCGAACTCGGTGAGCGTCAGGCCCGCCAGGCCGAACAGGAACGCCACGCTATTGCGCGCATCGACCAGATGCTTGGCAATCTCGACCATGCCATCGCCGAACGCCTTGAAAATCAGCGCCTGCAGGCATCGGCTCTGAGCGAACGCGCCGTGGCCGTAAGCGGCGAACTTGGCGAATATGAAGCCCGTTTCGGCGCCATCGTCGGCAGCAGCGAAGCCCTCGAAACCCGTCTGCGCGGCAGCCTGGCGCAATTGACCGAGCGCCTCACGGCCGCCCGCGCGACCCTCTCGGCGACCGATGGCGAAGTCGAAAAGCTCACCGAGACGAGCGTACGGCTGCTGGAGCTGATCCAGGGCAGCGCACGCTTTGCCCATAACGATCTTCCCGAGGCGCTGGTCGTCTCCGAGGAGCGCCTCAACCGCCTTCATGCCGGTATTGCCAGCGTTCTGGAGGCTCTGCGCCAATCGGCCAGAAGCGGCGAGGAACTCGCAGGCGGCGTCGAGCAGTC
Organism: Novosphingobium sp. PhB55; assembly: GCF_004368805.1. Classification (NCBI taxonomy): domain Bacteria; kingdom Pseudomonadati; phylum Pseudomonadota; class Alphaproteobacteria; order Sphingomonadales; family Sphingomonadaceae; genus Novosphingobium; species Novosphingobium sp. PhB55. The sequence continues at coordinate 278,777 of NZ_SODQ01000001.1, read as the reverse complement.
CGGCACCAACCTCAAGGATTTCGCGGACGAGCTTTCCGCCATGCATTCGGATCTCTCGGAGCACGGCGCCGCACACGCCGACCTGCTGCGCGTCCTGCACACGTCCATCACCGATATCGACACGGCAACGCAAACCGCTGCCGGCCGGGCCCAGACCGAACTGCAGGACGCCCTTGCAGCGCTTGGCAAGTCGATCGAGGACTCCGTCGGCGCGATCGAGACCGACAGCGCCGCGCGCATCGCCCAGGTAGCGGAAAACCTCGGGACGGAAAGCGCCCAGGCCATCGATCGCTCCATGCGCACGCGCGTCGCGGAAGTGACCGGCCAGCTCGATCAGGCCGTAGCCCATGCTTCCGGCGCCGCCCGCGAAGCGACCATCCAGCTTCGCGAACAGCTCTCCAAGGTCGAAGACCTCGTCGGCAATCTCGAAAGCCGCGTCACCCAGGCGCGCGAGCAGGCCGAGGAGCAGGTCGACAACGATTTCGCCCGCCGCGTGGCGCTGATCACCGAGTCCCTGAATTCCAACGCCATCGACATTGCCTCGGCGCTATCGAGCGATGTTTCCGACACCGCCTGGGCCTCCTATCTCCGCGGCGATCGCGGGATCTTCACGCGCCGGGCTGTTTCGCTGCTCGATGCCGGGGAAATCAAGTCGATCCAGCAGCTGTTCGAACGCGAAGATGCGTTCCGCGAGCACGTCAGCCGCTACATCCACGACTTCGAATCGATCCTGCGGCAGGTCCTCTCGACCCGGGACGGCAATGCGCTGGGCGTCACCCTGCTCTCGTCGGACATGGGCAAGCTCTATGTCGCACTGGCTCAGGGAATCGAACGTCTGCGCAGCTGATCGCTCGGCAATGCGGCATGAAAAAGCCCGCCTTCATCAGGCGGGCTTTTTTGTGACCTCAGTATCCGAGGTCCTGAACCGGCGGCTTCCCGAAGAAGTTGAGATCGCCAACCGTGATCCACTGCTGGGCATAATTCACGTAGTAGAGCCCGAAAAGCACGACCGCGAGCAGCGTGGCGCGCCTCGCGATCAGGCGCGGCCGGAAATTGACCGGGGCGCTGTCCGCATGGCCCTTTTCGACGCGAAAACCTTCCACTTCGTTGGGCGTACGAAGACCAAAAGGCATGACGAGAAAGGCGCTCAGGACCCAGAACAGGCCGTAGATCGCCACCATCGAAGTCCATTGCATCGCCATCGCCTCAATCCTCCAGCAGCATGACCTGCACTTGCGGCTTCTTGCCCGACCAGCGCGTAGCTGCGCGGCGGGCGGCCAGGCGGGCCGCCTCGACCCGAACTTCGCGGTCCGATTTCTTCGCCTTGCCCAGGGCATTGGCGACATCGCGCTGCGCCTCGTCGATGAACTTGGCGTAGTCCTCGTCGAGCGGGAGCCCGATCGCCGCGACCTGAACGTTGCCGCGGCGATCCGCGGCGACCGAAACCACACCGTTGAAGGCGATCCGGCGCCGCATGACCATGGCGTCGCCATCGGCGGGCGCGATGATATCGCCGTCAAGGATCAGCCGCCCGGAGTGGACCTCGCCGAACTTGCCCGGACGACCGGGCGCCAGGCGCACGAGATCGCCGTTCTTCTGGAACACCGCGTGCGGAATGCCGCTTTCCACGCCGAGCCGCGCCTGTTCGCGCATGTGGCGGATTTCGCCATGGACCGGAAGCAGGATCTCGGGCTTGAGCCAACCATAGAGCGCCACCAGTTCGGGCCGCCCGGGATGGCCCGAAACGTGGATCATGCTCTGACGGTCCGTGACGATGACGATGCCAGCGTCCGAGAGCCGGTTCTGGATCCGTCCGATCGGGATCTCGTTTCCAGGAATCTGGCGGCTGGAGAACAGGACGACATCGCCCTTCTCAAGCTTGATCGGATGATTGCCCTCGGAAATCCGTGAAAGCGCCGCGCGCGGCTCGCCCTGCCCGCCCGTTGCGACGATCAGCACTTCGCCGCGCGGCAGATCCATCGCGGTTTCGACATCGACCAGCTCGGGCAGCTTCTTGAGATAGCCACTGGCCTGCCCGGTCTCGATGATCCGGTCCAGCGAGCGACCCGCAACGCAGAGCTTGCGGTTGGTCTTGCGGGCCACCTCGCCCAGCGTCTGAAGACGGGCCACGTTCGAAGCAAAGGTGGTCACCAGAACCCGGCGGCCGCGGTGCCGCTTCACTTCCTCCAGCAGGCCGCGATAGACCTCGCCTTCGGAACCGGACGCTTCGGGATTGAAGACGTTGGTCGAATCGCAGACGAGCGCCAGCACGCCGTTGTCACCGATTTCGGTCAGTTCGGCCTGGGTCGCGGGCGTACCCACCTGAGGCTCGTCGTCCAGCTTCCAGTCACCGGTATGGAAGATGCGGCCGAACGGGGTGTCGATCAGCAGAGCGTTGCCCTCGGCAATCGAGTGCGCAAGCGGCACGTAGCGAATACCGAATGGTCCGAGCTGGAACTGGTCGAGATGATCGATGACGATCAGTTCGACCCGGTCAAGAATGCCCGCTTCCTCCAGCTTCGCCGCTACCAGGCGCGCGGTGAAGGGCGTGGCGTAGATCGGAACGTTCAGTTCCTCGGCAAAATACGGAACCGCGCCGATGTGATCCTCATGCGCGTGAGTGAGGACGATCCCCAGCAGGTTTTCGCGCTCACCCTCGATGAAATCGAGGTCGGCGAAAACTAGGTCCACGCCGGGATATTCGTTCATGCCGAAGGTCATGCCCAGGTCGACCATAAGCCATTTGCCCTGGCAGCCGTAGAGATTGACGTTCATGCCAATCTCGCCCGAGCCACCGAGCGCGCAAAACAGCAGTTCGTTACCTGGAATCACTTCTTGGATGCCCTTTCGGCAAGAATGGCGAGGCCTTCGAGCGTCAGGTCGGGATCGACCGCGTCGAAAATATCGGAAGCCTCGTCGAACAGTACGGCCAGCCCGCCGGTCGCGATGACCTTGGCGGGGCGACCAATCTCGTTGCGCATGCGGGCGATCAGGCCCTCCATCATCGCCACATAGCCCCAGAACACGCCGATCAGCATCTGGTCCTCGGTATTACGCCCGATCACACTCTTCGTCGTGGGTACGGCAATGGCGATGCGCGGCAGCTTGGCCGTATTGCCCACCAGCGCGTCCAGCGACAGGTTGATGCCCGGCGAAATGATGCCGCCCTTGTAGGCGCCGTTGTAGTCTACCACGTCGAAGGTGGTGGCAGTGCCGAAATCGACAACGATGAGATCGCCCCCGTGTCGTTCATGCGCGGCAATGGCGTTGACCGCACGGTCGGCACCGAGCGACTTGGGCTGATCCACGTCGATGTCGATCGCGTAGTCCGCCTTGCCGACGCCCGCCACCAGCGGCTCGACATCGAAATAGTGCCGGCAGAGTATCTCGAGATTGTGTAGCGCGCGCGGGACCACGGTCGAGATGATGATGCTCTTGATCTCTTCCGCCGCTACGCCGCGGATCGAGAGAAGCTGCATGAGCCATACCGCGTATTCATCACCCGTGCGGCGAGGGTCCGTGGCAATGCGCCAGCGCCCGCGCAGAGTGCGTCCCTCGAATAGCGCGAAGACGACATTGGTGTTGCCGGCATCGATGGCAAGCAGCATGGAATTTCCTTCAGGCGAGCGAAACGTCACCGGCGTGAACGACACGTAGGGACCCGTCGGCCAGACGCAAGCGCAATGCTCCGTCCGGGTCAAGCCCGGCAAAGGCACCTGGCAGCAGCCCTTCCTCGTCCAGCGTCACCAAGAGCGGCGTTCCCGGAGGATGAGCATGACGCGTCCAGTCGGCCAGCGTCGAGGCCAGCCCTTCCATGCGCCACTGCGCAAGACGCGCCGCGAAGCGGTCCGCCAGATCGCCGAGAACGGTATGTGCGTCGCTGTGATTATCAGGGTTTGCCTTGTGGACCGACGTTGTCGCGCGGTCGGCAAGTTCCGGCGCCGTGACGACGTTGACGCCGATCCCGACGATCACATGATCGCCCCTGCGCTCCAGCAGGATGCCGCAGATCTTGGCGCCGCCGACCAGCACGTCGTTCGGCCACTTGAGCTGGCAATCAGCGCCACCCCCAAGCTGCGAAAGCATGAGGTCGTGCACGGAAAGCGCGGCGACGAAAGCCAGGGTGTGAACCCAGGGGTCGTCGGCTCTCAGCGCGACGACGGTGCTGGCGTAGAGATTGCCTTCGGGCGAGGACCATTCCCGGCCGCGGCGGCCGCGTCCGGCGCTCTGTCGCACCGCACGCAGCCAGAAACCTTCCGCCAGCCCCTCGCCGGCGCCCAGGCGCCGAACGAGGTCCGCGTTGGTCGATGCGGTCTCTTCTACGACCTCTATCAAAGGCCGGAGAACAGGGCCGCTGCGGCCGTGTCAGCCAGCCCGCCCAGCCACTTGCTGGCCAGATAGCCCAGCGGCGAGATGAAGATGCAGGCCAGCACGAGGATCAGCTTGTGCCAGACATCGCTCTCGCCCTTCACCACATCGGCCGGTTCGTCGAAATAGACGACCTTGACGACCTTCAAATAGTAGAAGGCGCCAATGACGGAAGCCGCAAAGCCGATGGCCGCAAGAGCGATCATGCCGCCGTCGACAGCGGCCTTGAAGACCAGGAACTTGCCCCAGAAGCCGAACATCGGCGGAATACCGGCAAGGCTGAACATGACCATCGCCAGCGCCAAGGCCAGGCCCGGACGGGTGCGCGACAGACCGGCCATCTTGCCGAGATCCTCGACGGGGTTGCCGTCGGCATCCTTGAGCATCAGGATCACAACGAAGCCGCCGACCGACATCGCGACGTAGATCGCAAGGTAGAACAGCATGGCCGAAACGCCCTGCTGAGTTGCCACGGCAAGACCGACGAGCATGAAGCCGACGTTGTTGATCGAGGAATAGGCCATCAGTCGCTTGATGTTCGACTGGCCGATGGCGCCAAGAGCACCGACGACGATCGAGGCAAGCGCCGCGAAGACCACGATCTGCTGCCAGGCGGCTGCCTGGTCGCCGAAGGCTTCGATGGCAACGCGCATGGTCAGGCCCATTGCGGCGACCTTCGGGGCCGTGGCGAAGAGCGTGGTCACCGGAGTCGGTGCGCCCTCATAGACGTCGGGCGTCCACATGTGGAACGGCACGGCGCTGATCTTGAAGGCAAGACCTGCAAAGACGAAGACGATGCCGAACAGCGCACCGTTCGAGAGGCCCTGCGCCATCGAGGCGCTGATACCGGCGAACGAGGTGGTTCCGGCAAAACCGTAGGTCAGGCTCATGCCGAAGAGCATGATGCCCGAAGCCAGCGCGCCCAGCACGAAGTACTTAAGGCCCGCTTCAGCCGAACGGCCGTCGGTGCGCAGGAAGGCCGCCAGCACATAAGCCGCGAGCGAGTTCATCTCGAGGCCGATGTAGAGGGTCAGCAGGTCGGTGGCCGAAACCATCATGCCCATGCCCAGCGAGGCGAGCAGGACCAGCACCGGATACTCCGCGCGCATCGCCTTGAAGCGGTCGAAGTAGGCCGGGGCTACTACCAATGACACGGCGGCCGACAGGTAGATCAGGATCTTGGCGTAAGATGCGAAAGCGTCGGCACGGAACTGGCCGAAGAAGGCCGAAGTGTCGGCGCCCATGTGACCACCGCAAAGCGCGGGGGCAACGAGGACACCGGCGGCGACGAGCGCCGCCACGGCGAGAACGGAGATCAGCTTTGCGGCCTTGTCACCGCCCCAGGCGGCCATCAGGAGCAAGACGAGGCTTGCGATGCTCAGCGTTTCTTCCGGCGCGATCAGGCGCAGCGACTGTGACCAGTCCATCAGTGTGCCCCCTCATGCGCGGCTTCTTCGTGCGCAGACTTTTCCTTGCCCATGGCCAACTTGGCGTCTCCTTCCGGCTTTGCGCGAGCGAGCCGGGCGTCGAGCGCGGCAATGTCTGCGCGCATCGGAGCGATGAAGCTCTCGGGGTAGACGCCCATCCAAAGCACCGCGAGACCGAGCGGGATCACCATCAGGTACTCACGCAAGTCGAGGTCGGCCATGGCGGCGGCATCGGCATTCTTCTGGTCGCCAAAGACGACACGGCGATAGAGGTAGAGCATGTAGGCAGCGCCCAGGATGATACCGGTGGTGCAGATCAGCGCCGTCCAGCTCGAAACCTGGTAGATACCGCCGAGGCTCAGGAATTCGCCGACGAAACCGCTGGTGCCCGGAAGGCCGATCGAGGCCATCGTGAAGAGCAGGAAGAACAGCGCGTAACGCGGCATGTTGATGGCAAGGCCGCCGTAACGGGCGATCTCACGGGTGTGCAGACGGTCGTAGATGATGCCGACGCAGAGGAACAAGGCGCCCGAGACGAGGCCGTGGCTGAGCATGACCAGCATCGAGCCTTCGAGACCCTGCGGATTGAAGGCGAAGAGACCGATGGTCACGATCGCCATATGCGCGACCGACGAATAGGCGATCAGCTTCTTCATGTCGTCCTGCACCAGCGCGATGAGCGAGGTGATGACGACGGCGGCCATCGACAGGCCCCAGACCAGCGGCGCGAAGTAGGCCGAGGCTTCAGGGAACATCGGCAGCGAGAAGCGGATGAAGCCGTAGCCACCCATCTTCAGCAACACGCCCGCCAGGATCACCGAGCCTGCGGTCGGCGCCTGAACGTGCGCCGCCGGAAGCCAGGTGTGGACCGGCCACATCGGCATCTTCACCGCGAAGCTGGCGAAGAAGGCGAGCCAGAGCCAGGTCTGGGCTTGCGGATCGAAGTCGTAAGTCATCAACGTCGGAACGAACGTCGTGCCGGCGGTGTGGACCATCCACAACATCGCCACGAGCATCAGCACCGAGCCGAGCAGCGTGTAGAGGAAGAACTTGTACGAGGCGTAGATGCGATCCGCGCCGCCCCAGATGCCGATGATCAGGTACATCGGAATGAGGCCGGCTTCGAAGAACATGTAGAACAGGAAGATATCCTGGGCCGTGAACACGCCGATCATCAGCGTTTCGACGAGCAGGAAGGCCGCCATGTATTCGCCCACGCGCTTCTCGATCGAATTCCAGCTCGCGCCGATGCAGATCGGCATGAGGAAGACGGAAAGCTCGATCAGGAGCAACGCGATACCATCGATGCCGAGGGCGTAGGAGAAGCCGGAGAACAGCTCGTGCCGTTCCTGGAACTGCCACTGCGCGCCGCCGACGTCGAAGTTCATCCAGAGGACGACGCCAAGGGCAAGGTTCGCAAGGGTGGCGAGAAGCGCCACCATGCGTGCCGATTTGGCATCAAGGTAAAGACACGCCAGTGCCGCCGCGAGCGGCACCAGCAACATCAGACTGAGGATCGGAAAACCACTCATCATCTTATCCCGCGATCACCCAGCTGATGGCGCCAACGAGGCCCAGCAGCATGACAAGTGCGTAGCTGTACAGATAGCCCGACTGGACCTTCTGCGCGTAAGTCGAACCCCTGGCCACGACCCAGGCCGCACCGTCGGGACCGAACTTGTCGATCACGCCGATATCCAGGACCTTCCAGAACACCTTGCCGAGCCAGAAAGCCGGACGGACGAAGATGGCGTTGTAAAGCTCGTCGAACATCCACTTGCGGTACACGAAGGTGTAGACCGGCCCGAGCTGTTCGGCGACTGCCTTGGGGAACGAGAGGTTCTTGATGTAGCCGTACCATGCCGTCAGCAGGCCCAGCGCCATCACCGTGAACGGTGCCCACTTCACCCAGGTCGGCACGCCGTGCATGGCGTGGATCAGGTGCTCGTGGAAGACCAGGGCGCCCTTCCAGAATTCGCCAGTCCCCTCGGAGACGAAGGCGTGCTGGAAGACGAAGCCCGCAGCCACGGCGCCGATCGCAAGGATGATCAGCGGCACAAGCATCACCAGCGGGCTCTCGTGCGGATGGTAGCCACCCGTACCGTCGCCATGCGTGTCATAGTGCGGTCCGCTCACGCCCAGCGCAGGGGCTGCATGGGCATGGGCGTCATGGTGATCCGTGCTTTCGCCCGCATCTTCTTCAGCGGCAGAACCGTGACCGTGTGCGTCATGCGCATGATCGTCGTGACCATGGCCGTGGGCATCGTGAACGGCGTGCTGGATGTGTTCCGACTGGATCCAGCGCGGCTTGCCGAAGAAGGTCAGGAAGACCAGGCGCCACGAATAGAAGCTCGTCATGAGCGCGGCTGCGATACCCATCCAGAAGGCGAAACCGCCCACTGCCGTGCCCGAACCGAAGGCCGCCTCGAGGATCGCATCCTTCGAATAGAAGCCTGCGAAGCCCACGAAGCCCGCGATACCGACGCCGGTGATGGCCAGCGTACCCGCGGTCATCGTCCAGAAGGTGATCGGAATGTGCTTACGCAGCGCGCCGTAGAAACGCATGTCCTGTTCGTGGTGCATCGAGTGGATGACCGACCCTGCCCCCAGGAACAGCAGCGCCTTGAAGAACGCGTGCGTGAACAGGTGGAACATGGCCGCGCCATAAGCGCCAACACCGGTTGCGAAGAACATGTAGCCGAGCTGCGAGCAGGTCGAATAGGCGATGACGCGCTTGATGTCCCACTGCGTGCAGCCGACGGTGGCCGCGAAGAAGCAGGTGCAGGCACCGATGAAGGCGATGAAGTGCATCGCCGTCTCGCTGGTTTCAAACAGCGGCGACAGGCGGCAGACCATGAAGACACCGGCGGTGACCATCGTGGCCGCGTGGATGAGCGCCGACACGGGGGTCGGGCCTTCCATCGCGTCCGGAAGCCAGGTGTGCAGGCCGAGCTGCGCCGACTTGCCCATCGCACCGATGAACAGCAGGATGCAGATCACCGTCATCGTGTCGAAGCGGTAGCCGAGGAAGCCGATCGTCGATGCGGCCATGCTGGGCGCGGCGTTCAGGATCTCGGGGATCGAAACGGTGCCGAACACCAGGTAGCAGCCGAAGATGCCGAGCATGAAGCCAAGGTCGCCGACGCGGTTGACCACGAAGGCCTTGATCGCGGCGGCGCCGGCCGAAGGCTTGCGGAACCAGAAACCGATCAGGAGGTACGAGGCAAGGCCAACGCCTTCCCAACCGAAGAACATCTGCACCAGGTTGTTCGCGGTCACCAGCATGAGCATGGCGAACGTGAACAGCGACAGATAGGCGAAGAAGCGCGGCTGATCCGGCTCCTCGCTCATGTAGCCCCACGAATAGAGGTGCACGAGCGCGGATACCGAAGTGACGACCACGAGCATGACTGCAGTGAGCGAGTCCACGCGCAGCGACCAATCCCAGCTCATGGCGCCCGACTGGACCCACTTGAGCACCGGAATGACGCTGGCTTCGGCGCTACCGGTGAGGAAGCCGATGAAAATCGGCCAGCTGAGCGCGCAGGCAATGAACAGCGCGCCGGTCGTCAGGACCTTTGCGGGAACATTGCCCAGCTGTTTGTTGCCCAGCCCGGCGATGATCGCTGCCAGTAACGGCAGGAAGACGATGAATAGGATCGGGTGCAAGGCCTTATCCCTTCATCCGGTTGACGTCGTCGACAGCGATGCTGCCGCGGCCGCGGAAATAGATCACGAGGATTGCGAGCCCCACTGCGGCCTCGCCGGCAGCGACCGTCAGCACGAACATCGCGAAGATCTGACCCGTGAGGTCGTGCAGGGCTGCGCTGAACGCGACGAGGTTGATGTTGACCGCAAGCAGGATCAGTTCGATCGCCATGAGCAGAACGATGACGTTCTTGCGGTTGAGGAAAATGCCGAGGACGCCGAGCACGAAGAGGATCGAGCTCACGACCACGTAATGTTCGACGCCGATCACAGCGAAACCCCCTTGCCCACTTCGGGCTTGACGTTGACGGTCGCCTCATCGGGACGACGCGCGATCTGCTTGCTGACCTTCTGGCCGCGCGTATCGCCGCGCTGACGGTGAGTCAGGACGATGGCACCAACCATCGCGACGAGCAGGATCAGGCCGGCCGCCTCGAACAGGAACAGGTAGCGGCTGTAGAGCAGTCCGCCGATCGCCTCGATATTGGAGGCGCCTGCCGGCGTTACCGCCGTGCCGTCCGGCGTGCCGAGGTTCAGCGCGCCGGCCTTGTAGGCGCCAAGGCCCAGCACCATCTCGGCCAGGAGCACGATGGCGACCAGCATGCCCAACGGGAAGTTCTTGACGAAGCCCGCGCGCAGCTCGGCGAAGTCGATGTCGAGCATCATGACGACGAAGAGGAACAGCACCGCGACCGCGCCGACGTAGACGATGATCAGCAGCATGGCGATGAACTCGGCGCCGGTGAGCATCATGAGCCCGGCGGCGTTGAAGAACGCCAGGATCAGAAACAGCACCGAATGCACCGGGTTACGGGACAGGATGGTCGCGGCCGCCGAAGCGATCGTGAGTACTGCGAAGAGGTAGAAGGCTAAAGTCTGGATCATGTCCGCGGCCCCCTATCGGTACGGTGCGTCGGCTTCAAGGTTCGCGGCGATAGCACGCTCCCACTTGTCCCCGTTCGCCAGTAGCTTGGCCTTGTCGTAGAGCAGTTCTTCGCGCGTTTCGGTCGCGTATTCGAAGTTCGGCCCTTCGACGATGGCATCGACCGGACAGGCTTCCTGGCAGAAACCGCAGTAGATGCACTTCGTCATGTCGATGTCGTAGCGCGTGGTGCGGCGCGAACCGTCGACACGCGGTGCGGCCTCGATCGTGATCGCCTGCGCCGGGCAGATCGCTTCGCAAAGCTTGCAGGCGATGCAGCGTTCCTCGCCGTTGGGATAACGACGAAGGGCGTGCTCGCCGCGGAAGCGGGGCGAAAGCGGGTTCTTCTCGAAGGGGTAGTTGATCGTCGCCTTGGGCTTGAAGAAATACTTCAAGGTCAGCCAATGCGCCTTCACGAACTCCCAGAGCGTGAAGCTCTTTATGAGTTGTCCGACGGTCATGCGAAGTGTCCGGTAGCCATGAGGTAGCCGCTGACGATTACGACGAACAGCAGCGATACGGGCAGGAAGACCTTCCAGCCCAGACGCATCAACTGGTCATAGCGGTACCGGGGAACGGTGGCCTTGATCCAGCTGAACACGAAGAAGAAGAAGAAGACCTTGAGCAGGAACCAAACGAAGCCCGGCACGAGGTACAGAATGGGAATATCGAGCGGCGGCAGCCATCCGCCCCAGAACAGCGTCGCGTTGAGCGCGCACATCAGGAGCACGTTGGCATATTCGCCCAGCCAGTAGGCAGCGAAAGCCATCGACGAATATTCGGTCTGGTAACCGGCGACGAGTTCCGATTCCGCTTCGGCAAGGTCGAAGGGTGCGCGCTGCGTTTCCGCAAGGCTCGAGATCAGGAACATCACCCACATCGGGAACAGCAGCGGGTTCGCGACGAAACCGTTGATGATGCCGAAGACGTGGCCCTTCTGCGCCCAGACGATGTCGTTCATGTTGAACGTGCCCGCCCAGAGAACGACGCAGATCAGGATGAAGCCGATCGAGACTTCATACGAGATCATCTGCGCCGAAGCGCGCATGGCCGAGAAGAACGGGTACTTCGAGTTCGAAGCCCAGCCCGCCATGATCGTACCGTAGACGCCCAGCGAACTGATCGCGAGGATGTAGAGCAGGCCGATGTTGATGTTGGCCAGGATCGCGCCCGAGTTGAACGGGATCACCGCCCAGGAGAGCAGCGCCAGCGTGAAGGTCACGATCGGCGCGATCAGGAACAGGCCCTTGTTCGCAGCCGAAGGAACGATGGTTTCCTGAAGGAAGACCTTCAGACCGTCCGCGAACGACTGGAGCAGACCGAACGGGCCGACCACGTTGGGACCGCGGCGCAGCGCCATGGCGGCCCAGATCTTGCGGTCGACGTAGATGATCATGGCGACGGCCAGCATCAGCGGCAGCGCGATGAGCAGGATGCCGCAGACGGTGGACACGAACCATGCCCACTCGAAGCTCATCCCGAGATTCTGGAAGAATGCGGTCATTCCGCGGCCTCCGCCAGGTCTTCACCGTGGAGCAGTTCGGCCGAGCAACGCTGCATGACCGCGCTCGCGCGGGCGATCGGGTTGGTCATGTAGAAGTCCTTGATCGGATAGGCGATCTGGCCGGCAGCGGAACCGCCACCGTTCGGCAGAACGCTCCCGTAGTCAGCAAGACCCTCGCTGCCAAGTGCAGGAACTTCCGCGATCATTGCGTTGCGCAGTTGATCGAAGCTGTCGAACCCGACCGAGACGCCGAAGGCATCGGCAAGGGCGCGCAGGATGGTCCAGTCTTCCCGGGCGTCGCCAGGCGCGAACACGCCCTTGTCGGCCCACTGCACCCGGCCCTCGGTATTGACGTAAGTGCCTGCCTTTTCGGTGTAGGCCGAGGCCGGCAGGATCACGTCGGCCGCGTGGGCGCCCTTGTCGCCGTGGTGACCGATATAGACGATCATCGAACCGGCGAACTGGGTGAAGTCCACTTCATCGGCGCCGAGCGCGATCAGGACCTTGGGCTTGGCGGCGACGAGGTCGGCGATGCCGCCCTTCTGCGCGTAGCCGAGCATCAGGCCGCCCATGCGCGAGGCCGCCATGTGGAGGACGTTGAAGCCGTTCCACTTGGTGCCGTCTTCGAGATCGCGAACGAGGTTGAACTGGCCTGCCAGCGCAAGACCGGCTTCCAGGCCGCCGCGGCCGAGCGCCGCACCGCCGAGGATGACTGCCGGACGCTTGGCGTTCGACAGGGCATCGACGACGTTCTGCGGCAGATTGCCGAGAACCGAGAGGTCTTCGCCCAGGAACTGGCCACCGAACGTGGTTTCCCACTCGGGACCGACCAGGAACACCTTGGCGCCGCGCTTCACCGCCTTGCGGAGGCGAACGTTGAGCAGCGGGGCTTCCCAACGCACGTTGCTGCCGGCGATCAGGATCGCGTCCGCCGTCTCGATGCCCGAGAAGGTGGAGTTGAAATTGACGGCGGCCAGGCTGCCCGTCGCATAGTCCATCCCGGTCTGGCGACCTTCGATGAGCGTCGAACCGAGCGCGCCGACCAGCTTCTTGGCGGCGAACATCGTTTCGCAATCGACCATGTCGCCAGCGACGGCGGCGATCGAGTTGCCCGGGTTCAGCGTGGCGATGGCGGCAAACGCCTCGTTCCAGCTGACCGCGACGAGCTTGCCGTCACGGCGCAGGAACGGCTTGTCGAGACGGCGCTTGGTAAGCCCGTCGACCATGTAGCGCGCCTTGTCGCTGATCCATTCTTCGTTGACGTCGTCGTTGTTACGAGGAAGCACACGCAGCACTTCGCGGCCGCGCGCGTCGATACGGATGTTGGCGCCAGTGGCGTCAGACACGTCGATGCCCAGCGTCTTCTTAAGCTCCCAAGGGCGAGCTTCGAAGGCGTAGGGACGCGAGGTGAGCGCACCGACCGGGCAGAGGTCGATCACATTGGCCGACATCTCGTGCTTCGCAGCATGTTCGAGATAAGTCGTGATCTGCATGTTCTCGCCGCGATAGAGCGCGCCGATCTCGTCCACGCCGGCGATCTCTTCCGAGAAACGCACGCAGCGGGTGCAGTGAATGCAGCGCGTCATCTGGGTCTTGATGAGCGGGCCCATGTACTTTTCGGTGACCGCGCGCTTGTTCTCGTCATAGCGCGAAGCGCCGCGACCGTAGGCCACCGACTGGTCCTGAAGGTCGCACTCGCCGCCCTGATCGCAGATCGGGCAGTCGAGCGGGTGGTTGATGAGGAGGAACTCCATCACCCCTTCCCGCGCCTTCTTGACCATTTCGGAGTCCGTGCGGATCTCCTGGCCTTCGGTGGCCGGAAGCGCGCACGAAGCCTGGGGCTTGGGCGGTCCGGGCTTCACTTCGACCAGGCACATGCGGCAGTTGCCGGCGATGCTCAGGCGTTCGTGATAGCAGAAGCGCGGGATTTCCTTGCCGGCAAGCTCGCAGGCCTGCAGCACGGTTGCGCCGTTGGGGACGTCGATCTCGACGCCATCGACTTTGACCTTGGGCATTACTCGGCAGCCTCGCGGACGTTATCGGCGATCCGGCGCTCAAGCTCCGGACGGAAGTGCTTGATCAGGCCCTGGATCGGCCATGCGGCCGCATCGCCCAGGGCGCAGATGGTGTGTCCTTCGACCTGCTTGGTCACCTGCTGCAGCATGTCGATCTCCTCGACTTCAGCATCGCCGGTGCGCAGGCGCTCCATCACGCGCCACATCCAGCCCGTGCCTTCGCGGCAAGGGGTGCACTGGCCGCAGGACTCGTGCTTGTAGAAGTACGAGATGCGGCTGATGGCGCGCACGATGTCGGTGGACTTGTCCATGACGATGACGGCCGCGGTGCCGAGGCCCGAGCCGACCGCCTTCAGGCCGTCGAAGTCCATCGGCGCGTCCCAGATGTCGGCGGCCGGAACCAGGGGAACCGAGGAACCGCCGGGGATCACCGCCAGCAGGTTGTCCTTGCCGCCGCGAATGCCGCCGCAGTGACGCTCGATCAGCTCGCTGAACGGGATCGACATCTCTTCCTCGACCACGCAGGGACGGTTCACGTGCCCGCTGATCTGGAAGAGCTTGGTGCCCTTGTTGTTCTCACGGCCGAAGCTGGAGAACCAGGCGGCGCCGCGGCGCAGGATGGTCGGGGCGACGGCGATGGATTCGACGTTGTTGACCGTGGTCGGGCAGCCATAGAGGCCTGCGCCCGCCGGGAACGGCGGCTTCAGGCGAGGCTGGCCCTTCTTGCCTTCGAGGCTCTCGATCATCGCGGTTTCTTCGCCGCAGATGTAGGCGCCGGCGCCGCGATGGACGAAGACGTCGAAATCGTAGCCCGAACCGCAGGCGTTTTTACCCAGCAGACCGGCCGCGTAAGCCTCTTCACGCGCCGCGAACAGGGTCTCTGCTTCGCGGATATATTCGCCGCGAATGTAGATGTAGGCCGCGCGCGCACCCATGGCGAAGCCCGCGACGAGCGCGCCTTCGAACAGCAGGTGCGGATCATGGCGCATGATCTCGCGATCCTTGCACGAACCCGGTTCGGATTCGTCTGCGTTGATCACGAGGAAGCTGGGCTTCGGGTTGCCGGCCTGGTCGAGCGGCGGCTGCTTGGGCATGAAGGACCACTTCATGCCAGTCGGGAAGCCCGCACCGCCGCGACCGCGCAGGCCCGAAGCCTTCATCTCGTCAATGATGGCATCCCGGCCGCGTTCGATCAGCGCCTTGGTGTTGTCCCAGGCGCCGCGCGCCTGCGCTTCCTTCAGGTTCCACGGCTGATAGCCGTAGAGGTTTGTGAAGATGCGGTCCTTGTCGGCGAGAGCCATTACCACTCACTCCGATAGTCATGATTGGACGTAGTCATCGCGGCCAGATTGGTCGGCTCACCCACCGGTTCCACCGTGTGACGGGCGGGATCCTGGGTGCCGGCCTTTGGCGTTTCACCACGCACCAGAGCATCGAGAACCGCGTTCAGGCGGTCCGACGTCAGGTCTTCGTAGTTGTCGTCGTTGATCTGGACCATCGGTGCCGAGGCGCAGTTGCCCATGCACTCGACCTCGGTGAACGACCACATGCCGTCGTCCGAAATGTGGCCCTTCTTCATCCCGCGCGACTTGCAGGTTTCCAGCAGGTCGTCCGACCCGCGCAGCATGCAGGGCGTGGTGCCGCAGACCTGGACGTGGAAACGGCCGATCGGCGCGATGTTGTACATGGTGTAGAACGACGCGACTTCGACCACGCGGATGACCGGCATGTCGAGATAGGCGGCGATATATTCCATCACCGGGATCGGCAGCCAGCCCTGCGTGTTCAGCTCGGCGCCGACCTGGCGCTGGGCGAGGTCGAGCAACGGCATCACCGCCGAGCGCTGGCGCCCTTCGGGATAGCGGGACACGACATCCTTCGCCTTTTCGGCGTTTTCGGCGGTCCAGATGAAATTGCCCCAACGGGCCCGAAGTTCGGGCGAGTCGGGTTCGATATAGCGGTCAGCCATGCTTACCCCTGCGCTTCAGCCACTGGTCCTGGCCGAAAAGAAACAATTCGAAACCGCCGATCGCGGTCACCAGCATCGGCAGCAGCGCCGTGGGCTGGAGGTCGAGATAGACGGCGGCAAAGTACCACAGCGCCAGCGAAACGCCGGTCACCGCGGCCCAGATGCGGGTCAATTCGAGCGTGTTGAACTTCATCGAACGAGCTCCCTCACCGGATGAATTCTACGCGCGAGCACTTGTCGCCCTCGAAGCTGTAGACAGCGAGGACATCGAAAGGCTCGACGAGATCGGAACCGTCCGTAGCCGGCCCGCGCGTGACGTGCTCGCGAAGGACGACGTAGTTGTCGGTCTCTTCGCGCGAAACGATCTCAGCCCGGTTTTCCGGCCACTTGGCGAAAGCCGTCTTGAGACCCGAGCGCGTACCTTCCCTGCCCTCACGAACGACTGCGCCGCGATAATTCGCTTCGCAGGCTTCGTCGGTCATGTAGGTCACGTAGCGATCGGCGTCCTGCGCATTGTAGGCGGCGATCATGGCCTCTGCGATGGCGAGACGGCTCAACGGTCGCACTCCCCGAACACCACGTCGATGGCGCCGAGAATGGCGGTCGCGTCAGGCAGCATGTGGCCCTTCGACATGAAGTCCATCGCCTGGAGGTGCGAGAAGGCGGTGGGGCGGATCTTGCAGCGGTACGGCTTGTTGGAGCCGTCCGACACGAGATAGACGCCGAATTCACCCTTCGGGCTTTCCGTGGCGACAT
This sequence comes from Novosphingobium sp. PhB55, assembly GCF_004368805.1. NCBI lineage: Bacteria > Pseudomonadati > Pseudomonadota > Alphaproteobacteria > Sphingomonadales > Sphingomonadaceae > Novosphingobium > Novosphingobium sp. PhB55. The sequence continues at coordinate 262,108 of NZ_SODQ01000001.1, read as the reverse complement.
AGACTTCACCGGCAGGCACATGGAAGCCTTCGGTGTAGAGCTTGAAGTGATGGATCAGCGATTCCATCGACTGCTTCATCTCGCCGCGCTTGGGCGGAACGACCTTGCGGTCATCGGAAGCGATCGGGCCGTCCGGCATCTCTGCCAGGCACTGCTTCATGATGCGAGCCGACTGGCGCACTTCCTCGACGCGGACCATGAAGCGGTCGTAGCAGTCCGAGTTGGTGCCGACAGGGATCTCGAAGTCCATGCGGTCATAGACATCGTAAGGCTGCGCCTTGCGGATATCCCAGGGAATGCCCGCGCCGCGGATCATCGGGCCGGAGAAGCCCCAGGCCAGCGCGTCTTCCTTGCTCACCAGCGCGATGTCGACATTGCGCTGCTTGAAGATGCGGTTGTCGACCACGAGGCTCATCGCGTCCTCGAACAGCGTCGGCAGGCGCGTGTCGAGCCAGTCGGCGATGTCGGTCAGCAGCTTGAGCGGCACGTCCTGGTGGACGCCGCCGGGGCGGAACCAGGCCGAGTGCATGCGGGCGCCCGATGCGCGTTCGAAGAAGTTGAGGCAGTCCTCGCGAATTTCGAACAGCCACAGGTTCGGGGTCATCGCACCCACGTCCATGACGTGCGAGCCGATGTTGAGCATGTGGTTGCAGATGCGGGTCAGCTCGGCGAACAGCACGCGCAGATACTGCGCGCGGATCGGCACTTCGAGGTTGAGCATCTTCTCGATCGCCAGGACATAGGAATGTTCCATGGCCAGCGGCGAGCAATAGTCCAGGCGGTCGAAATACGGCAGCGCCTGGAGGTAGGTCTTGTGCTCGATCAGCTTCTCGGTGCCGCGGTGCAGCAGGCCGACGTGCGGATCGATGCGCTCGATGATCTCGCCATCGAGTTCCATGACCATGCGCAGAACGCCGTGGGCCGCAGGGTGCTGCGGACCGAAGTTGATCGTGTAGTTGGTGATGACTTCATCGCCGGTGGTCGGCGACTGCTCGAGCTGGATGCTCACTTGTCGTCTCCCTTTTCGGACTTGTCGCCGGACGGCTGAGCGGCCTTGTCGTTCGCCTTGTCACCGGCGCCGGTATCGGCCTTCTTCTCGGTCGTCTTCGGTTCGGCCACGGGCGGCGGAGCCGGCTGCTGGGCAACCTTCTCGTCGCCGGGAAGCACGTATTCCGCGCCTTCCCAAGGGCTCATGAAGTCGAACTGGCGCAAGTCCTGGGCCAGCTTGACGGGCTCATAGACGACGCGCTTGTCCTCTTCGGAATAGCGCAGTTCGACATAGCCGGTCAGCGGGAAGTCCTTGCGGAACGGGTGGCCTTCGAAACCGTAGTCGGTCAGGATGCGGCGCAGGTCCGGGTTGCCGGCGAAGATCACGCCGTACATGTCGAACACTTCGCGCTCGAGCCAGCCCGCGTTGGGCCACAGCGTGGTCACGGTCGGCACCGGCGTGTTCTCGGCAGCCGAAACCTTCACCATGAGGCGATGGTTCTTCGTCACCGAAAGCAGCATGTAGACGACTTCGAAGCGCTCGGCCCGCGACGGATAGTCGACGCCGGCCATTTCCATCAGCTGCTGGTATTCGTGATGGTCACGCAGCAGGCGAAGAACGTTCTCGATCTGGTCGCGTGCAACGGTGAGCACGACTTCGCCGTGCTCTTCCTTGGCGGCGACGACCACGTCGCCGAGCGCGACCGAAAGAGCCTCGATCACGCCGTCGTTCGAGGCGAACTTTGGGGCGGAATGCAGAACGGTCATCGTGCCCTTACCTCTCGAGCGTGCCGGCGCGGCGGATCTTGCGCTGCAACTGCATCACGCCGTAGAGCAGCGCCTCCGCGGTCGGAGGGCAGCCCGGCACGTAGATGTCGACCGGAACGATGCGGTCGCAGCCGCGCACGACGCTATAGCTGTAGTGATAGTAGCCGCCGCCGTTGGCGCACGAGCCCATCGAGATGACGTACTTCGGGTCCGACATCTGGTCGTAGACCTTGCGGAGTGCCGGGGCCATCTTGTTGCACAGCGTGCCGGCCACGATCATCACGTCCGACTGGCGCGGGGAAGCGCGCGGCGCGGCGCCGAAGCGCTCCATGTCGTAGCGGGGCATGTTGACGTGGATCATCTCGACCGCGCAGCAGGCGAGGCCGAACGTCATCCACCACAGCGAGCCGGTACGGGCCCACTGGAAGAGTTCCTCGGTCGAAGTGACGAGGAAGCCCTTGTCGGACACTTCCTGGTTGAGGTCCTTGAAAAAGGACCGATCGGGCGGCGTGATCGCGCCACCCTGGCTAGCGGCCGGAGCGAGAGGCTGACCGGCGGAATTGACGAGCGTGCTCATTCCCAGTCCAGAGCTCCCTTCTTCCATGCGTAGGCGAGGCCGATGGCCAGTTCGCCGAGGAACACCATCATCGTCAGCCATCCGGCCCAACCGGTCATCTTCAGCGAGACGGCCCAGGGGAACAGGAAAGCGGCTTCAAGGTCGAAGACGATGAAAAGGATCGCCACGAGATAGAAGCGGACGTCGAACTGGCTGCGCGGATCTTCGAAAGCGGGGAAGCCGCATTCGTACTCGCTGTTCTTGTCGGCGCTCGGGTTGTGGGTGCCGGTCAGACGGGCGACACCCATCGGCAGCAGCACGATCACCGACGAAAGCGCGAGTGCAATCGCGAGAAAGATCAGGATCGGCAGGTATTGTGACAGATCAGTCAATGGTTCTGGCCTCATACCGGATACGGCAGCCGGACTCATGCCAAAAGCAGTGCCCGGTCGTTGCGGGCGCTCTTAGGCCAGCCCCTCCCCCTCTGCAAGGTGTCCGAAGGGAATAAATGGCTGAACTCTGCGGTGTTGCAAGTCGTTCGCAACAAGCGCTGGAGGCGACATGCTTCGTTACCGTGCCGCATCACGGCGAAACCCGCAGAAGCCGCGAGATTGGCCAATTTCAATGGCAAAGGCCCCCTTGGAGGCACCCATGCAAGTTTCTGCATCGGACTTGCGAAAATCGGCGCAATGGATGACCCCGAACCGCCACAGGGATGAAGCATGATCATGCTTGTTCGAGCGGACTCGCCAATTGCAATTGGTGCAGTGCAACACTACGTCGTCTTCAAGGATACCTGATTTTCAACGCGTGAAAGGCATCATAATAATGGCCCAGATCTCGGCTTCGGACCCGATTGTCATTCTTTCCTACGCCCGCACCCCGATGGGTGGCCTCCAGGGCGCTCTCGCCGAAGTTTCGGCGACAGATCTCGGCGCAACCGCCGTCAAGGCTGCGGTGGAACGCGCCGGCGTTGCGGGTGAGGACATCGAACGCATCTACATGGGCTGCGTGCTGCCGGCCGGTCTCGGCCAGGCCCCTGCCCGCCAGGCCGCATTGAAGGCCGGCCTGCCGAAGTCGGTCCAGGCCACCACCGTGAACAAGGTCTGCGGCTCGGGCATGCAGACGGTCATCATGGGCGCGGAAGCGCTTGCATCCGGTTCGCTCGACCTGCTGATCGCCGGCGGCATGGAATCGATGACCAATGCGCCGTATCTCTCGAAGAAGCACCGTTCGGGTGCCCGCGCCGGCCACGACACGCTTTACGACCACATGTTCCTTGACGGCCTGGAAGATGCCTACGAAGGCGGATCGATGGGCTCGTTCGCCCAGGTGACGGCTGACGAATACCAGCTCACGCGTGAGAACCAGGACGATTACTCGATCGAATCGCTGCGCCGCGCGCAGGAGGCGATCAACAACGGATCGTTCAAGGACGAAGTCGTTCCGGTCACCGTGAAGACCCGCAAGGGCGACATCGTGATCGACAGCGACGAGCAGCCGCCAAAGGGCAATCCCGACAAGATCCGCACCTTGCGCGCCGCCTTCGCCAAGGACGGCACGATCACCGCCGCCAGCTCCAGCTCTATCTCGGACGGTGCGGCCGCGGTCGTCATGACCCGCGCCAGCGTTGCCGCGGAAAAGGGCCTGACGCCCGTAGCCACCGTCGTCGGCGTCGCTGCTCATGCGCAGGAGCCTGCGAAGTTCACCACGGCACCGGTGGGCGCCATCACCAAGCTGATGGAAAAGGTGGGCTGGCAGCTCTCGGACGTCGATCTGTTCGAAGTCAACGAGGCCTTCGCCTGCGTGGCCATGTTCGCGATGCACGACCTGGGCATCCCGCATGACAAGGTCAACATCCACGGCGGCGCCACCGCACTCGGCCACCCGATCGGCGCGTCGGGAACCCGCATCATCGTCACGCTCATCAACGCCCTCAAGGACAAGGGCCTGAAGAAGGGCGTTGCGTCGCTCTGCATCGGCGGCGGCGAGGCGACGGCGGTGGCGATCGAACTGGCCTGACCGTTCTTACAGCATAAAAGAAACCCCCGTCCTTGCGGCGGGGGTTTTCTTTTATGCCCAGCTGTTTACCGGCCTCAGCTCAGGGCGCGCCCGCGCCCCAGAGCATCTCCTGCTCCACGAAACCCTTGTGCCCCTGGACATCGAAGGGGCACCATCCCTCCTTGCAGTCACCCAGCACGCCGACCACGCCCGATTCCATGCGCCAGAGCATGGGCGAACCGGAACTGGGCGCCGCATGCATTTCAACCAGAGACTTGCGCCCAAGACCTTTCACCAGCGCCGAGCGCTGGCGGGACAGCAGGAGATCGCGCATCCAGCCTTTGGCGCCATCAGGGTCTTCCACGAGTCTCCACGGCCCTTCCCGCCGCAGCACTTTCACGGGCAAATGGAGACGGCGATAGACCCAATCGATCTTGTAGGATTCACCCGGCCCCACGCGCAAGTTCGCGAGATCGGTATCCACCGAGGCCCAATAGGGCACTTTGTCGTCATCTGCCGCATGGGCAGCGCCGGCCAGGGTGCAGAGAGCGACTGCACAAGCGGCCAAAGCCGACTGTCGAACTTTTCGAGGAAACATGGTCATTTCATACCCTCTAGCCGCACAGGTCTTCAAGGTTTCTTACCCCAGCCCTGTGGACGGCCGGAAAGTGCGGAAGGCTTAAACTGTCGGATCGAAAACAGGTTGCCCGAGTTTGGATCAAAAATGACATCGGGCGCTTTCAACGGCAAATGACGATGGCTTTTTATTCCGTTATTTCAATGATTAGCCGAGCCAATCTCAGCGGATTTGCAAGATACCGCGGACATCCAATGCGCAATGAAACCAAGGCTTTCGGGACATTGCCCTGCCGGTGATACCTCCGATCTCTCGCGAACGATCGAGACCCATCCGAACAAGCCCGAGTTGGCTTTGCGGGAAATCCCTCAGGTACAACCCCTTGTGTGGAGCCAATTTGCTGCTTTAGACCGATTTCCGGCGCGCGACGATCCAGGCACGCCGATGGGGACAATCGATGACGAAGCGCGGGCTCTTGCCCTTTCTCGCTCTGCTGGCAGCCATGCCGGTGGCCGCCATGGCGCAGGATAGCCGTACCGACTTCGCCGACAGCGGCGATACGGCCTGGATGGTCGCAGCAGCCTGTCTGGTGCTTTTCGCCGGCCTCGGCCTTGCCCTCCATAATTCCGGCAGCGTGCGAGCGGGTAATGGGCTTTCGGTGCTCATCCAGACCGCCGCGGTCTCGGCGGTGGTGACGCTGCTCTGGGGCCTGGTGGGATATACGCTTGCCTTCGGCGACATTACCGGCGGATGGATCGGTGGCGGCAATGCCTGGATGCTGATCGAGCTTGGCAACTTGCGGGGCGGAACCCGAACTGCCGAAAGCGCCTTCGCCCTGTTCCAGATCGCCGTGGCCGCGCTGGGGCCGGCCCTGATGATCGGAGCCTGGGCCGAACGTGCCCGCTTCGGCTGGGTAGTCACTTTCAGCGCGCTCTGGACCCTGGTCGTGCAGGCCCCGATTGCCCACTGGATCTGGGGCGGGGGCTGGCTCTCGCGAAATCTGGGTGTGCTGGACTGGGCCGGCGGTCTCGTGACCTTTACCAGCGCGGGTGTCTCTGCACTCGTCGTCGCCCTCCTCATGGGGCGCAGGCTGGGTTTTCCGGGTCAGTCGGGCAGACCGCAAAACCCGGCGCTCGCGCTCTCCGGCACCGCGATCGTCTGGATCGGCGCTCTCGGTCTATGCGGGGGCTGGGCGGTTGCCGCCAATGACGATGCGGCGGCGGCGATGATCGCGGCCCACCTCGCCATCGCGGCCGCGGCCCTGACCTGGGCCGGCCTCGAGCGACTGTCCATCGGCCGGGTCACGGCCAGTGGCCTGGGCAAAGGCGTCATAGCCGGCATGGCCGTCAGTGCACCCGCGGCAGGCTACATCTCACCTGGCGCCGCCATGCTTTTCGGCGTCCTCGGGGCCCTGACCGGGTTTCAGACGCGCCGCCTGATCCGCGAGGTCCTCAACGTCGACGACACGCTGGATGTTTTCGCAGTGTCCGGGGCGTGCGGCATTCTGGGCTCCCTACTGCTCGGAATATTCCTTTCCCCGAGCCTCGGAGGCATCGGATATTTCGGCGACATGTCCATGAAAACGCAGCTTATTGCACAATTATATGCACTCACCGCCGTGATTTTCTGGTCGGGAATGGCGACAGCGATCGTTGCCCTCATGGCCTCCCTCCTCTTCCCGATGCGCGTATCCGAAGACGCGGAGCTGGCCGGCCTCGACCTTGCCAGCCACGGTCACGGCGGAGAGCCGTTGTCCTAATGAAGGAGCATCCCCTTCACGCCATCGGGCGAACGCTTCAGCTGAGCCTTACCCCGACGGGCCGTTCGCGGCGAAGCGAGGTATGGATCTACCTGCTGTCCGCCGCGCTCATCGCGGCGCTCCTTTCCGGCCTCATGTCTTGGGTCATGGAAGGCTCCCTCGCCTCGTGGATTGGCCTCGCACTGGTCCTTGTCTGCGTCCTGCCGGCACCGGCGCTTGCGGTACGGCGCTTCCACGATATCGGCCTCAGCGGTTGGTGGACACTGGCCCTCATGATCGGCGCGCTGCGCCTGCTGCTGCTGGAGATCCTCCAGCGCAGTCTCGGATGGAACGCCAGGGCAATGGCCGAAAGCATCTTCCACTGGGTGGACTGGGCGATTCTGCCCGCTTTCGGCCTTGCTTACCTCGCGCTGCTGACCTGGCCGGGAACCCGCGGTGACAATCGTTTCGGGCCGCGGGTGACATAGCTCAACGGAAGCGTAATCAGCCGGGCCGCTTCGGCAAGGCAATCTCCGCCACGCCCGCGCACATGAGCGTGCCTTTCTGATTGGTCATCTTGTGCTTGACCTGCACCAGATGACGCCCCTCGTCATCGATCATCGTATCGACCACTTCGGCGGTCTGAATGGTCACATCTCCTGAAAGTGCCGGGCCCCGGTAATTGGCCGTGGAGTGCACCACCATGCCCCATTCCCCGGCCCAGCCCGCCAGATAGTCGGTAACCCACGCCCCCATCGAGGCGCCATATCCGTATGCCCGCGGCATGCCGATCTTGCGCGCATATTTCGGGAAGAGATGCCCACGCGACGGGCCGAAATAGGCACCATCCGTCAGTTCGGGATTGATCCGCTCCATGTGGGGATCGTTTTCATGCCCGGCCATCTCCGGCGTGAATCCCAAGGCCGCAAGATCGAGTTCGCGCCGGTCGAGCGTCCCCCAGGTGGTGAACAGGAAGGAACGCCATTCGGTCGTGAAACTCGCGACCGTATGCGGACCGAAGACGCGTTCGGGCAGATGGTCGCCCACTTTTACATCATCCCACCAGCGCTCCTTGTGGCCAAGCTCGTGCAGCATCTGAATCCATGCGAACTTGCGGGCTTCGAGCTTCTCCAGTTCGTCGTCCGACCATTCCGGTTCCTCGAACTCCGCCGTGTTGACGGTGTCGCCGCCGGCATGGGCGAGGTAACGGATGGCGGTCGAGCGCTGCTTGGCGATCAGTTCGCCGTTCTGATTGCGGTAGAAGTTGTCTCCGCGCTGGAAGCAGGTCGGCCCGAAACCGGTGTTCTTGACGACGTAATCGAAGGGAATGCGTTCATTGGTCACGACATCGCCGCCGAAGATGCGCGGGCCATAATGCCAGAACTCATCGCCGCCGAAGAGCAGGTGCGAATTCGGTATGCAGCCGACGCAGGAAGGTGCCGTGCCGTGGCCGTCGTCCATGACGATAGGAAAGCTTTGCGGCGCAACCAGCTTTCCGTAGCGGCTTTCAGCGGCATAGGCCGGGTCGAAGTGAACGAGATTGGGATAATGCATGGCCTGGGCCCAGCGGCGGATGTCGTTGTTTCCCAAGGGCTCGCGGATGGGCGACGAATCGATCACTTTGCCGAGATATTGGTCGATGTCCGAGCAATCGAATTCTGCCACGGCCTGATCCGATCCCTGGCCTGACGCTTGATTAGACATAAGCGGTTCCCTCTCCTGGTGGCCGCCTCCGCAGCCTTCCTGATCGACACTGCTGTCTATTACGTTCAAAAGCCACCGTCCGCGGTCTCATATCCTCCCGGCGTTGCAGCGCTTGAAGGGCATGACACGCCTCTCGACAGAGCATCGGCGCGGCACTATGCCGGTTTAATCGATCGCTTAAACGGACCCAACATGACCTTGCCCGCGCCCTTCGACAGCTTGCGCCTTCCCGTGATTGCCGCTCCCATGTTCATCGTTTCGACGCCCGAACTGGTCGTGGCGCAAGTTCGTTCGGGCATTGTCGGCAGCTTTCCGGCGCTCAATGCCCGTCCCGCCAGCCAGCTCGACGATTGGCTGCATCAAATCAGCAAAGAAACAGAGGGTTATGACACACCCTTTGCGGTCAACCTCATCGTCCACAAGAGCAACAACCGGCTGGAAGAGGACCTCAAAGTGCTGGAACGGCACAAGGTGCCGTTGGTCATCACCTCGCTTGGCGCCATTCCCGAGGTCAATGCGGCTGTCCATGGCTGGGGCGGCATGGTCATGCATGACGTCATCGATAACCGTTTCGCCCGCAAGGCCGTGGAAAAGGGCGCGGACGGGCTGATCGCGGTAGCGACCGGCGCAGGAGGGCATGCCGGCCCGCAGTCTCCTTTTGCCCTGATGCAGGAAATCCGCGCCTGGTTCGATGGCCCCCTGGCGCTGTCCGGTGCGATCGCTTGCGGCCGCTCCATTCTCGCGGCGCAGGCGATGGGCGCCGACTTCGCCTATATCGGCACGCCCTTCATCGCGACCCGCGAAGCCAACGCCGCTGAGGCGTACAAGCAGGCCATCGTCGACGGCAACGCGGACGATATCGTTTATTCCAGCCTCTTCACCGGAGTCCACGGCAACTACCTTCGCGCATCCATCAAGGCTGCCGGGCTCGATCCGGACAACTTGCCGGAAGGCGACAAGAGCCAGATGGACTTCGGCTCCGGAGGAAACACGGCAGCGAAGGCCTGGAAGGATATCTGGGGGTCCGGCCAGGGCATCGGCGCTATCTCCAACGTCGAATCGGTAGCGGAGCGGGTCGCCGAGTTCGAATCGCAGTACCGGGCTGCCGGCGAGGAATTGCGCAGCCGCTCCGGCATGGGCTGAACGATCGAAGGAATCGCAGCGGGCTGCAGTGCCTGTTCGGTTCCCGACCAAAGCGCCTCGACCAGGCTGTCCAGCTCAAGGAAATCGGATTCCGCCCTGAGCGGATCGTTGCGATTGAGCAGCGGCCGAAGCGTCGATTGCCCAAGCAACAGTCGCCGCAAGGCGCGTTGCAGCAGTTCGATCCGCCAGCGCGCCACTTCCGTCGCGCGATCCGACTCCCGCGTCCGATCGCGCGACCATCGAGCCTCGATCTGGCCCAGACGCTCGCAGACAAGCTGTGTGTAACGGCGATGAGGTCCCCGATGAAGAGGCAGCCCCAGTCGCATTCCAGCCAGTTCAGAACAGGGAAGCAAAAGTCCGTTGCGGCGGAAGTCCTCGAAGCAGGTCCGCACCCCGCCGAGCGCCATGAAAAAGGGCTGAAAGCCCGGTCTGCGGGCTAGTTGCAGCGGGAGGAGGTGATGCCGTTGCAGCCCTTCGTCATGATCGGGCAGGCCCCGCCGGTTGACGGAGCGAAACGAAAGATGCCGTCTCAGGGGTGCGGCTGAAAATCAAGCTTGCCGCCAGACCCAAAGCTGCCGTCCCGCCCAGGAAGGCTCCAGAAGCAGCCGCCCTTTCGGCGTATCGATTTCGCGCGGTTCGGTGATCGAGCCTTGGCGAACGAGGTAATCCACGATCCGGATCGCCAGCTTCAGCGTTTCCGAGGGCGGCTCGCCCGCAGCGCCCTCCAGTTGCATCTCGCAGCCCGAAAAGCGCGACAACCCGCGCGTTGCGATGCTGCCATCCTCGCCTCGCAGCAGCGCCGTCAGCCCGAGGGCGGGAAACGTACCGCCCGCAAGCCAATTCACCACGATCTGCGCGAAATAACGTGGCTCCATCACGGTTTGCGCCGATTGCCAGCCCACCGCAGCGACCGGCAGCTTCAGAGCGAGACTGGCAGCCAGTCCGGCCTGGGTCCGGATAACGGGCGGCAAGCCCGCACCGCCGGCGATATGTCGACCCGGGAGAAGATGAATCGCCTCCAGTTCCGTCATAAGCGGCGCGCGGTCGAAGCCATGGATCTGCACCGTTTCGCCGCCGGCCGCAGCGTCTGCGGGTTCAAGGCCGGTCAGCTCGAAAGTCAGCCCACTGGCGAGCAGTTCCAGCCACCCCTCGTCATTGGCAGGCCGATGGGTGACCCTGGCCATGATTTCCCCGTTCGAGGCATCCAGCAGAGCCGCGATCGCGGCTGCGGTCGGACGCTCCCCGGGTCGGAAAAAGAGCGAGACACCGTTGCCCGGCGCGGCGTGCGTCAACTCCATGTCCCCGGGTGCCGGATCGGCCGCGTGCGGGTCGTGGTTCACACCATCATCCGGCGCGGTCAGACAAGTCGTGTTCTGTTCCAAGATGCTCAGCTCGTTCGTTTTCAACGTAAACGATAAGGACGCAGTTCAGAGCGAACGTCGAGTCTGTTTACTAACTGATGCAACCAAAACGGTTTCATCTTCAGAAGATACCGAGGTCCAATCCTTCCGCAAATGCGGATCCAAGGTTTCGACAGGCATCGAGGTCCACCTCCGAAACGGTCTTTTCCGCGCGGATCTCCTCCATCGTCTGGGCACCGAGATTGACGATCAGAGACTCCGCCACGCGCTTGAGCCTCCAACCAGTCAGGATCCTGTCCATTTGTGAGAGCGCGCCGGCCCCGTCCGATCCGGCCGATATTGCCGTGGCGTAAGGGCGGCCTTCGACCCGGCCGAGCATGGGATAATAGCAGCGGTCGAACATTTCCTTCATCTGCCCGGTCATGCTTCCCAGGTTTTCCGGACAGACGAAAACGTAGCCCCTGGCGCCCAGCAGAATGGCGGGCATGGCCTCAGCCGCGGTGAGCAGCACGCCCTGTTCGCCCGCGCCCTGCGCGACGGCGGCCGCCATCGCACGTGACGCACCGGTGCGGCTGTGCCAGATTATCGCCAGCATCGAACCCTCTCCTCTTCCAATCGCCTCGCTGCCCTTTTCCCGGCTCGCCGCATAGTCTAGTCGGATCGCCATGGCTTCGCGACCTGTTACTTCCGTACTCGGCATCGATCGTTCGCTCACCGGCAAGGCCTGGCGCTGGCGAGGCGGCAACATGGACTTGTCCGAGGGCACTTCCGGCTATTCCGGCGGCGGGCTGGAGGACGATATCGTCACCCAGATCCTGCTGTCACGCGGCGTCCCGCGCGAGGATCTCGATCGACATCGGTCGCCTTCGCTGCGGTCTTTCCTGCCCGATCCCTCCGAGTTCCGCGACATGGATGCCGCCGCCGAACGGCTGGCTCAGGCGGTGATGACGGGCGAGACCATGACCGTCTACGGCGATTATGACGTGGACGGCGCCACCAGCGCGGCGCTGCTGATTCTCCTGCTGCGTGGGCTAGGTCACGACGCCCGCTACTACATTCCCGATCGCCTGCTCGAAGGCTATGGTCCCAGCGGCGAGGCGCTCGTCCGCATTGCCGGTGAAGGTTCCAGCCTGATCGTCACGGTCGATTGCGGCGCCATGGCCCATGAGGCGCTGGAAATGGCGCACCAGGCCGGCGTCGACGTGATCGTGGTCGATCACCACAAGTGTGCGCCCGAGCTTCCCCGGGCAACCGCGCTGGTCAATCCCAACCGCCTCGACGAGAGCGAACTCGCGGCCGGACACGGACATCTCGCCGCCGTTGGAGTCGCCTTCCTGCTTGCCGTGGCCACGGTTCGCACCTTGCGCCGCCGCGGCTTCTTCGAGAAGCGCAGCGAGCCGGATCTCTTCGCCCTGCTCGACCTGGTGGCGCTCGGCACGGTGGCCGACGTGGCAGCCCTCCATGGGCTCAACCGCGCCCTCGTGGCCCAAGGCCTCAAGGTCATGGCCCGGCGCGACAACATCGGCATGGCCGCCCTGATCGACGCAAGCCGCCTGAGCCGGGCGCCGACGTGCTCAGATCTGGGCTTTGCCTTGGGCCCGCGCATCAATGCCGGCGGCCGCGTCGGCGAATCCACGCTGGGCGTACGCCTGCTGACGACGACCGATCCCGACGAGGCGCAGGACATCGCCGCCCAGCTTTCGCGCCTCAACGACGAGCGGCGCGGCATCGAGCAAGTGGTTCAGGAAGCCGCAGAGGCACAGATCGAGCGCCAGCATAACCGCGCCGTCATGGTTCTCTCCGGCGCCGGATGGCACCCGGGCGTCATCGGCATCGTCGCCGGGCGCATCAAGGAGAAGACGGGCAAGCCCACGCTCGTCATCGCCATGGATGCCGACGAGGCGGGAAATGGCAAAGGCTCCGGCCGCTCCATTCCCGGCGTCGACCTGGGCGCAGCCATCATCGCGGCCCGCCAGGCCGGTCTTCTGGTGGCGGGCGGAGGCCATGCCATGGCCGCGGGCCTCACCGTCGCCCCCGACAAGCTCGAGGCGCTCTCCGAGTGGCTCGACGCTCTGCTGGCGGCCGATGTGTCGCGAGCGAGCGCCAACCAGTCGATGTTGCTGGATTTGGCGCTGGCGCCGCGTGGATTGACGCCTGAACTGGTGGAGAAACTGGAAAGCGCCGGCCCCTTCGGCATGGGCTGGCCGGGGCCGAGAGTGGCCGTGGGACCCGTGCACGTCATCAAGGCCGACACGGTCGGTGCCGATCACGTTCGCCTGATCGTCGGTGGGCAGGACGGCGGCCGGTTCAAGGCCATGGCCTTCCGTTCGGCGGAAACCGAGATGGGGCAGGCCCTCCTCCACGCGTCACAAGGGCGCCGCCTCTGGCTGGCGGGACGCGCCAAGATCGACGACTGGGGCAGCCGTCCGCAGGCCGAACTGCACATCGACGACGCGGCCTTCGCCGGCTGAATTGTGCAACGCCCTTCCCCCGCAAAGCCGCTGCTTCGCCGGCTTGTCATAGAGAGTTCAAATTATTCGCGATGAGGGGGTTGACCCCCCTCCGGACCCCCGCTAGAGGGCCGGTCCTGCCTCCGGCGCAACACCGATTGGCCCCTTCGTCTAGCGGTTAGGACGCGGCCCTTTCACGGCTGAAACACGGGTTCGATTCCCGTAGGGGTCACCATCTCGTTGGTGCGTCAAGGTGGATAAAATGGCTTCATGGCCCCTTCGTCTAGCGGTTAGGACGCGGCCCTTTCACGGCTGAAACACGGGTTCGATTCCCGTAGGGGTCACCATTTACATCCGCCTTCCAGCGGCACATGCTGGCCATATGGCCCCTTCGTCTAGCGGTTAGGACGCGGCCCTCTCACGGCTGAAACACGGGTTCGATTCCCGTAGGGGTCACCAGCAGATTTCGGGCCAGCGCCCACTCCCCCCTTCTTCTCCGACATTGCCGATATATCAGCGACATGCGCGCCAGCCAGCGGTCCTGTTGGCCTGATCGAGATGAAGATGATCCGCGTGGGCGGCGTTGTAGTCCGGCGAGAGCACCGTCGAAAACGCATTGCAGGCCGAATCGCGCACGGCGTGGAGAAAGGCCGCGGCTTCGGCCGAACCCTTCCAGTCCTTGCGTACGCTCAGCCGCCTGCCATCCGCCAGCACGAACCCCGAAATGTCGATGGCATTGCCGGTGGCATGTTCGCTCCAGTTGCCCTTGGTGCCGTTGCCTATGCGGCGGCAGTTATACGTGCCGAGTTGCTCGATCCTGACCACCCTGCTGCCAAAGATCGCCTCCGCCTGCGGCTGGACGCCGTGTCGCAGCCACCAGGCTAGACCGGCATCGACGGCGCAAGTGGCCTCTGCGCGGGACGGAGAGAGCCGGATCTCGGCCGCTGCGGGGGCGGCCAGCACCTTGCGATCGTCACGCCGGCAACTGTCGCTGCCGGTGGGCGCCAGGGCCGTCTTGTCGATACCACTGCGATCCAGAAAGGCACGGCACAAGCCCCGGTCCGCGCGCAGGGCTGAGAGCTTCCGCGGGGTGGCCCAACCCGGTTGTTCCTCCAGGCTCAGGGGCGTCCAGGGGTCGTAGCCGGGATGTTCGCGCAGCCACGCCCGCCCGGCGAGCAGCAGGCAGGCCACCAGAAGCGCAGCGACGATGAAACGGTCGAATGGGAAGGACATCCCTCGACCAACGCATGGGAGGGGCGCTTGCTCCGGCCGGGCCTCAGTCCATCAGGGCGAAGAGCGCCCAGGCCAGCGCCGTTGCACCGCAGAACAGCGGCCAGGACCAGTAAAGTTCGTGGCCCTGGTAGAAGGTATGGGTGATCGCGAGCATGCCGCCGCGCGATCCCTGGGATCCGATGACGAGAGAAACGACCCAGGTTAGCAGAAACCCTGGAATCAACGCCTTGATGGCCGACATGGATGGTGTCCGGTTTTTGAATAAGCCTGTCGGGATTTTGGCAGCGACAGGTAAATTTCCTCCTACTGGGCGGCATGGAGGTGCTGTGGACAATTCCGGCAAAACTGGTGCATCGGCGGTGGAGAATGGGCGGAAAACCTGTGTGATGCGCACAAAAAAGGGGAGCCGATCTGGCTCCCCTTTTTCTTTTTCAGTTGCCGCAGCCTCCGCTCAGACCGGCGGCACCGGCTGGGGCGGCGCGTCGCTGTCGACCTCGTGGGTTTCGATCAGTCCGCGTCCGACATGGCTGCGCGAACGGCTGTAGCCGTAATAGACCAGAAGTCCGAGCATGGCCCAACCGACGAACAGCGCGATGGTCTGCACCGAGAGGCTGAAGAACAGGTAGATGCAGCCGATGATGGCCAGCGGCGCCGTCACCATGATGGCCGGGGTCCGGAACGGGCGCTTGCGTGCGCCGTCGGTCTTGCGCAGCACCATGACCGCGATCGAAACTGCTGCGAAGGCGAAGAGCGTGCCGGAGTTCGACACGTCTGCCAGCAGGCCGACCGGGAAGAAGGCTGCAAACAACGTCACGAACAGGCCGGTCAGCAGCGTGATGACGTGCGGCGTGTGGAAGCGCGGGTGCACCTTCGAGAAGAACTCGGGGAGCAGGCCGTCGCGGCTCATCACGAAGAAGATGCGGGTCTGGCCGAACATCATCATCAGGATGACCGAGGGCAACGCGATGATCGCGGCGGCGCCCACCAGCCAGCCCACGAAGGGATAGCCGACCTGGCGCAGGGTCCAGGCCAGCGCTTCCTTGGAGCAGACCACGGCATTTTCATGGATTGCCGCACAGGCTTGCGAAAGCTCGGGCGTTCCCGGCGACAGCGCCTGGCCATTGGCGCCGAACACCGGCTGCGCGCCAACGGTACCGATCACGCCCGACGCCACCAGCATGTAGAAGATGGTGCAGATCGCGAGACTGCCGATCAGGCCGATCGGCATGTTGCGTTGCGGGTTGGTGGTTTCCTCCGCGGCCGTCGAGACGGCATCGAAGCCGACATAGGCGAAGAAGATCGAGGCTGCGGCGCTGGAAATGCCGGTGAAGCCAAGCGGCGCGAAAGGCGTGAAGTGACCCGAGCGGATGATCGGGATCGTCAGGGCCACGAACAGGGTAAGCGCCAGGATCTTGATGCCCACGAGCACCGCGTTGACCGTGGCGCTTTCCTTGGTGCCCTTGATGAGCAGCGCCGTCACCGCCGCCGCGATCAGCATCGCCGGCACGTTGATGATGCCGCCGTCGAACGGCCCCCGCACGAAATCGTACGGAATATGCATGCCGAAGCTGCTGTTGAGCCACCCGATGAAATAGCCCGACCAACCGACCGAAACGGCGCCGGCGGCAATGGCATATTCCAGAATGAGCGCCCAACCGACCATCCAGGCGACCAGTTCGCCCATCACCGCGTAGCTATAGGTATAGGCGGAGCCGGATACCGGCACCATGGCTGCCATCTCGGCGTAACAAAGCGCGGCCACACCGCAGACGAAGCCCGCGATGACGAACGAGAACATCATGCCCGGGCCGGCCTTCTGCGCGGCTTCCGCCGTCAGAACGAAAATGCCCGTGCCGATGACGGCGCCGATGCCAAGCATCGTCAGCTGGAACGCGCCCAGCGTCCTGTGAAGTGATTTCTTTTCCGCTGTCGCCAGGATGGCGTCGAGCGGCTTTACGCGTCCGAACATTGCGGTCGACCCCCGAATTTCTATATGCGCCGACGCTAGCGGGCTGCGGCGGCATGGCAAGCCTTAACGCTATCGGCTCCCCAGCTTTACCGAGATTGTTCCGCTTTGGGCGCAGTCTGGCCATGACCATCGCCTTGTTCCGGTGCGCCGCAACGAAAATGCGCTTTTGCGCATCATCCAACCCGCGCTAGAAGCGAATCCATGTCTACGACCTTCCAGCTCGACACCGCGACCAGTCGCGCCAACCCCACGCCCGCCCCCATGAAGCGCCTGACCGTACCTGCCATCCAGCGCCGCAAGGTGGAAGGCAAGACCGTGGAGCCGCTGGTGATGCTCACCGCCTATACAGCGCGCCAGGCCCAGCTTCTCGACGAACATTGCGACGTGCTGCTGGTGGGCGATTCCCTGGCCCAGGTGATCTACGGACTTCCCTCCACCCTTCCCGTCACTCTCGACATGATGATCGCTCACGGCGCCGCCGTCGTGCGCGGCAGCTACCATTCGCTCGTCGTCGTCGACATGCCCTTCGGCTCCTATGAGGGAAGCCCGCAGCAGGCCTTCGCTTCCGCGGCAAGGATCATGGCCGAAACCGGCTGTGCGGCCGTCAAGCTGGAGGGCGGCGTCGCCATGGCCGAAACCATCGCTTTCCTCACGCAGCGTGGCATCCCGGTGATGGCGCATATCGGGCTGACCCCGCAGGCGGTCAACGCACTGGGCGGTTACGGCGCGCGTGGACGCAGCCAGGAAGAGCACGCCAAGATCATCACGGACGGCAAGGCCGTAGCGGACGCCGGCGCCTTCTCGGTCGTGGTGGAGGGCGTTCTCGAGCCGATCGCCATCTCGCTCACCCATAGCCTCGACATTCCGGTCATCGGCATCGGCGCTTCGGCCCAGTGCGACGGACAGGTCCTGGTGGCCGAGGACATGCTGGGCATGTTCGACCGCGTGCCCCGTTTCGTGAAGCGCTATGCCGACATGGCCGGGCTCGTTTCCGAGGCTGCCGCGAAATATGGCGAGGAAGTGCGCGCACGCAGCTTCCCCGGTCCGGAACAGACCTATCAACCGAAGTAAGCCGGCCCCCAGAACGGAACCGGCCTGACCTCGGTCGGCACTGACGCCAGCGATCAGTTCTGCAGGTCGTACTGCTTGAGCAGATCGTAGAGCGTCGGCCGGCTGATCCCCAGCATCTTGGCCGTGCTGGAAATATTGCCTTCGCTGCGCGCGAGTGCATGGCGGATGACCTTGCGGTCTGCCTGCTCGCGCGCAGTCTTGAGGTTGAGCGCGTTGATCACTTGCTCGTCCGGAGCGGCCAGGTCGAGATCGGCGGCGCCCACCAGCTTTTCGTCCGCCATGATGACGGCGCGCTTCACCCGATTCTCCAGTTCGCGTACGTTGCCCGGCCAGTGCCAGGCGTCGATCGCCGCCAGCGCATCGGCAGCGAAACCGCGCACGCTGGGGTTCATTTCCTTGGCGTATCGGTGGAGGAAAGCCTTGGCGAGCAGGGTGGCATCGCCGGGCCGCTCCGCTAGGCCGGGAATGCGCACCACGATCTCGGCCAGGCGGTAGAACAGATCCTCTCGGAAGCGCCCTTCCCCGATCATGGCTTCGAGGTCCTGATGCGTGGCGCAGACGATGCGCGTGTCGACCGGGATCGATTCGCGCGAGCCGACCCGCTCGATCACGCGCTCCTGCAGGAAGCGCAGCAGCTTCACCTGCAACTGGAGCGGGATGTCGCCCACTTCGTCCAGGAACAACGTCCCGCCGGCCGCCTGCTCGATCTTGCCCGGCGTGGTCTTGACCGCCCCGGTGAACGCGCCTTTCTCGTGGCCGAACAATTCGCTTTCGAGCAGGTTCTCCGGGATCGCGGCGCAGTTGATGGCCACGAATTCGCGCTTGGCACGTCCGCTGGCCTCATGGAGGCCGCGCGCCAGCAGTTCCTTGCCGGTGCCGCTCGCGCCGAGCAGCATGACCGAGACATTGGTGTTCGCCACCCGCTCGATGGTCCGCCCCACGCGGACCATTTCGGGCGCCGCGGTGATCAGCCTCCCGAGCACTTTCTCGTCCTTCTCGACCCGCGAGGCGAGGCGGCGGTTTTCCTCCTCGAGCCGGTGGAGTTGAAGGGCGCGGCGCACGATCAGGCCAAGGGCGTCGATGTCGACCGGCTTCTGGTAGAAATCGTATGCGCCGCGCGCGATCGCCTGAAGCGCGGATTCGCGCGCGCCATGGCCGGATGCGACGATCACCTTGGTGTCGGGCTTCAGCGCCATGATCTCGTCGAGCACGGCAAAGCCTTCGGTCGTGCCGTCGGGATCTGGCGGCAGGCCGAGGTCCAGCGTCACCACGTCGGGCGTCTCGGCGCGCAGGAGCGCCAGCGCCGAGGTCCGGTCGCCGGCAACGACCACGTCGAAATCCTCATAGGCCCACTTGAGCTGCGCCTGAAGACCGGCATCGTCCTCGACGACGAGGAGCTTGGGTCGGGTCTCGGTCATTCTCAGGCTACCTTCTGGTCCTTGTCAGTGCGATTGAGGTACATGTCGGTGGCCGCGGCCAGCGGTATGCGAACGATGAAGCGCGATCCCAGCCCTTCCCGCGATTCCACGTCGAGCCGGCCCTTCATCGCCTTCACCAGTTCGCGCGCCTCGAAGGCGCCGATGCCGAAGCCGCCGCTCTTGGTGGAAACGAAGGGCTTGAACAGCCGGTTGCGGACGAATTCGGCCGACATTCCGGTGCCGGAATCGGCCACTTCGAAGCGGGCGCTGAGGCCGTCCACGCGGATGGACAGGATGACCGGGCTCTCGGGCCGGCTGGCGTCCAGTCCATTCTGCACCAGATGGACCAGAACCTGTTCGAGCGAATGGGCGTTGGCCGTGGCGACAAGGTCCTGGACTTCGCCCAGCACGACTTGCCGGTGGCCGTTGAAGCGGGCGACCACGCTGCGGGCGACATCCGCGGCGCCCACATCGTGCAGCCGGTCCACGCCGCCGGCGCCATAGCGCGAGAGGCGCGCCAGCAGGGCATTGAGCTTGTCCGAGGAATTGCGCAGCGTGACAAGCATGTCGGCGCGAAACTCGGGCTTGTCGGCATGAAGCTCGGCATTGCGCGCGAGCAGGCTGAACTGGCTGGCCAGGTTCTTGATGTCGTGCATGACGAAGGCGATGCGGCGGTGAAAATCCTCGAACCGGCTCGATTCCGCCAGGGCTTCCTGGCTGGCGTGCTCGGCCAGATAGCTGGCGAGCTGCTGGCCGATCACCCGCAGCAGATCGAAATCCTCCCAGTCGAACTTGCGCGCCATCGCCGGGCGCGCCAGCACGACCATGCCGACGAGCCTTTCGTAATGCACCAGCGGAACCAGCGCCCAGGCGCGGCGCTCGGCGATGAGCCAGTCGGGAGCGGCAATCTCGAAACCCTCGGCGACGACGCCTGCGCGCACCTCGTCGAGATCGGCGATATAGCAGGTCTGCTCGAACGGTCCGAGCGCGGCGAGCGGGTAGGCCAGGGCCGGCACATCCACTTCGGGCCAGTTCCAGCGGGCAGCGAGCATGAGATCGCCCTGCTCGTCCGGGCAGAGCAGCAGGCCGGCAGGGCTGTAGGTGATATCCGCCAGGGACTGCACCACGCGCTCGCTGAGCGGAAGGGTCTCGTCGTCGTTCTTGCCGATGGTCCGGGTGAAGCGCAGCCATTCCTCGCGGTAGTCGTAGCGGTGCTGGAAGAAATGCTTGGCGAGAATGACCTTGAGCCAGCTGCGCACGCGCCGCGAGGGCAGCACCACGAGGGCTATCGCGCTGGCGAACGTGAGGAAAGCCATCTCGATCAGCCGCGCGAAATCGCCGCCGGCATAGGACAGCCACTGCGCGACCGACACCATGGCGACCAGATAGACGCCGATGACGAGCAGCGAGAAAGTCTGGAACGTGACCGCGCGCGAAGGTTTGAGCCGCAATTCGTCGCGGTTGCGCGATGCCGTCAGGGCAAAGCAGCCCGCCAGCACGATTGCAGCGATGCCGCGCAGCGCCGCGATTTCGCTCGGCCAGCTTCGCGCGAGATAGGCCACGGTGTAGAGGTTGAGGTCGAAGGACCAGAGGACCGCCAGCCCGATTGCGGGCCAGCGCAAGGCCGGTCGCACTTCGCGCGGTGCGCCCGCGTAGAGGTTGTGTACCAGCACCAGCCCGCCCACGGTGACGAGCAGGCGCAGCATGACCTCGATCTCGAACCCCAGATTGGCGAGGCCGCCTTTCACCGAGAGGTAAGTCAGGGCCAGCGTCATGCTCAGGTGCAACGTCTCGACGAAAGCCAGCGCGAAGATCACCGGCCGGATCGGCGCAAGGCTGGAATGACGCCCATCGCCCGCGAAAAGCCGGTAGATCGCCACCAGCCATGCGAGATTGCGGATGCTCTCCGCAAAGGAGGCGAACATGGGAACTTCGGCAGTGAGGCCTACGGCCGCCGCGATGCACCAGCCCGCCGTCACCAAAAGCGCTGCGACGACCGCGCCTCCGGCTCCCGCCAGGCGCCCGCGACGAGGCCAGAGCCAGAGCGCCAGGCTGGCGACGGCAATGGCGCCGGTCAGGTCGAATGCGATCCCTGCAGTCGTCCAGAAATCCAGGCTGCGGGCCGCGCTCATCGCGCGCCTTCGCTCCACAGGACCACGCGCAGCGTCTGGAGAATGATCAGCAGGTCCAGAAAGGGTGTGTAGTTCTTGGCGTAATAGAGATCGTATTCCAGCTTATGGCGGGAATCCTCTATGGAAGCGCCGTAAGGATAGTTGATCTGCGCCCAGCCCGTGATGCCCGGCTTCACCATGTGCCGCTCCGCATAGTAGCGCAGCGCATCCTCGAGTTCCGCGACGAACTGCGGGCGTTCGGGACGCGGGCCGACGAAACTCATCTCGCCCTTGAGTACGGTCCAGGCCTGGGGCAGCTCATCGATGCGGACCTTGCGAATGAAACGCCCGACGCGGGTAACGCGCGGGTCGTCCTTGGAAGCCCACTGGGCGCCGGCCACTTCGGCATCGGTTCGCATCGAACGCAGTTTGATGACGTCGAAATTCTCACCGAACAGACCAACCCGCTGCTGGCGGTAAAATGCCGGACCGCGGCTGTCGATCTTCACCAGCAGCGCGAACAGCAGGATGATCGGCGCCGTCACGCATAGCGCCACGGCGCTGGCGACGATGTCGAACAGACGCTTGGCGACGCTGGAGATCATCCGTCCCGAAGAGAAGCCGTCGGAAAAGATCAGCCAGCTCGGATTGACGGTGTCCAGATCGACCCGCCCGGTTTCGCGTTCGAGGAAGCTGGAGAACTCGTTGACATGCACCCCCGTGGTCTTGATCCGCAGCAGGTCCTTCAGCGGCAGCGCGTTGCGGCGCTCCTCCAGCGCGAGCACCACTTCGGTAACGCCCAGATTGTCCACGAAGCGGGTGAGATTGTGGATGGCGCCGCGCGAGATGGCTTCCTCCACCACCGGCGCGCCATCGCTCATGGCCACATAGCCGACGATGACGAAGCCGCTTTCAGGCCGCTCCGCCAGGTCGCGCAGACGCTGTGCGCGATCGCCGGCCCCCAGGACGAGCACGCGGCGGCGGAAGGCCGAAGTGCCGAGAAATCCGCCCAGAACGAGGCGATTGGCTGTCAGCAGCACGATGGCGAACGCCATCGAATAGGCGAGCGTAGAGCGCCAGAAGTTCTGCGCGGCGAACAGGAAATCGACGAAGGAAAGCGCGATCACGCCCAGCGAAATCGCCACGAGCAGTCGCGCGGCCGCGAAGCGCATGGAACGCAGGGCCTCCGCGCCGTAGACGCCCACGGCCACCATGGACAGCGAGATGACGACCGCGAAGCCGGCGTGAAGCCCGATCCGGTCGACGAGACTGCCCAGCGCCATCCCGATCTGCCCGGCGCGCAGCCGCCAGGAAAGCTCGTTCGCCCCCAGCAGCAGGAACATGTCTGCCAGCCACAGCAGGGCCACGGCATGCGGGATGTAGTGTTTGAACAGACGAATCATCGTCGCGGGGCGCCATTTTCCGAGCCGAATCCGGCAATGAGGCCAGACTTATCCGAAAGGGGTAAACTGTCGGTGAATCTGACAGCCGTGAAACGGGCGGAAGCCGCCCTCTTTCCAGAAAGCCCGCGAATTCCGGCCGGCGCTGTCGGTGCTGCTTACACGCATTGCACCGGGCAAGAACCTGATCAGCGCTTGGGCATGAGGCGCAGCGCCGTCAGCGTCAGGGCTTCGCTGCCCGAAGCGATGACCTTGTCGGCCTGGGGCGCCCAGAACGGGCTGTGCAGCGAAGGCAGAGCCGGCCCGCCCGCCTTGGCCGCGGCGATCTTCTGCGGATCGGCGCCGCCTACCCAAAAGATTACGGACTTGATGTGGTCCTCGTCCGCGCGCCGGAATTCGCCGAAATCTTCTCCGCCCATGACCGAGGGCGTGATCACCACATTGCCGTCACCCATCCTGGTCTTGAGATCGGCAACGGCCTCCTGCGTGAACTCGGGCGAGTTCCAGGTGGCGCGCGTATAGGGATCCTTGACCGAGACTTCCGGCATCAGGTTGTCCGGCAGGCCGGAAGCGATCGCCTCGCCCCGCGCAATGCGCTTGATGCCTTCGAGCAGGTGAGCGCGGGTCTCGTCCGAGTAACTGCGAACGGTCAATTCCAGCTTCGCTTGGTCGGAAATGATGTTGTGCTTGGCGCCCGCGTGGAACGAACCCACCGTCACCACTGCCGGGTCCAGCGGGCTCATCTCCCGGCTGACAAGGGTCTGCAGCTTCATGACGATCGCGCTGGCCAGCACGATCGGGTCCTTGGTCGCCTGCGGGTAGGCGCCGTGGCCGCCCAGTCCCTTCACGAGAATGTCCACGCTATCGACATTGGCGAGCGCCCAGCCCACGGCCGCGCCGACCTGGCCGGCCGGAAGATCGGCCGAATCGTGGAAAGCCAGCGTGTAGTCCGGCTTGGGGAAGCGGCTATAGAGCCCGTCCTGCAACATGCTGACCGCACCCGTGCCCACTTCCTCGGCCGGCTGGCCGATCATGACGAGCGTTCCGGACCACTCCGCCTTGCGCTTCGCCATGAGCCGCGCCGTCTCGATCCAGGCAGTCATGTGCGTGTCGTGCCCGCAGGCATGCATGATGCCGCTCTCGACGCCGGCCGTCGAAACGCCGCGCTTCTTCGAGGCGAAGGCAAGGCCCGTCTGCTCGACCACGGGCAGACCGTCCATGTCGGCACGGATCAGCACGGTCGGCCCCTCGCCGTTTCTGAGCACCGCGACCACGCCGGTCTGGCCGACTTTCTCGGTCACGGTAAAGCCTGCCTCCCGCGCCGCCTTGGCCATCACACCGGCACTGCGCACTTCCTGGTAGCTCAGTTCCGGATTGGCGTGCAGGTCGCGGTAGATCGTCATCAGGCCCGGCAGGTCGCGCGCGATGCTATCGGGAACCGGCTCGGCGCGTACCGCCGTTGCGGAAGCGATCAGACCAAGGGCGACAAGGCCGAGTGCGGAGCTGGTGCGAAGGGCGTTCATGCCGGAAAGAGTATGAAGATGCGTGGCTTGCGGCAATAGGGATCCTCACCCGGCCTGCGCGCATCAGAGCCCTAGCGCGTCAGCAGGCCCTGCGCCTCCAGCGGCTCGGCAGCGAAGTCCGGAATGCGCAGTTGGCGAACGACCTCCCGCCGGTCCTTGGATACGCCGGGATAGGCCCGCGCCGCTTCTTCCAGCACCCGGCGCGCCTCGGCGCCCTTGCCCGCCTGCGCGTAAGCGGAAGCCAGCAGATAGCGGGACATCAACCCACCATCCGCGGCGCCGAGCCGGGCATAGCGAAGGGCCTCGTCCGCCTCATTGCGATAGAGCGCGTCCAGCGCCAATCCCGACCAGTACCAGGGTGGATGCCCCGGATTGAGCTGGATCGCCTTGCGCGCCAGGGTAGGTGCAATCTCGTGTTCGCCGAGCGCGCCGAGCACCCGGCCCGCATTGGCCAGGACTTCGGAATGGTTAGGGCTGATCTCCAGCGCCTTTCCGATCGCCTCGCGCGCGGCGTCGTCCTCTCCGTGCCGGTAGAGCGCGAGCGCCAGATATTCGTAACCGATCGCATTGGTGGCATTGGCGGCCACCGCACGCTTCGCCGCATCGAGTGCCTCAGGCGAATCGCCGACGCCGTGCGCCTGCGCCTCATAGAGGTGCATCCACGACAGCAGCGCCCAGGCGTCCGAATAATTGGGCTTGTCGTAGACGGCCCGCTCCAGGCATTCCTTCACGCGTCCAAGCTGCCCCTCGCGGCGCGAACGCATGAACTCGTAGGCTTCCAACTCGCAAAAATAGCGCTCCATGCCGAGATCGCGGTGGTTTTCCAGATCCTGCCGCATGGTCTCGTGGATCACGCCATAAGGCTGGCCGAGGCGCGAGGCGACTCCGAGCGCGATCTTCGACTGCACCTTGAGTATCTGGGCAGGGTCATAGTCGATGGGAGCGCTGCGCCCGGACCAGACGACCACACCGCCCGGCATGCGCACGAGGCTGGAGTTGATGCGCAGCGTGGACCCCGCGCCATCTATCGACCCCTGGAGCACGAAGGCCGGACGCAACCCCTTGCGGCTCGGCTGCGTCCCCAATGCGCCTCCTGCGCCGAGTTGCCGCTCGCCCTTCGCGGTCCGCTCGTCGAGCGAAAGAACCGCCAGGTTCGGCAATTGGGCGAGATAGTTGATCAGGTCGAACTGCAACCCATCGCGCACCCGCGCGATGGCGGGATCCGATCCGGTGATCGCGTAAGGCGCGACATAGACCACCGGCCCGTCCGGCATTTCGCCCGCGCGCACCAGCACGGCATCGCGCTCCCCGCCGGGCCAGTAGATGATCAGGAGCGAAGCGGCCAAGGCCAGCGCCGCCAGCAGCCCCCAGGAACGACGGCGCAAATTCAGGGCGCTCGGCGACCGGACGATGTCCTCCCCCTGCTGCGCAGGCGGCGAGGTGGAGGTGTCAACCGGCGCGTCGGGTAACGGCTCCTGACGAGCCTCCTGGCCCCGTTCCGCGGCCGGTTCGAGCATGGGCGCATAAGACCCGCGGGGGACGACGAGACGGAAGGGATCGCCTGCTCCCTCCCCCGCATAGTACTCGCCCAGTGCGCGGCGCAGCCGGGTCATCTGCACGCGGACGATCGAATCCGACGAGGCATCGAAATCCTCGTCTCGCCCGAAGACGTCGAGCGCGATGGGATAGCCCTTCAGCCGATCGCCATGACCGGCCAGCTTTTGCTCGACAAGATAGGAGAGAAGTTCCGCCAGCTTCGGCGAAGACCGGAAAGTAGCGGCGGCGACGACGCGCGAGAGGGCGTCGCGATATTCGTCGGCACTGGGTTCCATGTCGTCCCCCTCCGGCGCAAAGTAGTCCGGAGGGGGCGATTTGGCAAACGCGCTTCTTGATGCGACCCGAAGCGGCTCTCCAAAAACTCTGTTATCGGCGCCTGCTCATGCCCGGCACCTTTTCTTCGTCATCCGTTCATCGCCAGGCCTTTGGCCGGCGCCCGGGCCGGGAACTGCTGGAAGCGCCGGCGATACAATGCCGCCGGTGTCCCGGAACCTCGTTTCCTCGACTCGGAACAGGCTTCCAGCAGACCTCGATATCGATCGCGGCCCGAGGGACGAAAGACATGCCACTGCGGCTGGGCAGTGGGATTTCAAGGTTATTACCAATGTAGAAAAATTGCCGCGCGAAACATGCGTGTTTCACCGTTAAATCGCGTCCATTCTCGAGGATAACGGCCGGTGCCCACCCCATGCGCTCGCGATTTCCCGTCATAAGCCACGGACGGCATGCGTGCTCCCCGCACCCCGGCCATGGATACGAAAAAGCCGCGAGACCCTGGCTGGGTTCGCGGCTTTTCGTGTGGTGCCCCTGGCCCGACTCGAACGGGCACGCCTTTCGACAAACGATTTTGAGTCGTTCGCGTCTACCATTCCGCCACAGGGGCACGATCACGTGCTGCCGGTTGTCTTCGAACAGGAGTCGTCAGACGAACCGGCATCGGCGCGGGTGACTTAGCCGCGCCTTGGCTTCGGCTCAAGTCACTTGAGCGCGTTTGCCAGAATCTTGTGGAGACGCGAGTGCAATGCGTCGTTGCCCGCAAGGATTTCCTTGTCGTGGAACGGCTGCGAACGGCCCTTCCAGTCGGAGACGAAGCCGCCGGCCTCGCGAACGAGCAGACAGCCAGCCGCCGTGTCCCAGGGCTTGAGGTCGGCTTCCCAGAAACCTTCGTAACGGCCCGCAGCAACCCATGCGAGGTCGAGCGCCGCCGAACCGAACCGGCGGATACCGGCAACCTGCGGCGCCAGGGCGTGATAGATCCGGGTCCATTCGCCCGCATCGCCGTGCCCGGCAAAGGGAATGCCGGTCGCGATCACGCTCTCGTCGAGATGGCGGCGCGACGACACGCGCAGGCGCTTGTCCTGCAGCCAGGCGCCACGGGCCTTCTCGGCCCAGTAGCTCTCGTCGGTCACGGGGTTGTAGATCAGGCCGGCGGTGACTTCACCCCAGCCCTTCCCGTCCAGGCGCGGTTCCTGCACGGCGATGGAAATCGCGAAGTGCGGAATGCCGTGGAGGAAGTTGGTCGTGCCGTCGAGCGGATCGACGATGAAGCGCGGCTTGTCGGGATCGCCTTCGATCTCGCCCGCTTCCTCGAACAGGTAGCCCCATTCGGGACGCGCTGCGCGCAGTTCGTCCCAGATGGTGCGCTCCGAGGCCTGATCCGCCTTGGAGACGAAATCCGCCGGTCCCTTGCGCGAGACCTGGAGGTGCTCGATTTCGCCGAAGTCGCGGCGCAGACGGCTACCCGCCTTGCGGGCGGCCTTTTCCATGACGCGAATGAGACCGGAGATGGCCATAAAACTTACCTTGTCCTTCGAGTACCGGCACGACGGCCAGTATGATTATCGGCCCTGCGGCGCGGGTTGTTGCGGGGCGGCGCCGGCAGCGGCCGTGGGCTTGTAGCCGCAGATCGCCACCATGGCGCTCAGCAGCTCGCTGGGGTTGTCGCGGTGGATCTTGCCGGCATTCTCGGCAATCACCTTGTCCATCGATTCGCTGATCTTCTGCAGCGAATTGTTGTAGATGCAGCCGACGAGCGCGCCCTTTACCGGGGGCTCGACCTTGTCGGACTGGAGGCCGCTGATCAGCACCTTCAGGTAGAGCATCGCGCTCTCCACTTCAGGCGACGGAGCATGCGCTCCGGCAGCCGGTGCCGGAGCGGCAGCCTTGGCCGGCGCCTTCTTCGGCGCGGCAGCCTGAGCGGGAGCGGAAAGCCCTGCGACCA
Organism: Novosphingobium sp. PhB55; assembly: GCF_004368805.1. Taxonomy (NCBI): domain Bacteria; kingdom Pseudomonadati; phylum Pseudomonadota; class Alphaproteobacteria; order Sphingomonadales; family Sphingomonadaceae; genus Novosphingobium; species Novosphingobium sp. PhB55. The sequence continues at coordinate 234,320 of NZ_SODQ01000001.1, read as the reverse complement.
GAGCAGCCGCGGCGACGAGCGAGGCCAGGGTCCGCATCAGTCTGCCTTCCTGACGTAGGCCTTCTCGTACACGTCGACGACGATGCGCGTGCCGCTTTCGATGTGCGGCGGCACCATCACGCGCACGCCGTTGTCGAGCACGGCAGGCTTGTAGCTGGACGAGGCGGTCTGCCCCTTCACCACGGCGTCGGCCTCGACGATGTTGGCTTCGACCTGTTCGGGAAGCTGAACCGAGATCGGACGTTCTTCCCACAGCTCCAGGAGAACCTGCATGCCGTCCTGGAGGAAGGCAGCGGCATCGCCCAGGAGATCGGCGGGAAGCTGGATCTGTTCGTAGGTCTCGATGTCCATGAAGACGAGCTGGTCGCCCTCGACGTAGAGGAACTGGAAGTCCTTGGTGTCGAGACGGACCTTTTCGACCGTGTCGGCGCTGCGGAAGCGCACGTTGGTCTTGCGGCCATCGATCAGGTTCTTCATCTCGACCTGCATGAAGGCGCCGCCCTTGCCCGGCTGGGTGTGCTGCGTCTTGGCAACTTTCCAGATGCCCTTTTCGTATTCGAGGATATTGCCGGGACGAATGTCGACGCCGCTGATCTTCATGGGATGAACCTTAAGATGGGAAAGAGCCGCTGTACGGGAAAGCATGCGCCCTTAGCCGAGGAGACTGGCTGTGGCAATTGCTTCGCGTGGATGCTAGCGGTTCATCATGATGCGCGCCCTTCATAACGCTCCTTTCGTCGCTTTCCTTCTCGCCGCCGGCTTCGTATCGGTGCCGCTGGCCGCCAGCCCGGCGCCGCCCTCGGTGCCCGGCGGGCCGATCGGCACCCTGGCAGTCGGCCAGTACAACTGCGAGCGGGACGGCTCGGCCGGTGGCCCTGTCGGCATCCGCCTGCCGCAATACGATTTTCGCGCCGTCACGGGATCGAACTACAAGACGCCCGATGGCGTGCGTGGCAGCTATCTCATGACCGGCGACCAGGTCATCATGACCGGCGGCGCGCTCAAGGGCATGAAGATGCACCAAACCTCCAAGGGTTTCCTGCGCCATGTCGGCGCGGACGGCGCCGACAACGACATTCGGTGCGTCCTCACCAAGGGTAGCCGCGGCCAGTTCGACGCGGCCGACAGCGTGAACGAGCCGGAGACCTGATCGCCTCGGCGGTTTGCCCCGCCTGAGGATCCGTCCTAGCCCCTTCCCACCACGATGGGACGAAGGCGAGCGGCGGCATGAATCTCGATCTTTCCGGCAGGCTTGCCGTCATAACCGGCGCCACGGCCAACATCGGCCGGGCCATAGCGCTCGAATTCGCAGCGGAAGGCGCTGATCTGGTGCTCGTGGGTCGCGATGAGGAAGCGGGCGCGGGACTGGTGGAGGCATGCCTTTCCAGCGGCGCCGGGCGCGCGGTGTTCGTCGCGGCGGACATGCGCGATCCTGCGTCCCCATCGAAAGTCTGCGCAGCCGCCGCGCCAATCGGGCCAGTCGACGTGCTCGTGAACAATGTCGGCGGGAATGTGGACCAGGGGCTGTTCACTGATTCCGACCCGGACCTGTGGATGGCGGACATCGACCTCAATTTCGGCACCGTCCTGCGCATGACGCACGCCGTGCTGCCCGGAATGATCGCCCGCAAGGCCGGCGCGATCGTCAATGTCGGCTCCACCGCGGCTCTGGTCGGGGATTATATGCTGCCGGTCTATTCGGCCGCCAAAGGCGCGGTTCACAGCTTCACGGCCGTGCTGGCCAAGGAAGTGGGCCGTCACGGCATCCGCGTCAACGCCATCGCGCCTTATGCCACGATAGCTTCCGATCCCGCCGCCTTCAGCCGTGGCAGCCGCTTCCATCCCGAATCCGGACTGTTCAGCCGTGGTGGGGAAGCCCTGTCGGAGGAGGACAAGGCGCTGCGCCTGCGCCGAACCGTGGTCGGCCGTCCTTTCGCCGTGCCGGAAGAAATGGCCGGCATGGTCGCCTTCCTCGCCAGCGGCCGGGCCAGTTTCATCACCGGGCAGATCTATCCGATCGACGGCGGCGCCCTGCTCTAGAAAGGTAACATGCCATGGCGATCGATGAGACGGCCCTGCAGGTCCTGCTCGACAAGGAGGCGATCCGCGAACTGGTACTGCTCTATTCGCGCGCCATCGACCGGCAGGATATCGAACTGCTGCGCGATCTCTACGCGCCCGAGGCCACGGACACTCACGGAGACAGCTTCGATGGCAGCGCCGAAGACTACTGCGCCTTCATCGCCAGAGCCTTCCCTCACATGCCCTACAGCGGCCACCACGTCTGCAATCACCTGATCGCCGTGGAGGGCGAGCGGGCGAGCGGCGAAGTCTACGCTCTCGCCTGGCATCTCATCCCGGGACGAGACGGGGACAGCGAAGAGGACTTCATGGCCGTTCGCTACATCGACAATTATCGCCGCTGCGCGGACGGCAAATGGCGTTTTGCCAAGCGCGTCGTCACCTACGATTTCAAGCTGCGGCGTGCTTTCTCGGGCGGCGCCACGCTGGGGCAAGGGACGGTGGATCCCAGCTATGCCCTATGCCCCCCATCCCTCTTCGCGCGCGGCAAACGCGCCTAAGACGGACGCCTCCGCAGCATCGTGCAGCCTTTTCCCGTCTGATCCATTGTCTGCCGCAATGGAAAGCAGCCGCGGGACTTGGAGCTGAAGATGGCAGGCGTGACGGTGGGCATACTCAACGACATGGCCGACCCGGCACCTGGCCCCGGCGACATCGGGGAATGGCTGGAACGAGAAGTTCACGTACTGCAAAACGCCGGCCGGATCGATTTCCCGGTCAATTTCGCTTTCGCCTACGGCCTGGGGCTGCCTTCCGGCACCTCGGAGGCCGTCGAGACGGCCTATCGCCAACTGGTCGACGCAGGCGCTGGGATGATCGTGGGACCGGCGATCGGCGACAACGCCCTTGTCATCACGCCCCTTGCCGAACAGCTGCGGGTGCCGACGATCAACTGGGCCGGCGCCGAACGCGCCCGCGGGCGCTGGATGTTCCAGCTCCAGGTCGGCAGCCATGAAGACGAATCGCTGCTTATCGCCCGCCATCTGGCAGCGATCGGCGCCACCGGAATTGGTGTCATCCACGACCGTTCCGCCATTGGCACCCGGCATTTCAAGTGCCTCCAGGACGAAGCGCGCGTGTTGGGTCTGGAGATCGTCGCAGCGGAAGGCATCTCCCCCCTGGGCGAAGACGCCGGCGTTCTCACCCGAACCGTGCTCAAGAGCCGCCCCGAAGCGTTCGTCTATCTGGGCCTCGGATTGTCTGCCCCGGCCGCTGCCGCCGTCCTGACAGAGGCGGGCTGGACCGGACCGAAGATCATGAACACGGCCGGCCTGCGCGGCTATCACGGCGATTTCGCACAGGCCCTGGATGGCTGGCTCTATCTCGATCTGGTATCCGACGATAACCGGACCCTGCACCGGCTGCTGGCCGAGACGGCGATGGATAGGACGCAAGCCCCGGCCGTAGCCCGAGGCCACGACCTCGGCCGCGTGATTGCCGAAGCGCTTGCCCGGGCTCCGGACAGAAGCCGCGACGGGCTTCGGCTCGGGCTGGAGCGGGTCAAGTGGCTCCCCGCGGCGCAAGGCCGCGAGGGTACCCTTCTCGGCTTCGGGGTCTGCGACCGCGGGGCGCTTCACGGACGCTACCTCGTCATGCGGCAATGGCAGGACGGCGTGAGCCGTGAAATCGCCGGCAACCTTCACATGGACGGCGCGTAACCCCCGTTGAGAGGATAAGTCTGGCCCGTGATCCATTCCGCTGCATCGGAGCACAGGAAGGTCACCAGGCCGGCAACGTCGCTGGACTTGCCGTAGCGGCGGATCGTGTAGCGGGACATCATGGTCTTGGCATGGTCGCCCTGCATGATTTCGGCGAGCTGCTCCTCGGGCATGTCCGGCATGAGCGCCGAGAGCGAAACCGCGTTGCAGGTCACGTTGTAGCGTCCAAGTTCCTTGGCGATCGACCGCACGAAGCCCTGGGCGCCGGCCTTGGCGGAAGCATAGACCGCCAGCCTCGGCTCGCCGATGCGGCCGGAATCGGAAACGATGGTCACGATCCGTCCGCGTTTCGCCTCGACCATGTTCGGGATGAAGGCGAAGCAGCAGTTGTAGACGCCATAGAGATTGGTGCGCAGATAGCGGTCCCAGTTCGCGGGGTCTTCTTCCCAGAAGGTCTGGCTGGGCCGGATCGTGGCATTGGGACCGGCCATGCCGGCATTGTTGACCAGGATCGTCGCCGGGCCGAGATTCGCGGTCACGGCGGCGCTGGCGGCGCGGATCGCGTCGAGGTCGCCCACGTCGAAGGGCACGGCAAGCGCAGGCACGCCCAGCGCGCGGATTTCCTCGGCCACGGCTTCCGCCCGTTCCGGCACGAAGTCGTTGACGGCGATACCCCCGGCATTGTGACGCGCCAGTTGCAGCGCCGTTGCCCGGCCCGCGTTCTGTCCCGCTCCCGTTACGATCGCGACTTGCCCGTCCAGATCGATGAGATCCTGTGTCTTCATGGCATCCTCCACCTGATTTCGTTGTCAGGAGAAGACTTCGCATAGGGCATGCCACGGCGCGATGGACCGAACACCAATCCGTGCCCGATATCGCAGCGACGGTTCGCCCATCGCTGCGAGGCTATTCGCCCCAGAGCGCCGCCGCCGCCGCCAGGCCCTGCTCTCCGCGGCCGCCCAGTTCCGAGGTGAGCAGCTTGAGGCGATACGTCCACAAATGCAGCGGATGCTCCAGCGTCATGCCCATGCCGCCCAGGAACTGATGGTAATCGTAGCAGACCCGACGCGCTGCCTCCTGCGCGTGGAGCAGCGCCATCGCGGCATCTGCGGCCTCGCCCGTGGCTGCGGCGCGCATGGCCAGCCAATAGGCGCAGTTCGTGAGAACTTGCGCCTCTGCAAGCCGGTGGCGCATGGCCTGGAACGTCGCCAGCGGGCGGCCGAACTGCTTGCGCTCGGACACATAAGTCACCGTGCTGGCCAGGGCGGCTCCCAGCAGTCCGGCCGCTTCCGCCGCCATGGCCACTCGCCATGCGCGCGTGATCTCCGCTGAATCGGCGGCATGCAGGGTCATCGCCTCGGGCATGTCGGCAAGGAACGCGACCGGATAGGCGTAGAGCGTATCCTCCTGCGCCGGCGCAATCTGCTCCTCGCGAGCGGTGAAGCTGCGCACGCCGGACGCACCGACAACGACCACGGTGGCACCGGGCCGGAGGAAGCGCACCGGCGTGCGGGTCCGTCCTTCTTCCACCAGGCAGATCGGCCGCGGCAAGTCGGGATCGATCAGCGGACGGACGAGCGCAGAAAACGCCGCCTCCACTGCGAAAGGCAGGCGCGCCAGCTTCTCGACCACGAGGGCCGCCGTCACCGGACCGAGTTCTTCCACGGCCTGGACATCGAGAAAGCCATTCTCCACCAGCGCTGCATCAAGCTCGGCGCTTTCCAGTGCCAGTCCGGCATCGTGCAAGGGGGCGGATGCGAAAGGCCGAGCCAGTGCCTCGACGAAATCGAGCACCTGCCTCTGGTCTTCATTGAGGGCAAGCTGCATCAGCGTGGCTCCCGCGGCAGTTCCAGCACATCGCTGGCAATGATGTTGAGCTGGATCTCTGCCGAACCGGCCGCTATCCCCGCAACGATCCCGCGCTGATGGTGCATCTTGAGATAAGGCGAACCGCCGGCGAGCGCCTCGGGCAGGAACTCGACCACGAAATCGCAGACCGCCCGCTCGGCCATCACGGTAGCGTATCGGGCGGAACTGGACTCCGCGCCGATGGCCAATCCCTCCGTCCGCTTCTGCACGACGGCATAGTTGGCCGTACCCGCCCCTTCGCAGAGCGCCGCGCAGCGCGCAGCTTCGATCCGAACGTGCTCGCGGGTGAAGTCTCCCCGATCCTGCAGCATGGCCACGGCCCGGTCCAGCGCGGCGCGGGCCAGCACGAACCGCGGAATGCCCAGACGTTCGTTGCGCAGCGAATAGGCAACGATCTCCCAGGCCTGCCCCTCCTCACCGAAGCGGGCGGTTTCGGGCACGGTCACGTCGTCGAAGAACACTTCGTGAATGTCGCCCTCGCCGATCAGCGAAGGGATCTGCCGCACGGTAATGCCCGGCGTGTCCATCGGCACGAGGACGATCGTGATCCCCTTCTTCCGGTCGTCACTGGTGCGGGTGAGCAGGAAGCAGGTGTCGGCCAGCCCGGCGTAAGAGGTCCAGATCTTCTGCCCGTTGATAACGTAATGGCCGTCGGTCAGCACCGCGCGTGTGCGCAGCGAGGCCAGGTCCGATCCGGCGTCCGGCTCTGAAAAGCCCTGGCACCACAGCGATTCACCCTGCGTGATCGGTTCGAGGTAACGCGCCTTCTGTTCGGCAGTGCCGTACTTCTGCAGCGTCGGGCCGATCCAGTTGACGTTCATGTACTGGCCGCCGCGCGGTTCTCCGGCGATCCACATTTCCTCGGAAAGGATTTGCTGCTCCCACGGTCCCAGCCCCTCTCCGCCCATGTCCTGCGGCCAATGCGGAAAGAGCAGGCCCGCCTTCGCCAGTTTGACGCAGAAGCCGCGCGCGAAAGCGGTCAGCGCGGGCGAAGCAGGGCCATGTTCGGAGAACTTCTCCCAGTCATCCGGGAGATTGGCATGCAGGAACTCCCGAATCTTGTGCCGGAACGAATCCTGTTCCTCGGTCCATTCGAACTGCATGGCATCCTTCGTTTTTGCTTTCCCTGGCGTTACCGAGCGCCATCCCCGCTCACAAGCACGGGTCCAACGCCCCGGCGAAAACCGCCCGGGCATGGCGCGCAAGCGCACGGGAAGCGGTCCGGCACGCAGTCTGTGCTTGTCAGGCCGCTTAATCGCGGCGGCGGCTTGCCCATGAAAGCGGCCTCACGGTAAGGCTTCCTGTTCAGGCCCCCTGCCCTGTTCGTGTGCGCCAGCGGGAGCCCAAAGAGAAACGGGATGACGATGACCGAGAAGACCTTCGTGGCCGTGGCGACATTGGACGAAGTGCCGCCCGGCACGAAGCGGGTGGTGGACGTGAACGGGCTCAGCCTCCTGCTGTGCAATACGCTCGACCGCCTGTTCGCGGTGCGCAACTTGTGCAGCCACGCTTACGAGACGCTGGAATGCGGGCGGATGCGGGGTGGCTGGATTTCCTGCCCGGTCCACGGCGCGCGCTTCGATCTTGAAACGGGCGCGCCGATCAATCCGCCTGCCACCATGCCGATCGAGACTTACGAAGTGCGCATCATCGGCGACAGCATCGAAGTCGCAGTCTAAAGCGCGAACGGGGACTGACACGCCTCGATATCGCCGCAGCGACCCGCCCCTGTCTGGACGCCCCCTCGGCCGGGCGGCAAGGACAGGAGATGACCGATACCGCCGATCTAGAAGCCCTGCGAAGCGAAGTCCGCAGCTTCCTCCAAGCCGAAGCGCCCACCGGCTGGCGCGATGCCAGCCGCACGCAAGACGATTTCGTCCGCACCCAGCGCGACTGGTTCGGCAAGCTCGTCCGCGCCGGCTATGCGATCCCGCACTGGCCCGCCGAATATCCCGGCGGCGGCCGCAGCCTGGCCGAGCAGAAAGTGATCTACGAGGAACTGGCCGGCGCCGACTGCCCCCGCCTGTTGCTCTCGTTCGTGTCCACCTACCACGCCTTCGCCACGCTGCACGAATGCGGCAATGCCGAGCAGAAGGCGCGCTATCTGCCCAAGATCCTCGAAGGCGAGACGTGGTGCCAGGGCTTCTCCGAACCCGGCGCCGGATCGGACCTTGCCGCGATCAAGACGCGGGCCGAACGGAACGGCGACGTCTACGTCATCAACGGCCAGAAAGTCTGGTCGACGATGGCGCAGTTCGCGGACAAGTGCCTGCTGCTGGCGCGCACTTCGTCTGACGGAGTGAAGCAGGCGGGCATCACCTACCTGCTGATGGACATGAAGGCGCCGGGCGTCACCGTCCGCCCGATCCACCAGATCCAGGGCGACGAGGAATTTGCCGAGATCTTCCTCGATAACGTGGAAATCCCGGTCTCCGAACGCGTGGGCGAGGAAGGCAAAGGCTGGGCCGTGGCGCAGGCGACGCTCGCCTCCGAGCGCGGTTTGACGCTGATGGAACTGTCCTACCGCATGCGCGGGGCTTTGGGCCGGGTCGCCGCGCTGATCCGCGAGCATGGGCACGAGGACGATCGCGGGGTGCTGCGCGATTTCGGCACGCTCGTCACGCAAGTCGACGCCGTCTGCGCGATTGCCGACCAGTTCCTGGACAACCGCATCAACGGGATCGAGCGTATGGGGGACGCCTCCATCGTCAAGAACGCCTATAGCCGGGCCCTGCGCGCCTATTCGGCGCTGGGCCTGCGGCTGGGCGGCATGGTCGAGCAATACATGGCGCCGATTACGTTCGGCGATCTCAACACCGGCAACTGGATGGCCGATTTCATGAATTCCTATGCCTGGACCATCGCCGGCGGCAGCGAGGAAGTGCAGCGCAACATCATCGCCGAACGCATGCTGGACATGCCGCGCGAGCCGAAGGGGTGGGTGCTGTGATCGAACTCAACGAACTCACCGACGCCGCGCAGAAGGCGTTTCCGGCGGAGAAGCTCTCGCCCTCACGCGATGAAAGCTGGCAACTGGCCGCCGAGATGGGTTGGCTGATGGTGCGCCTGCCCGAAGAAGACGGCGGCCTTGGCTTCACGCGGGAAGCTTCGACCGCGCTGCACCTCGAAATGGGGCGCGTACTCTCCGCCATGCCGCTGATCCCGGCGCAGCTTGGCCTTCAGGCGATCGCCGCGAGCGAGAGTTTTGCCGGACGTGCGGACTGGCTGGAGCGAATGGCAGGCGGTGAATATGCGCCGCTGCCGATGCTTTCCGCCAGGCTGACCGAAGGATCGGACGGTTCTGTTTCGGGCACGATTTCGGGCGTGTTCGAGGCGGACATGGCCGTCGCCGTGGTCGCGCAACTGCCCACTGGCTACGCGCTGGTGCCGCTCGACGCACCCGGCGTCTCGCTGATGGAGCGCGCGATCTGGGATCCCAGCCGCCGCCTGTTCGATGTGGTGCTGGATGGGTATGCGCCCACGCTGATGCTCACTGACGCAGCGGGCGCCAAGGCCCTGCACGACCGGCTTTCGGGCGAAGCTCAACTGGCCCTCGCGGCAGACTGCATCGGTGCTGCTGGCGCGGCGCTGGACATGACGATCGAGTATATGAAGGTCCGCCGCCAGTTCGACCGTCCAATCGCGCTGTTTCAGGCCCTGAAGCACCGCGCCGCGGACATGAAGACGCGCATCGTCGTCGCCGAGGCCCTGCTGTGGAAGCGCGCGCGCGACGAGCAAGCCAGCGTCACCGAACTCGCCGCAGCCAAGGTCCTGGCCGCCGAAGCGTTCCGCTTCGTAACCGAGGAGATGGTGCAACTCCACGGCGGCATCGGCCTTACCGACGAGCATCCCTGCCACCTGTTCCTCAAGCGCGCGCTGCTGAACCTGCAACTCTGCGGCAATGCCGACCTGTGGAACGAGCGCGTGGGACGTCAGGCGCTGGGCTAAATCGACAGCCTTTGCGCAACCTCGCACGGGCGGTGACAGTTGGGACTCTTCGAAGTCCTGCGAGGAACCGCCCCACGATGAGCGAGACAGGCAGCGTAGCTGCGCATTTCAAGGCCAATATCGTGCTCTATGGCGCGTTGGCGGCCAATCTGGGCATTGCCGTCGCCAAATTCGCGGCCGCGGGGATCAGCGGTTCGTCCTCCATGCTGACGGAGGGCGTCCACTCGCTGGTGGACAGCGGCAATCAGGTCTTGCTGCTCTACGGCCAGAAGCGCGCCAGCCGAAAGCCGGACCCGACGCACCCGTTCGGCTATGGTCGCGAGCTGTATTTCTGGGCTTTCGTGGTCGCCATCCTGATCTTCGCGATCGGCGCGGGTGTGTCGATCTACGAAGGCTTCGTCCATATCCGGCAACCGCACGCGATCGAAGATCCGACGCTCAATTACATCGTTCTGGGCATCGCATTTCTGATGGAAGGCGCCTCATGGGCCCTCGCCGTGCGCGAATTCGATCGCGGGCGCGGCGATCAGACCTGGTGGCAGGCGATCCGCCGCAGCAAGGATCCGCCCGGCTTCATCGTGCTGTTCGAGGACAGTGCGGCGCTGATCGGCCTCGTCATCGCGGCGGTCGGCGTCTGGGCCTCGATCCACTTTGCCGACCCGCGGATCGATGGCGTCGCTTCCGTCCTGATCGGCTGCGTGCTGGCGGGCGTGGCGATGCTGCTGGCCCGCGAATCCAAGGAATTGCTGATCGGCGAAGCGGCAGACCCGGTTCTCATCGCCCAAATTCGGGAGGTGCTGAACGGCCACCCTCGCATCGACGCGGTCAATCACATCCGCACGGTCCACACCAGCCCGCAGGCCATCTTCGTCGCCATCAGCGCGGACTTCGACGATAGTCTGATGATGGGCGAAGCCGAAACCCTGATCGAGGAACTGGAGTGCCGGATGAAAGCACTCTCCCCGTGGATTACGTCGATCTACATTCGCCCGGAAAAGCGGGTGGACGCGATGGTGTGGTGATCCGCCTCGGCGCGGCTTGACGGATTTTTGAGAAGGGCATCGCGTTCCGGGCGCTGCTGCGTTCTCATTCCCAAGCTCTTGCACATGCACCCCTCCCGCACTGCTCACAATCTCGTCGCCCCCGCGAAGACCGAGATGACGAGGCCAGAAGGGGGGCTTAAGTCGAGCCAGTTCAAATCACGTCGGCTTTGCTTCGAGGAAGCCATCCCCGGCGATCTCTGCTTCAACACGGTTCCGGCAAGTTCCCCACGCCTAGCCCGGCCAGAAGTGCTCCATCGCCCTATGACGCAAAAAGGCCCCCGCATCGCTGCGGAGGCCCTTCCGTTTACAATGAATGGCGGTGTCGTTCAGCCCATCGCGACGAGGCGCTGGGCTTCGGCGATGATCTCGGGCGGCTGCACGAGGAAGGCGTCTTCCAGCTTCTTGGCGAAGGGCACCGAGCAATAGGGCGCGCCGAGGCGGCCGACCGGGGCCTTGAGCTTGCCGAACAGCGTTTCCTGCACGGTCGCGGCGATTTCCGCGCCGGGGCCGAAATTACGGCCCGCTTCGTGGACCACGAGCAAGCGGCCGGTCTTCTCGGCCGAGGCCAGAACGGTTTCCTTGTCCCACGGAGAGATCGTGCGCAGGTCGATCACTTCTACCGAGACACCCGCCTTGGTCAGTTCCTCATAGGCCTGCATGACGGTGAACATCATCTGGCCATAGGAGACGATGGTGATGTCCGAACCGGGTGCGACGACGTTGGCCTTGCCCAGCGGGATCGGCCCCTGATTGACCGGTACGTCCATCGGCACGAACAGCGTCTTGCCGCTTTCGACGATGATGACCGGGTCCGGGTCCTGGATGGCCGAGAGGTAGAGGCCCTTGAAGTCAGCCGGGGTCCAGGGGATCACCACCTTGATGCCGGCAGTGTGGCAGAACCATGCCTCATAGAAGTCGGCATGCTGGCCGGCAGTCTGGTTGCCCGCGCCGGTCAACGTGCGGATCACCATCGGCACCTGGCTCTGACCGCCCGACATGAAGCGCAGCTTGGCCGCGTGGTTCACGATCATATCCATGGCGACGGCCGTGAAGTTCATCAGCATGATCTCGGCAACGGGCTTGTAGCCGCCCATGGCCGCGCCGATGGCAGCACCGATGATCGCCTGTTCGGAGATCGGCGTTGAGCGCACGCGCATCGTGCCGAACTTGGTGGAGAGCCCGCGGGTAACGCCAACGACGCCGCCGCCTTCGTTATCCGCAATGTCCTCGCCCAGCACGAGGACCTTGGGATCGGCCTCCATCGCTTCCATCAGCGCGGCGTTGATCGCCTGAAGGCCGTTCATCTTCACGGTCTCGACGACCGGTGCGTCAAGGGTATCGGTGCTCATGCCGGAATCTCCTCGGCAAAGACGTCGCGGCGCAGTTCGTCGTCGGACGGGTATTCGCAGGCCATCGCGAATTCGATGGCGTCATTCACTTCGGCCTCGATCTTCGCGGTCAGCGCGTCGAGCTGCGCCGCAGTGGCAATGCCGTCGTCGATCAGCTTCTGGCGATAGATCGGCAGCGGATCCTTGGCGATCGCCGCTGCCTTCTCTTCCTTGGTCATGTAGCCGTCTGCGTCGCCGAAGACGTGGCCCATGAAGCGGAAGGTCTTGCATTCCAGCAGCGTAGGCCCCTCTCCCGCACGCGCACGCTCGATGGCGGCGTGGGCGTGGGCATAGACGTCGACCGGATCGTTGCCGTCCACGGTGTAACCCGGCATGCCGTAGCCGATCGCGCGCTTCGAGATGTGGTCGACCGAAGTGCCGTTCTCGTAACGGGTATGCTCGGCAAAGCCGTTGTTCTGGCAGACGAAGATCACCGGCAGCTTCCAGACCGAGGCCAGGTTCAACGCTTCGTGGAACGCGCCGATGTTGCTGGCGCCGTCACCGAAATAGGCCACGGTGACCTGCTTGGTGCCGTCCAGCAGCGCCGCCCAGCCGAAGCCGTTGGCGATCGGCATGGACGATCCGACGATGCCCGTCGTCACCATCACGCCGGTTTCCGGGTGCGTGAGGTGCATCGGGCCGCCCTTGCCCTTGCAGGTGCCGTCAACGCGTCCGCAGATTTCTGCCCAGAGCGGGCGGAGCGGCATGTCCTTGGCGACCATGTCGTGGATGCCGCGATAGATCGTGCAGATCTTGTCGTCGTTGTTCAGCAGCACCGAGATGGCTGAGGGAATGCATTCCTGCCCACGCGCCGAATAGTACGGCGCGGTAATGCGGCCGCGACGGATCTGGGTGCGGGTGGCGTCATCGTTGCGCTCGATCCGGATCATCCGGCGGTAAATGTCGAGCTGCGTCTTGGCATCCGGGGATGCCCTGTTCTCCAGTGTCTGGCTCATGTGTCCTCTCTCGAGCAGCCTCTCCGCCCATAGGTGAACCTTGCGGGCTGAACTCAAGTTCAGTACCGCAAGGGCAAGTGTGCGCAAGGGGAGGCCGGACCGCCGCGGCGTTATCGACCAACCGTCGCACCGGCGATGCCTCTCGATCGGCGCTTGACCGCCGACTCCACGCCGCTGTCAGACCTGGTTGCCCAAGCCTGCCGCATGCCTGGCGGCAATCCAGCCGAAGGTCATCGAAGGACCGACACTGGCCCCGGCGCCGGGATAGACGCGGCCCATCGGCGAGGCCGTGCTCACACCGCAGGCATAGAGCCCCTCGATAGGCGAGCCGTCGGCCCTGAGCACGCGCGAGTCGCTGTCGCAGACGACGCCGCCGTAAGTGCCGACATCGCCGGGAACCACCGGGATCGCATAGAACGGACCCTGCTCGATGGTGCCCATGCAGGCATTGGGACCGTCCTTGAAGAAGGGATCGCCCAGCCAGTTGTCGTATGCCCGGTCGCCGCGATGGAAGTCCTCGTCCCGCCCGCCCCGGACGAAACCGTTCCAGCGCTCGACAGTGGCCTTGAGGGCCTGCTCCGGCACTGCAATCTGCCCTGCCAGAGCCTCGATGCTGTCTGCCTTGCGCATCCAGCCCGACGTCAGCCAGGCGGTCATGTTCTTCTTCGCCATGCCTTTGCCGGCGACCGCATATTCGTCCATGTACTGCTGATCCATGATCGCCCAACTCGGGATCGCGGGGACCGTGCGGTTGCGCAGCAGCATGTTTTCGCAGAACTCCTCGTAGGAGCCGCCTTCGTTCATGTAGCGAACGCCCGTCTGATCGACCTGGATGGCATGCGGCTTGCCCGTGGTGCTCTGGGTACCCGGCTTGACGTAGTCCGTATCCCAGCCCGGGGCTTCCGACATCTGGAACCCGACCATCTGGTCCATCTGGGCGAGCACGGCGCCCTGGCGCTCAAGTTCGGCATGCATGTCGCCCGTGTCGCTTTCGATGCCGTTCGACCACGCGGCGCGCGTTCCGGGCATATACTTGTCGCGCATCGCCTGGTTCTGCGAGAAGCCGCCGGCATTCATCAACACGCCCAGCCGCGCGCCGATGCGCCAGGGCCTGCCGTCCTTGACCGTCACCACGCCCAGCGCGCGGCCATCCTCGACCACCGTTTCCGTGACCGGGCTGTCGGTGCGGATCTCCGCCGCCTGCCGGTCCAGCACGGCCTTGAGCATCCGCCCCTGCAAGGCGGCGCCCGCCGTCACCCAGTGCTTGCCGGTCAGCTTGCCGGCGACGATCTTCACCGCGGTCTTGAGGAGGATCTTCTTGATCGCCCAGGAATGCCTGGCGAAAGGCAGCTTCATTCCATCGTCGAGACGGATGGGCGCTTCGGCAAAGCCCTGGCGCAGCTTGCCGGCCCATGACTTGCCCAGCGCGTTCTTGTCGAAAGGCACGGCGGTGACCGTGCGGCTGGTCTTCATGCCCCCGGGCAGATCGTCATAATAGTCGGGCCAGAAGCGCGAGCCACGCTCCATCGCCACGCCCTGGGACACGATGAAGTCCAGCATCCGGGTCGCCTCCCGCGCATAAGTGCGGCGGCGTTCGGGGCTGGTCCCGGGGCTGTCGTCACCATCGGGAACGACCGCGTCAAGGTATTGGCAGGCCTGTTCGAAGCTGTCCTCGCCCGGGTCCATGAAGCGGTTGTTGGGGATCCACATGACTCCGCCCGACTTGGCCGTCGTCCCGCCCACCCACGGCGACTTCTCCAAGATGAGCACCGACTTGCCGGCCTGCTTCATCAGCAGCGCCGAGGCCATGGAACCGGCTCCGCTGCCGACGACCACCCAATCGAAGCTCTCGTCGAACTGCGCCATTTACGCTTCCTCTTCCATGACCCGCGGCTGGTGCCGTTCAGGCGTTCAGCGAGGTAGAACGGAACCGCCCGGCCTTGGCAAGGCGAAGAGGCCGACAAAGGCCTGCAAGAGCGAAGGTTTCGCCGGGGCGAAAGGTGATCGCGAAATAGGATTGCCCCTGCCTTCGCCTAACGGAGCGGTCTATCACCGCCAGGACGACAGCAAGAACCATTGGGAGACCTGACGAACATGAGCGCCATTCCGCCGCTGCCGAACCTGGCCACTATCGCCATGGCCCGCGAGGAACGCCTGCTGCGGATCACGCTCAACCGGCCCGAGGCAATGAATGCGGTCAACCTCCAGCTTCACGACGATCTGGCAGAAGCGCTGTGGTTCGCCCAGGGCGATCCGGGCTCCGACCTCGTGCTGCTGACCGGCGCCGGCCGCGCCTTCTCCGCCGGGGGCGACCTCGACCACATCGAGCATAATGCCCGCAACCCCCACTTGTTCGACCATGAGGCCCGCGTGGCGAAGCGCATCGTCTCGACCCTGCTGGATATCGACAAGCCCGTCGTCTGCCGGATGAACGGCCATGCCGTGGGCCTCGGCGCCACGCTGGCACTGCTCTGCGACGTGATCTTCGCTGCCGAAGGCGCGAAGATCGGCGATCCCCATGTCGGCCTTGGCCTGGTGGCCGGCGATGGCGGTGCGGTGATCTGGGCGCAGCGAATCGGCCTGACCAGAGCGAAGGAGTACCTCCTCACCGGCGAACTGCTGACGGCTGCCAGGGCGGCCGAAATCGGGCTGATCAATCACTGCGTTCCGGCCGAGGAACTCGACGCCCGGGTGGATGCCTTCTGCGCGAAGTTGCTGGCCGGCGCGATGGTGGCGATCCGGGCGACCAAGGTTCTGACCAATCTCGAACTCAAGCGGCTGGCGGCGGCATTGATGGATGCCGGGATCGCCTATGAAAGCGTCTCCGTCCGCAGTGCCGACCATCTCGAAGGGATCGCCGCCCTGAAAGAAAAACGGCCGCCCCGGTTCAGCGGCCGCTGACACGCCTCGCGGACAGGTGCCGCGAGGCTGCGGCAGTCAGGCGGCTGGTGTTACCCGGTCGCCCCTTTCGGTGAACAGTGCGGTGTAGCAAGTGCCCATGTCCTGCGCGTCACTCTGCGTGAGCTGGCCGGCAGCCGTGGCCTTGCCGATCGCGCCCAGCAGTACCATCGGATCGTCTGTCTCGATGTCGTAGATCGCGAGATAGGGGTTGCTGTCGTTGCCGACGAGCCGGGCGACCAGTTCGTAACGCTGGGCGCCGGTCATGCCGAAGGTGTTCACCAGTTCCGGCAGGTGATTGTTGTCGTACCAGTGGTGATAGTCCTCCTCGCGCCCTGCCTTGGGGGTCGTGAGGGCGATCAGCTTGTACTTGGGCATTGTCGTGCTCTCCCGTCGATCCGATTGCATCGGTATGCCGCCAGCTTCGACTACGGACATGACGAGGCGCAAGCGCAGCGACGTCCCTTGCGCATAGATCGCTCTGGCGTTTGCGCGGCTATTGAAGGAGCAGGCTGGCGCGCGGCAGACCTGCAAATGGCTCGTTCACCGGACGTGCCGCGGCAGGTGCTGGCAAAGCAGCCACCCCGCCGCCCTCGCCGCGATATTCTCGGGGGTTCAATCCGAACACGCGCTTGAACATGCGGCTGAAATGCGCCGGGCTCTTGAAGCCTACGCCATAGGCAATCTCGCTGATCGAAATGTCCCGCGGATCGCTCTTGCCCAGCCAGTCCTTCGCCTTTGCCAGCCTCTGCTCCCAGACCAGTTCCGAGAACGAGGTTTCGCGCAGGCGCAGCAGGAACGAGAGGTAGCGCGGCGAAATCCCGCAGCCCCTGGCCACCATCGCCGTGGAAAGCTGCGGGTCCGAAAGGTGCACCTCGATGAAGCGCAGGACTTCCTCCAGACGGCGGTCGGCAATCGACTGGCGAGAGGGTTGCAAGGCACATAGGGCGCGCATGGCATTGGCGACCAGGCCGATCGCGGTATCCATCAGCAGGCGCGCCGAACTCTCGCCCAGACGCCCTTCATCGGCGAAGACTTCGCCCAGCATCCGCTCGGCCATGGCCAGCTCCGGCCGGCCACCCGCCACCACCAACCCCGCGCCAAGGTCCTGCGCGATAGAGGAGCGCAGCACATGGGTGGGCATGGTGACGTGGAGGCTCTCGTGGCTGTCCTCGTCCTTGCGGCATTCGATGAGAAACGGCGTCATCGAACGCGTGACCAACAAGTCTCCCGGCCGCGCCAGCTTGCCGCCGAACTGGTCGGAATAGGACAGTGCCCCCCTTCTCACGAACCACAGGATCGAAAGATCGGTCGCATCTTCGCGGATATGCTGGCGGGACCGCCGGAAGAACAGGTTGCTGGCCGAGCGCTGGCGAATGATCGACATGGCCCCCACGGCCTTGCGTTCCGATCGGACATCGACAGTGCCCGCATCCTCCACCCAAAAATCGCCGCTATAGTATTCCTGGTCGCGGGCGCCCCTGAACACCTGCTGGCAATCGCGGTAGTTGCGCCCGTCGAGCGCAAACAAGGTTTCCGTCATGACCCTCTCCCCGGGTATGAACGCCGGATCGAGCCCGGCCTGCGCCCCGCCGGTTCGAACCGGTCTGTGGGCGCGGATGAAATTATCATCAACCGGCTCGATCAATTCCGCTTTTCGTACGCCAATGCCCGGCGCCCCCGCACATATCGCCCCCGCGCAAAATCTCGCAAAGGGCTTGCAGGCGAGCAGGAACGCCGGATCGAGCCTGCGATCAGGCCTCCTGTTTCTGCATCCGGGCCGTGCGGTCGGTATCCTCATGCCGCATGAACATCTTCATGATGTCGCCCGAGGTGACCGGACGGGTATCGCCCTCCTCCACCGGACGCTCACCTGCCGATGACTTGGGGCCGGTATCCACGCCCGCCGCCTTCGCCTTCTCGCGCAGCGCACCGACCGTCAGTTCCGCGCGCGTGAAGTGCTGGAACGGATCGAAGCGGAACCAGCGCATGGCATTCCCGTGCGTGATCTTGTCGATCTGCGCGTCGGTCAGATGGTTGATCGAGGGCCAGAGATTTTCGGGCACTTCCGGCCATAGCGTGTCGGAGTGCGGATAGTCGCATTCATAGGCGATGTTGTCCTCGCCGATGAACTGGATGTTCTGCAGGCCGAAGGCATCGTCGATGAAGCAATTCAGGAAGTGCCGCTTGAACATCTCGCTGGGCTTCATCTTCTGGAAGCGCGAATTGGTCCAGGCCTTGTGCCGCCAGTTCGAAAAGTCCGCCCGCTCGGTAAAGTAGGGCACCCAACCGATCGAGCCTTCCGAAAGCGCGATGCGCATGTCGGGATAGTGATGCAGCGCCTCAAGCTGGAGCCAGTCCGACGCGGCATAGGCGATCGACATCGGCATGGTCGAGATCCACGCCTCGATCGGCGTTTCCATCGAGGCATGGGGCGCCGGATTGCCGCCGCCGATGTGGATGCAGATCGTCATGTCGAGATCGTTGATCGCCTTGTAGAACGGATCCCAATAGGCGTTGTGGATGCTCGGCAAGCCCTGGCAGGTGGGATTCTCGCTGATCGAGACGGTGTGGCAGCCCTTGCCCGACACGCGCTTCATCTCGGCGATGGTGGCGTCCATGTCCCAGGTCGGAAGGATCGCGCAGGGGATGAAACGCCCCGGATAGGCGCCGCACCACTCGTCGATATGCCAGTCGTTATAAGCGCTTACATGGACTTTCGCGAGTTCGCGATCGGGCACGCGGTGGAGGCGGCCGCCGGCAAAGTCGAACACCGAACCGAAGTTGAGCGACGAGGCAACGCCGTTGACGTCCATGTCCTTGATGCGTTCGTGCACGTCATAGCAACCGGCGCGAAGCTGATCGAGCGAGGTCGGCTCCATGCCGTATTCCTCGAAAGGCCGGCCGACCACCGCGTTCAAGCCAACCGAGGGGAACTTCATCCCCTGATAGACCCACAAGTCCTTGCCGTTCTCGTCCTGGATCAGCTTCGGCGCCGAGTCGAGCGCGGCGCCGGAAAGGTGATTCTGGAACAGATCCGGCGGCTCGCTGATATGATCGTCGACACTGATCAGCACCATGTCGTTCATTTGCATGACGGCACTCCCAAAGTTGCCGGGCCGGATCGGCTGCCGGCGGGCGCATCTTTAAGGGCGCCTTGACCGGGGAAGCTACGCCTCCCCTCCCCAGGCGGCCAGCACGCGTTTCCAGCTATCGCGCCCGCGATTGCGTGGGCCGGGCGATTGAACGGGGCGACGAGGTATGATGTTGACGAGGAAACACGAAAACCAAAAGCCCCGGGGAAAGCCTGAAATGAACTTCGACCTCACCGACGAACAGGGCATGATGCGCGACACCTTCGCGCGTTTCCTCGACGAACATTCCAGTTCCACGCGCGTGCGCAAGGCGCAGGAATCCGGCGGCTTCGATCCCGAATTGTGGTCGGGCCTTGCCGAACTCGGCGCTTTTGCGATGCGCGTGCCTGAAGAGGCGGACGGCATGGGCCTCGGCCTGTTCGACGCCGGTCTGCTGATGGAAGAGGCGGGCCGCACGCTCGCCTCCGGTCCGCTGGCCGAAGCTCTGGTGGCAACGCGCGTGCTGGGCCTGCTGGGCGGCCAGGAAGACCTGCTCGCAAGCGCGGTCGGCGGCGAGGCAGTAGTCACCATCGCCATGCAGGATATCGCGCAGTTCCACAGGCAATGGGTAGCCGGCGGTCTGGTTGCCGACGCGGTCGTTGCCCGCAAGGGTGACGAGATCGTACTCGTCACGGTGCCCGCCGATGCACGCATGGCCGAGCCGACTCTGGCCTCCACGGCTATCGCCGACCTCGATCTCTCCGCCCTGCCCGTAACTGTGTTGGGCAACGGCGACGAAGCGCTCGCGACCTTCGCCGCCGGTCTCGAGGAATGGAAGATCCTAATCGCACTCGCGCTGTCCGGCCTCAGCCGGGCGGCGCTGACGATGGCGGCGGAATATGCCGGCGAGCGCAAGGCATTCGGCGTGTTCATCGGCACTTTCCAGGCCCTGTCCCATCCGATGGCGGACCTGATCTGCGAGATCGATTCCGCCAAGTTCCTCGCCTGGAAAGCCATGCGCTCGATCGCCGACGGCGAGGCAGCGGCCGGCGCGCAGGTCTCGCTGGCCGCATGGTACGCCTCGGGCGCGGCGGGCCGCACCGTGCGTCACGCCGTGCAGACCTTCGGCGGCATCGGCCTCACCACCGAGCATGACGTCCACCTCTACAACTTGCGCGCCAAGGCGTGGCCGCTGGTCGCGGGCGATCCCGAGGACTGGCTGGCAGAGGCCGGCCGCCGCCTCTACGCCCAGGAAAAGGCCAGCCTTCCCGATGTGGGCGACGTTCCGGTCGAGTTCGATCTGGGCGAGGATGCCCGCGCGATCCAGCAGGAAATCCGGGCCTTCTTCGCCAGCAACGTCACTGACGAACAGCGCGAGAAGTTCCACTTCTCATGGGAAGGCCACCACCCGGTGATCCACAAGCAGCTGGTCGAGGCGAACCTTGCCTATCTCCAGCTTCCCAAGGATGTCGGCGGACGCGGCCTCAGCCCTTATGCAGTGACCGGCGCGCGCGAGGCTTTCGAGGAAGAGGGCTGGAACAATCCTGTCGCCAATGTCGCGCAGATGGTGGCGCTCATCATGTACCGCTTCGGCACCGAGGACCTGAAGCGCGACGTGCTGTCCAAGGTCATGGCCGGCGATGCGATCTGCTCGCTCGGCTACTCGGAACCGGGATGCGGCTCGGACGTCTTCGCCGCGCAGTGCAAGGCCACCCGGCTTGAGGACGGCTCCTGGCGGATCGATGGCACCAAGATGTGGACCAGCGGCGCCAACCTCACCGATTATGTGCTGATGCTCTGCCGCACCGATCCGGATGCGCCCAAGCACAAGGGGCTGACGATGTTCATCGTGCCGCTCAAGGCCGAAGGCGTCACGATCCAGGCCGTCCATACGTTCATGGACGAGCGCACCAATATCACGTTCTACGACAACGTCAGGATCCCGGACACCTGGCGCCTGGGAGAGATCAACGCCGGAGGCCGCACCATGGCGGCCAGCCTCGAACTCGAACACGGCGGCGGCTTTGCCAAAGTGCAGCGCGCGATGCTCGAAAACGCGGTCGAACTCTGCGAGGAAATCCCGGTGGCGGGCGGCGACAAGCTGATCGATACGCCCAAGGCCCAGATGCGACTGGCCCGCACTTATGCCCATGTCATCGCCTCCGAAATGATCGCCTATCGCGCCAACTGGACGCAAGTCCACGGCAAGGGCAACGGCGCCTATGGGCCGATGGCGAAGATGTTCTCGTCCGAACTCTTCATCACCGACTCGCGCGATCTGCTCGATCTGACGGCGCCCTATTCGCTGGCCAAGCGGAAGGGCGCGGCCAATGCGCTCAATCTCGCCTATCGCCATGCCCATGGGACGACCATTTACGGCGGCACCAGCCAGGTGCACCGTTCGATGATCGCCGAAAAGGGCCTCGGCCTGCCGCGGTCACGTAATTGAGGAGGTGGAAACCATGACCGACGAAGCACCGCACCTGCTCACCGAAGACGTGGACGGCATCCTGATCGCCACGCTCAACCGGCCTGACAAGCTGAACGCCATCAGCCGGCAGATGATGGACCTCCTGACCGAGGCCGTGCTGCGCTTTCGCGAAACGCCCGAGCTGAAAGTCATGCTCATCCGCTCGGCCGGGCGCTATTTCAGCTCCGGGGCGGACTTGCGCGGCGGCAACCAGAACATCGTCTCCCCCGTCTCCACCGGCGGCAGCGCGCGCGGCATTCGCGAGAACCACCGGCTCAATCTCAACAACATGCAGCAGCTCTGGGACGAGATCGAGCATATCGAGAAGCCCTTCGTCGTCGCACATCACGCGATGTGCGTCGGCGGCGGGCTGGAGATGAGCCTCTCGTGCGATTTCCGCCTTGCCGCGAAGAGTGCGGCCTATGGCTTCCCGGAAGGCCTGTTCGGCGTGCTTCCGGCCTCGGGGGGTGTCTCGCGCCTCACCCGCATCTGCGGCCCGCACTGGGCGCGCTGGCTGATCATGGCGAACAAGCCCTCACCCGCCGACATGGCTCTCACCATGGGGCTGGTCCATCAGGTCTATGAAGACGAGACGTTCGAGGCGGACGTCATGGAATTCTGCCACCACCTGGCCAGGCAGAACCCGGAGCAGATGGGCGCCGCCAAGGTCGCCATCGAACTCAGCGCCGAGGTCGGCCGCGACAGCGCGCGCCACATCGAGCGCATGGCCAACAGCGCGCTGATGCTCAACCCCGATTACATCCGGGGCATGGAAGAATATCTGAAGGGTGTCGGCGGCAAAGCGAAAGCCTGACGCCCAGCGAGCCTATCCGCGGAGACCATGGGCCATGGCGAACCATGGCCCATAAATCCGGAAGCCTCAGGCCCCGACCATCCCGCGAATGGCGCTTTCGAACAGCGCGCGGCCGTCGGTGCCGCCGTGGATGCTTTCGATCGCACGCTCGGGGTGCGGCATCATGCCCAGCACGTTGCCGGCCGCATTGAGCACGCCGGCGATCTGGCGCGCCGAACCGTTGACGTCTTCGGCGTAGCGGAAGGCCACGCGGCCCTCGCCTTCAAGGCGGTCCAGCGTTTCCTCGTCGGCATGGTAATTGCCGTCGTGATGCGCCACCGGCACGCGAATGTGCTGACCCGCTTCGTATCCCGAAGTGAACAGCGACTGGGCGTTCTCGACCTTGAGCGAGACTTCGCGGCAGACAAAGCGAATGCCCGAATTGCGCAGCAGGGCGCCCGGCAGAAGACCGCTTTCGGTCAACACCTGGAAGCCGTTGCAGACGCCGAACACTGGCACGCCGCGATTGGCAGCCGCGACGACGGCCTGCATCACCGGCGAACGCGACGCGATCGCGCCGCAGCGCAAGTAGTCGCCGTAGGAGAAACCGCCGGGCAGGCCGATGAAATCGAGGTTTTCCGGCAGTTCGGCATCGCCGTGCCAGACGCGGATGCATTCGGTCCCCGAAATCTTCTCCAACGCCACCGCCAGGTCGCGGTCGCAGTTGGAGCCCGGGAACGTGACGACAGCGGAGCGGAAGGCCATCAGGCGACCTTCTCGATGCGGTAGTTCTCGATCACCATGTTGGCGAGGAGCTTCTTGCACATGTCGTCGATGGCTTCGTCGCTGACCGTGTCTGCAACGTCCAGCTCGAAGAGACGGCCGGCACGCACGTCATTGACGCCGGAGAAGCCCAGGCCTTCGAGCGAGTGGTGGATCGCCCGGCCCTGCGGGTCGAGGACACCAGGCTTGAGGCTGACGTGGACGCGGACTTTCATCGCAGGGCCTTTCGCTTATCGGCGCAGATTCGTTTCACAGCGCCTATGGCCCCGGACACGCGCCGGGGCAAGGTTTGAGAGTCGTCCCCGCAAATGCGGCGCCGAGACGCCTTGCACCATGCATTTGGCCATCACGCGTTTGGCCGCAAAGTCGCGATTGATGCGCCTCGCGCAACCTGCCATTTCTTTCTCCATGCAGGAATTCATCTCTTTCGCCGGCCAGGTCGCCGTGGTCACCGGGGCCGGTCACGGACTCGGTCGCGCTTATGCACTGGAGCTTGCGCGGCGCGGCGCGAGAGTGGTCGTGAACGATCTCGGCACCGATCGCGGCGGCGCGGGCCATTCCGAGGCCGCCCTTGCCGTGGTCGATGAGATCAAAGCTCTGGGCGGAGAGGCCATGGCCGATGGCGGCGACGTTTCCGACTTCGCCCAGATGGAGGCCCTGGCCGCTCGTACCCGCGAAAACTGGGGCGGCATCCAGATCCTCATCAACAACGCCGGCATCCTGCGAGACCGCACTTTTGCGAAGATGGACATGGCCGACTTCGAACGTGTGGTGCGGGTCAACCTGCTCGGCAGCGCCTTCGCCACGAAAGCCGTGTGGGAGATCATGCGGGAGCAGAACTACGGGCGCGTGTTGATGACCACCAGCTCCAGCGGCCTCGGCGGCAATTTCGGCCAGGCGAATTACGGCGCCGCCAAACTCGGCGTGCTCGGCCTGGCGCGGACCTTGCGGATGGAGGGCGCGAAATACGACATCCGGGTCAATTCGCTGGCGCCCACTGCCGGCACGCGCATGACGGCCGATATCTTCCCCGATGAAGCCTATCACGCGTTCCGGCCGGAAGCCGTCGTCCCGGCCGCGCTGTTCCTCGTTTCCAGGGACGCACCCAACGATGCCATCGTTGGCGCCGGCGGCGGCGTGTGCCAGAGCGCCTTCGTGACCATGAACGACGGCGTTCTGCTGCCATCGGAACAGCTGTCCGTGGAGTCGTTCGCCCAGGCCTGGCCCCGCATAGCCGACCGGCGCGGCGACCGAATCCTCGAAACGGGAATGGATCAGGCTCATCACGCCTTGTCGATGCTTCTGAAATCGCAGGATTAAATCCGCGAAAGCCGGTTGACCTCAGGACCGCCTCTTGTACGGCCTCCCCTCTGGATATTCGGGGGGACGAAGCCATGCAGGCAGACGAGCTTGAAAGAGGACTGATCTCGCTGCGGAGACGGGAAACCGGCCTGCGCTTCGTCATCGGTGCTTATCTGGCCTGCACCGCGGCGACCCTCATCCTGTGGGGATCCGTCATCGGCCGAGGTCTTGACCAGGAGGGAGAGCATCCGCTCGTTCTGGCAGCCGGCTTCTCGGGACTGGCCTATGCGCTGTGCTTCGTCGCCAGTGTGATCGCTGTCTGCCTCTGGGTCCACCGCGCCCATGCCAATCTGTTGGCCGCCGGGATCGAAGGGCTGGAGTTCAAGCCGAACATGGCGGTGGGCTGGTACTTCATTCCCTTCGCGTTCTGGTTCAAGCCGTTCCAGGCCATGCGCGAACTGTGGAACGCCAGCCATCTCGCGAACGAAAACCAGCCTGCCAGGACCCAGCGGATGCTGATCGCCTGGTGGTCCTGCTGGGTCCTCGGGAATCTGATCGCCAACGGCAGCACCACCATCGGCGACATCACCAGCCCCATCACCGTACTCGACCTGACGGGCTATGGGTTCCATCTCGTGGCCGGGGCCACGCTGCTGCTGATCGCCAATGCCATTACAAAAGCACAGGCCTCCGAGATGAGCGTGCATCACGCCTTCGCCTAACCCTCAGCAGCGCAAGATCGTTCGAAGGCTCAGTCTTCCACGATCTTGAGCAGCTTGCGCTCCAGCGGGCTGAGAATGCCGGCCAGTTCATGACCGCGCTTGAGCACTTGGCCGGCTTCTCCGAACAGCGTCCACATGCCCTGCTTGCTGCGCAGGGACGGCCGCTTTTCGACCCGGGCCTGAGGCCTTTCCGCAGCGCGGCGGAAGGCGGAAAAATTCGCCGCTTCCTTGCCGAAATCCATGGCGTAGTCGCGCCAGATCCCGGCGGCGACCATGCGGCCGTAAAGATCGAGAATGCGTTGCAGCTCCAGTCGGTCGAACCCCACCTGAAGCGGAATGCGTCCCGGAAAAGCGACGACGCTTCCGGTCCCGGTAATGGAAGACATCCGCCCGTCAGACACCCTTCACGGCCGGTTCGACTTGCTTTTCCTCTTCGAGCCGGCGCAGCAGCGTGTCCACTTGCGCCCGGAGCGCCGCGACCTGCTCTTCCAGTTCGTCCACTCGCTGGCTGCCCACCGGCTCGCACGGTTCCTTGCAGGGCGTGCCGTAAGGCATGAATTCCTTGGCGTAAGTCTCCGCCTTGACGAGCGTGGAGCGCGCCTTGACGCCGATCATGGTCGCACCTTCCGGCACGTCTTCGGTAACGACAGCGCTGGCACCCACGCGGGCCCGCTTGCCCACCGTGACCGGACCGATGATCTGTGCGCCGGAGCCGACGATCACATTGTCCAGCAAGGTCGGGTGCCGCTTGCCGCCCTTGCCGTTGGTCGGGTTCGAGCCGCCGAGCGTCACGCACTGGTAGATCGTCACATTGTCGCCGATGATAGCGGTTTCCCCGATCACGGTGAAACCGTGATCGATGAAAAAGTTACGGCCGATCGTGGCACCGGGGTGAATGTCGATGGCGGTCAGGAACCGCGAGATGTGGTTCACCACGCGGGCCAGGAAAAACAGGTCCGCCCGGAACAGACGGTGCGCGATCTTGTGGAAGAACAGCGCCCATACGCCCGGATAGAGCAGGACTTCCCAACGCGATCGCGGCGCGGGATCACGCGCGACCACAGAGTCCAGATAGCGGACCAGATTACCCAGCATCGCGCGAATCTCCCATCAATCGGCCCGCAAAGCAAGCCATGAGGTCATGAGGCTTTCGGCTCGTCGCCGTTGAGGTCCATCGTCCACTTCAACTCGGAAAGCGCTTCACGCCAGATCGCCAGGGTCGGCGGCTGCTTGCGCTCCAGACTGAGACGGTCGATGGCGGCGACCAGTTTTTCGACGCCCACATGGCTACGTTCGCAACGCGGTACAAGATAGTCGGTTGCAGAAGGATCCAGAGACAGCCCGCGCATCTGGGCATGGACGTCGATCAATTCGCCCAGCATTTCCGCATCGGGCGCTCCGATTTCCAGTTCCAGCGCCGCCCCGAGCCGCGATCCGAGGTCCGGCAAAGTCACCTGCCAGCGATCCTCGCCCGAACCGCGCCGCCGACTGGAAATGATCAGCAGCGGCCGCGCGCGTTCCTGGGCGCGATTCCAGCTGTGAAAGACGATGTCCTCATCCAGGCGGTCGGCGTCGTCGAGGGCGTCGCCATGGCCCGATTCGACGAACCAGCGCGCCAGCAGCGATTTGCCCGAACGCGGGGGGCCGGACAGGATGGCGCTGTGAAACGGCCAGGTGCCCGGCTCCAACAGCGCATCGATCGCCTGTGCGTTGGCATTGCCGACGACAATGCGCGGCGGGCTGTCGCTCGCGGCCGACAGCGGAAGTGCGATCTGCTTCATCACCGGGAGGACCTAGCGCGTGATCCTCAGCGCGCCGCCGCCGCTCGTCACCTTCCAGCCCTGCCCGCGCAGAGCCGAAGCGAGCCGCTCGCCGCCGCCTTCGACGGTCACGCGCATCACTGAAGTGCCGCCGACGGCCAGGCTGACCGTGGCTGCGCCGCGCACGCCCGGCACACCCCGAACCGCCGCGAGCGCTGCATCGACAGCCGCCGCGTCAGGCGAGGCGAACTGTACCGAAACGGTCTCGACCGGGGCCGTGGGCACCAGCGACGGCACCGCAGCGGGCGCCTCCGTCTGCGAGGGAAGAGGCAGCGGCGCGAAAGCGTCTCCGCCCTTGGGCATCAGCTTCTGCCGCAGTTCGGCGAAAGCGCGGTCAAGCACCTGCCCGCTGGTCGTCAGCGTGGCATCAGGCCGCAATTCGCCCCCGGAAAGCGCATCGCGATAGAGGCCGTCCATACGCTGGACCGCCTTGTCCAGCATGGCCGGAAGTTCCTGCTCGCTGGCAGCATCGAGTTCGAACGTGCCAAGGAACGTGTTGTCGGGGCCGTAGCGCGCCGTGAAGGTGCCGTGGATCGGACCACCGGGCCATTGCCGTTCGAGCCGGGCATAGGGCACCAGCACATCGGCAGCGTCGAACTGGTTGAGAACATTGCGCCACCACAGACGGCTGCGGCGCGATGCCTGCCCCGCCGTGAGGATCAGCGATTCTCCGCCCGCGCCCACCGGGCGGACGTAATCGATGGGGCTCTGCGAAGCCTGGAATTCGGCCCAGGCACGCTGCCAGGGGCCGCGCACCTCGAATACCTGCTGCACGCCGCCCGAATAGAGCACGGGAAGCACCAGCATCGGCGCCGAACGGATCGTCGCCCCGCCCGCGCCGACATATTGTCCTGCGCGCGCCTTGCTGAAGATGACGCCCAGCGTCGCTATGTAGCGCCGCGGGCCGACCTGTTCCTGGCCGATCACGACCGAGGAAACCATGGCGTCGATCGATTCGACCGGCATGTCCGGTCCGCCGAGCTTCTTCCAGGCTTCCTTCTCGGCCTGCTTCCAGCCTTCCAGACGCGCATCAGCACCGGTCTTGGCGGTAACGTCGACCTTGATGCCGTTGACCTGGATGTCTTCGGAGTTGGCGAGCGGAGCGATGCCGCGATCGCCCTCCACTTGCGCCACGAGTCGATAGCCACCCACCGCGCCCGCAGCGAGAATCGCGGCACCGCCGGCCATGAGGGCCATACGACGCACCGAACCGTCGCCGGAGCCGCGCGAACGGGTCAAGGCCAGGCCCCAGGTGAGGCCCTTGCCGGCCACGCGCCGGATATTATGGGAAAACGCTATCGCCATTATCAAACCGATGGGCCTTTTGCCCAAACCGATCCGGAAAACCAAGTCGTAATCCGAAGGCTCGCACAGTTGTATTGCCGAGCGACGCGGAAATTGGCGGAAGCCTGCCGACAAAGGCCGTCAAAGAAAGCGGGAGACAAAGTTTCCGCCCGATTTGTTGCCCGGATTCGTGCCTCGGGCGTGACAGCGGGGCGTTTGCGCACTATGCGCGCGCAATGTCCGACGATAACACCCCGAAGAGCTATTCCTACGAGCAGGCCGGCGTCTCCATCGCCGCCGGCAACGCGCTGGTGAAGGCCATCGCCCCGCTCGCGAAATCCACCGCGCGCCCCGGCGCCGATGCGGAGCTGGGAGGCTTCGGCGGCTTCTTCGATCCGCGCGCGGCCGGCTACAAGGACCCGCTGCTGGTCGCCGCCAACGACGGCGTGGGCACCAAGGTCAAGCTCGCCATCGATCATGATCGCCATGATCACATCGGTATCGACCTTGTCGCCATGTGCGTGAACGACCTTATCGTCCAGGGCGCGGAGCCCCTGTTCTTCCTCGATTACTTTGCCACCGGAAAGCTGGAGAACGGCGTCGCCGAGCGCGTCGTGGCCGGTATTGCCGACGGTTGCCGCATCTCCGGCTGCGCCCTGATCGGCGGCGAAACCGCGGAAATGCCGGGCATGTATGCCGCCGGCGACTACGATCTTGCCGGCTTCTGCGTCGGCGCCGTGGAGCGCGGCGAGCAATTGACCGGCGACAAGGTAGCCGATGGCGACGTGCTGCTGGGCCTGGCTTCCTCGGGCGTGCACTCGAACGGTTACTCGCTGGTCCGCCGCCTGGCCGAGGACAAGGGCTGGAAGCTCGACCGTCCGGCGCTGTTCGATTCGGACACGCTGCTGATCGACGCGCTGATCGCGCCTACGCGCATCTACGTTAAGAGCCTGCTGCCCTTCATTCGCTCGGGCCGCATCAACGCCCTTGCCCACATCACCGGCGGCGGCCTGCTTGAGAACATCCCGCGCGTCCTGCCCAAGGGTCTCCACGCCCGCATCGATGCCGGTGCCTGGGAACAGCCGCGCCTGATGGCCTTCCTCCAGGCCCAGGGCCATATCGAGCCGGCAGAAATGGCTCGCACCTTCAACTGCGGCATCGGCATGGTTCTGGCCGTGCCGGCCGAAGAAGCCGCCGCGCTCAAGACCGAGCTGGAAGCCGCCGGGGAAACCGTCTTCGTCATCGGCATCATCGAGGAAGGCGACAAGGGCTGCACCGTGCAGGGCGCCGCTGAAGTCTGGTCCGCGCGCGAGGACTGGGAGGCCGTCCATCTTGCCTGAGAAGGCAAAGGTCGCCGTCCTGATATCGGGCAGCGGCACCAACATGGCCGCCCTGCTCTATGCCAGCCGCGCCGAGGACTGTCCCTACGAGATCGTCCTCGTCGCCAGCAACAGGCCGGATGCGGGCGGCCTCGCCCTGGCAGCGGCCGAGGGCGTCGCCACTTTCGCGCTGAGCCACAAGGGTCTCGGCCGCGACGAACATGACGCAGCGATGGACGCGGCCATCCGCGAATCCGGCGCCCAATGGGTCGCACTCGCGGGGTACATGCGCATCCTCACCGAGGGATTCGTGGGCCGGTGGAGCGGCCGGATGGTCAACATCCATCCCTCGCTCCTGCCGAAATACACCGGCCTCCACACCCACCAGCGCGCCATCGAGGCGGGGGACAGCCATGGCGGAGTCAGCGTCCACCTGGTCATTCCCGAGCTGGACGAAGGCCCGATCCTGGGCCAGATCCCGGTCGCGATCGTTCCGGGCGACACGGCAGAGGCGCTCGCCTCCCGTGTGCTGATCGCGGAACACCAACTCTACTCGCGCTGCCTGGCCGCTCTGGTCGTGCGCGAATCGAGCCCGGAATGGCTGCTCGAACGCATTCGCGAACGCGCCATGGCCCTGCCCGAAGCCGATGAGATCCAGAGCCATGGCATGCCCTGTTTCGGCGTGATCAAGGGCAAGAAGTTCGCCTACTTCACGTCGAATCACCACGCCGACGGGCGCACGGGGCTGTTGGTGAAGATCAGCGGTCCCGACGAACAGGCGATGCTGATCGAGGGGGATGAAGACCGCTATTTCCGCCCGGCCTATTTCGGCGGCGGCTGGATCGGCATCCGCCTGGACCTTGGCCAGAACGACTGGGATGCCATCGGCGGATGGCTGGCGCGTTCCTGGCGGGCGATCGCACCGAAGAAGCTGACCACCCTGATCGACGCGGCCGACCAGTTCTGATCCTTCGAAGGCTCCGGCAGGAGCTGCTGCGACCTGAACTCAGGCGCCGACGGCCCCTGCATCGCGGATCATCCGGCCAAGCTGGTCGAGCAGACAGAGGCGCTCCTTCTTGAGTTCCTCCAGCCGCATATCCGACGCGGCCTCGACCTCCGATTCGACGCGCTGGATCGCGCCGTTCACTTCGTCATAGCGGTCGGCAAGCACGGCAAAGTGCCCGCGCGTCGCCTTGAGATGGCGCAGGATCTCGAGATCGTCCGGAAACTCGGAGGCAAGATCGTGGGGCTTGTGACCATGGACCTGTGACATCGGCTCTCCTTTTGATTCGAAACGAATGAAGGCGTGTTCCTGACCTAGTCTCCCTCGTCCGAACCCGCCTTGCGCCAGATCAAGGCAGCGGCGGCCCCTCGGAATTCGGGTTCATCAGATCTCGGAATAGTCGACTTGCGGCCGGCTTTCGCGCGTGCCCCGGTAACGCTTCTCGGGTTCCTGAGGATCCCCCGCGATCAGAACATAATCGTCATGGACTTCGATCAGCGTACCGACGAAAGGAAACCCTTCGAGACTGCCGCCCACGCGGTAGCTCACGGTGTCGCCCACCTCGAAGGTCTTCTCGTCGAAATTGAACTCGAACGGACAGACTTCGCCCGTATCGCCCATGCCCTGCATGTCTGCTCTCCTCTTCCGGGCGGCAATCTAGCGCAGAAGCGGAATAGGCCAAATCGAAAAGCACAAAGCTCCGCCGCTGGTGCGATTGCGAACGGGGACCTTGGTTTTCGGGCGGTTCGGCAAGCCCGAAACAAAAAGGCCGCCCTTTTGGGGCGGCCTTTTCAATGTCAATCGAAGCGCGTGCTTCAGCCGACGAGTTCTTCCGGCTTGAAGAAGTAGGCGATCTCGATCGCGGCGTTCTCGTCCGAGTCCGAACCGTGGACCGAGTTGGCTTCGATCGATTCGGCGAAGGTCTTGCGGATGGTGCCCTCGGCAGCGTCGGCCGGGTTGGTGGCGCCCATCACGTCGCGGTTGCGCTTCACGGCGTCTTCGCCTTCGAGCGCCTGCACGACCACGGGACCCGAGATCATGAACGAGACGAGGTCGTTGAAGAAGGGACGTTCCTTGTGAACGGCGTAGAAGCCTTCAGCCTGTTCCTGCGTCATCTGGATGCGCTTGGAGGCGACGACGCGCAGGCCGGCTTCCTCGAGCATCTTGGTCACGCCGCCGGTCAGGTTGCGGCGGGTGGCGTCGGGCTTGATGATCGAAAAGGTGCGGGTAACCGCCATGGGATGTTCCTTGCAAACTGTAGGGCGAAAAGGGTTATGGTTCTTGCGCGCGCCACTAGCCGGGAACCGGCTTCATCGCAAGGTGCAGGCGATTAACTTACGGTCGTTCCGGATCAACTTCGGCGCGAGAGCCTACCGGCTCGGGATCACCCCGCCTGGACCCAGCGGCCGCCGTCCTGCTTCCAGTAATAATGCTCGACGCCTTCTCTGCCGCGCAGTGCGCGCCAGGTGTCGCGCGCGTGCTGGAGCGTCGATTCGTCGAACAGGAAGAAGGTGCGCTCGAAAGCCTCGTCCCCTTCCCGCCACTGGCCATCGGCAATGGCCATGAACCTGGCGCCATTGGCCGGTTCGGGCGCGTCGGAAATGAGGATCGGCTGCCGATCCTCGCTGCCGTCGCCCGCAAAGCCACTGGCCAGGAAACTCTCCGGCCCGGCCGACCAGAGCGCCTGGCAGATCCGCTGGCGCTGGCCGAGGTCGGCGGAAACGACGAGCAGACGCTCGCCATTCCCCGCCACCTTGCCGGCGATCAACGCAAGCGCGCTTTCTGCGGGGTCACGACTGAGCTGGTAGAAATCCACGCGCATCGCCGTGTCCCCGCCTTTGCCTTACGCTTCGAGGGTGTCGCGAACGAAACGGTCGAGCAGGCGGACGCCGAAGCCCGAAGCGCCCTTGTCCCAGGTCGCGCCCGGCTTGTCGGTCCAGACGGTGCCGGCAATGTCGAGGTGGGCCCAGGGGGTGTCGTTCTCGATGAAGCGCAGCAGGAACTGCGCCGCCGTGATCGAGCCGCCGAAACGCGGACCGACGTTCTTGATGTCGGCGATCGGGCTGTCGATCATCTTGTCGTAGTTCGGGCCCATCGGCATGCGCCACAGGCGGTCACCCGAAGCGTCGCCCGCTGCGTTGAGCTGGCCGGAGAGTTCGTCGTTGTTCGAGAAAAGGCCCGCATATTCATGCGCCAGCGACAGGATGATGGCGCCGGTCAGCGTGGCGAGATCGACGACCTTGGCCGGCTTGTATTCGCGCTGCACCCAGGTGAGCGCATCGCAGAGAACCAGGCGGCCCTCGGCGTCGGTGTTGATCACTTCGATGGTCTGGCCCGAGAGCGAGGTGACGACGTCACCGGGGCGCTGGGCATTGCCGTCGGGCATGTTTTCCACAAGGCCGCAGACGCCGACCACATTGGCCTTGGCCTTGCGCAGCGCGAGCGCGAGCATGGTGCCGGCCACCGCACCGGCGCCGCCCATGTCCCACTTCATGTCTTCCATGCCGGCTGCCGGCTTGATCGAGATGCCGCCGGTGTCGAACGTCACGCCCTTGCCGACGAAAGCCACGGGCGCTTCACCCGCGGTTCCGCCCAGCCACTCCAGCACGAGCAGGCGCGCGGGGCGCACCGAGCCCTGGGCCACGCCGAGCAGCGAACCCATGCCGAGGTCGGCCATTTCCTTCTCGTCGAGCACGCGGACCTTGAGGCCGCTGCCTGCATACTTCGCCTCGCAGCGCGCGACGAAGGATTCGGGATAGATCACGTTGGCGGGCTCGGTCACCAGTTCGCGCGTGAACGACACGCCGGCGACGATCGCCTGCTCGACCGCCCAGACCGCCTCGGTGCCTTCCGGCGCGCCGATCACGGCGATGTCCACGAGGCTGGGCTTGGCGTCGTCGGCCAGCTTGGTGCGGTAGGTGTCGAGACGCCATCCGCGCAGCACCGCGCCAAGCAGCGCACCGGCAGCTTCCTCGGCCGAAAGGCCCGCGCCGGTCAGGTCCAGGGTCAGCGCCGTCTCGCCCGAGGTCAGGTACTTGCCGACGACAGCCGCACCGGCGCGCTCCACGGCACCCTTGCGGTCTTTCGCATCGGCCGCGCCGATACCGGCCAGCACCGCGCGCACGACTTTGCCGTCACGCTCTACGAACCCTTCGAAGACCTGTCCGGCCTTGCCGGCGAAACGCGATGCCTTGGCGCCTTCGGCAAGGACCTGTTCGATATCGGCGGGAATCGAATCCTGATTCACGAAGCGGGCGACGAGACGCGCCGGGGCGGCTGCAGCAGCGTCAAGGAACTGGATATTCATGGGATCTCCTGAATCACGTGGGCGAGCGCCGATGTTGTGCGCTTCGCCGCAACAGCGGATTGCAGTTAGGCACAGGCGGTGCGATAGGCAAGTGATGCTCCCTGCCGTGCCGACCCTGCTGCAAGCCCCCATTCGCCGCTTGCGACCCGTTTCGCTGAGCGTCATGGCCCTCGGAATCGCCGCCTTCGGCCTGCCTTCGCTCGCCTGGGCGCAGGACGTTTCGCGCCCCGTCGACACCGGGCCGATCGAAGGCGCCCCTGCGGCTCCCCCGGCATCGACGGACGACAACGTGCCGATCGCCTTCGAGGCGGACACCGTCGAATACGACCAGAACGACGAATTCGTGACGGCGACAGGCAATGTCGTGCTGCGCAAGGACCGGCAGTCCGTTCGCGCCGACAAAGTCACCTGGAACCGCAAGACCGGCCAGATCATCGGTAACGGCAACGTCCGCATGGTCGATCAGGACGGCAACCAGCTCTATACCGAGAGCGTCGAGCTGACCGACGAGCTCAAGACCGGCATGATGGAGAACCTGCTGCTGGTCATGCGCCAGGGTGGCCGCCTCGCCGCCAGCAAGGGCGAGCGCATTGCCAACGGCGACGTCGTCCTCCAGCATGCGGCCTACACCGGCTGCGCCGTCGAGAACGACGAAGGCTGCCCCAAGAAACCGACATGGCGCGTGGTCGCCAAGACGGTGGTCTATAGCGAGACCCAGAATCGCGTCCGCTTCAGCGATGCCCGGCTCGAACTGTTCGGCCTCGTCCAGCTTCCGCTGCTAGGCCTTTCCGTCAGCACCAACGGCGGCGCGGTCTCGGGCTTCCTCGTGCCCGACTTGCGGTCGAGCCCGTCGAACGGCATCGAAGTCGCGCAGTCCTATTACTGGAAACTTGCGGAAAACCGCGATCTCACCGGCTCGCTCCACGCCTATACCAAGGCGGCGCCGATGGCCTCGTTCCAGTACCGCGCGTTGACCGACATCGGCGCCTACCAGATCACCGGCTATGCGACTTCCAGCAATCGCATCCCGATCAACAGCAGCAATCCGGATCCCAACCGCGAACGCGCCTTCCGCGGCTATATCTTTGCCAACGGCAAGTTCCAGCTCGACGAGAACTGGAGCATCACCGCCTCGATCCGCCGCGCCACCGACCGCACATTCGTGCGCCGCTACGACATTTCGCGCGACGACCGCCTGCGCTCCTCGATCGAGGTTGAGCGGATCGACCAGGACAGCTACTTCTCGTTCTCGGGCTATGCGACGCAGACCCTGCAGTCTAGCCGCGACCAGGGGCAGATCCCGGTCGCCTTCCCGGTGCTCGACTATCGCCATCGCTTCGACGAATCGCTGCTGGGCGGCAAGATCGAGACCCAGGTCAACACCCTGGGGATCACCCGCGTCGACGGACAGGACACCCAGCGCGCCTTCGCCAGCACCCAGTGGTCGCTGCGCAAGCTGACGGGCATGGGCCAGGAAGTGACCTTGACCGGGCTCGTGCGCGGCGACGTCTACCACTCGGACGAAAACGAACTGTCCACCACCGCGCTCTACCGCGGCCAATCGGGTTGGGAAGGCCGCGGCATCGCGCTGGCGGCGGTCGACGTGAAATGGCCGCTGGTCGGGCAGGTCTTCGGCGGCAGCCAGGTGCTTACCCCCCGCGTCCAGCTCGTCGCCACGCCCAGGATCAAGAACCTCGCGATCCCGAACGAGGATTCGCGGGCGATCGAACTGGAAGATTCCAACCTCTTCGCGCTCAATCGCTTCCCCGGCTACGATCGGTTCGAGGACGGCGTGCGCTTCACTTACGGTTTCGACTGGATGTTCGAGCGCCCCCGCTGGCGCATCAAGTCCACGATCGGCCAGTCGATCCGCCTCAGCAACAAGCCCTCGATCCTGCCCGACGGCACCGGCCTTGCCAGCAAGACCTCGGACATCGTCGGCCGCACCGAAGTGCGCTATCGCAATTTCTTCAACATCATCCACCGCTACCGTGTCGACAAGGACACGCTGGCGGTACGCCGCAACGAGTTCGACATCTCTCTGGGCAACAACCAGACCTACCTCGAACTCGGCTATACCAAGCTGAACCGCGACATCTCGATGGACATCGAGGATTTGAAGGATCGCGAGGAAGTGCGCGCGGCCGGACGCGTGGCCTTTGCCAATTACTGGTCCGTGTTCGGGTCGGCTTCGGTCAACCTGACCGACCAGAACGAGGATCCTATCTACGGTTCGGACGGGTTCCAGCCCCTGCGCTCGCGCCTGGGCATGGCCTACGAAGACGACTGCCTCCAGATTTCGTTCACCTGGCGGCGGGACTACGTGACCTTCGGCGATGCGCGGAAGGGCAACTCATTCCAGCTGGGCTTCGCCCTCAAGAACATCGGCGCCTGGTAAAATCGGTCATGGCTGAGGAGCACAGGCGCGGGCGTTGGCACCGCAGACCAAAGCGGCTATCGGACGTGCTCAGTTTCGGTTAAGCCGCGTGCCGACATAGGGCCGGGAAGCTCCCTCGGCGAATTCTCCATCGAGCGGCATCGGCCGGACGGGTCGAATACGGGATACAGGTCAAGGTGAAAGCAATCCAACGCAACAAGTTCATCAAGCGCGCGGCTCTTGCCTGCGGCGCCGTGGCGGCGACGCTTTCGGCCCACGCTGCTTTCGCCCAGTCCGCCCCCCAGGGCGAGATCGTCATTCCTGACGACGTGAAGATCTTCGGTAACGACAATCCCAACCTGCGCCGCGCGACGGCGGTGGTAAACGGCTCGGTCATCACCGGTACCGACGTCGACCAGCGCCTCGCCCTGATCCTTGCCGCCAACCAGGGCAAGATCAGCGAGGAAGAACAGAAGCGCCTGCGCCTTCAGGTGCTGCGCAACCTGATCGACGAAACGCTGCAGATCCAGGAAGCCAAGGCTGTCGAAGTCTCGGTGGACGATGCCGAGGTAGACCAGTCCTACGCCCGCGTCGCTTCGCAGAACTTCAACCAGAACACCCAGGCGATGGACGCCTATCTCAAGCGCGTCGGCTCCTCGCCGGATTCGCTGAAGCGCCAGATCCGCGGCGAACTTTCGTGGCAGCGCCTGCTTCAGCGCAATGTGCAACCGTTCATCAACGTCTCCGACGACGAAGTGAACGAAGTGATCGACCGCCTCAAGGCGTCGAAGGGCACCGAGGAATACCGTCTGGGCGAGATCTACCTCGCCGCCACGCCGGAATCGCAGCAGCAGGTGGCAACCAACGCCAACCAGATCATGCAGCAGCTGCGCCAGGGCGGCAGCTTCGTGGCCTATGCCCGCCAGTACTCGCAGGCATCGACCGCTTCGGTCGGTGGCGACCTCGGCTGGGTGCGCCTCGGCCAGCTTCCGAGCGAAGTCTCGGAAGCGGTGCGCGACATGCAGGCGGGCCAGCTTGCCGGTCCGATCGAGATTCCGGGCGGCTTCGACATCGTCTACCTGATCGACAAGCGCCAGGTCCTCACCGCCGATCCGCGCGATGCCGTGCTGGCGCTCAAGCAGATCTCGCTGGAATTCCCCAAGGGCATCAGCGAAGCGCAGGCCAATGCCAAGGCCGAGAATTTCGCCAAGACCATCAAGACGGCCAAAGGCTGCGGCGATGTGGAAAAGGTTGCCGCCACCATCGGCGCCCAGGTCGTTGCCAACGACCAGGTGAAGGCCCGCGATCTGCCCGGCCCGATCCAGTCCTCGATCCTGACCCTGTCGCCGGGCGAGACCCTGCCGCCCTTCGGCTCGCTTGCCGAGGGCGTGCGCATCCTGATGCTCTGCGGCCGCGACGATCCGCAAGTCGAATCCGGCCCGAACTTCGAGCAGGTCATGGCGCAGATGGAAGACGACCGCGTCAACAAGCGCGCGCAGATGTACTTGCGCGACCTTCGCCGCGATGCGGTGATCGAATACAACTGACGAACAAGGGGGCGGCACCGATGGCGGCCAATACCAACGGCGCGCCGCCCCTCGCGGTTTCGCTGGGAGACCCGGCAGGAGTCGGACCGGAGCTTTTTGCCCAGGCCTGGGCGGATCGGCACGAAGCAGGATTGTCGCCGTTCTTCGCGGTCGGCGGCGCCGAAGTGCTCAAGGCGGCCGCGCGGAGCCGGGGCTTCGAACTGCCCATAGCCCGCATTGCCAGCGCCGATGAAGCCGCCGCCGTGTTCGGTGCCGCATTGCCGGTTCTGGGCGACGAGGATACGGCCGCCGTGTTCGGCCAGCCCGATCGAAACGGCGCGGCCCTCGCTCTCCATTCATTGACCCGCGCCACGCAGCTCGCCCTGACGGGCGAGGCCGGCGCCGTCGTCACGGGGCCTATCGCCAAGTCGAAACTTGCGGAAATCGGCTTTTCGCAGCCCGGCCAAACCGAATTTCTCGCCGATGCCTGCGGCGTTGCCCATGGCGATGCCGTGATGATGCTGGCCGGCCCGAACTTGCGCACCGTGCCGCTGACCGTGCACGTCGCCCTTTCGCAGGTGCCCGCACTGGTCACGCGCGCCTTGATCGAGCGCAAGGCCCGCATCGTCGCGCAGGCGCTTCGCCGCGACTTCGGGCTTTCGCCGGCCCGCCTCGCCATCACCGGTCTCAATCCCCACGCCGGGGAAGACGGCCGCATGGGCCGGGAAGAAATCGAGACGATTGCCCCCGCCATCGCCGCGCTCTCCGCCGAGGGGCTGGCCGTAACCGGCCCGCACCCCGCCGATGCCCTGTTCGCTGCGCATGAGCGCGGCAAATTCGACGTGGCGCTCTGCATGTATCACGACCAGGCCCTGGTGCCGATCAAGACGCTGGACTTCGATGCCGGCGTCAATGTTACGCTGGGCCTGCCGATCGTACGAACCTCACCCGATCACGGGACGGCCTTCGGCATCGCCGGGCAGGCCGTGGCCAGTGCCGGAGCCACTATCGCCGCCCTTCGCATGGCCGGGGAATGCGCCGCGCGCAGGCGCCTGCCGGAGACCACTGCATGACTGCCGAACTGCCTCCCCTGCGCGAGGTCATCGCCAAGCACGGCCTTTCGGCCTCCAAGGCGCTCGGGCAGAATTTCCTGTTCGACGAGCAGTTGCTCGATCGGATCGCCGCCATTCCAGGCGGCCTCGAGGGCCGGAAAGTCCTGGAAGTCGGCCCCGGCCCCGGCGGCCTGACGCGCGCCCTGCTGCGCGCCGGCGCTGAAGTGACCGCGATCGAGATGGACCGTCGCTGCCTTCCCGCCCTGGCGGAAGTGGAAGCGGCCTTCCCGGGCAAACTGAAGGTCATAGAGGGCGACGCCATGAAGTTCGCGCCCGCCGACTTGTTCGACGGGCCTTATGCGGTGGTGGCCAACCTGCCCTACAATGTCGGCACCGCGCTGTTCATCAGCTGGCTTTCGGGTCAGGCCTGGCCGCCTCAGTGGTCCTCGCTGACTCTGATGTTCCAGGAGGAAGTCGCCCGCCGCATCGTCGCGGAGCCGGATACTTCGGCTTATGGGCGCTTGGCGGTCCTGGCACAGTGGCGCGCGAAACCGAAGCTGGCGATGAAAGTTCATCGCAGCGCTTTCACGCCGCCGCCCAAGGTGATGTCCGCGATCGTCCACGTCGTTCCCGGCGAGGCGCCCGAGGGTGTTTCGATGCGGGTGCTGGAGCGCGTCACGGAAGCCGCATTCGGCCAGCGCCGCAAGATGCTGCGTCAGAGCCTGAAAGGCGTGATCGGCGCGCTGGATGCCCTGGAACGGCTCGGTATCGATCCGCAACGGCGTGCCGAGACGTTATCGGTGGCGGAATTCGTCAGCATAGCGCGGGAACTGACGCCGAACTGATCTAGCGTTCGGCGTCGCTCGAACCGGGGTTCCCCGTTTTGGAGAGAACCGCACCCGCCTGCGCCTGTTCGGGCTCGGCGGCGCCGAGACCCGGCTTCACAAGCTGGGCTACCACCCAAATCGCAACAGCCGCACCAAGCGTCATCAGTATCAGCTGAACGAGGCGACCTGCCAGTCGTCCATCGGACGCCAGCGCCCCGGCCAAGCCCTGATCGCGCGGAAAGCGCAGGGCTTCGACCGCCAGCGCCACCGGCAAGGGTTCATCGTTGCCATTGGCATGGGATGCCGAACGTGCGGCTTCCCGCCCAGCGCGCGCTGCATCGAGATGAACGACGCTGGATGGGTCGCTCTGTCCGGCGGTGTTACCTTCATCCGGCACACCGCTTGACGGTGTGCCGGGTATGGCGTGCCCGTGGGCACGGTCGATTCTATGTCTCTTCAACGCCGGGCCCCCCTAGCGAACAATCCTTTGAATAGTGCTTTGGGGCCGATAGATCAAATTAAAGTTAATGCGAGAGTCAGACTTCTGCCAAAAGTTGCAGGCGGACGGCGTCCTTCTTTTTACGGCGCCAGGCATGGAGCAAGGGCTCGGTATAGCCGTTCGGCTGCTCCACGCCCTTGAACACCAGATCGCAGGCCGCGAGGAAGGCGAGTGAGCCTTCCCAGTTGCCGGCCATGGGCTCGTAGAGCGGGTCGCCCGCATTCTGGGCGTCGACCTTGGCCGCCATGCGGCGCAGCGAATCCATCACTTGCTCGGCCGAGCAGACGCCGTGCAGCAACCAGTTCGCCATGTGCTGGCTGGATATGCGCAACGTGGCGCGGTCCTCCATCAGCCCGACATCGTCGAGGTCGGGAACCTTGGAGCAGCCCACGCCCTGGTCGATCCAGCGAACGACATAGCCGAGCAGACCCTGGGCATTGTTGTCCAGTTCGTCCCGCACTTCCTCTTCGGACCAGTTGGCGCCGTCCGCGAGTGGAACCTGGAGCAGCAGGTCAAGGCTCGGGATCGCGGCCCCTGCCATCTCCTCGCGCAAGCCGAAGACGTCGACCTCGTGATAGTGCATGGCATGAAGCGTCGCAGCCGTGGGGGACGGAACCCAGGCCGTGTTCGCGCCCGTCCGGGGATGGGCGATCTTCTGCTCCAGCATGTCGCGCATCCGGTCCGGCGCAGCCCACATGCCCTTGCCGATCTGGGCAATGCCGGAAAGGCCATGCCGCAGACCGATGGCGACATTGCGCCGTTCATAAGCCGCAATCCACTCGGAGCCCTTGATCGCATTCTTGCGGATCATCGGCCCTGCCCGCATCGAGGTGTGGATCTCGTCCCCGGTGCGATCGAGGAAGCCGGTATTGATGAAGACTATGCGATCCTTCACCGCCTCGATGCAGGCCGCCAGATTGGCGGAAGTGCGCCGTTCCTCATCCATCACGCCGACTTTCACCGTGTAGTGCGGCAGGTCCAGCAAGTCTTCGACGGCATCGAACAGGTCGTTGGTGAAGGCGCATTCCTCCGGGCCGTGCATCTTCGGCTTGACGATGTAGATCGACCGCTCGCGGCTATTGCCGAAGCGCGTCAAATCCTTGACGTCCTGCGCCGAGATCGCACTGGTCAGGACGGCATCCATGATTCCTTCCGGTATCTCCGAACCATCGGGCAGCAGGATCGCCGGGTTGGTCATGAGATGGCCGACATTGCGGACGAACAGCAGGCTGCGCCCCGGCAGTGCCTGCACGTCGCCGGAAGGCGTGGTGACGGTCCGGTCTCCGGCGAGTTCGCGGGTGCGGGTTTCGCCGCCCTTCTCGAACGTTTCCGTCAGGTCGCCGCGAATCACGCCGAGCCAGTTCGTGTAAGCGACGAGCTTATCCTCCGCGTCCACTGCGGCGACGGAATCTTCCAGATCGACGATCGTGGTCAATGCCGCTTCCAGCACGATATCGGCAATGCCCATCCGATCCGTGCGCCCGACCTGGCTGGCCGGATCGACGACAATCTCGATGCCAAGCCCGTTCGAGCGATAGAGGCGT
This sequence comes from Novosphingobium sp. PhB55, assembly GCF_004368805.1. Lineage (NCBI taxonomy): Bacteria > Pseudomonadati > Pseudomonadota > Alphaproteobacteria > Sphingomonadales > Sphingomonadaceae > Novosphingobium > Novosphingobium sp. PhB55. The sequence continues at coordinate 192,776 of NZ_SODQ01000001.1, read as the reverse complement.
CCCGCCTGTGTCTTGCCCACATATTGGCCGGGGTCGGCAAGGGGGGCGTCGAGACTGTCGAGATCGCTCCAACTTCCGGCGGCGAGCGGCAGGGCCTTGTCGAGGAAACGGCGGCCCTGTGCGATCACCGCCGCGCCGCGAACGGGGTCGTAGTCCTTTCCCTGGGCCTGAGCAGCGTCGAGCGCGTCCGTCCCATAGAGCGCGTCGTAGAGGCTGCCCCAGCGCGCATTGGCAGCATTGAGGAGGAAGCGCGCGTTGAGCACCGGGACGACAAGCTGCGGTCCGGCCATCGTCGCGATTTCAGGATCGACTCCGCGCGTGCCAATGGAAAACGCGTCCGGTTCCGGCACGAGGTAGCCGATTTCCCGCAGGAAATCCTGGTACTCGGCCTGATCGACGGGCTTTCCCGCGCGCTGGAGATGCCAGGCGTCGATGCTCGCCTGCAAGGCGTCGCGCTGCTTGAGCAGAGCCTTGTTGCGCGGTGCCAGGTCTGCGAGCAGCGCTGCAAATCCAGGCCAGAAGGCGGCGCCGTCCTGCCCGATCGGTGGCAGCACCCGGTCCTCCACGAAACGCGCCAGTGCGGCGTCGACCCGAAGGCCCGAGCGATCAACTCTGTCCGTCATTTTTCCTCGCATTCCCTGCACGCAGACCCATTCGGGCGTGCGGCGACCGTGACATCTGTTCAAGACTGTCCTGGGGAGGATCGGCCATTCTATGCCTCATCGCAAATGCCTTGGCAATCGCGAACGCAGTTTCGCAAGGAAGCTCCGTTACGGTCCCAAAGTGGTACCACGTCGGATCAGCTTACACCTTGCGTCGGAAAGACTTACATAGAAGATTGCTGTCGACGCCGCCCATCGCGGGAACCTCGGGTTGGCCCGGATGTTGCTTCGAATGCGCTGAAGTTCCTGCCGATCGGCACAAGGCAGGACTGGAAGGACTGGAATGCTTCGCAAGATCAGCCGCCTGTTCGTGATCAAGACCCGCTGGGAAGCGTTCATGATCATCTATGCTCTCGCGCTGGGCGCGGTGGAGCGTGGAAGCGTCTACCTCACGCGATTTCCGGGATGGGGCGGCAAGTTGCTGTTCCTGGCCTGCACGGGCGCCGTCTTCATGGCCGGCGCCAAGATACTCGACTGCCTGAAGTTCGAGCAGGCGCAGGAACGCGCCGCCGAAAAGACCGAAATCGCATCCGAAACCGATCAGAATTCCATGGCGAGAATCGACGCGGCCTGAGCGCTGTCGTCGTTCGAACAGCCATCCATCCTAAGCCGCACAGCAGCCGGTTTCGTGGCGATCCTCATTGATGGCTGAAGGTGGGGTGTTTCTGTTGCAAGGTACACCCCGGACCCCTGGAATCCCTTCTGTTGCCCGGTGGGTCCAACCGCGCTTTAGCTTTGTAACGTCAGGCCGTTAGGCCCTAGAATTACGCGGCGAGAGCGAGTGCTTCGTTGTCGTTGGCACTTGTGAGTTTTGAGCCTTGAACGGGTTACTCAGCCCGAATGAAAACACCGCTTTTCAACACACGTCGATCCTAGTTCGGCCCCGTCATCACCCCTGCGACAACAGGGTTGCCCTGCCGGAAGGCAGGACGGGTGATGGTGGAGCCGCCGGGTACCGCCCCCGGGTCCGCTGTGCCTATTGTACGGCGCAGTTTATCATCATAGCCAACCGAAGCTGGCGAGACCCCATATAGGGCGCCGTACGAAAATGAAAAGGGGGCGGGTTTCACCCCTCCCCCTCTTCGTGGAACATTGCTGTGGAACACGCTCTTTCGCGAATTTCCCCAGCCAATCAGCCTTTCTTCAAGGCGTCGCGGATTTCCGCAAGCAGCTGAACTTCGGTCGGGCCGGTCGGCGCGGCCGGTTCTTCCTTCTTTGGCAGAAGGCGATTGGCCTGCCGCACGATCAGGAAAATCACGAAGGCGAGAATCAGGAAATTGATGATCGCGGTGAGGAAGGCACCGTAGCCGAACATGGCCACGCCTGCCGCTTTGAGCCCGGCGTACGTCATCGGGCCGGTATAGTCTGCCGGGACGGTGCCCAGCACGACGAACTTGTTGCTGAAGTCGATACCGCCGGTGATGAGGCCGATGAACGGCATGATCACGTCGTCGGTCAGCGAGGCAACGATCTTGCCGAATGCGGCGCCGATGATGACACCGACGGCAAGGTCGAGCACGTTGCCGCGCGCAATGAAAGTCTTGAATTCCTGAAGCATGGGTCGGTTTCCCCTCGATCCTGTGCAGGCCATGGCTGGCCCTGGAGACCTGCCACATCGAAGTTTAGCTAACAATCGGTTGCGGTAAGAAGTTGCATGACGCGACTGTCCTTGAACGGGAACCGCTGCCTGCTATCTATCTGAGCAAGAGACCGTCCATTCAGAACGAGGCGGGGCCGATCGGTCCCGTCGATCAGGAGGATCACGCATGACCCTGTCGAACCTGGCCCGCAAGAGCCGCGCCGTGCTTGCCCTTGCGGCGGCTCTGTCGCTGGCCGCCTGCGGCTTCAACTCGGTTCCGACCAAGCAGGAAGCCGCCAAGGCGAAGTGGGCCGATGTGCAGGCCGCCTTCCAGGAACGCGCCAACCTCGTGCCGAACCTCGCCGCCGTCGCCAAGGGCGCCGCGACGCAGGAAAAGGAAATCCTCACGGGCGTGGTCGAGGCGCGTGCCAAGGCAACCAGCGTGCAGGTCAATGCCGAGGATCTGAATGATCCCGCGAAGATGCAGCAGTTCCAGGCTGCCCAGTCGCAGTTCGGCCAGAGCCTGTCGCGTCTGCTGGTCAGCGTCGAGCAGTATCCCGATCTCAAGTCGATCGTGAACTACCAGATGCTCCAGACCCAGATCGAAGGTCAGGAAAACCGCATTCGCATCTCGGTGCGCGACTACAATGCCGCGGTGCAGGACTACAACACCGAAGTCCGCACGTTCCCGACCATGATCGGCGCCAAGCTGCGCGGTGCAGATCCGCTCGTGCCTTACCAGGCCGCAACGCCGGGCGCGGACGTGGCGCCGAGCCTCGAAGGCAAGATCTGATATCGTGATCCGCGTGAAGGCCGTCCTTGCGGCCATCCTTCTGGCGTTCGGCGCGCTGCTTGCCCAGCAGGTGGCCGCCGCGCCCAGTTTCCCCAAGCTGACCGGGCGCGTGGTCGATGACGCCAAGGTCATCCCGGACGATGTCAAAGCCCGGCTCATGCAAAAGCTGGAGGCGCTGGAGAAGAATTCAGGCCGCCAGCTGGTGGTCGTCACCCTTCCCAGCCTTCAGGGCTACGAGATCTCGGACTACGGCTATCAGCTCGGCCGTGCCTGGGGCATCGGCCAAAAGGGCAAGGACAGCGGCGCGCTGCTGATCGTCGCGCCCAATGAGCGCAAGGTGCGGATCGAGGTCGGCTATGGCCTGGAGCCGATCGTTACCGACGGCCTTTCCTTCCTCATCATCAACAACGACATCATCCCGCATTTCAAGCAGGACGATTATCCCGGCGGCATCGAAGCCGGCGCCGACGCTCTGGTCAAGCAGCTGACGCTGCCGCCCGAGGAAGCGCAGAAAGTCGCGGCCGAGGCCGATGCCGCGCGCAAGGATAGTGGCGGCGGATTCCCGATCGGCACGATCGTGTTCATCGTCATCATCGTCTTCTTCGTCGTCCTGCCGATGGTCAACGAGGCGCGCGGCGGCGGTCGGCGCCGGGGCGGCTTCGGCGGCCCGATCATCTGGATGCCCGGCGGCTTCGGCAACGACGATGACGATGATCGCTGGGGCGGCGGTGGCGGATGGGGCGGCGGCGGCGGCTTCGGGGGTGGCGGAGGTTTCTCGGGCGGCGGCGGCAGCTTCGGCGGCGGCGGCGCGAGCGGCAGCTGGTAGGGGGACGAGACAATGGCATTACCCATCTACCTCTCCGACGAGGACCATGCGCGGATCAGCGCCGCCGTGGGCGAAGCGGAAATGCACAGCGCCGGCGAAATCGTCACCGTCCTGGCAGACCGTTCGGACGGCTATACCGACGTGGCCCTTGCATGGTCGGCGATCGTGGCGTTTCTCGCCCTGGCCGCGCTGGTAATCGCTCCGGAATTCTACATGGGCCTCTACGAGCGGCTGCTGGCCGACTGGGGGCACGAGTGGACCCCGCGCATGATCGTCGGCCTGGCTGCCGGTGTGGCTGCGATCAAGTTCGGCGCCATGCTGCTGCTGCAGCTCTGGCCGCCGCTCAAGTTCTGGCTGGTGCCTCCGCAGATCAAGACCATGCGCGTCCATGCTCATGCGGTTCGCGCTTTCCGCATCGGCGCGGAGCAGCGGACGACGGGGCGAACCGGCGTCCTCATCTACCTGTCCATGCGCGAGCACCGGGCCGAAATCGTGGCCGACCGCGCCATTGCCGCGAAAGTGGATCCCGATGTCTGGGGCCAGGCCATGGCGGCCATGCTGGCCCATGTCGGCGATGGGCGGATCTGCGACGGCATGATCGTCGCCGTCGGCAAAGTCGGCGCGATTCTTTCCGAACATTTCCCTCGCGCCGATGACGACGTGAACGAACTTCCCGACAGGCTGATCGAAATATGACCGATATCTCCACGCTGCCCCTGCCCCCGGACGCCGATGCGGCGGATGAGATCATGTGGCAGGGCAGGTTCATCACCGCCCGCAAGCGCGGCCGCTGGGAATATGTCAGCCGCGCCAGGGGCATCCGCGCCGCGGTGATCCTGGCCGTCGATCCGCATGACCATGTCATCCTGGTGGATCAATACCGCGTGCCGCTGGGCAAGCGCTGCATTGAATTGCCGGCGGGGCTGGTCGGCGATCACGACGAGAGCGCCGATGAAGATGCCAGCGTAGCTGCTGCCCGCGAGCTGGAAGAAGAAACCGGCTATCACGCAGGCCGCATGGAAAATCTGGGCGAGTTCTTTTCCTCCCCCGGCATGGTCAGCGAAAGTTTCACGCTGTTCCGCGCGCACGATCTGGTGAAAGTAGGCGAAGGCGGCGGCGTCGACAGCGAAGACATCGTGGTCCGCCGCGTGCCGCTCGCCGGGATCGAGCAGGCCATCGCAGACTGGCGCGCGCAAGGCTACGCCATGGACGTGAAGCTGCTCATGCTGCTGGGCGCGCGGCTGCTGGGCTGATCGTGAAAACACGGTTCGGCGTCTGTCAACGCAAGACGCGCTACGCCAGCGAGGCGGCGGCGCTGGAAGTGGCGCAAAAGGCCGATGTCGTTCTGCGGCCCTATCGCTGCCCGCTCTGCCGGCAATATCACCTGACCAGCCGAACCAAGGGAATGCGGGTTCCACGCTTCCTGCTGGAGCGGGCGGAAGGGAGCAAGGGGGCCTAGCAACCCGCCCGCGATTGGCGGCCCCGCCCCTCTCGCCTCCCGATCCTCGCCCTCATGACCGGAAGAGTTCCGTCACGGCAAGCGATGGGATCAAGGTGAAAGTTCAGGCCGAGGCCGCTTTGGGCATGACGGAATTCAGAGCGTGGTGAAGATCGCTCCGAAGTCCTTGCCGCCGTTTCCGGCCTCGACGAACGCCTCGTAGATCCTGGTGGCGTGCTCGCCCATCGGCACGGCGGCGCCGGAGGTTTCGGCGCCCGCCATCGCCAGACGCAGGTCCTTGAGCATGAGCGCCGAGGCGAAACCGCCCGCGTAGCCGTTGTCCGCAGGGCTCGTCGCGCCGACGCCGGGCATCGGCGTATAGTCATTGAGCGACCAGCAGTAGCCGGTGGCCTTGGAGCTGATCTCGTAGAATGTCTGGGGATCGAGCCCCGCTTTTTCGGCCAGGGCCAGCGCTTCGCAGGTGCCGATCATATGAATCGCCAGCAGCATGTTGTTGCACATCTTGGCGACCTGGCCTGCGCCCGTTTCACCGGCATGGATAACCGCCTTGGCCATCGGTTCCAGCACGGCGCGGGCGCGCTCGAAGGCTGTTTCGCTTCCGCCGACCATGAACGTGAGAGTGCCGCCATTGGCCGCCGCGATCCCTCCCGAGACCGGCGCATCGACCATTTCGTATCCGGCCGCCTGCGCCAGTTCCACGACTTCGCGCGCAGTGGCGAGGTCGATGGTCGAACAATCGAGGAAAAGCGCGCCCTTGGGAGCGTTTCCGAACACTTCGGCGGTGTAGACCGAGCGGACGATGGCGCCGTTGGGGAGCATGGTCACGACCGCTTCCGCGTCCGCGACGGCTTCGGAAACCGTCGCTGAAATCGAACAGCCCTGCTCCGCCGCCTTGCCGGTGGCTTCCGGCGAAAGGTCGAAGGCGGTCACGGCATGCCCGGCCTTCACGAGGTTCGCGGCCATGCCGCCGCCCATGTTGCCCAGACCGATGAAGGCGATTTTCATGACGTTCTCTCCCAAGTTTGAGACCGCTGGCCATCCGTTACCATCGGCCGGGCACCAAAGCGCCTCGCTGCATTCCTGCGCGGCTGGGCCAGCGGTCCCCGGTCACGCCCGGAACGACATCCGACCCGCCACTGCGGCCTTAGCGGCCTTTCCAGACGCCCGGGCGCTTCTCGACGAAAGCGGCCATGCCCTCGGCCTTGTCCTCGGTGGCGGTGAGCACCTGGAACAGGCGGCGCTCCATGATGAGGCCGGTGTCGAGCGTGGTCTCGAAAGCGAGGTTGACCATTTCCTTGTTCATCATGGCGGCCAGCGGCGGCATCCCGGCAATCGCTTCGGCGGCCTTCAGCGCTTCGCCGAGGAGCTGGTCCTGCGGCACCACGCGGCTGACCAATCCCGAACGCTCGGCCTCAGCGGCATCCATCATGCGGCCGGTCAGGCACATGTCCATGGCCTTGGACTTGCCGACCGCACGGGCCAGGCGCTGCGAGCCGCCCATGCCGGGCGCCACCCCCAGCTTGATCTCCGGCTGGCCGAATTTCGCGTTTTCAGAGGCGATGATGAAGTCCGCCATCATGGCCAGTTCGCAGCCGCCGCCAAGCGCGAAGCCGTTGACAGCAGCGATCCACGGCTTGCGGGTGGTCTTGACGATCTGCGCGGTCCAACCGGCGAAGAAGTCTTCCGAATAGAACTCGGCGCCGGGCTTTTCGACCATCTCCTTGATGTCAGCGCCTGCAGCGAAGGCCTTTTCACCCGAGCCGGTGATGACGGCGCAGCCCTGGCTCTTGTCCGCCTCGAAGACGGCGAAGGCCTTTATCAACTCGCCCAGCACCGACGAATTCAGGGCATTGAGCGCCTGCGGACGGTTGAGCGTGATGAGAGTGACGTTGCCCCTCGTTTCGACCAGGATCGTTTCGTAGCTCATCGGAAGTCCCTTCAGGTATTCGCTTCGATATCGGCGATCAGCGCGGCGAGATGGGCCGGGCTGGCATGTTCGTGCGCCTCGTCACGCGAGGTCGGCGTGTTGTCGTAAGGGATCGGCTCGTCGAACTGATCCGCAGCCAGATCCCAGAACCGGCCGTCCACCCAGTTGTAGAAGTGAGTGCCGCCCTTGGTCGCGGTCTTGAAGATGTCCCCGCCGAAGTAGTGCTGCACGGCCAGCGCCGTCACCGCGCACTGATTGCGCGCGGGGTTAGCGGGATCGAATGGATCGGGGATGGAAGCGGCGGACCAGGATTTCTTGACGACGTGGTAGAGTTCGATCGGCGTCGGGAACGTCAAATCGGCCTCCACTCGTCTTCGGGGGCGAGCGGCGCGAAAATCGCGTCCAGCATATCCTCGGTCACGTCTTCGGGCGAGGACGGGTTCCACTTTGGCGCGTGGTCCTTGTCCACGATCACGGCGCGCACCCCTTCCGCGAAGTCGGGCAGGACCAGAACGTGACTGCCGATGCGGTACTCCATCGCCATGTTCTGCGCGAAATTGTCGAGGGTCAGCGAGGTGGCGAGCTGGCGCAGCGCGATCTTGCAGGCCTGCGGGCTCTTGGTCCGCAGCGTGGCGAGTTCGCGCGCGGCCCATTCGCTGTCGTCGCTTTCCAGCGATGCGAGCACCTGCTCCAGCGTGTCGAAGGCGAAATGCTTGCGGATCTGCGCGGCGTGGGCGGCGATCCTGGGCTCGGGCGCCTTGTCGGAAAGCGCGCCGAGCACACCGCCGATTTCATGGCCCGCGGCGATGCGCCGCTTGGCTTCGGGAAGCGCCTCGCTGGGCAGGTAGTGCGTCGCAAGGCCCGCCCAGAGACATTCCGCACCGTCAAGCCGCGCGCCGGTCAGCGCGAGGAACTGGCCGAGCCTGCCGTCCAGCCGCGAAAGGTACCAGCCGCCGCCGACATCGGGGAAAAGGCCGATCCCGGTCTCGGGCATGGCGAACCGGGTGTGCTCCGTCGCCACCCGGAAGGGCGCGGGCTGCGAAATGCCGACGCCGCCGCCCATGGTCACGCCGTCCATGAATGCCACGACCGGCTTGTCGTATATGAAGAGCTGGTGGTTGAGCTGGTATTCGGCACGGAAGAAGCGGCGCCCCTCTATCCCGTGGTCTTCAAGGGCCGACCTGCGCAGCAGGTTGATGTCTCCGCCCGAGCAGAAGCCTCGACCCTCGCTGTGCTCGATCATGACCGCCTTCACCTCGGCATCGCCGGCCCAGGCCGCTAGCGCGTGGCTCATCGATTCGCTCATGCCCAGAGTCAGGGCGTGAATCGCCTTGGGCCGGTTGAGCGAGATGATCCCGGCCACGCCATCGCGGCGGGTGAGAATCTCGGCGTCCAAACCACCAGCAGGCACGGCATCGGCAGGGAGGGTATCTCCAGACAGCGAATCGGTAGTCATGTCCTCGTGCCCCTTACTTGAGCAGGTCGCGGCCGATGATCATCCGCATGACCTCGTTGGTGCCTTCGAGGATACGATGGACGCGAAGGTCGCGCCAGAACCGCTCGATGGGATAGTCGCGAAGATAACCGTATCCACCGAAGAGTTGCAGGGCGCGGTCGACGACCGAGGAGCCGGTGTCGCTGGCCATCATCTTGGCCATGGCGGCGAAGCGGGTCTTGTCGGGCGCGCCGGCGGTGACCTTGGCGGCGGCAAGATAGAGCAGCGCACGGGCGGCCTCCAGTTCGGCGGCCATGTCGGCAAGCCGGAACTGGGTGTTCTGGAATTCGGCGATGGGCTGGTCGAACTGCTTGCGGTCCTTCACATATTGAACCGCCTCATCGAGGCAGCGCTGCGCGCCGCCCAGCGAGCAGGCACCGATGTTGAGGCGCCCGCCATCGAGACCGGCCATGGCGAACTTGAAGCCGTCCCCCTCGGCGCCGACGCGGTTTTCGGCGGGGATGCGGGCATCTTCGAAGATCACCTGCGCAGTGGGCGAGGCATTCCAGCCGAGCTTCTTCTCCGGCGCGCCGAAGGAGACACCGGGCGTGTCCTTGTCCACGACGAAGCACGAAATCCCGCGCGACTTGTGATCGCCGGTACGTGCCATCACGACGTAGACGTCGTTGTAGCCCCCGCCGGAAATGAACTGCTTGGTGCCGTTGAGAACGTAGTGATCGCCCCCGGCATCCTGGACCAGACGCGCGGTCGTCTTCAACGCGGCCGCGTCGGAGCCGGAGCCCGGTTCGGTCAGGCAGTAAGAGCCGATCTTCTCCATGGAGCAGAGGTCAGGAAGATAGCGATCCTTGAGCTGCTGGTCGCCGAACCTGTCGATCATCCAGGCGACCATGTTGTGGATCGAGATATAGGCGCTGGTCGCCGGGCAGCCGTAGGACATGGCCTCCATGATCAGCGCCGCGTCCAAGCGGCCAAGGCCGATGCCGCCGCTTTCCTCGGACACGTAGATCGCCCCGAAGCCAAGCTCGCCCGCCGCTTTCCAGACATCGACCGGATAGTGGTGCTTCTCGTCCCACTCGGCAGCATAGGGCGTGATGCGGTCGGCAGTGAACTTGCGTGCGGTCTCCTGGATCGCAAGCTGGTCCTCGGTCAGCCCAAACTGTTCGGTCATCTCTGTTCTGTTCCTGGCAGGTGCGGTGGGGTGCTTCTAGGGGCACTTTGCATAAGTGAGCGTACCGGGCATCGCGTCCGGTCCGGTGTCCTTGCGGACAAGAGTCTTGCCGCCGTCGGGCGAGCGCAGGGCCACGTCAAGGTTCCAGCTCTGCCCTTCGCCGGTGAAGGCGAATTCGCCCTCCAGAGCCGTCGCGGAGCCGGACTTGATAGTGCCGAGCTTGGCCACTGATTCGTAGAACTTCAACGTATCGGCATCGACCGTCAGCAGGCCCTTGGCATCACCCCTGGTGCTGGTGCAATCGGCATCGACGAGACCCCAGCGGCCCTGCAGGGCGGCGGGTATGGCCGAAGGCACCGCAGCCGGCTCCGATGAGGCGGAGCCGGCACCCGAGGATGGCGCCGTGGCGCCGGGCGCCGGCTCCGGAAGCGTGGTCGCGGTTTCCTCGGCCGTGGGCTTGGCCGGCTCTTTCGAGCAGGCGGCGAGAGCGAGGGCAAGCAGCGAGACGGTCAGGGCCGGGGCCAGTGCATTGCCGATCTTCATCATCGAACGACCTTCCTTTTCTGCGGACATTCCCGAGGAAACACCTGCAGTCCCTACCCTGTTCCGCGCTCCGGTCCCTGCGTATCGTCAGGCCATGGTCGGGATGATGAAAGCGCTGTCGCCTGCACCGCCATCCGGCCAGCGCTGGGTCACCGTCTTCACCTTGGTCCAGAAGCGGACGCCTTCCATGCCGTACTGGTTGTGATCGCCGAACGCCGAGCGCTTCCAGCCGCCGAAGCTGTGGTAGCTGACCGGCACCGGGATCGGCACGTTCACGCCGACCATGCCCACTTGCACGCGCTGGACGAATTCGCGCGCGGCGTGGCCGTTGCGGGTGAAGATGGCGACGCCGTTGCCGTACTGGTGCCTGGAAGGAAGCTCCACCGCTTCCTCGAAGGTCTTGGCGCGGACGATCTGGAGGACGGGACCGAAGATCTCTTCCTTGTAGGCGCTCATCTCGGTGGTGACATGGTCGAACAGCGAGGGGCCGACGAAGAAGCCCTCCTCATAGCCCTGCAGCGAGAAGCCCCGACCGTCCACCACCAGTTCGGCGCCTTCGTCGACACCGGTCTGGATCCAGTTCTCGATCTTCTGCTTGTGCACGGCGGTGACGACCGGGCCGTACTGCGCTTCGGGATCGTTGGACACGCCGACCTTGAGCTTGTCGATCGCGGCGACCAGCTTCTCGCGAAGCAGATCTGCGGTTTCGTCACCCACCGGAACGGCCACCGGCAGCGCCATGCAGCGTTCGCCCGCCGAACCATAGGCGGCGCCCATGATGTCGTTCACGGCCTGGTCCATGTCCGCGTCGGGCATGACGATGGCGTGGTTCTTCGCGCCGCCCATTGCCTGCACGCGCTTGCCGGCGGCAACGCCGCGCTCATAGACATAGTGGGCGATGTCGGACGAGCCGACGAAGCTGACAGCGGCAATGCCGGGATGATCGAGGATCGCGTCGACCATTTCCTTGTCGCCATGGACCACCTGCAGAACGCCCTCGGGCGCGCCGGCTTCCAGGAACAGTTCGGCAAGGCGGTTGGGAACCGAGGGGTCGCGCTCGGAGGGCTTGAGGATGAAGGTATTGCCCACCGCGACGGCCGGAGCGAACATCCACATCGGGATCATCGCCGGGAAGTTGAACGGGGTGATGCCCGCGCCGACGCCGAGTGGCTGGCGCATCGAATAGACGTCGATCCCCGGGCCGGCGCCCTGGGTATATTCGCCCTTCAGCATATGCGGGATGCCGCAGCAGAACTCGACGACCTCAAGCCCGCGCTGGATGTCGCCCTTGGCGTCGTCCACGACCTTGCCATGCTCGGAGGCCAGCATTTCTGCCAGCGCCTGCATGTTCTGTTCGATCAGTTCCTTGAACTTGAACAGCACGCGGGCGCGGCGCTGCGGGTTGGTGGCGGCCCACTTGACCTGCGCTTCCTGCGCGGTGGCCACGGCACGGTCGAGCAGGGCCTTGTCGCCGAGCGGGACCTGGGCCTGAACCTGGCCGGTGCTGGGGTTGAAGACGTCACCCATGCGGGCGGCCGATCCGCCGCTTCCGCCGACAACGACGTGGTCAATCAGGCGCATTCCTCATCCTTTCGCATTGTCTTCGACGGCACTCACGGTGCGCTTTCCACGTTAGGTGGTCCCGGTCCGATTTGCAGGCAAGCTGAAAATACGCCATCGATAACTGCACATTTGCAGCCCCGAGGACCATTTCCCGCAGTGACGATACCTTGACGATACCTTTTGGGACGATGCCCTCGATCGACTGGAGCGACTACCAGGCCTTTCTCGCCATCGCCCGGGCGGGACAGCTCGCGGGTGCCGCCCGCACGCTGGGCGTGGATCCCACGACGGTCGGCCGCCGGTTGCGCCGGCTCGAAGCCTCGCTGGGCACCGCCCTGTTCGAACAGACCCGCAGCGGCCAGGAACTGACCGAGGCGGGAGAAGCGCTGCTGTCCTCGGTGGAAGCCATGGCCAGCGCCGCCGGGCGCATCGCCGAACAGGCCGGCGGGAACGACGGGCTTTACGGCACCTTGCGGATCAGCACGTCCGAGGGCTTCGGGTGCTGGTTCCTGGCCCGCCACCTGCCACGCTTCCAGGCCGCGCATCCGCGGCTCGCCATCGACCTCGTCGCCTCCAGCGGCTTTCTCAGTCCCACCCGGCGCGAGGCGGATGTCGCCATCATGTTGTCGCGCCCGCGCACCGGGCCGCTGGTGGCGCACAAGCTGTCGGACTACACGCTCGCGCTTTACGGCACGCACGATTACCTCGCGGCGCACGGCACCCCTTCGCGGCCGGCTGACCTGCTGGATGGCCATGCGCTGGTCGGTTATATCCCGGACCTCATCTATTCCCCCGAGCTGCGCTATCTCGACGAAATCCAGCCCGGCCTGAAGGCGGCGATCCGCTCCCCCAGCATCACCGCGCAGCAAAGCCTGGTGGCCAGCGGCGCCGGTCTGGGCGTGCTGCCCTGTTTCATGGCCGAATCCGATCCTCGCCTGGTGGCCGTGCTGCCGGAAAAGCGCATCCTGCGCAGCTTCTGGTTCGTCACGCATCAGGACATCCGCAAGTTGCCGCGGGTCGTGGCATTTCGCCAGTGGCTTGACGAAACCGCCCTGCGCATGGAGGGGATACTGAAGCCCTGACTTGCCCAAGGCTCCAACCGACAGGATGAACGACCCAGTGACGACAACGACCATCGATCCGGCCGAATTCCGCAAGGTGCTGGGCAGCTATCCCACCGGCGTCTGTGTGATCACCGCGCTCGACGAGGACCGGCCCACCGGCATGGTGGTCGGCTCCTTCACTTCGGTTTCGCTCGATCCGCCGCTGGTGGGCTTCTTCCCCGATCGGAAGAGCACTTCCTGGCCGCTGATCGAGAAGGCCGGGCACTTCTGCGTCAATGTCCTGGCCAGCGACCAGGCCGACGTGTGCCGCGCCGTCACCGCCAAGGGTGACCAGAAGTTCGTGGGCGTGGACTACATCGTCTCCGACCACAACCTGCCGATCATCGCCGATTCGATCGCCGCCATCGAATGCCGGCTCTATTCGGTGACCGAGGCGGGCGACCATTGGTTCGTGCTGGGCGAAGTCCTGCGCATGGAAGCCGTGCGGGAAGACGATCCGATGCTGTTCCACAAGGGCCGCTACGGCGGTTTCGCGGAGCGGATGTAAACGCACCCGAATCCGCCGAGGCGAATTCGGCGCGCTCGGCTTGACTTGACCCGCCCCTGTTGTTCACCCGTTCAGCACAGCAGGATGCTTGCGGGAGAGAATGCATGACACGTTCGCTTGAAGGCAAAGTCGCCGTCGTCACCGGCGGCGGCTCGGGGATCGGACGCGGCATTGCCCGGCGGCTGGCCGAAGACAAGGCGGCCATCGCGGTATGGGACCTCAATCCCGAAGGCGCGGCGGAAACCGTGCGGATGATCGAGGATGCAGGCGGCAAGGCACTGGCCCTCACGGCCGACTGCGCCGACAAGGCGGCGATCCAGGCTGCGGCGCAGGAAACCCGCAGCAAGCTCGGTCCGATCACCATCCTCGTCAACAATGCCGGCATCGCGCCCTTCACCCCGTTCATGGACATCGGCGAGGACGAGTTCGACAAGGTGATCCGCATCAATCTCAAGGGCCCGTGGCTAGTCACCAAGGAGATCGTGCCGGACATGCTGGCAGCCCAGTGGGGGCGGATCATCAACATCACTTCCTCGTCCACGCAGTCCGGCTCCTTTGCGCAAAGCCATTACGTTTCCTCGAAAGGTGGCCTGCTCGGCATGACCAAGGCCCTTGCCATGGAGCTTGGCGGCACGGGCATCACGGCCAACATGATCCCGCCCGGATCGATCGACACGCCCATGCTGCGCCAGGCGCCCATCGATGCCGAAGCTTACGGCAAGACCCTGCCGGTGAAGCGCCTGGGGCAAGTGGCGGACATTGCCGCCGCCGCCGCGTTCCTCGCCTCCGAAGAAGCGAGCTACATGACCGGGCAGACCATCAGCACCAATGGCGGGCGCTACATGGGTTCCGCCTGATAAGGATGGCGGGGGGCGATTGGAGCAGTGCAGGACGGCGGCGAAGACGCTAGCTTCCGTGTCATGACACAGGACTTCAGCATCGAGATCGGCACGACGACCCCCTGCCAGGCCACCCTGGCAGGGGGGCAACGCAGCGGCACGGGCACGCCGCTCGTTCTGGTGCATGGCTTCGGCGGCTCCCGGCACGACTGGGAGCCCGTCACGGCCGCCCTCCCCGATGACCTGCCGCTGATCGCCTACGACCAGCGCGGTTTCGGTGACTCCCATGGCGAAGCCGGAGCGCCCTTTTCGCACTCGGACGATCTGCTTGCCCTGCTCGATGCGCTCGAACTGGAACGGGCCGATCTGTGCGGCCTGTCGCTGGGCGGCGGCACCGTGCTCAACTTCGCCCTGAACCATCCCGAGCGGGTGCGCCGACTGGTGCTGGTGAGCCCGCTCATGGTCGGCTGGTCGTGGAGCGCCGACTGGATCGAACGCTGGAAGGCCATCGGGCGCGCCGCGCGAGGGGGCGAGATGGCAGCGGCGCGCGACCTCTGGTTGCAGCATCCGCTGTTCGACACGGCCCGCGACGGCCCGAACGCCGCGCGGCTCCGCGCGGGGATCGCCGCGTTCCACGGGCGCCAGTGGGTGCAGGACGACCAGAGACCCGAAATGCCCGATGTAGACCGGCTTTCCGCGCTGGCCCTGCCCACGCTCCTCCTGACCGGCAGCCGCGACACCGAGGATTTCCGCCTGATGGCCGAGTTGATCGATGCCGCCGGCAGGGACGTGACCCGGATCGAGCATCCCGCCGCCGGCCATTTGCTCAATCTCGAATTGCCGCAGCAGATCGCCCGTGAAATCGCGGGCTTCATCGGGAGAGGCTAGCCGCCTTCCCGCTTCGCCCAATCGCCATGGTCCGGTTACGAGGAGACCCCGCATGAAGCTCGCTTTCGCCATGCCGCATATGCTGGAACTGAAGGCGACGATGCAGCCCTGGGAGACGGCCGTGACCGGCGCAGACCAGACGGCGCTAGCCAAATGGGCGGAAAAGCTGGGGTTCGAGATGATCGCCGTGCCCGAGCACCACGCGATTCCGCGGGATCATGTCGCCCTGTCCGGCGCTTTCTATTTCAGTGCCTTCACCGCGATGAGCCACTTCGCCGGCGCGACCGAGCGGCTGAGGGTCAATTCCTGCATCGCCATCCTGCCCGCCCAACACCCGATCGTGACGGCCAAGGCGCTCGCGACCATGGACTGGCTTTCCTCCGGGAGGGTCACGGTCACTTTTGCAGTCGGCTGGCTGGAGGAGGAGTTCGCGCTGCTCGGAATTCCGTTCCACGAGCGCGGAGCGATGGCGGACGAATATATCCAGGCCATCATCACCCTCTGGACTCAGGAAAACCCTGAATTCGAGGGCAAGTACGTGTCCTTCCGCGATCTGGCCTTCGAACCCAAGCCAGTGCAGAAACCGCATATCCCGGTGTGGTTCGGCGGCGATGCCGATGCCGTATTGCGGCGTACCGCGCGCCATGCGCAGGGCTGGTGGCCCTTCCTCACCAGGCCGGAGACGATCCCCGAGCGACTGGATTTCATCCGCTCCCAGCCGGACTACAACGGCCGCCTGGAAGACGTATTCTACGGTATCTCCACCGCCCGCGTGGGCGAGGGTCACAAGGTGCTGGACGATCCCCGCGCCCGGCCCGGCCAGTCGAAGGACGAGCTGATCGCGCGGCTGGGCGAACTCTCCCGGCTGGGCGTGACCTGGAGTTCGGTTCCGATCCCTCCGCTCTCCGGTATCGAAGCCTACCGCGACTACACCCAGTGGATCGCCGAGGAGATCATGCCCGCGGTGCGATAGGAGTTCCGATGGCTTCAGGTGGTGCGGCCTGACGACCGCACCACCTGTTTACCGGATCCGATTGGACCGCTCTGAACGTCCCGATCAGAACTTGCCGGAGAACGAAGCGCCGATCACGCGGGGTTCGTTGAACACGGCGGCCATGTAGTTCTCGATCACACCCTTGAGGTTCTTCTCATTGGTGATGTTACGCGCGAAGGCCGCGATTTCGTACTGGCCGCCTGCGGCCGAGTAACCGATCTTGAGGCCGCCTTCGAAATCGCCCTTCGAGTAGAACTCCTTGGTCTTGTAGAGCACAAAGTTGGTGTAGCCCTGCCACATCCAGTCGGTGGCCGCGAACAGCGAACCGCCATTGCCCAACGGCACGTCATAACGCGCGGTGACATTGGCGGTGTACTTCGGCGCATTTGGCAGCGGATTGCCGTCGATCTGCGCAAAAGTGCCGCGCGCATTGGTGATCGTCGGGTCCTCGACCGTGCAGACGACGACGCCGTTGAGCGCGCAGACCTGGGCGTAGACGTTCTTGTCCTTGATCTCGGTGTGGAGCAGGCTGAGCCCGGCCGTCAGCGAGAGGTTGGGGATCGGACGTGCCTCCAGTTCCGCTTCCATGCCGTAGGCCTCGGCCTTGTCGGCATTGAACAGGACGCCGTTGCCGTCGCTGTCGTTACCGTTCAGCTGGATGTCCTTCACCCGGTAGGCAAAGCCCGAAAGGTTGAAGCGCACCCGGTTGTTCAGCAGGCTGGTCTTGATGCCGGCCTCGCCCGAAAGGATCGTTTCCGAATCCGCCGTGGTGAAGTCCGAGTTGAACACCGCCGAACGGCCCTGGATGGTCGGACCGCGGAAACCGCGCGCGACGCGCGCGTAAACGTTGACGTCCGGGTTGACCTGGTAGTTCACGCTGACATCCCAGCTCGGCTCCTCGCCCGAGAGACGCACGTAGCGACGCCCCCGGTAAGTCACCGCGCCGGCCGCCGTGTCCGCGGTCTTGAGCAGGCGCGTCTTCTTCGTGTCCTTGGTATAGCGCCCGCCGGCGGTGACCGTCAGACCCTCGGCCAGCTCATAGCTCGCCTGGCCGAACACGGCCCAGCTGGTGTTCTGGTTGCGCAGGCGCACCCAGTTGTTGGGGTTGTTGGCCGGCGGCGTCAGGAAGTAGGCGCGCTGATAGAACTCGGTGATGTCGCGCTGGTCGAACCACATGCCGCCCACCTGCCACTTGAAGCGGGTGTCGCCATTGCTGGACAAGCGCAGTTCCTGGCTGAGCTGGTCGAGATCGCGCACATTGCCCTGCGACTGGCCATAGCCGTTGGCCACGCCGTTCACCGGATAGTCCGCCGCCGCGCCGCCGTCGGTATCGCCGCGGCTATAGCCCGAAGTCGATTCCCAGGCGCTGATGGAGGTCAGCGTGACCGGGCCGAAGTCCATGGCGATGCGGCTGGAGGCGCCATAGGTATCGTAGGCCTGCGGATTGTCATGCGCCTCGTCGAGGGCGATCTTGTCGCGCGGTTCCTGGCTTACGTCGTTCGAACCCTTGGTAAACGCGGCGCGGTGGAATATCGTGGACGTGCCCTCGTATTTGCGGGCATGGAAGCTCGTCAGCATCGAGAAGCCCGAGCCGGTGGGCGCCAGCAGCAACTGGATGCGGGCGTCGCGCTCCTCGAAGCCGCCCATCGCATCCTTCTTGGGCGAGACGGTACCGTCGGCGCTTGGGCCGCTGTAGGTGTTGTCGATCCAGTCGTCACGGCGCTGGTAGAGCCCGGAAACGCGGACGGCCAGGACGTCCTGGATGATCGGTCCGCCAACGCCGGCGTCCACGTTCACCGAGTTGTATTCGCCGTAGCTGGCGCTGGCCCGGCCGGTCCAGCGGTCGGTCGTGGGCTTGATCGTGTCGATCTTGATGATGCCGGCCGTCGTGTTGCGGCCGAACAGCGAGCCTTGCGGACCGCGCAGAACTTCCACCTGGTCCATGTCGTAGACCGGGTTGGACTTCAGCACGACGTGTTCCAGCACGACATCGTCCTGGATGATCGACACCGGCTGCGATGCGCCGAGATAGAAGTCGATATTGCCGAGACCGCGAATGTAGAAACGGGGGAAGATGCGGCCCGTGGTCGTTTCCGCGTAGAGGCCGGGTACGCGGCCCGACAGCGCAAGAATGTCGTCGCCCGCCGCCTGGAAGCTGCGCAGCTGGTCACCGCCGACAACGCCCACCGAGATCGGCACCTGCTGGAGGTTCTCGGTGCGTCGCTCCGCCGTGACCACGATATCGCCAAGCCCTTCGCTGGGGGGCGCCGCGTCCTGGGCGAAAGCATGGGCGGAAATACAAATGGCACCCAGACCACAGGTCAGATGCAGAGCCTTTTTGGCGATGACTTTCGTGGACACGTCGCATTCCCTATTGGTTGAAAAACCGGCCGGGCGAGTACTTGTCCGCAATGACAGTCTTGTTACCGATTTTTGGGAGATATGTTGGCGGCAACGCAAATCCGCTCCAAATCAACTTTTTCCACATCGGATTTTCAACGGTTTGCGACATTTGCGCAACGCCCGCGCCCCCGCGATCAATCCCCTCCCCTGCTTGACGCAGATCCATGCGGCGCGGAATTTCGGCGCCTAAAAGGGAGGCTCCGGACATGAATTTACCCAGGCCCCGGCCCCGGCTGGATCAGGAAAACACCGCGTTCTGGACCGGCGGCGGCGAAGGCAGGCTCAACATCGTCCATTGCGGGGACTGCGGAGAATTCACCCATCCCCCGCGCCTGCTGTGCCGCCACTGCCAGTCGGAAAACGTCGCCCCGCAGGCCGTGCCCGGCACCGGCACGATCGACAGTTTCACGATCAATCACCAGCCCTGGGCCAAGGGGCTGGAAGTGCCCTACGTGATCGCCCGCGTGAAGCTGGACGGGGCGCCGGGGGTCTATCTGACCACCAATATCATCGGCTGCCCGGTGGAAGCCGTGGACTTCGAAGACCGCGTCCGCGTCGTTTTCGAGGAACAGGACGGCGTCTTCTATCCCCTCTTCGAGAAAGCGGACTGATGCCCAGCAAGGAAGCCTATATTACCGGCGTCGGCCAGTCCGAAGTCGGGGTGCGCCTGCCGCGCCATCCGCTGCTGCTGACCGTGGATGCCGTGCGCGAGGCGCTCGACGATGCCGGCCTCACGCTCGACCAGATCGACGGGGTCTTCACATATCCCGGCAAGATGGCCGGCTATACCGCCTTTTCCCCGATCGCCAGCGAGGACCTGATCGAGGTTCTGGGCATCAAGTCGAAATGGCACATGGGTGCGATGGAGCAGCCGGCCCAACTCTCGGCCATCGGCGTGGCGGCCATGGCGGTTAAGCAGGGTCTGTGCCGCCATGTCATCTGTTTCCGCACGGTCTACGAAGCGGGCGGCATGGCCGATCCGGCCCAGTACATGGCGGGCGCGAAGCAGGACACCGTCAGCGGCAGTTCCCAGTGGACCAGCCCCTTTTGGGCCACTTCGGCCGCCTGCTGGACGGCGCAATATGCGGCGCGGCACATGCACCGCTACGGTCTGACGCGCGAACAGCTCGGCCAGATCGCCATCAACGGATCGAGGAACGCCATGGCGAACCCGCGCGCGCGCGCGATCACCAAGGAAGAACTGACGCTCGAAAAGTACATGGCCTCGCGCATGGTGACCACGCCGCTCTGCCTTTACGATTGCGACCGGTTTTCGGACGCCTCGACCGTGGTGATCGTTTCGGCCGAAGACGCGCTGGACGAAGTCTCCGCCAAGCCGATCCGCATCGCCGCCATGTCGGGCTCTGTCGATCGCTATTCCTGGGATCAGGTGGAGGAGTTCGCCGCTTACGAAACCGGCGCCGACCTCTGGAAGCGGACGGACTATACCACTGCCGACGTCGACACGGTGCAGTTCTACGACGGCTTCGCCTTCCTGCCGATCACCTGGCTCGAAGGACTCGGCTTCTGCGACAAGGGCGAAGGCGGCCGCTTCATCGAGGGCGGAACGCGGATCGCGCGGGACGGGGAATTGCCGCTGAACACGTTCGGCGGCCAGCTCGGCGCCGGACGCCTGCATGGCTTCGGTTTCGCGCACGAGGCCGTGACCCAGCTGCGCGGCAAAGGCGGCGAGAGACAGATCGCCGGCGACCCGAAAGTGGCCGTCGCCACCTCCGGCGGCGGTCCGATGGCTGCGGCGCTGCTGCTGACGCGGGACTGATCGGCGGTTCCGGCCTCGCGAGAGGTCGGAACCCGTTTGCTGGTGGGAGTCAGCCTGCCGAAGCGAGGGCAGGCTTCTGCTCTTCGGCCGTGCCCCGCCGGCGCTGCCGCTTGAGCCCGATCAGCGGACGCAGTGGCCCTATCTCGCGCCCGATCAGGTAGAACAGCCAGGACCCCCCGGCCACTGCCGCACAGAGCGTGAGGAATTCCGCCAGGGCGCCAAGGCCCATGTCGCGAATGCCATAGCTGACGAAAACCATCACGGTCTGATGGGCGATGTAGATCGGGAAGACCGCCTCCACCAAAGTCGCACGCCAGCGGTTATCGAAGTTCCAGAAGCGGTCGGCGATACCGAAGAGCGCGATCACCGTTCCCCAGCACTGGACGGACTTGGCGAAGGACAACGGCTCCTGCCAGGCCGCGGGCGTCGGCACGTTGCCGGGATAGAGCAGCGTGTCGCCGATCACCCAGGCATAGCCGGCGATGCCGAGCGCAAGGGCGAGCTTCCACTGGCGGGCAATGGCCTCGCGGATGGGGTCCGAACCGCGCAGCAGGAATCCAAACAGGAACATGCCGAAATAGTGCAGGTGTGCGCCGCGGTCCTGAAGGAAATTATGGATGTCGGTCCAGCCGTAAGGAAGCATGCGGATCGCGAAGATCAGCCCGATTCCCAGGGGCAGCAAGGCCGGTCCCGACAGCAGACGCTCGGCACCCCGGCGCAGTGCCGCGCGCCAGCTTCCGGGCAGGAGCATCAGTCCGGCGCAGAGCACCAGCGTGTAAGCCAGCAGGTAGATGACGAACCACATGTGCATCGTGGCCGGGAGGATCTCGTATCCCACTTTATGGAACCGGAAGGCATCGTAAAGCAGGAAGTAACCATATCCATGGTCGTACCCGCTATTGACCAGCCCCATGTAGGGCTGCGGCGGCACCACCACGGTCAGGCCGAAAAGCAGTGGGATTCCAAGGCGCAGGATGCGGCTCTTGAGGAAAGCCCGATTGTCGCCGTCCTTCTTGAGAAGCGCGGCGCTGGCATAGCCGGAAATCGCAAAGAGCAGCGCCAGGCGCCAGGCGCTGAGGCCGAGCAGCGGAATTTCCGCCCAGCTCACCACACCGCGCGTGGGCGTCTGGTAACCCCACGGCGTGAACGAAAAACCGACATGGTAGAAGATCAGCAGAACGAACGCGCCGATGCGCAGCCAATCCATTCCATAGTGGCGTTGCGACGGGGCGAGCTTCATCTTTCTCCGGTGGGGTGGGCGGTTCCGCCAGCTGCGGAAGCACGGCCCACTTAGGGATTTCGCGCCTTTTCTGCAATGACACGGTTGTAACAGGTCGTCGCAGGCACATCTCCGGATCGGATCGGACTGTGCTTGGACGCGCATGCGCGGGGCGACATGATGTTGAAATGCCGCCGCCGCGCCTTACCATGGACGATGTCGCCCGCCTTGCCGGCGTATCCCGAAAAACCGTCAGCCGCCTCGTCAATGGCAGCGCATCCGTAGGCCCTGCTACCCGCGCGCGCATCGTTGCCGCGATGAAGGAGCTGGGCTTCGACCACCGCCTGTTTCCGCTACCCGGTAACGCCGCCGACCCTGCCATGGCCACGCTCGCGCTGTTCCACGACGGCAGCGACCCCGCCCTCGCCGCTATCGTGGAAACGGCGATACTGGAGGTTCTGGCCGACGATGGCCCGGTCATGACGCCCTGGCTCCTGCGCGAACAGCCGCTCGCGGGCCTGAAGGCCTTTCTTGAACGCCGCCGCCCCCAGGGCGCCATCTTCCTTCCTCCGCTCTCGGCTCGCGAGGATCTTGCCCACGCATGTGCCGCTGCAGGGACAGGCTGCGCGCGCCTCGGCCATCCCGGTCTTGCCTGCGACGATCGCACCGCCATGGCGCAGCTCGTTCACTGGCTCTCGGCCGAAGGACACCGCCGGATCGGTCTGGTTTCGAACAGCGACAATTCGCTATCCGGGCGCCTGCGCGAACAGGGGTTTCTCGACGCTATCGCGGATCGCCGCCTGACCGGACCCCTGCTGGTGGTGGCGGGAGACGGCTCGTGCGAATCCGGCCGTGCCGCGGCGCACCTCCTGTTCGACGTCAGCCCCCGGCCCAGCGCGATCATCGCCGCCACTGACGAAATGGCTGCCGGCGTCCTTCAGGCCGCGGTGCAAGCCGGTCTGGCGGTGCCGCAGGACCTTTCCGTCGCCGGTTTCGAGGACATGCCCATCGCCGCCAGAACCGCACCTGCCCTCACCTCGATGCGCATTCCCTGGGCCGAAATCGCGCGGGAGGCCATAAGCAGGCTGACCCGCAATGACACCGATCGCCATACCTTCGCGGCCGATCTGGTCGTGCGCGAATCGGTTCGCGGCGTCGATGCAGACCATGCTCTCACCCTTGTCCGTCCGCTCGCCTGACCCCGTCCCGCCTCACGGGAGGCGCCGAGCCGTTCGGCATGGTTAGCAATGCTTTTACACTAAGGGATTAAACGGGTTACGGGCTCCCGTCCGGG
Organism: Novosphingobium sp. PhB55; assembly: GCF_004368805.1. Classification (NCBI taxonomy): domain Bacteria; kingdom Pseudomonadati; phylum Pseudomonadota; class Alphaproteobacteria; order Sphingomonadales; family Sphingomonadaceae; genus Novosphingobium; species Novosphingobium sp. PhB55. The sequence goes on along the minus strand of NZ_SODQ01000001.1, from coordinate 169,772 downwards.
ACATGCCTTCCGCCGAGGATCGGTTCTCTTGAAGCACGCGATCGTTTCATCCCTGTTGGACCCTGTCCAGCCGCAGACCCAGCCCTCCACGCCTGTCGCGAGCCAGGAGGCACAGCTCTATGCCCAGGCCGCCGCGCTCACCGAAATGGGCGCCTGGTCCTGCGACCTCTCGACGCAGGCCCTGACCTGGACCGAAGGGGTGTTCAACATCTTCGGCGCCCCGGCCGACCGGCCGATGGACCGGCGTGAGACTCTGGATTTCTACACCGAGGAATCGCGTGCCTTGCTCGCGCAGCTTCGCGCCAAGGCGATCGAGGAAGGTTCGGGCTTCACCATGGACGCCCAGATCCTGCGCGGTGACGGCGAAGTCCGCTGGATGCGAATAACCGCTGCCACGCGCGTCGAACGCGGCCGGGCGACCACCCTCTACGGCATGAAGCAGGACATAACCGAAGAGCGCCTGCGCTGGGAACGCCTGCGCCATCTGGCCGAGAACGATGCCCTCACCGGCCTTTCCAACCGCGCCTGCTTTCACTCCGAATTTCTCGATCGGCCTGCGGGAGGCGAAGGTCTTTGCGAGATCGGCGCGCTTGTGCTGTTCGACCTCAACGGCTTCAAGACGGTCAACGACGCCTGGGGCCATGCAGCCGGCGACGCCTGTCTGAGCGACTTTGCGCGCCGCCTTCGCCGCACATTCCCCGAAGCGCGCCTGGTCGCCCGGATCGGCGGCGACGAGTTCGCTATGATCCTCGACCGCAGCGCTTCGTCCGCCGCGCTGGAACGCTCCGTGCGCCACCGATTGCCTGCGCTGATGTCGCCGGTGGTCTGGCAGGGCCATTCCCTGCCGCTCGGCGCGAGTGCGGGAATGGCCGCGCCCGCCCTCGCAGGCGTGGTCGATCCGGAGGCGCTGTTCCACCAGGCCGATGCCGCGCTCTATGCCGCGAAACGGCGCGGCGGCAACCAGCTCTGCACAGCCGGAACCTGACCGCCTCCGCGCGAAAGGCCGAGCGGAGCCACCTGCCCTATTGCCCTTCCGGTTCCACCCATGTCGTGCGGGTGACGCGCGGCGAGAGATATTTCGTCGCCGTCCAGCCGCCATCGACGACGATCGACTGCCCATTGATCATCTCGCTCCCCGGCAGGCAGAGAAAAGCGATCACCGAAGCGATATCCTCGGGCTGGGCGAGCCGCGGATAAGGCGTGGTCTCGACATTGCTGCGCTTGAACGTCTCGTCCTCGAAACGGTGGCGGACCATGTCGGTCATCGTCACGCCCGGCGCCACGCAGTTGGAGCGGATGCCGCGCGGCCCATATTCGCAGGCCATGTGTTCGGTGAGCGACTTCAGGCCGCCCTTCGCCGCGGAATAGGCGCCCCCGCGCCTTCCGCCGATATGGGCGAACGTACTGGTGACATTGACCACGCTGGCCCCTTCGGAAAGGTGCGGCATGACATCGCGGCAGAGCCGGAACGGGGCGACCAGCATGATATCGAGGAAACCGTCGAGCGCTTCGTCGTCAGTCTCGTCGAGCGGCTTGGGACTGCCCACGCCCGCGTTGTTGACAAGGGCATCGATCCGCCCGAACCGCTCCAGCGCGGCAGCAACGACGGCTTTCGGCGCGGCCGGATCGGTCAGATCGGCGCTGATCGCCAGGACGTGATCGGGATTGCCGATCTCCGCCTCCAAGGTCGCCAGCTTGTCCCTGCTTCGCCCGACGCCGACCACGGCAAAGCCCTCGCGGTGGAGAATTTTCGCGGTCTCCAGCCCGATGCCACTGCCTGCCCCGGTGATGATCGCCGTCTTCATCGCATGCTCCCGTCCATCGTCTTCCGCTTTCGGCTAGGCGTTTTCGGCGGGCCGGATAAGCCCGGCCGGGCGAAGGCGATGCTTGATCGTCGCTGCGATAAGCGGGGCTGCTCGTCTTGGCCGGTTCCGGGGCAGGGTCTAGCGTCAGCGCCATCATGAGCACGAACCAGAACGATAAAGCAGCCCTGGCTGGCATCCGCGTCATCGACATGAGCCGCGTCTTTGCCGCCCCCATCGGCGCCCAGATCCTGGGCGACCTTGGCGCCGACGTCATCAAGATCGAGCGCCCGGGCGTCGGTGACGATGGCCGGGGCTACGGTTTCTCGTGGGTGCCCGGCAAGGACGGGATCGAAACGCGTCACTCCAGCTTCTTCACCGTGTCCAACCGCAACAAGCGCTCGATCACGCTCAACCATTCCAAAGCGGAAGGCCAGGCGATCCTGCGCGAGTTGGTCAAGACCGCCGACGTGCTGATCGAAAACTATAAAGTCGGCGATCTCAAGCGCTTCGGTCTTGATTACGAGACTTTGCGAGAGATCAACCCCGGCCTGATCTACTGCTCCGTCACCGGCTTCGGCCAGACCGGACCCATGGCCGCGCGGCCGGGATATGACGGCTTGTTCCAGGCAACCGGCGGCATGATGGCCGTCACCGGCATTCCCGAAGGCCAGCCCGGCAGCGGACCGCTCAAGACCGGGCCCAGCCTTGTCGACTTCGTGACCGGGCACAATACCGCCCTCGCCATCCTCGGCGCGCTGCAATACCGCAACCGCACCGGAGAGGGGCAATTCATCGACATCGCCCTGCTCGACAGTTCGGTCGCGATGGTCAGCCACATCATGCAGGACTACCTGATCAGCGGGCAGGCTCCGCCCCGCCTGGGCAATGGCGGCAATGGCGGCGGCCCGGCAGACCTGATGCGCTGCGCTGACGGCATCATCTACCTCACCGCCGGCACCGACGAGCACTACCGCCGCCTGACCGTGCTGATGGAGCAGCCCGAACTGTTCACCGATCCTCGCTTCGACAGCAATCTCAAGCGCGGCAAGACCAACCGGGCGGAACTGATGGACATCATCAACACCTGGGCCAAGGCCTTCACCGTCACCGAAATGCAGGACATGCTCGATGGCGTCGGCATCCCGGCGGCCCGCTACAATGAGTTGGCCGATGTCTGGGAGGACGAGCAGGTCAAGCACCGGAAACTGCGTGCCACGACGCCGCATGCCCATGCAGAAAGCGGCACGGTGGACCTTATCGCCAGTCCGCTGGCGATGATGTCCGCCAGCCCGGCGACCATCCGCCTCGCCCCGCCGATGCTGGGCGAGCACAATGCCGAAGTGCTCGCCGAACTGGGCTATAGCGAACAGCGAATAGCCGAGCTGGCGACCAGCGGGATCATCTGAGCTGGTCCCACTGGCTGCCCTTCCCTGGCAGCCTTTGTCGATTCCCGACCGCCTTTCAGCCGCCGGTTCCATCTCAGGGTCCGGCGGCCTTCAAGACTGCTAGCGCCCCTGGAAGGACGGTTGGCGCTTTTCGGAAAACGCCGTCACCCCTTCCACGAAATCTGCGGTGCGCGAGGCATCGCGCTGGCCGAGGCGCTCGTTGGTGAGTGCCTGCTCCAGCGTGCAATCGGTGGCGGCCCAGGCCACCTGCTTGATCCGTCGCAGTGACCAGGGCCCGCGCGCCAGTTCCCCGGCCAGCGCCATGGCGGCTTCATCGAGGTCTTCGTCCGGCACCACGCGGTTGACGAGGCCCCATTCCAGCGCCTTCTCGGCAGGGAGCCGCTCTCCCAGCAGCATCATCTCCATGGCGCGCACCCGGCCGATCGCGCGGGCCAGCAACCAGGACGATCCCCCGTCCGGCACCAGCCCGACATGACGGAATGCCTGGAGGAAGAACCCGCTCGTTCCGCAGAGGATGAGGTCGCCCGCCATCGCCAGCCCCGCGCCGACGCCCGCCGCCGCGCCGCGCACGGCGGTGACGACCGGCTGCTCCATGTCGCGCATGGCGATGATGACGGGGTTGAAGTGCCGGTCCAGCAAAGTACCCACGTCGCGGCGCGGGTTATCCAGCATATCTTGCGCATCGCCCAGGTTCGCGCCCGAGCAGAAGGCCTTGCCTTCGCCCGTCAGCAGCACGGCCCGCGCCTCGAACGCCGCACGCGAAACGGCATCGAAAAGCTCCTCGCCCATTTGCGCCGAGCCGGCATTGCGCGTGGCGGGATCGTTCATCGATATCCGCGCCACGCCGTTTTCCAGGCTGTAGAGGATTTTCTCGTAAGTCATGTCAGGCATCGCTCCGTGCGTCGCGCCGGCTCAGGCCAGCATCTTTCCGAGGCGGGCATTCACGATTTCCTCGGCTTCGGCAACGATCCTATCGATCAGGTCCTTGCACATCGGCAGGTCGTGGATGAGCCCCTGCACCATTCCCGCCCAGAAGATGCCCTTGGTGAGATCGCCGGACTGGAGCAGTTCCCGGCCCACGGCCCCTGCCACCAGATGCTTGATGTCGTCGAAGGTCGATTCGGGGCGGGCGGAGATATCGACCACCTCGTCGGAAACGCCATTCTTGCCGACGCGGGCCGTGTTCTTGAACTTGCGGAAGATCAGGTTCGTCCCCCGCTCGTCGTTCTCGATATATTTGGCCTTCACGTTGTCATGGATCGGCGCTTCCTGTGTCGCGCAGAAGCGCGTTCCCATGTTGATGCCCTCGGCGCCCAGCGCCAGAGCGGCAACCAGCCCGCGCCCGTCACCGAAGCCGCCGCTGGCCAGCATCGGGATCTTCACTTTGTCGGCCGCTGAAGGAATCAGGATCAGCCCCGGAATGTCGTCCTCTCCGGGATGACCGGCGCATTCGAAACCGTCGATCGAGATGATGTCGCAGCCGTGCCGCTCGGCGGACAGGGCATGGCGCACGGCCGTGCACTTGTGGAGCACGGTGATGCCGTGCGGCTTCACCATTTCCCAGATCTCGCGCACCTGCTGAGTGCCGGCCGTCTCGACGATCTTGACCCCGCCGTCGATCGCGGCCTGCGCATAGGCCTTGTAATCGGGCGGGAGCAGGGTCGGAAACACCGTGATGTTCACGGCGAACGGCTTGTCGGTCATCGAGCGGCAGCGCTCGATCTCTTCCCGCAGCGCCTTGGGGCTGGGCTGGGTCAGCGCGGTGAGCGTGCCCAGGCCGCCGGCGTTGGACACAGCGCTGGCCAGCTCGGCCAGGCCCACGCCCTGCATGCCGCCTTGCACGATCGGATGTTCGATGCCGAGCATCTCGGTGACGCGGGTCTTGAACGCCATTGCTTGCAAACTCCCAGAAACTTCCCTTGCAGTGGTCCTAGGGGGGATCTGCGCGCTTGAGGACACCGAACGCGCGGCCCGCCCCGCAATTCGCGCGGGCGATGCAAAGGCCGTTCCGGATATTGAAAGCCGCCGCGTGATACCCAGATTCCAAAGGCAGACATTTCAAGGAGTTTGGACAAGTGAACGGTTTCAAGACGGCCATGCTGCTGGCGGCGCTCACGGCACTGTTCATGGGGCTGGGCTATATCTTCGGCGGCAGCGGCGGTGCGATGATCGCGCTGGTCGTCGCGGCGGGGATGAACCTGTTCACGTTCTGGAACGCCGACAGCATCGTCCTGCGCATGCACAATGCCCGAGAGGTGGACGAGCGCAGCGCGCCGGAATTCTACACCCTCGTGGCCGAACTCGCCCGCCGCGCGCGCCTTCCCATGCCGCGCGTCTACCTGGTCGAAAGTTCCAACCCCAATGCCTTCGCCACCGGCCGCGACCCGGAGCACGCCGCCGTCGCGGCGACGACCGGCCTTCTGAACATGCTGGACCGCGAGGAAGTGGCGGCAGTCATGGCGCATGAGCTGGGCCATGTCAGGAACCGCGACACCCTGATCATGACGATGGTGGCGACGATTGCCGGCGCGATCTCGATGATCGCCAACTTCGGCCTGTTCTTCGGGGGCCATCTTGGCGGGGGCGAAAACCGACCTAATCCGATTGCCGCCATGGCTGCCGTGTTCATGGCCCCCTTCGCCGCGATGATCGTACAGATGGCGATCAGCCGCACCCGCGAATTCGGCGCGGACAAGGCCGGCGCCGAGATCAGCGGCAACCCGCGCGCACTCGCATCCGCCCTCGCCAAGATCGCGGGCCCGGCGCAGGCGGTTCCCAGCGTGGCTTCGGAGCGCAATCCGGCCGCGGCGCAGCTCTACATCGTGCCCACTTCGGTTTCGGACCTGTTCTCCACCCATCCCGCCACCGAAAAGCGCATCGCGGCGCTGATGGCCATGGAAAGCGCGCCGCCCCGCCGCGCGGCATCCGCGCTCGACCCGGCCCGAAGGTAAGCGACCGACGCGGGGCCGCCTGCCCGCGCCGTTCAAATAGCGCGCCCACGATAGAGCGCGCCATTGCCTGCCCCGCCGACGGTTGTACATTCGTTCAACACGAATGAAGAACAAGCCGAGAGGTGTCGGAGTGCTGAAATCTGTCGACGGCGGACTGCGGTCCGTCCCCTATCCGATCGAGGATCCGGAACGGATTCCGGTCAAGCGCTACTACGATGCCGAATTCTACCAGGCCGAGCTGGACCACCTCTGGCCGCATGTCTGGCAGATGGCCTGCCGGGAAGAGCAGATCCCCGAAATCGGCGACTGGATCGAGTACGAGAACGTCGGCAAGTCCGTCGTCATCGTGCGGACCGCCAGCGGGGTGAAAGCCTTCCACAACGCCTGCCGCCACCGCGGCGTGCCCTTTGCCGGCGGCACCGGCCATGCGCACGGCAATTGCAAGAAGTCGGGCTTCGTCTGCCCGTTCCACGGCTGGCGCTGGAATATGGACGGCGAATCCACCCAGGTCTACGGCAAGCACATGTTCTCGGAGCGGCAGCTTCAGGAGGACGACATCAACCTGGTCCCCTGCCGTGCGGAGACATTCATCGGCTGCGTCTGGATCAACCATGACGACGACGCGCCTTCCGTGCGCGATTCCTTCGGACCCCTGGCGCCCAATCTGGAAGCCCGCGGCCTGGACAAGATGCGCGCGGAATGGTGCTACGGAGCGGAGCTGCCGGCGAACTGGAAGGTGGCGATGGAAGCCTTCATGGAAGGCTACCATGTGATGCAGACGCATCCGCAGCTCCAGCATGCGGCGCCGATGATGTACGATTCGATGTACCGCAGCCCGCGCGGCCCGGTGCCGATCATGGCCGAACCGCACTTGTCCTATCGCGAGAACCAGGAACTTCAGGTCAAGTCCATGGCTCTGCTCAGCGAAGGCATGGCGGGGATGGTCCACGAAAAGGAAGTGGAAATTGCGCGCGGTCTCATCGGCATCGAGGAAGGCCTGCCGGAAGACCAGAACATGGCGATGTTCCACTGGCTGGGCATCGTCATGCACCAGATTTCCGCGCAGTTGCAGGCCCGCGGAGAGCCGGTGCCAGACCTTTGCACGGTGGCGCAGACCCATCCGGTGAAAGCGGTGGAGTTCCTCTTCCCGCACTACTTCCTGCTGCCCTACTTCACCTCGATGTCCGCCTATCGGATCCGCCCGACGGGGCCGGAGAGCTGCTTCTTCGAGATATGGTCGCTGACATATGTCTCCGAGGACGACGACATGGAAACGGTGATGGAGCCCACGGTACTGCCTTACAACAGCCCCGATTTCCCACCGATTCCGCGGCAGGACTATTCGAACATCCCGATCCAGCAGAAGGGGCTTCATGCCAGCGGCTTCGAGTTCATGCGCCTGTCGCACGAAGTCGAAGGGCTGATCAGCAACTACGAACGGATCATCGACGGCTACCTCAAGGGCGTGCCGCAGGAGCAGCTCGCCAAGGCCATCCACAAGCTGGGCGGCAATTTCGACGGCCCGATCGAAGACCTCGGGTTCTGATCCAGGACCCGCCGTGCCGGACCATCCGGCACGGCGGGCTTTGGGAGGTCACTTTGCCGTCTTGGTGCGAAGGCCCGAAGGAATAGGCAGGACTTCCACTTTGCCCGTGGCGACATCGTAAAGAGCGGGCACCACCTTCAGTTCGCCGGACTGGACTTTCGCCTCGATCACGGGCGAGGAATTGATCAGGGTTGCAGCCTGGATCACGGCGTTCTGACGGGTGACGATGGCGGGATCCTGGCTTTGGCTGACGTAGAGCGCGGGCAGGATCGCCGGGAACAACGCGCTGATCTGGCCGGGAACCTCGGGGTTCTCCATGGCAGCTTTCACCGCCCCGCAGTTCGAATGGCCCATGACCACCACGGCCTTGATGCCGAGCACCGCCACGCCGTATTCGAGGCTGGCGATGATTTCCGGCGTGGTAATATTGCCGGCGATGCGGGTGACGAACAGGCGGCCAATCGGCTCGTCGAACACCATTTCCACTGGCACGCGCGAATCGGCACAGGACAGGACGCCGACGATAGGCCACTGCCCTTCCGCCGCCCGGGCCTTGATGATGGCCAGATCCCTGGTGTGGGCCGTGGGCGCTCCCGCGATGAAGCGGGCATTACCGTCCATGATTTCCTTGAGAGCCTGGTCCGGCGTGACTTGCTCGCCGCCGCCCCCAGGTGCGGCGGACGAGGCGGCCATGGCCGGCGGCGCGGCGGCCAGGCCCAAGGTTCCGGCTGCGCTGGCGGCGGCCAGGGCTCCCAGCACCTCCCGGCGCGAGGTCTTGCAGCAGGCGGCTTCGGCGTCAGGCACGGGCAGGCTAGAGGACATCGCGGTCTCCAGTGTGATCCGACTGGAACCTAACATGGCCGCCCCGCCGCGGTGCTTGTTGAAATCGAACGAATTCGGTTCGTTCGATTCCCGCCTGCTCAGTCTGCCGAAGTGTGACCGGCCGAGACCTGATCCAGGCTCTGATCGGCAGGTGTCTGACCCGTGAGCGTTTGCCCCGTAAGCGCCTGCTCAGTCAGGGCACCGACCAGGGCCTTGACCTTCTTCTGGCGCCACTGCGGCAATGGTGCCACCAACCAGTAGCCCCTGCGGCACGGGGTCGTCGTCTGGATCACGTCCCGGTCGTTCTCGCTGATGAGACCGCGCGCGAGCAAGCCGGGAACGCGCGCCCGGCCGAGGCCCGATCGCGCGGCGGCAATCGCCTGGCCCGCATCGCTCACCGCGATCGGCGGCTTGGCCTCCTCATTGTCCTGATCGTCCTCGGTGCCCGGTGCAGGGTCGCCCGGCCAGCCGATCCAGTCGCCCTGGCCCACTTCGACCCATTCCGCCGCGCCCAGTGCCGCGCCTTCCAGCTCGCCCGGCCCATCGGTCCAGCGCACCGCCAGGTCGAGATTGGCTTCGGTGAAATCGGTCAGTTCGCCGTCGACGATGACATAGCGGACCTGCGGATTATCGGCCCGGAATGCGGCAAGGCGCGGGGCCAGCCAGGCGGCGAAGAATTCGCGCGGTGCGGCGATGGTATAGACGTGGCTAGACTGGCCCGCCTGCATGGCCTGCACGGCATCCTCGAAATGAAGGAAACCGGTGCGCAGCGCGGCAAGCCCTGCGCCGGCTTCGTCGGTCAGTTCCAGCCCCTTGCTGGTGCGGCGAAACAGCACCACGCCCAGCAGGTCTTCGAGTGCGCGGATCTGCTGGCCGACCGCGGCCGGCGTCACGGCCAGCTCGTCGGCGGCGCGGGTGAACGAAAGGTGGCGTGCCGCTGCATCGAAGACGCGCAGGGCATTGAGGGGCAGGTGCGTGCGCTTCATGGGAGTTCCCTATGCGCTGGTTTTCGCACGGGCAATGAAGAACTGCCGCAACGCTCCCGGCGCTGCGCATCGCCCCACCGAAAGCCCGTTCCGTCAGCGCGCCGTGGCGGGCGCGGCCAGCGGGAAAAAGGGGATCGCCGCCTCTATCTCGGTGCCGTCGTCGCGCAGGAAGGTGTAGTTGCCTTCCATCGAGCCCTGCGGCGTAGGCAGAGGACAACCGGAGACGTAATCGTGGCTGCGGCCCGGCGCGATGACGGGCTGTTCGCCCACCACGCCTTCGCCATCGACCATGCTGACATCGCCATGACCGTCCGTGATGCGCCAGTGCCGGGTCATGAGCTGGAGCGTCTCATCCGAATCGTTCTCGATGCGAATGTGATAGACCCAGAACCACTTACCCGCCTCGATGCGCGACTGCTCGGGCAGGAAGTTGACGGCGACCCGCACGGTCACCCCATCGGTCATCGCCGTATGTTGGAAGAATTCCTTCATAACATCCGCCAGCCTAACGATGATTTGACGGAACGACAACTGCGCAGCGCGAACCTTGCGCGAGGCATTCGGCTGATGACATGGCGGACAGCCAGATGAAGCGCCGCCCCGGCGGGCAGCGGCGCTTCACGACGAATCAGAGACCGGCCTTGGTCAGCGCCTGGTCGAGATCCTCGATCAGGTCGTCGGCATCCTCCAGCCCGATATTGATGCGCAGCATGCCTTCGGTGACACCCATGGCCTCGCGTCCTTCGGGACCGACGCCGTGGTGCGTGGTCGAGGCCGGGTGGCACATCAGCGAGCGCGAGTCGCCGATATTGTTGGAAATGTCGATCAGTTCGAGCGCGTCCAGCAGGGTATGCGCCTGTTCGCGGCCGCCATCGAGGACGAAGCTGAAGATCGGCCCGCAGGCATCCATCTGCTTCTGCGCAAGAGCCTGCTGCGGGTGGCTGTCGAGCCAGGGGTGAAGGATCTTCGGCACGCGCCCGGCGACGAACTGGCCGACCTTCAGGGCGTTCTCGCTCTGCTTCTTGGCGCGCAGGTCCAGCGTCTCCAGGCCCTTCAGCACGACCCAGGCGTTGAAGGGCGAAAGGTTCGGCCCGGTGTTGCGCTGGAACGGCAGGAGCTTGTCGTTGATGAATTCTTCGGTGCCGCAGACGGCGCCGGCCAGGACGCGGCCCTGCCCGTCCATCAGCTTGGTCGCCGAATAGGCCACCACGTCGACGCCGAACTCCATCGGCCGCTGCAGGACCGGCGAGCAGAAGGCGTTGTCGACCACGGTGGTGATCCCGTGTGCCTTGGCGATGGCGCAGATGCCTTCGATGTCGGCGATGTCCATTGTCGGGTTCGCAGGCGATTCGAAGAAGAACACCTTGGTATTGGGCCGAATCGCCGCTTCCCAGGCCGCCGTGTCGGTGGCGTCGATCACCGTCACCTCGATACCGAAGCGCGGCAGCAGGCTATCGCCCAGCCAGCGGCACGAACCGAAGGCGGCGCGGGCGGACACCATGTGGTCGCCGGCCGAAAGCTGACAGAGCAGCGCCGTGGTCATGGCCGCCATGCCCGAGGCCTGGGTACGGCAGGCTTCCGCCCCCTCCAGCAGAGCGATGCGCTCTTCCAGCATCTGCACCGTCGGGTTCTGGAGCCGCGAATACGTCATGCCGTCGTCTTCGCCCATGAAGCGGGCGGCCACGGTAGCGGCATCGTCGTAGCTGTAGCCGGAAGTGAGGAACAGCGCTTCGCTGGTCTCCCCCATTTCCGAGCGCCAGGTGCCTCCGCGAATCGCGCGGGTGGCCGGGCGCCAGTTGCGGGTCTTCGAGCGGTCCTGTCCGGTAGTGCGTTTCATGGGCCAAGCCTCTAGGATCGCCAAAGGGCCAGCGCAAGCGGCCAGTGCAACCTTAGGCGCGCCGCGGCTTCGGTGGAGCAAGTTTCAGTCAGCCTTGCAGTCCCCTTACTTCGCCCTTATTCCGCCGGTCCGATGCCGAACGCTTCGCGCAATGAGAGAGATCCGATCGGCTGGAGCCTGATCGTGACGGGCCTGTTCCTGGCCCTCGCCCTGTTCCGACTTGCGGAACCGAACCGCTATTACTTCGACGAGATCCACTACGTCCCGGCTGCGCTCAAGCTGCTGGAACTGATCCCGGCCAATGGCGAGCATCCCATGTTCGCCAAGGAAGTGATCGCCGGCTTCATCTCGATCATCGGCGACCGGCCGATCGCCTGGCGCATCGGCCCGCTGCTGTTCGGCGTGTTCGGCCTGTTCGCCTTCGCGCGCTTCGTTTGGCACTTGTCCGGACGCCGCCGGGCCACGATCACCGCGACCGTGCTGCTGGCCACCAATTTCATGTGGTTCGTCCAGAGCCGCATCTCCATGCTCGACATGGTCGAGGCCTCACTGTGCATGATCGCCCTCTGGCAGTTCGCGGCCGCCCTTCATGCGCCGACGAGCGGCGCGGCGCGGGGACGACTGGCAGCGGCGGGCGTTGCGCTTGGGCTTTCGCTCGGGGCCAAGTGGAGCAGCGCTCCGGCGCTGATGGTGCCCGGGCTGTGGTTCCTGGCGCTGCGCGTGCGGGAGAGCGGCTGGAAATTCGTCGGCCGCAAGGGCGCGGGACCCATCCCGGGCATCTCGCTGGCGGAAGCCGCGTTCTGGCTCGGGCTGCTGCCCCTGATGGTCTATTGGGCGACGTACCTTCCGGCGATGTTCTATAGCAGCCGCCCGCTCTCGCCCTGGGGCTTCATCGAGCAGCACCGCCACATGATCGCGCTGCAGGACAGCGTGAAGAAGCTGCACCCCTACCGCAGCCTCTGGTACCAGTGGATGGTCGACTGGCGGCCGATCTGGTACCAGTTCGAGAACATCGACGGCCACCAGCACGGCATCGTGATGCTGGGCAATCCCTTCTCGATGATCTCCGGACTCTTCGCGCTCGTATGGGGCGCCTGGGTCTCGCTGTTCCGTGGGCGCCGGGACGTCCTGACGCTGGTGCTGCTCTATGCGGGCACGCTGGGCATCTGGGTGGTCAACGGCAAGCCGATCCAGTTCTACTACCACTATCTGCTGCCCGGAGCCTTCCTCATGGGCATCCTGGCCTTCGCCCTGGACGCCCTGTGGAACCGGCGCGACCGCTGGCGCCACCTGGCCACTGCGACCATGGCGATCTCGGCAGCTATGTTCGTGGGCTTCTACCCCATCATCTCTGGCGCCCCGCTGCCGACCAAGGAATTCTACAACGTCTGGATGTGGTTTCCGAACTGGCGTTGACGGAATGCCGGGCGCCCGCCCCTAGCCAGACGCGGCCAGTTTGCCCAAGTGATCCGCCTGCATGTCGGGCGTGACGACCTCGATCGCGCGTGCGCCTTCCAGCATCAGCTCGATCACGTCCAGGCCGCCCGCACGCCGCCGGTAGCGGGCCGGCCAGCCTTCGCGCCCGGCGATGGCATAGACTCCCGCGATGTCGAGCGATGTCGCCAGGGTCACGCTGCAGTGGCCCGCATCCGTGCAGGGATCCTCGCAAGGCACCACAAGCATCTGCGGCGCCGCCTGCGATGCCTCCACGCGCCAACCCGCGCCGCCGCGCACCGACCGGCCGCCGACAAGTTCGGCCAGCACCGCGGCGACCCGGCAGGGGTCGCGGGCGTCTATCGAAACGCGAAAGATCATGCATTGTCCCTCAAGCCGGCTCGGCCCCGGTGCTGGACATGATTGCACGAGTGAACACAAAGTGAATCCGGCGAACGCCCTATGACGACCGACGTAGGGCAAACGAAAAACGCGCGCCGGAACCCCGGCGCGCGCTTTTGTCTGTTCGCCGCCGCCGTCAGGGCGGCGGGCCAGTTATCGCAGCTGGCTTAGTACTTGCCCCAGACGAACTTCGAGGACAGCGCGAAGTTCCAGACCGCGGCCAGCACGATGCCGGTGACGACCGCCACCACGTCATGAATGCCAATGGTCCTGAGCACGGCCGCCGAACCGACGTTGGTCAGCAGGCCCAACGAGCAAGCGACGGCGAACTGCGCCCAGCCACGCATCAGCGGGCCGAACCCGCGCAGGCGCTTGTCCGAGTACGTCAGTTCGTTGTTCAGCACGAAGTTGAACGTCATGGCCACGATCGCCGCGATCGAGTTCGCGATGTTGAACGTCGCGCTTTCCGACCAGTTGCCGTAGACGAAGCGCTCGGCGAACACGAGGTGGAGCATGATCCACAGCGCGCTGAACTGCACCACCACGCCCAGGGCGCCAACGGTTCCGAACAGGGCGAAACGGGTGGGGATGATGCGCCCCAGCCACTTGTCGTAAAGGCCTACGAGGAATTCGAACACGACGGTCTGGTCCAGCTTGCTTTCGCCTTCCGCACGCGCCGCGAAATGGAGCGGGAACTCCTTCACGCGAAGCGGACGGTCGACAGTTGCGAGAATGTCGAGAAGGATCTTGAAGCCCACGCCCGAGAGACGATGCGCATCGGCGCGCAAGGTCTCGGTGCGAAGCATGAAGAACCCGCTCATCGGATCGGTCAGTTCCACCCCGGTCACCTTGTTGGCGATCCGGTTGGCAAGGCCCGAGGCCTTCACACGGTCGGGACGGCCCCAGGCTTCGGTGCTGGCCCCTTCCGCGAAGCGCGAGGCATAGGCCAGGTCGTACTCGCCCGAGGTCACCGCCTTGAGCATGCCCGGCAGGAGCGCAGGATCGTGCTGGTGGTCGGCATCCATCACGGCAACCACCGGCGCGGCGGTGGAGCACATGCCCTCGATCGCCGCGCTGGCAAGGCCGCGGCGGCCGATGCGCTGGATGCAGCGCACGCGCGGATCCTCCAGCGACAGGCGGCGCGCCTCGTCCGAGGTGCCGTCCGGGCTGTTGTCGTCAACGAAGACGGCCTCCCACACCACGCCCTTCAGCGCGGCATCGAGTCGCTCGATCATCGTCGCGATGTTCTTGCGCTCGTTATAGGTAGGCAGGACAATCGCCAGCTCAAGCGGCTTGGCTGCGACGTCGAGCGCCTCTGCGAGATCAGAACGAGTTATGTTCATGCGCCCCGTAATAGGTGGTAATCCTGAATAAACCTTTTTGGTCCGAACGGTAGGCGATCTTACAGCCGTTCGACGACCGCGTCACCGATTTCTCGCGTGCCGGCCGTACCGCCCAGATCGCCGCCCTTGATGCCATCGGCCAGAGTCCTGGCGACGGCAGCCTCGATCCACGCAGCTTCGGCTTCGAGACCGAAGGAGTGACGGAGCAGCATCGCCGCCGAAAGGATCGTCGCCATCGGATTCGCAAGGCCCTTGCCCGCGATGTCCGGCGCCGAACCGTGGATCGGCTCATAGAGGCCGTACGTGCCCTCGGCAAGGCTAGCCGAAGCCAGCAGGCCGATCGAGCCCACGCACATCGAGGCCTGGTCGGAAAGGATGTCGCCGAAGAGATTGCCGGTGACGATCACGTCGAACTGGCCCGGGTTCTTCACCAGCTGCATCGCCGCATTGTCGACGTACATGTGGGTGAGTTCGACCTCGGGATATTCCTTGGCCACTTCGATCACCACGTCGCGCCAGAGCTGCGAGGTTTCGAGCACATTGGCCTTGTCGACCGAGCAGAGCTTCTTGCCGCGGCCCATCGCCGCCTTGAAGCCGACATGCGCGATGCGGCGCACTTCGTCCTCGGCATAGGACATCATGTCCCAGCCCTGGCGGCGGCCGTCTTCCAGCGTGCGCAGGCCCTTTTCGCCGAAATAGACGTCGCCGTTGAGTTCGCGCACGATCAGCAGGTCGATCTTGCTGGCGACTTCGGGACGCAGCGTGGTCAGGTCCTCAAGGCCTGCGAAAACCTGCGCCGGGCGCAAGTTTGCGAAGAGGCCGAGTTCCTTGCGCAGGCCGAGGATGGCCTGCTCCGGGCGGAGATGGCGTTCGAGATGGTCGCAGGAGAAATCGCCCACGGCCCCGAACAGGATCGCCTTGGCCGAACGCGCGATCTCCAGCGTTTCGGCAGGAAGCGGGTGGCCATGCTTGTAGTAGGCCGCGCCGCCGACATCGCCTTCGACAAGCTCAAGACCCGGAAGTTCAAGCTTTTCGAGAACGCGCACTGCCTGCTCGGTGACCTCGGGACCGATCCCGTCTCCTGCAAATACTGCGATGCGCATGTCGTTCTCCGCTTGCTTCTCAGCCATGAATCCGTGCCAGCCGCTCACGCAGCAGGACGCGCGCCCCCATAGCGTCTCCACGCCGATCGGCAAGCGGATAGCGCGAAAGCTCGCGGCCGAGGCGGTCGAAAGTGGTGAGTATCGCGCCCCAGTCGTCATCCTGGGGACGGGCGACAGGTACGCCGTAACCGAGTTCGCGCAGCAGCAGGACCTCGTAGGAAAGCAGCGGCAACGCCCAGCCCCTGGCCGAGGGTGCCACGCAGATCGCCTCCAGAAGCGCGCAGAGCGCATCGTAAAGCGCGGGGTAGGGTTGGCGCTCCGGCAGCGCCATGGCAGTCAGCGCCGTCACCCAGGAGATCGCGGCGGCGGGAAGCGGCTCGCTGAGCCAGGGCCCGCGGCTGGTGACGAGTTCGATGCGGGCGAAGGGAAGCTGGCTATCGCTTTTCGCGCGCAGATCCGCCTCCACGGCATTGCCGGGGATCAGCACCGGCCGCAGCTCGCGCCCGCGGCCGCCTGCCACATAGGCAGCTACGATCCCGGCCTCGGACGTCAGCATCCGGGCGATGACCGCCGTCTCGCCGTGAGGGCGGGCAGCGCAGACGATGGCGGGTGCGCGAAGCTGCATGGCTCGCCGCTAGCGGCAGCGCGCTGCGGACACCATAAGCGCCGCACGCCCAATGCAAAACGCGGAGGAAATTCCCCCGCGCTTTATGCCTGTTTCCAGAATGGTGTCACCCAGGCCTTTTACTGGCCCGACTTGCCTTCGAGCGCGTCGATGCGCGCCTTGAGCGTTTCCACTTCGCCGCGCGCGGTGGCGGCGAGTTCCTTCACGGCCTCGAACTCCTCACGCGTGACATAGTCCATGTCGCCCATGAGTTCCTTGAAGCGCTCGCGCGCGCTGTCGCGGGCTTCGCGGCCGACGCCTGCGAGCGTGCCGGCAGCACTGTTCATCATCTTGACGAAATCGGCGACGAAGGGGTTTTCGCTTTGCATGGCGCCTATTTGGTATTTTGCGCGGAGGCGCGCAAGAGCTTCCGGCGAATTTCCGGACCGTTCAGATCTCGAAACGCTCGACTGCGCGTGGCCCTTCCGCACCGTCGAGCGCGGGATTGGCCTGGAGGAAGGCGTAGTTGAGATAAGTCGCGAAGCAGATCCAGGCGAGGTAAGGCACGAGCAGCAGTGCCGCGACGGGCCGGATTCGCGCGAAAAGAACGATCGTCACCAGGACGGCCAGGTCGAGCAGGCCGATCACGATCAGGCCGGTCGTCATTCGGTGCGCGCCGAAGAAAACGGGGCTCCAGGCGAGATTGAGCGCGAACTGCACGGCGAAGGCGACCACCGCCAGTCCCCGCCCATGCGCGCCGCGCGCCGCGCAGATCATCGCAAGGGCTAAGCCCATCAGCACGTAGAGCACGGTCCAGACGACCGGGAACGTGATCGGGGGCGGGTAGATGCCGGGCTTCACCAGGGCGTCGAACCAGGGATTGCCCGGCCCGCTCTGCGCCACGCGGCCGGAAACGAAGCCCAGCAGCACGACCAGAGGAACGAGCACGAGCGCCCAGCGCAGCAGGCTGGCGCGCAACTGGCCGGACGAGGCAATCAGGTTCATTCCCTTAACAACTCCCGAATCAGGATAAACCACGAAGATGCGCGGGTTGTGTAACGAGCTTGCCGCCGGTGCAATCGCTCGCCGCCGGGAAAATCATCCCCGCAGTGCCGAAACGAGAAACTCGACGTTGCCTTCCGGCCCCTTGATCGGGCTTTCGACGATGCCCTGGATCACCCAGTCATCGGCCTCCAGCCATTCGCGGACTTCGGCGCAGACCCGCTCATGAAGCGCCGGTTCGCGCACCACGCCGCCCTTCCCCACTTCGCCGCGGCCCACTTCGAACTGCGGCTTGATAAGGGCGACCAGACGGCATTCGCGCGCCGCGAGGCGAAGCGGGACTTCCAGCACTTTGGACAGACCGATGAAGCTGGCGTCGCAGACCACCCAGTTGCACGGCGCGTCGATCTGCTCGGGGGTCAGGATTCGCGCGCTGGTCTGCTCCAGTACGGTGACGCGCGGATCCTGACGCAGCTTCCAGGCGAGCTGGTTAGTGCCCGAATCCACGGCAAACACGCGTTCGGCGCCGTGAGTCAGCAGCACGTCGGTGAAGCCGCCGGTCGAACTGCCGATGTCCATCGCGACCGCGCCGGTGGGGTCGAGATCGAAATGCTCGATGGCATGCGCCAGCTTGATTCCGCCGCGCGAAACCCAGGGATGGTCGCGCCCGCGCACTTCCAGCGGCGCGTCGGCCTTCAAGCTCTGACCCGGCTTGGCCACCTTGGTTTCGCCGGTAAAGACCAGCCCTGCCAGCACCAGCGCCTGCGCCCGGGTGCGGCTCTCCGCCAGGCCCCGATCCACCAGCATCTGATCGACGCGGGACTTGGCTATGCGGGGCGCTGGACGAGTCGCTTGGCGCGGCGCGGCGCCTGCTTTCTTATCGACGGGGCGGGGTTCGGACGGGTCGGTCATGGCTTTGCACACTTGAGATGAGCCGCGCCTCATTCCATACCGGGGGAATGAAGGCAAATCCGCGCCGGCGCACCGACGCCCTTTCGTTCTCCCGCAAGTTGCCCCGCAAGGTGCTGACAGCCGCTTCGCTGACCGCGCTGGTGCTTGTCGCAGCTTGCGTTCCGGCAGCCAAGCCCCCCGTCCAGGCCCCACGCCCGGCACCGACGCCGGCCGCCCCGCCGCCCCCGGCCCCGCCGCCGCCACCCGCCGACTGGCGCGATTCTCCCGCAACGCCGGGCGACTGGCGCATCACCAGTCCGGGAATAGCCAGCTTTGCCGACGGCATTTTCGGCATCCGCTGCAATCGCGCCTCCTCCACCATATCCCTGTTCCGCAGCGGCACTTCGGCCGGCCCCGTTTCCCTTTCGATCACCACATCCGACACGACTCGGGCCGTTGCCGCCCATCCCGTCAGCGGCGGGGTCCAGGTGGACTTGCCCGCGCGCGACCGGCTGCTCGATTCGATGGCCTTCAGCCGCGGCCGTTTCGCGGTCCAGGCGCAGGGCATGCAGCCACTCTACATTCCAAGCTGGACGGAAATTTCCAGGGTCATCGAAGACTGCCGCTGACCGCAGGATTCGGCCGTCCCGTGTCGAAGCGCGTCCTTCGGCACGGGACGGCCGCGCGGCTTGCCGCGCAGGAACCAGACTTGTGCGCACAAGTGACCGGGAATCATCCGCCCACTGAGGCAGGAATTCCTCGCGATTCGAAGAGGTTTTGCGGCGATTTCAGAAGGTTGCAGGCCGCAGTTTTCAGCCCCCAGAAACGGCCCTTCGACAGGGCATCCAGGCTGGGGAAAACTAGCCCGAAGCCTCGATAATGACCGCAAAAAAGATGATTGCAAGGCTTGTTGTGCGCTGCGGAATCGGACACAAATTTCACAGGACGGCGGGACCTGGGAAACGCGCCCGGGAGTTACTGAAGTCCAGCTGCCTCGGTGCAAGATCCAAGGTGGCAACCCTGGCTTAACAGCGCGAAAGGAGGTGATCCGATGTCTCATGGTTCAGCAGAGAGGTCGGCAATTTCCGTCGCGAGGCATTATCGCTAAATCTTGATGAAGCGATAAAGGCTTTCGCTGGCGGCACTTCCCGGCCGCTGACCATGCGAAGGGCCGCACCGGGCAACCGGGGCGGCCCTTCTCATTTGAACGTCTGCCAGCCGCACGACTGCCAGCAACATCCCGCCGCGGATCGTAAGCTCGGCATCGCTCTCCTGGCTCAGACTTGACCGGCCTGAATGCCAAAAAGCGAATTTCCCGCTGGCCCTCCAGCGTTTCCCGAAGCTAAGGCAGAGACACGGTAAGTCTGGACGTCCATCGGACACCCGGACTTTCGCGCTTTACCGCTTTCCCCGGGCAGTAAAGCGCCTTGCACGCGTATCAAAATTACTTTTCGGTTGCCTTGGGCGTAATTTTCGTTCAACGCGCTCCGGAAACGCACACAAGAGGACTAGTTCGATGGCGACCCTCGCCGATGCCGGCCTGACTTTCACCACCCTGCCCCACCCTTCGCCCGCCAGCGCGGAGCAACGTGAGGCCGTGCTTGCCAACCCCGGATTCGGCACGAACTTCTCCGACCACATGGTGACCGTGGAGTGGACCGAAGGTCAGGGCTGGCACGATGCCGTCGTCGGACCGCGCCAGCCGATCGCGCTCGATCCGGCCGCTTCTGTGCTGCACTACGCCCAGGAAATCTTCGAGGGCCTCAAGGCCTACGTCCAGGCCGATGGATCGGTCGCGCTGTTCCGCCCCGAAGCGAACGCCGCCCGTTTCAACCAGTCGGCCCAGCGACTCGCGATGCCGGAACTTCCCGAAGCGCTGTTCGTCGAGGCGATCGAACGCCTCGTGAAGATCGACCGCGCGTGGATCCCGGCCGGCGAAGGCGCCTCGCTCTACTTGCGTCCGTTCATGATCGCCACCGAGGCCTTCCTCGGCGTGCGCCCGGCCAAGCAGTACAAGTTCATCGTGATCGCCAGCCCGGCGGGCAACTACTTCAAGTCCGGCGCTCCGGCCGTCTCGATCTGGGTTTCCGACTACACCCGCGCGGCCCCCGGCGGCACGGGCGCGGCCAAGTGCGGCGGCAACTACGCCGCCAGCCTGGTGCCCCAGGCCGAAGCCATCTCGCGCGGCCACGACCAGGTCGTCTTCCTCGACGCCGCCGAGCACAAGTGGATCGAAGAGCTGGGCGGCATGAACCTCTATTTCGTGTTCGAGGACGGCACGCTGCTCACCCCGGCCCTCACCGGCACGATCCTCCCCGGGATCACCCGCGACAGCCTGCTCCAGCTTGCGCGCGAGGAAGGCCTCAAGGTCGAGGAAGGCAAGTACAGCCTCGACCAGTGGCGCGACGATGCCAATTCCGGTAAGCTGATCGAAACCTTCGCCTGCGGTACGGCAGCCGTGGTCACCTCGGTCGGCAAGGTTTCGGGCCGCGACGGTGAATTCACCATCGGCTCCGGCGGCCCCGGCCAGCTCACGGCCAAGCTGAAGAACCGGCTCGTGTCGATCCAGCGCGGCGAAGCTGCCGATACTCACGGCTGGATCCGCAAGGTTTCCTGATCGCCGCCATCTGACGGCCGATAATGCGGGAGTCCGGGGGTTAGCCTCCGGACTCCGCTTTCCACACCCCGCCGATTTCGCCTGCCCTCAGCGACCCGGCGTCACCCCGATACGCCGCAGCATGGCGATCTGGGTCCGGGTCAGCCGCTCGATCGTTTCGTCCAGCGAGAGATCGGGCCGCACGCTGTTGCGATAGACCCGCGGTCCGATCATCGCCCAGGTCAGCAGGAACGTGGCGAAGGCCTCGGCATCCAGATCCTCATCGTCGCTGAACTCGCCGCGCAGGCCTTCGACAAGCGCCTCCCAATGTGGATAGCGTTCCGCCGCCCGCCCGGGCGCCAGGAATTCCTCGGTCCAGAGCGCGATCACTTCCGGTTTTTCGATCACGAAGCGCGTGATGAAGCGCGTGCGGTTTTCCATGGTGTCCGAAGGCGCGAAAGCCGCGGCCAGCTGGTTGGCCGACCACGCCCGCACCGCCGTGAGCAGCGCCTCGCGGCTTTCGAAATGATAATAGACGGTCGTGCGGTTCACACCCGCCTCGCGCGCCACTTCCGACAGCGACAGCGCCTCCGTGCCCTTTTCCGACATGAGACGGATCGCCGTATCGATCAGCAGCGCGTGGGTTTCCTCGAAGCCCTTGTTGCGGCGACGCGTGGGCTGACGCCTGCCCAATGGAGCTGCCGGCGCGTCGATCGTCTTGCTCATTCGCTTCCTGCCTGTCTTCCCGGCGCGACCGGATAAGGCCGCAATATCACTCTAGGCAATTGATTTAAAATGACATTCGCGAAAAGTCGAGGTCTCTTCCGGTGAATATGTCGCCTGCTGCCCATTACCGAAGCGAATTGACCGGCGGCCTTGTCGTGCCTTGGGGCGCTTCCTAGATGTGCGCCCGACACATCAAGGAGTTGCTCATGGCCGACCTTACCTACACGCCGCCCGCCGTCTGGACCTGGGACAAGGGCAATGGCGGGGAATGGGCCAGCATCAACCGGCCCATCTCCGGCGCCACGCATGAGAAGGACCTGCCACGCGGTGAGCATCCGCTGCAACTCTACTCGCTGGGTACTCCCAATGGGCAGAAGGTCACGATCATGCTGGAAGAATTGCTGGCAGCAGGCGTGGCCGAGGCGGAGTACGACGCCTGGCTGATCGACATCGGCGAAGGCGACCAGTTCGGTTCGGGCTTCGTGTCGGTCAATCCGAACTCGAAGATTCCCGCTCTTCTGGATTGCTCGGGCGCATCGCCGGTCCGCGTGTTCGAATCGGGTGCGATCCTGCTCTACCTCGCGGAAAAGTTCGGGAAGTTCGTGCCGGCCGCTTATCCCGAGCGCGCAGAGTGTCTGTCCTGGCTGATGTGGCAGATGTCCACGGCTCCGCTGATCGGCGGCGGCTTCGGGCACTTCTATGCCTATGCCCCGGAGAAATACGAATATCCGATCAATCGCTATGCCATGGAAACCAAGCGCCTGTTCGACGTGGCCGACAAGCGCCTCGGCGAAACGCGATACCTGGCGGGCGATAGCTACACCATCGCCGATATCGCCGCTTATGGCTGGTTCGGCAGCTTCGTGCGAGGCGATGCCTATGGCGATGCGGCGCGCTTCCTGGACGTTCCTAGCTATACAAACCTGATCCGCTGGGGCGAGGAAGTCGGCGCCCGCGAGGCGGTCCAGCGCGGCCGCATCGTCAATCGCAAGGGCGACGGCTTCGTCCGCGAACGCCACAGTGCCGCGGATATCGACACCGTGCTGAAGGGCTGATCGCTTCCCCATAAAGCCCGCGCGGGAAAAGTGCTCGATAAGGGCTTTTCAGCGCCGGCTTTAGCCGCTAAGCGCGCAATCCCTGCTGGGGCGTCGCCAAGTGGTAAGGCACCGGTTTTTGGTACCGGCATTCGCAGGTTCGAATCCTGCCGCCCCAGCCAGTATTTTGACCCATTTCGACCAACACGGGTCCGAGGGTCTCAGAAGCAGCAAACTGGACCAGGCAGGTTTTAGATCCGCGACGGCAAGGCCGGAGTGTCGATCATGCTGACCGATCAATTGCTCACCGCCCTGGCCCCTCCG
This sequence comes from Novosphingobium sp. PhB55, assembly GCF_004368805.1. Taxonomy (NCBI): domain Bacteria; kingdom Pseudomonadati; phylum Pseudomonadota; class Alphaproteobacteria; order Sphingomonadales; family Sphingomonadaceae; genus Novosphingobium; species Novosphingobium sp. PhB55. The sequence goes on along the minus strand of NZ_SODQ01000001.1, from coordinate 146,960 downwards.
TCGAAGCCTTCCCATGAATCTCCCGCGTAGCATTCCGTTTGGGACAGCCTCCGGTCACGCAGTGGCCGGAGGCTTGATGGGATCACTTTTGTACGGGCAGCTTCGCGAGTTCTGCATCGATCTTTTCGAGGACTTCATCCGTGACCGTGTCGGATGAGTACGATTGAATCTGCTTCAGCGTCATACCCCGCGCCATCTCGATTTGTGGGTTACTCACAAGATCCGGGAGATACTTCGTGACAATGGCCTTGGTCGTGGGATTGTCTAGCAAGGTCCCGATAGAGGTCGTTGAAGTCGACAAGGCTGCTGCCGGAGCGGAGATAGCTGCGGGCTCGGCCGCATTGACCGATAGCGGCGCCGTGATGGCAGCCGCAAACGTTGCGGCGAGTAGAAATTTACGAAGCATATTGGCAGTCCTCTCTTCAGTGATTTTGCACTTTGCTGCTTCGAACGTCCCTTTGACCCTTTGAGGGCTGTCAGGGTCGGCCGGCAGTGCTTGCGTTGACCAGCGATCTTGCGTCACACACGACAGGATGGCCGAGAACAGCAAACCGAATCGCAAGTTGAGCGACACAGCATCGCATAAAGCCGGGCCGCTGGCATCATCAAGATCCACGCATGCCCGCGCCGTGCGATCGGGCAAGGCGCTGCAGGAAGCCATGCTGGCATTGCTGCAGCGCAAGCCCTTCGATCAGATCACCGTTCGTGACATCTGCGCTGAAGCCAAGGTCCATTACGCCACGTTCTTTCGCCATCATGAGACCAAGGAAGCCCTGCTCAGCGCCATCGCGAAAGACGAGATCGCGCATCTCAACCGATTGACGCTCTCCATCCGCGATGCGGAAAGCTACGAGGCTGGGTTTCAAGCCTTGTGCGGCTACGTTGCCGACCACCGCGCGCTCTGGTCCATCCTCCTCAACGGCGGAGCCGGCGGTGCCATGCGCGAGGAATGGCTTCGCGTATCCATGGTCGTGGCAAAAGAGGAACAGCCCATCAACGCCTGGCTCCCTACCGAGCTTGGAACGATCTGCGCTGCCTCGCTTATCGCCGAAACGCTTGCTTGGTGGGTTGGCCAACCGGAAGATGCCTACAGCGTCTCTGAAATCGCCAAGATCCTCTACAGGCTCCTTTCGACTTCGATCATGGCGCCCGATTGAGGCATACATCGATCCTAGGATCGGTGCTCGGTTCCCAGGCTCGTTGCTTGAGGTGACGGTGCTTTGCAGAGACCAAATCTCGAAGATCGATCGCGGATCCTCCCTGCCCGGCATCGTTTCTAGTCGGAGACGTCACTCCCAAGCGAGAGCGACACTATCCGAAGTCGAAAGGGCCGGGGCCTGGAAAACCCAAAGCCCTTCCGCTCGGAAATCATTTAACGCGAGCCGATTGCTGCCCGGAAAGTCACTCCGAATTCGCGAGGAGCGGTAACCGAAACACCCGCATAGCGGCTGGAGTAAACCGTCGATCCGATACCCGATACACTGAAGGTCGGCGGCCTGAGAAAGACGTCGGTGACGGAGGTGAACTGGGCGCGGTCATCCTGACTGACGAGCTTCGTCGTATCGAATATGTTCTTGGCGTAGACAGACACTTCCCAGGCCCCGTCCGGCGATCGCAGACCGCCGAACAGGTTCAACAGGCCGTAAGCCTTGACGTCGTCGAACGCGTTGTTCGGGTCCGTCTTGGATTTACCCTTCCAACTGAACAGTCCTCGCAGATAACCATCCATCTTGTTGCCGACCGGCAAAGTATACTCGGCCCTGAATACACCCGACCACTCGGGCTGGAAGGTAGCCGATTGACCGCCGCCCGGACACTGCGCCACGCGTTCGCCGCTGTAAGCCTGCTGCATTTGCGCCAGGGTGGGCGTAACAGTATCGGGAATGCCGTCAGAGCCGACAGCGCCGGTCTGGTTGTTGAGCGCATCCGTGCAGGCCAGCAGAGCATTGCCGATCCGGCTGCGAGCGAAGTTGAGAGTTGCACCAAGATTCCAGCGCGGTGTTGGCGTGAATGCCAGTTCGGCCTCTATCCCGTTCACCTTGATCGGAACCGCGCTTACGAAATTGAAGTTGCCGATCGTCGGGGCGCCCGCCGAGTTGATGTCGATATAGGCAATACCGGCACCGCCCGCTCGATAAGGGTAATTCTTGTAGTCCTGGTGATAGGCGGTCAGGTTGAACTGCAACCGGCGGTCGAACCAATCCGATTTCAAGCCGACCTCGTAAGACTTCGAGCTTTCCGAAGGCAGCGAGATATGCGCGACTTCGTTCGCCGTGTATTCGGCATGCGTGAAATCGCCGATGGCCACAACCGGTGGGCGCCACGAGCTGCCGGTGGAGGCATAGACCATGAGCCCCGGCGTGAAACGATGCTTGATGCTTGCGCTGTAGATCGTGGTGTTCTCGCTGACGTCCGATTCCGTACCGTTCTGGCGCGTGCAACCGCCGGCGGCATACATGTCGGGCGTGCAGCTGATGAACAGGCCGTCTCGGTTATCCGTGAAATGGATCCGCCGCAGTCCGCCTGAAAGCTCGGTGGATTCGGTGAGATGGAATGTCAGGTTACCGAAGAACGAGTCTTCCTTGGGCGTCCCCTTTGCAATGTAGATCGGCGTGTCGGTCACGCTTGGGGCGGCGATGGGAATACCGAGGCCGGCCAGTCGAAGCTGAGTGATACTGAGATCGTGGAGGTTGGTCTGCGAAGGTACCTGATAGTGGAAGTATCCGACGACGTAGTCGAACAGCCCGGCTACCCGGTCAAGGTTCTGCAAGCGCACCTCATGGCTGCTTGTCGTTCCCTTGGTGTCCGCAATCTGCGCAATTTCGAGATCCGGGAAGAAATTCGCAAGATCGCGGACGCCATAGCTGTGATACTTCTGGGAAGTAGCCGAGCCGACGTAAATGAGGCGCTGGCCCAGTACGTCGACTTCCGCATTCCAGTTGTAGAACTGGAACTTCTGCTGAGTTGTACTCGGGCGGGACTGAACCGACAGCCGGTCGCTCAAGCCGATATTGCCATATTCGGGTGCACCGGTCGTCGGCACATAGTCGGGATCGTACCCGCTGACGGATCGCACCTGGTCAAAGCGCGTGCCGTCAGTCTGCATCGCTTCGTACAGGAAGCCCAGGCGAAGCCACTGCGTCGGTTCGAAGCGGACAGCCGCCCGAATTGCATTGGTCTCGCTGCCAGGCTTCTCATCACTATTCAGGCTGGTCACGCGGTTACCGCGATCCTTGCTGTGAATGCCTGCCACGCGCACGCCCAGCACATCCGAAATGACAGGAATGTTCAGGGCGCCATTGAAATTGGCCGCCCCAGCCGAACCGAGCGTTCCGGCAAGATAGCCACCCGCTTCGACCAGGTCGGGCGCTCGCGTGGTTACGGTGACTGAACCCGATGGCGTCGACCGGCCGCGCAACGTGCCCTGCGGCCCCCGCAGCACTTCGATCTGCCCTACGTCGTACATCGTCTGCATGACGAAATTCGACGGTACCGGCGCATCGTTGCGATAATACTGAATCGTGCCGTTTTCGGCGCTCACATTGACGTCGTGATTGACGCCGCGAAGTGATGAGGAAGTCCCGATGCCGTTGGCGTTGGGCGTCAGTTGAAGACCCGGAACGACCGAACTGATCTCGGTGAAATTGCGGATGTTCAACTTGGAAATCGCCTCCGAGGTGATGGCATTCACCACCAGTGGCACATCCTGCAGGCTTTCATCACGGCGACGGGCTTGAACGATGATTTCGTTTGCCACTGATGCGTCGGTGGGGTCAGGCGGTGCGGCCGTTTGGTCCTGCCGAGCGATCGCCGGCACGGCCATAGCCAGCGTGCTCGCTCCCACGAGCGTCAGCGCCATTTTCCTACGCATCGAATCCCCTTCCCTATCGATTTTTTTATTCTGATTTTTGTGCGCCACACTATCGCATTGGTCAATCCGTTTGCTGGATTCGGATCATCCGTTCGCTCTGGCGAAGTGGGCGCGTCGGGCCATTGGAAACGAGCCGGCGGAAACCCCGTGAGATTCCCCCGGCCCCGCTTCTCTATGGCAGGGTCAATCTACCGGCAGCAGGGCCAGATCCCGATCGACGGCATCAAGCGCTTCGTCGGTAAACTGGCCGGGCGCGAACTTCTGAATCGCGCGCAGGGTCATCGACTTCGCCATACCGATCCGCTTGTCTGCGGTTATCCCGGGAAAGTGCTGATCGAGCACCGCCTTGGCCCCGGGATCGGACAATAGCTTTGCCAGCTTGGTTGAGGCGGTGGAGTACCCGGCGACCGGCACCGAGACTGGCCCCGAAACTGGCGCTGGCGGCACCGCCCTCGCGCTGGCTGCCGGTACCGACTTCTGGATCATGGGCGAGCCGCCAGGCGAAAGATCGACCCCCGCTGCCGGTGTCAGCTTGAGGTGAAGTTCCGAAAGCCCGCGAATGATGAAACTCGGCTCGAAGTCCAGCTTGCGCGCTCCGCGCGGACCATGCACTTCGGCATCGAGATCGATGTCGGCAGTGTACTGGAGCAATTTCTCCAGAATGATCCGCACTTCCACCCGCGCAAGCGGCGCGCCTGCGCAAGTATGGGCGCTGCGCCCGAAGGCAACGTGCTCGCGGATTTTCGGCCGATCGAGCTTGAAAGCCTGGGGATCTTCCCAGCGCGCAGGGTCGCGGTTCGCTGCTGCGATCGACAGCATGATCTTGGTCCCCGCCGGTACCGGAATATCGCCGATCTTCGTGTCACGGCGCGCAAGACGGGCCGTCTGCTTGGTCGAACCCTCAAGCCGCAGAACTTCCTCGATCAGCGCCGGAACAAGCTTGGGATCGGCACGCAGCTTGTCCTGCAGGCCAGGCTGATCCACGATGTAGCGCATCGCATTGCCGAGAAGCTTCGCGCTCGTATCCTGGCCCGCGCCGAACATGAACATGCCAAGCTTGACGATGGCCATCTCGTCGGGAAGCGTGCCATCGGGATAGACGGCATTCGCCAGCTCGGAGAGAATATCCTGCTTCGGGTCGGCACGCCGTTCGGCGACGTATTGAGCGAAATAGCCGCCCATGATCATGAACGGATGATCTTCGGCATTGAGATCAAGTTCGCCGTCGAGATTGCCGGGAGGCGGCGCATCCTGAATGATGTCCATGAACTTCTGCCGGTCCTCGGCCGGGATGCCCAGAAGGTCGGCAATCACCAGCGTGACGAAAGGCGTCGCGATCGTCCTGACCAGTTCGACGCCGCCATTCGCCACCGCGTCACGCACCAGCTCGTCCGAGAAGGCCTGGATAAATTCCTCGTTCGCCTTGAGCCGCGAGGGTGTGAACAGCCGGTTGACGAGCGCGCGCAACTGCACGTGCGCATTGTCGTCCAGATTGACCAGCAAGTCGCCACCGTGAAATTCGCCGCGATGCGCCTCGATCTGTGCCGTGATGTCAGGCCCATGCGGCGTGAACGGCAGCGGCGCCGAGGCGCCCTGCAAACCGATGATCGCCGAAAAATCCTCCGAATTGCGCATGATTTCCAGGGTTTCTTCAAAACCCATCACCATCAGATAGTCCTTGCCCTCGGGCTGATAGACTCTGCCCTTGCCCCTCACCGCTTCGAAATATGCGTAAGGATCGACGAGGATTTCGTGGTCGGTGAAGTAATCCCGATCTGCCAGTTCAGTCATGTGTCCCACTCCTGCTTCGTGCCCGCACTTTTCGCCGGCGAATATTGTATGTCTGATCAATCGTCAGGGGCGATCTTCACGCGAAGTCCGTCGAGAGCGTCAGTAATCTGGAGCTGACATGAAAGGCGTGACTGGCTGCCGCGATGGCTGGACGAGTCCAGGAGGTCGTTCTCGTCCTCACTCATCGCCGCAAGAGCATCGGTGGGGCCGGCTTCGATGTGCACATGGCAGGTCGCGCACGAGCAACATCCGCCGCATAGCGCCAGCAGCTCGTCGAAGCCGGCGTCGCGGATGACTTCCATGACGGTCTGTCCGGGATTTGCGCGGAGAACTCGTTCCTCTCCGGATGCCCCTATGACGGTGATTGATGCCATTTCTCAGCACTCTCCAGGTTTGGCTTGTTGTGCGCTCTTGGATGAGACTTCCGCCGTCGGCGGCTTGATGCTGCCCGGCCGGACAGTGGACGCCCAAAAGCGGCACGTCATTTTATGCGATACAGTGGCGCATACATCCAGCGGCCGGAGAGCGTCAACCCGTATTCCGGGACAGGGCTGGCTGTAAGATCGCGTTCGCGGTCCGCTTCACGGGTTTGATCGCCGCGGCGTTATTCCGGCCACGCGCCGGGCCAGCCAGGACATCTGGATAACGAAACCCGGTCATATGAAATAACGCGGTAGTACGGGCGCTTCGCATCGGTCTGACCGGCTTGACAGTCTGCACCCGCAATTTATACGCGACACATTGTCGCACAAAAGCGCGATGTTGGGAGAGTTGAGCAGATGCGCTTCAGGCAAGCATGTCTGCTTCTGCGAACGTCAGGCGAAAACATCTATGGCGAAGAGAACGCGATTTCGATCCGAAGCGGCAGCGCTGAAGCTGCTGCTGCTTTCGATCTCTGCGTGCTCATCCTTGGCATGTGCGCAAGACGGCTCAGCTGTACCGCCAAGCGCACCGGATGAACTCGAAGCGGATTTCTCCGATCCGCCCATGGATGCCCGCCCGCGCGTGTGGTGGCACTGGATCAACGGCAACATCACCGAGGAAGGACTCCTCAAGGATCTTGCCTGGATGAAACGCGTGGGGATTGGCGGCGCGCAGTCGTTCGACGTCAACCTCCAGAGTCCGCAAATCGTGGATCAGCGCCTGGTCTACATGACACCCGCCTGGCAAAAAGCCTTCAAGGCCGCCACCCGCGAAGCGGATCGCCTGGGTCTCGAACTGGCCATCGCCTCTTCGCCGGGCTGGTCGGAAACCGGCGGACCTTGGGTTTCCCCGGCCGACGGCATGAAAAAGCTGGTCTGGAGCGAGGTTACACTTGGCGGCGGAACGGGCGGCGGAAAGCGCGTCACTCTTACGCTCCCCGCCCCGCCCACCGTGACCGGACCGTATCAATCAATAGCCGCAGCATCGGGAACGAACTCGACGATCAACGAGAAAGCGCCCGATGTCCCGGCGCCATTCTACCGCGATGTCAGGGTGCTCGCGGTGCCGGCACTGGCAAGCACGGGCTCAGCCCTTCCGGCATTTGCCGATAGTTCAGGGAAGCCTGTCGACGCGAAAACATTGACGGACGGCGATTTCGAGACCGGGATCGACCTTGCGAAAGCAGCGAAGGGGCCAACGCTCCTCGCCGTTCGCTATCCGACTGCCCGGACAATCCGCGCCATGACCCTGTTCGTGCCCGGAGGGTCGGGCAAGTTCATCGGCGCCAACCTCAAGGCAAGCCTCGAAGCGGAAGTCTCGGCGGGGGTATGGACCACCGTGACCGATGTGCCGCTGGCCCGTGTCCCCACCACGCTGGCATTCGCGCCCGTGACTGCCCGGAACTTCCGCGTCTCCTTTCAGGAAGTCAGCAGCCTTCCCGACATCGCCCCGCCGCCTGCCGGTGTCGATCTGTCAGCGCTGGCAGCCGGGTTTTCAGGCGGAAGGCCAAGCACCTCGATCCGCATCACCGAGATCGAACTGTCCGGCCAGGAGCGGGTCAATCGCGTCGAAGCCAAGGCAGGTTTCGACATCGTTCCCGATTATTACCCACTCGACGCAGGCCTCGCCGATTCCGCCGGCGTGCCTCCCGGCAGGATCCTCGACCTGACCGATCGCCTGAGGCCAGACGGCACGCTGGAATGGACACCGCCCGCGGGGCGATGGCGCATCATTCGCTTCGGTTACTCGCTTGTCGGCACGATGAACCATCCTGCTCCGTTCGAGGCAACCGGCCTTGAGGTGGACAAGTACGATGCCGAGGCAGTCCGGCGCTACATGGATCACTATCTCGCGACTTACCGCCAGACGGTCGGTCCCGATCTGATGGGGCGCAGAGGTATCCGGGCAATCCTCAACGACAGCATCGAGGTCGGCGCCGCGAACTGGACGCCGCAGATGATCCCCCAGTTCAAGCGGCTGCGCGGGTATGATCCCGTCCCATGGATGCCCGCACTCACCGGGACGATCGTGGGATCGCGCCAGGAGAGCGAGCGCTTCCTCCACGATTTTCGGCGAACCCTGGCCGACCTTCTTGCCAGCGAGCATTATGGGACCATAGCCAAGGCAGCGCATGATCATGAGCTGATCGTCTACGGCGAAGCGCTGGAAGATCATCGCCCTCTGCTCGGTGATGACATGGCGATGCGCAGATGGGCCGACGTGCCGATGTCCGCGATGTGGTCGTTCCAGCGCGACCGCGGCCCCAAGCCGAGCTATCTTGCCGACATGAAGGGCGCGGCCTCGGTCGCGCACGTCTATGGCCGCAAATACGTCGCCGCGGAATCGCTGACATCCATGCTTTCGCCTTGGGCTTTTGCCCCAGGCGACCTCAAGCGGATGATCGATCTCGAATTCGCGACCGGCGTCAATCGCCCCATCATCCACACCTCGGTCCATGTTCCGGTGGAGGGCAAAAAACCTGGCCTGCGCCTTTCCATTTTCGGACAGGACTTCAACCGCAACGAGGCCTGGGCCGAACTCGCGCGGCCATGGATGGACTATATCGCGCGCAATTCCCACTTGCTTCAGCAAGGTACCAATGTCGCCGACATCGCCTATTTCTACGGCGAAGAGGCCCCGCTGACGTCCCTGTTCGGGGACAAGCCGGTCGCCGAGGTTCCTGCCGGCAACGCATTCGATTTCGTGAACGCCGATGCGCTTCTCGGCGCACTCTCCAACGACGGCAGCGATCTGGTGAGCACGGGAGGCGCCCGGTACCGCGTGCTCTATCTGGGAGGTTCTGCCAGCAGGATGAGCCTTGCCGTTCTCGTCCGGATTGCCGAGCTGGTGGAGGCCGGCGCGACGGTGATCGGCCCGCGCCCAACAAGCGATCCGGGCCTGACCGCAGACCCTGCGCGCTACCAGGCGCTGCTCGAAAAACTCTGGCCGGGATCCCCTGTTACCGAAATCGGGCGAGGCCGGGTGATCGCCGCGGCCGACCTTGCCGGAGCCTTGTCCCAAGCCGGCATCGCGCCGGATTTCGCGTTCGAAGGCGGAAAGCAGGGCGCTGCGCTCCCCTTCGTCCATCGCCGGCTGCCCGGAGGCGATATCTATTTCGTCGCCAACCAGAAGGACCGCACCGAAACGATCACCGCGCGCTTCCGGGTCACCGGGAAGGTACCGGAACTGTGGCACGCCGACACGGGCAAGTCGGAACCGGTCAGCTTTACGGTTCAAGGCGGCGTGACAGCCATTCCCCTGTCCCTCGCTTCGGACGAATCCGTGCATGTCGTTTTCCGCAAGGACACCGCCGAGACCAGCCGCAAGGTCGCACCCGTCGAACTCACGAAAGCCGCACTCCTTGCAGGTCCATGGAGCGTGGCATTCGAACACGATCGCGGCGCGCCGCCTGAGACCCGGCTCGCCGAACTCTCCCCGCTCAATGAGAACACGCAGGCGTCGATCCGCTACTTCTCGGGGATCGCCACTTACACGAAGGAATTCGTGGCCCCGCGCGGATGGAAGAAAGGCAAGCCACTACTGCTCGATCTCGGCGAGGCGCGCGAGATCGCAGAGGTAAAAGTGAACGGCCAATTCGCCGGCTATGCCTGGCACAAGCCTTATCGCATCGACATCGGCGCGCAGATGCATGCCGGCAAGAACCGGCTCTCGATCCGCGTTGCCAACCTTTGGGTCAATCGCCTCATCGGCGACGCTCAGCCTGGGAATGGGGAGGCCGGCGCGAAGAATGTGACCTGGACCGCAACTCCGACATACCGGAAGGACGCTCCTTTGCGCCCGTCGGGGCTGCTCGGTCCGGTGCAGTTGCTGCTGCAACGGTGAATCTCGAAGAACAAAATCGGCCGAAACAAGCAGGAGAGCAGCGAGTGGGCAAAATCGAACGAATGCTGACGACGATGATGCTGAGTGCGGCCATAACAGCCACCGCATTCGCCGCGCCTGCTTTCGCGGCACCCGATCGCGCCAGCGCCCAATCGGATGACGCACAAGCGCGCGACGCACAAGCGGATGACGCAAGGCCGGCGATCGCATTGTCCCAGGGCTGGCGGTTTCATTTCGGGGACGCGCCTGGTTCCGTCACCGATGCCCGCTTCGACGACCGCGGCTGGGAGAAGGTCTCGGTCCCGCATAGCTGGAACCACATCGGGGCCTATGCGCTGACGCGCGGCACCGAAACCGACAACCGGCAAGGCGTGGGCTGGTACCGCCTCTGGGTCGACGCACCCGCGGCGAAATCGGGAGAACGCCAATATCTGGACTTTGCCGCGGTCGGCAAGCTGGCCGAAGTCTGGGTGAACGGGCGGCACGTCGGCACGCACAAGGGCGCGTTCGCCCGCTTCCGCCTCGACGTCACCGATGCCTGGAAGCCGGGGCAGCGTAACCTCGTGGTTGTCAGTGCCGATAACAGCAAGGTAGAACCCGGCAGTTCGACATCCGAAGTGATCCCCCTGTCCGGCGATTTCTTCGTGCATGGCGGCATTTACCGCGAGGTTTCGCTGCTCCAGCTTCCAGCGGCCTCGATCGATCCGCTCGATTTCGGCGGGCCAGGCGTTTACGCATACGCCGCGAAGATCACCCCGGAAAGTGCGGCCATCGAAATCCGCACGAAGCTGCGCAATGCAGGCGCGGCCCCGCGTAACCTGACGCTCTCGACCGAGATCCGCGATGCGCGCGGCAAGATCGTCGCCCGCTCAGTTCAGCCCGTGACTTTGGCGCCCGGGGCCAGCGAGCAGCGCGCGAACGTGAACATCGCGCGGCCCCATCGCTGGAACGGCAGGGCCGATCCCTACCTCTACTCGGTCACCTCCACGCTTTCGGACGGAAAGGCCCGGCTCGACCGGGTGTCCCAGCCGCTGGGCCTTCGCACATTCCGTTTCGATGCCGATGCCGGCTTCTTCCTGAACGAGCAGCATGTGAAACTGCACGGCGTCTCACGCCATCAGGACGCGCTGGGCTCAGGCTGGGCACTCACGCCCGAACAGCATGCCGAGGACATGGCCCTGATCGAGGAGCTTGGCGCGAACACAATTCGCCAGGCCCACTACCAGCACGCCGATGCGTGGTCCGATCTGGCGGACAAGGCGGGAATGGTCGTGTGGGCGGAGCTGCCCTACGTCACCACGCCCAGCGTCTCGGGCGGGCAGGGTTCTGAAGCGCTCTGGACCAATGCCGAACAGCAACTGCGCGAGCAGATCCGTCAGAACTACAACCATCCCTCGATCCTGATGTGGTCTGTCGGCAACGAAGTGGATTCGGCCAAGGGCTTCGGTGTCAAAGGCAGCCCGCCCAAGCCATTGGCGTTGCTCCAGCACCTCGATGCGATCGCCAAGGAGGAAGACCCGCACCGCCCGACGACATTTGCGGACTGCTGCGAAGGGCTGACGCTGGTCCAGACCGCAGGCGAAAAACTTGCAGGGACGGCCGACCTCATCGGCTACAACCGCTATTACGGTTGGTACTATCCCAACCCGCTGCAGGCGCGGACCGATCTTGGCGACACGCTCGACAAGTTCCACCGGGATCACCCTGCCCTGCCCTTGTCGCTGAGCGAATATGGCGCGGGCGGCGCGATCAGCCAGCACAGTGACGATGGGCGGAACGGCTTCGTCAATTTCGTCGGGCGCCCCCATCCCGAGGAATATCAGGCCTGGGTTCACGAGCAGACCTGGCCAAGCATCGCCAAGCGCGATTTCGTCTTTGCCAGCTGGGTCTGGGCCATGTTCGACTTCTCCAGCGACCTGCGTGACGAAGGCGATGCCGTAGACCTCAACGACAAGGGGCTGGTCACCGCGGACCGCCGGGAGCGCAAGGATGCGTTCTGGTTTTACAAGGTCGCATGGAGCGATACCCCTGCCCTGCATCTCGCGGGGAAGCGGTATGTCGACCGCGCCTATCCCGTCATGGACGTGAAAGCCTATTCGACCGCCTCATCCGCGACGCTGGCGATCGATGGCAAACCGATCGGCACGGCGCCTTGCGCCGAATTCGTATGCGAATGGAAGAACGTCTCCCTTCGGCCCGGCGCCAATACGGCGGTGGTGACGGCCACGGAAGGCGGCAAGACGCTGCGCGATACCGCCCGGTGGAACGGGCCGGACGTCGAGCGCAACGGCCTGCGCATCAACGCCGGCAGCCTTGCCTGGCTCGATCTTGGCACGCGGCAATTCGGCTCCGACACTTTCGTGACGGGCGGCAAGCCCGTCGTGCTTAACCTTGTCGGCTTTGGCGGACGCTCGATGGCCCCCATCCGTCAAGTGGACGCTGCCGATCCCGCGCTGTTCGACTACTGGCGCGATGGCGCCGCCTTTTCCTACGACATCCCGCTGCCCGACGGCCAGTGGACAGTGACCCTGCACTTGTTCGAACCGCGCAAGACCTCCTCGCCCGATCAGTCTCTTGCCGTGAAGGCCAATGGCCAACCGGTCATCGAAGGCCTCAATCTCCTGAAGGAAGCCGGAGCGCCTCTCAAGGAACTGGTTCGTACCTTTCCTGTGACCGTCCTCCACGGCCGCCTGATCCTCGATTTTTCGAGCGTCTCCGGCAACGCGGCCCTGGCCGGGATCGAGATCGCGCGGTGAGCGCCGGACGCCGCCACAATTTCCATGGAGAGAGACATGTTTGATCGACGCACGTTTCTGGCATCGAGCGCGGCAGCGGCCGCGCTTTCGGCAAGCGGGGCGAGAGCTGCCGATATTCCGGGCGAGACGGTCCGGGTCGATACCCGCGCGATTGCCGGCCCCCTGCCTCACGTATGGGAAGAGTGCGTAGGTTCGGACCGCGCCGCGATCACGATGCGCGAAGAATGGCGCCAGGACATGCGCCTCGGGCTGGCAGAGGCCGGTTTCAAGCGCGCCCGGTTCCACGGCATCTTCAACGACGAACTCGGCGTGTTCGGAAAGAGCATTCTTGAGATGCGAAGGAACGGCGGGCCGAACTGGCTCAACGTCCACCGCGTCTACGACGGTCTGCTCGACTTGGGCGTATCTCCCTATGTCGAACTCAGCTTCATGCCGGGCAAACTCGCCTCAGGGAAAACCCAGTTCGGCTTTTACGGCGGCAACATCACGCCGCCCACGTCAGACGCCGAGTTCGCCGGTTTCATCACATCATTCACGGCCGCCATGATAGAGCGTTACGGGCTGGAAACCGTGCGCAGCTGGCCGTTCGAGGTGTGGAACGAGCCCAACCTCTCCTTCTTCTGGACCGGTGACAAGCAGCGCTATTTCGAAATGTACAAGGCTGTGGCGACTGCGATCAAATCGGTCGACCCGCGTATCCAGATCGGCGGGCCGGCAACCTCGAAGACAGCGTGGATCGGGGATTTCGCGCAATGGTGCGCGGCGAACAATGCCCCCGTCGATTTCTTCGCAACGCATGCCTATGCCGGCGACGATCAGGACGACGTCTTCGGAAAGGGCGGTCCGCGCCGCAGCGTCAATGACGTCATTCCCGAGGCCCTTGCCAACGCCCGCCGCACGATCGACGCCGGTCCCTTCGCCGGCAAGCCGATGTGGCTGTCGGAATGGTCGTCAGACAGCCCGGCCATGATTGCCCATGTGATCGCCAATGGCATGGCGCACTGCGCCGGCATGTCACAATGGACGCTGAGCGGCATGTACGAGGAACTCGGCGTCGACGACTACATGCTGAAGGAAGGCTCGATGGGCTGGAGCATGATGATCGACGGCATCGCCAAGCCCTCGTTCAATACCTACCGGCTGCTCCATCGCCTGGGGACGCAGCGCCTCGCCGCACAAGGGCCTGCTTTGGCATCGCGCGACAGGACCGGGCGGACTTCCGTGCTCCTGTGGAATCTGGCCGAAGTGGATCAGCCCGGAGGAATTCCCGGCATGACCGCGGAGCGCAAGATCATCGGAGGCGCCAAGCGGATGACGTTGCAATTCGACGGGCTCAAGGGACGGAAGACCGCCGAAGTCCGGTTCGTCGATTGGGAACGGGGATCGCCCATGCCGGCCTGGCGCGCCATGGGGTCTCCCCGCTATCCTTCGCGCGCCCAGATCGCGCATTTGCGCCAGGTCTCGCGTCCGGTGGTGGAAACGCACCGTCTGAATGCAGACGGCACCCTGGTCCTGGACCTGCCCGCCGAGGGTCTCGCGCTTGTCGAGCTCGCCTGACCCAGGCCGCGATGGCAGCGGGTCCCGGGGCTGTTTATGTCCCGGGACCAGCCAAGACTTACGCGGCCATTCCGCCATCGAGCAGTAATGTGCTGCCGGTCATGAACATCGCCATGTCCGATGCGCAGAACAGGATGGCCCGGGCAATATCGTCGGCCACACCGACCCGGCCCAGTCGGCTGGTGCCGATCCCGGGGATCGGGCAATTCTTGATGGTCTCTTCGTCCCAGTCGGCAATGAACATGGTCTTTTCGGTGAGCGAAAAGCCAGGCGCGACGCCCAGCACCCGGATGCCTTGCGCGCCCAGTTCGATCGCAAGTTGCCTGGTGAGGCCCACCACCCCGTGCTTGGAGCTGCAATAGGCAGCCTGGCCTTCGGAAATCCCCCTGACCCCGGCCAGCGAGGCGACGTTGACGATCACCCCGCCCTGCCCCCTTGCGATCATCCGTCTTGCAGCCTCCTTGGCGCCGACGAAGGTGCCGCGCAAATTGATCGCTAGGACGTTATCGAACTCCTCCACCTCCAGATCGAGCAGCGGTGAAAACGAGGGTATGCCCGCGTTGTTGACCCAGATGTCCAGCTTGCCGAAGCGGTTCTCCGCCAAGTCCGCAGCGGCGATAATCGAGGCTGCATCGCCGGCATCGAGACGGGTCGAAGTCACATCCGCAGAGAACCGCTCGGCCAGTTCCCTTGCGGTCACGGCCGCCGCCTCCTCATCGATATCGGCAATGAGAACGGCAGCTCCCGCCTCTGCAAGCCGCCGCGCCGCGGCTTTCCCCAGACCCCAGGCCGCACCGGTAACGACGGCGCTTCTGCCCTTGAGAGAGATCAGTTGATCGATCGAATGGTCCGAAACATCTGGCACTGGCATCCCCATTTCTCCTTATCCATCGAGCTGTCCTGACTGGGTCATTTCCGTAGAAATTGCGGCTCCTGGATGTCCGCCCGGGCCAGTCGCGACTGCACCGCGAAATCGAATCGCGGCGCTGGCGTGCCTATCTGCAGGCTGGACAGGTTTCAAGTTGTGCGCCACAATATCGCATAAACTGGCAGGGTCGAAGATCGCTGCCGGACAGGAAAAGGCACGGTGAACAGTCGCCGCGCGCCGCAAATGGGAGAGAGCAAATGGTTGCCGATCGTGTCGTCGTCGTCACGGGTGGAGCATCGGGTATCGGGCTTGGTGTCGCACGGCTTTTCGCGGACAAGGGCCATCCGGTCGCGATCCTCGACGTTCAGGAAGACGCCCTGAAGCGCGAGAGCGAAGCTCTCCGCGCGCAAGGCGCACGAATCGTCGCGCGCAAAGTCGATGTTTCCGATAGGGCCAGCATTGACGCCGCTTACGAAGCCGTTCGCGAAGAACTCGGCCCGATCGCGATCGTGGTCGCCAATGCCGGTATTTCCGAGGGCATTCCCTTTCAGGACGTCACCGTCGAAACCTGGCAGCGCATGATCGACATCAACCTTACCGGCGTGTTCCATACGGTTCAGGCCGCCTTGCCGGACATGGTCGATGCCAGGTGGGGCCGGATAATCACGATCTCGTCGCAGGCCGCGCAGTCCGGCGCCGGAGACCGCGCGCACTATTCCGCCGCCAAGGCCGGTGTGATCGGGTTGACCCGGTCTCTCGCCCGCGAATTTGCCGGGCAAGGCATTACCGTCAACACCATCCCGCCCTCGGTCGTTGCCACCCCCATGGCCGAGGCCGGTATTGCTGCCGGGACTTTCCCGCCGCTGGAAGTCATCTCCCAGCATATTCCCATCCCGCGTCCCGGCACCCCCGGCGATATCGCAGCAGCCTGCGAATACCTCGCCTCTGACGGTGCAAGCTACGTCACCGGCCAGGTCCTTGCCGTCAATGGCGGCATGTTCATCGGATAACGAAGCATCGGCGGCGGCGAACCATCAGCAAGTCGCCGATGTCCGCCGCCGGGACTGCGTCACCTGGAAACACCTGGGAGCAAACACAATGACCAAGCCATCGGAAGCTCGAAAGCTGCGCATCGTGCAATGGGCCACTGGCACGGTAGGCGCGGCAGCCATGCGCGCCGTGCTCACGCACCCCGACATGGAGCTTGTCGGCGTCAAGGTCTATTCGCCCGCCAAGGAAGGCAAGGATGCCGGCGCGCTATGCGGAATGCCCCCAACCGGCATCAAGGCGGTACGGGACCTGGCATCGGTGCTGGCGCTCAAGCCGGACTGCGTGCTCTACATGCCCGAACTGACCGACTACGATGACGTCTGCGCCCTTCTGGAAAACGGCATCAACATCTCTTCCACGCGGGCGGAGTTCTTCCATCCGGGAAGCATGGAGCCCATGATCCGCGCGCGGATCGAAGCGGCATGCCGCAACGGGGGCGCCACGCTGCACAGTTCCGGCAGCAGCCCCGGCTTCATCACCGAAGCCCTGCCTCTCGTCCTGCTGTCGCTCGCACGGCGACTGGATCTTCTTACCATCGATGAATTTGCCAACTGCATCGACGGGTGTTCGGAAGAGATGCTGGTCGGAATCATGGGCTTCGGCGAAACGCCCGAGGCCTTCGCCCGGCGCCCCTTCTACGAGCGGGACGAAGTATTCAACCACTCCCTGCGCGCGCTGGCCGAGGCGGTCGGCATCGACATCGAGCGTTTCGAAGTCTCCAGCGAAGTCGCGCTCGCCAAACGTCCCGTTAAACTCCACGAAAGCACCATTCCAGCGGGCTCGGTTGCCGGGCAGCGGATGGTGACGACCGGCTACCGCGGCGGAACGCCCGTCATGCGTTTTCGCTGCAACTGGTTCGTCACCGAAGAACTCGATCCCGCCTGGGAACTGCGCGGAGATGGGTGGCGGGTCACCGTCGAGGGGGACACGCCGCTCGATATCAGCATCGGCTTTCCCATTCCCCACGCCGATCGCCAGACAACGCTACCCAACCTGACGGCGCATCGTCCCGTCAACGCAGTTTCCAGCATCTGCGCCGCTCCTCCCGGTATCCTGACGACCGGATCGTTGCCCCCGGTCGTGGCCCGTTTGGGTTAGCCCCAGCGCTTTCCAGTCAGCTGGAAGCACGCGCACAACACTACCTCGATCCAACCTAAAACTTTCGCGCGAACGGCGAGGGTTCAATCCGAGGGCCGGCAGGAAGAGCCGCCATGGTGCAAGCTGGCGGCACTCGATTAAAAGTGGGTGTTAACCGCTCAGACTAGGTCAGTGGCTGAGAATGGGTCAGTGGCTGACACTGGGCCAACGCAGACTGAGCCGCAGGATGTCGGCGGCTTCGTTGTCGGGATCGTCTTCGGCCACGACCGCATAGCGCCAAAGCTCATGCGCGGGATCCGCAACTGCCTCCTGCACGAGTTCTCCCAAGGGCCCGTCCTTGACCAGCCCAGCGGCGAGTGAGCCAGCTTTATCCAACTGGCCGTCATAGCGGATCAGCCGCGCGGGTGTGTGGTATGAAACGTGCATTTGCAGACCCTTTCCCTTTTCTTCTGGCGACAATCGCGCCGCGCCATGAAACGCGGCACGGTTTCGAGAACTGGGAACGGCACGTCCGAGTGCCCGCATTTCAGGTTTTTGCGACAGTTCGGGCTATAGGCGCGCCAGACCCTTTGGCCAGATTGCCGGTTGCAACCTCCCGCGCCGCGTCAGGAGCAGCGATAGATCTGTTCCAGCACCATGGCGGCTGCACCGCGCGCGTAGGCGCTTTTGTCTCCCAGCTTGAAGTGGAGCCTCGTGCGGCGGCGCAGCGCTGGAAACGTGTTTCGCTCCAGGGCATCGAAGAAGATGCTGCGCAGTTCGTCGATCATGGCGAACTTCGGGCCGAGAATGACCACGGCCTCCGGGTCCTGCATCGTGATGTGATTGGCAACGGCCACGCCGAGATAGTGGCTGGCCTGTTCCAGTATCGGCCCGATGTCGATCCTGCCCGCGGCCTGTTCGGCCATCAGGCCGTCGAAAGCGGCATTCATCCTGTCAAAGTCGGGCAAGGGCCTGCCCAGTTGCGCGCAGGACTGCTCCATGATCGATTGCACGGAGCAATAAGCCTGAAGGCAGCCGATGCCGCCGCAGTAACAGGCTCTGCCCGTGTCGGGCACGACCTTGGTATGCCCGAATTCGGCGGCCATGCCGTGGACCCCGGTGACGAGCTGGCCGCCGCGGTACAAGGCGGCACCGATCCCCAGATCGATGTTGATCAGGGTGAAATCGTCCGCATGGGCAGCGGCGCCGTACCAATGCTCCGCGCGGGCCAGCAGATTGGTGCTGTTGTCGATGAGAGTGGCAACCCCCAGCGCCCCGCCGACGATGCCGCCGAAGTCCACCGGCCCGGATTCCAGCGAGATGATATGCTCGACAATGCCCGTCCGATTGTTGACGATGCCGGGAATGCCGATGCCGATACGGTAGATCTCCTCCCGGGGGACACCCCACTCGGCAAGGGCCTGTTCCAGCGCCGTTATGAATTGCCGTGCGAGACCTTCGATGGTCGTGTCCCGCGTCAGCGCTGCCTTGGCGAAGCCGAGGCTTTCGCCCCTGAGATTGACGATCTCCGTCAGCAGTTCGCCCTCGTTGGTGGGCGTGGTGCCGACGACGTAGCGTCCTTGCGGGTTTATCCGAAGGTTCACGCGCGGGCGGCCCGGGCCCGAGGTGGCCACCTTTTCCTCGATCACGATCCCGCGCCGGACCAGATCGGCAGTGATGGCCGTGATGGTTCCGCCGGTGAGGCCGGTGAGGCCGACCAGATCCGTCCGGGCCACGGGCTCGCTGGCGCGCAGCTTCTTCAGCACGAGCACTCGGTTGAATTCCTGATCGGTGAGCCGCATCGCGCTGTCATCGGCCAAACGCCATGCGCATGCAACCGCGCCGCCCGGGCGATTATTTTAATCTCTAAAATTTCCTCGCGACAGCCCATCTCGGTTATGCCACCCAAGGCCGCGAACGAACGACCTTTTCGGCAAGACCAACACTGGCTGGACTGCGGGCAAGGCGCCCTCACCGGATCATGGCAGCACGGAGCACAGGAATGCCTTCTGCAAATCCCTCTCGCTTGAAACTGGCTGGATTGCTCACTGTAACGGCCGCCATGGCCATGGCGGCGATCGACCACTCCGCTGCCAATGCCCAGAGCGTAGCGGCCAAACAGGAGCCTGCCGCCGTGCCCGATGCGACTTTCGCAGAGCCCTATATCGACATCGACGAATGGCGCGATGCGCCGGTGCGCCATCGCTACGTCCATGGCGGCTTCAAGGGCACGGACACGCGCTTCTCGTTCTATTTCCCGCCCAAGGATCAATACCAGGGCCGGTTCTTCCAGCACTTCACCCCCGCCCCGGACAATGAGAACCTGGCCCAGCGGGCGACGACGCCCACCAACGACAAGCTGTCCTTCGCAATCGCGAGCGGGGCCTATTTCGTCGAGACCAATGGCGGCGGTCCGGCCGTAGCCGGATATGGATCGAGCGATCCCACGATCGGCGCCTACCGCGCCAATGCCGCGGCCGCGCAGTATTCGCGCGTGGTCGCGGTGAAGATGTACGGCGGCAAGCGGCCCTACGGCTATGCCTATGGCGGCAGCGGCGGCGGCTACCGAACGGTCGGTTCGATGGAAAACACGCGCGGCGTCTGGGATGGCGCGGTGCCCTACGTGCTGGGTTCGAGCATGGCGATCCCCAACTCGTTCACGGTGCGCATGCACGCGATGCGCCTGCTTCAGGACAAGTTCCCGCAGATTGTCGACGCCATGGAGCCGGGCGGCAGCGGCGATCCTTATGCAGGGCTCAGCGCGGAACAGGCCTCGGCCTTGCGCGAAGTGACGCGCATGGGCTTCCCGCCGAAATCGTGGTTCGGCTGGAAGACGATGGGGATCCACGGCTTCGCCGCGCTCTACGGCGGCGTGCTGATGGCCGATCCCGGCTATTTCACCGATTTCTGGACGAAGCCCGGATATCTTGGCTTCGACCATCCCGAGAGTTTCGCCGGCTATCGCTTGCAGCATGAAACGGCGATCTCAGCGCCGATCACGGCGGCCGAAGCAGCGCGCCTCAAGATCCACACCGGCGTCACCGACGGCAAGGTCCAGGGCAATGTGGACGACAGTTTCGCCGCCCTGCAGGGCAAGGAAGCGAAGAACGTGGTCGCCGTCCGCCTCGCCAAGGCGCCGCCAAGCGTTCAATTCCTGGGCGGCGACCTGATGGTCAAGTCCGGCGCCGCCAAGGGCGCGCGCCTCACCGTCAGCCGCATCGAAGGCGACGTGGCGGTGCTGGGCATCGTCGATCCCGCCGTGGCCGCCAAGCTGGCAGCGGGCGACGAAGTCAGTCTCGACAATTCGAACTTCCTGGCCGCGCAGACCTACCATCGCCACCAGGTCCCCGGCCCCGAATTCAAGGTCTGGAACCAGTTCCGCGGAGCAGACGGCAAGCCGCTCTATCCGCAGCGGCCCATGCTGCTGGGGCCTGTCTTCACGCAGGCGACCGCCGGTTCGGTGCCGAAAGGCAATTTCGATGGGAAGATGATCCTGGTGGAATCCCTCTGGGACCGCGAGGCCTTCCCCTGGTCGGCCGACTGGTATCGCGGCCTCGTCACCGCTCACTTCGGCGCTGCGACGGACGATCATTTCCGCCTTTGGTACACCGACCATGCGCTCCACGGCGATTCAGACCCCGAAGACCCGACGCATACCATCACCTATGTGCCGGTGCTCAATCAGGCCCTGCGCGACCTGGCGCTCTGGGTGGAGAAAGGTATCGCTCCGCCCGCTTCCACCAGCTACCGCTTCGACGATGGCCAGATCGTCGTCCCGGCCGGGGCGGCGGATCGTCACGGCGTGCAGCCGGTCATCGACCTCAAGGTCGCGGGGGGTGTTCGGGCCGAGGTCAAGGCGGGCCAGAAGGTCACTTTCGTCGGCAAGATCGATGTTCCGCCCGGCGCCGGCGCAATCGTCGCGGCGCAATGGGATTTCGACGGCGCGGGCACTTTCCCTGTCGAATCCGAAATCCGCTCCGGAGCCCGTTCGGCGACCGTCACGGCGGCTCACACCTTCGCCCGGCCCGGCACCTATTTCCCCACATTGCGCGGCACGTCGCAGCGAGAGGGCGACAAGAATACGCCCTTTGCCCGCATCCAGAACCTCGGGCGCGTCAGGGTCGTCGTGAAATAGCGGCCCGGCCCTTGGGGACGCGGCCCGTCTTCGCGGTCAGATTTCCTTGAGTTCCGTGACGAACTCGTAGCGATCGCCGCGGTAGACCGAACGGGTGAACTCGACGATCCGGCCGTCGGGAATGCGGGTCTTGCGCTCTATGCGCAGCACTTCGGAATTCTGCTTCACGCAGAGGATGCCGGCCTCGGTCGGGGTCGCCAGTGAGGCGCGGACGCGCTGCGTGCCGGAAGTCGGGCGGAATCCGTGGATGTCGAGCGCCTGGTAGAGCGAATCTCCGAGCGCGGTCAGGTCCGGCATGAACTGCGCCGGGATTACGGCATGTTCGATCGCCAGCGGCTCCCCGCCGGCCAGGCGGACGCGGCCCAGCCGGGCGACGGAAGCGTTGGCGGGGATTTCCAGCGCCGCCGCCTCTTCCTCGGTCGGCTGCGCATAGGCCTTGTTGATCCACACCACGCCGGGGTTTTCCCCGCGCGAGCGGGTATCGTCGCTGAAGCTGCTGAGCCTGGCGCCGGGTGCCTCGATCCGCTTGGCCACGAAAGTGCCCGAGCCCTGCTTGCGGAACAGCACGCCTTCCTCGATGAGCTGCTCGATTCCCTTGCGCACGGTAACGCGCGACAGGCCCGCCATCTCGCTGAGGTCCCGTTCGGATGGGAGCGCGCTGCCCGGATCGATCGCACCGCTGCTGATGTGCTCGCGCAGGCTGCGGGCAAGCTGCAGATAGAGCGGCGTGCCCTCTTCGCTGCGGGTCCAGGCAATGTCGCGCATCGTCGATCAGTCTCGCTTTTCCAGCAGTTGCAGGACCTGGCGCAGATTGCCGCCATTGTCTTCGAGCAGCGTGTTCGCCTCTGCGAGAGGAACGCCCAGCGCGACGATCACGCCGAGCCGGATTTCGTTTCCTGCCGTTTCCAGCGCGCGGGCCGCGACTTCGGCGTCGACCCCGGCGATATCCTGAACCATGGTCCGCCCCCGTTGCAAGAGCTTCGCATTCGAAATGCGCATGGCCACCATGCGGCCCTGATAGACCAGGCCGCGGCGCAGCATGATCGCGGTCGACAGCAGGTTCAGCACGGCCTTCTGCGCAGTGCCCGCCTTCATGCGGGTGGAACCGGCAACCACTTCGCTGCCGGTGACGGCCAAGATGGCATGTTCGGACGTGTCCAGCAGGACCGAGCCGGCATTGTTGGCGATGCCGATGGTGAGCGCACCCGCGGCGCGGGCTTCCTCGATCGCGGCGACGGTGTAGGGCGTGCGGCCGCTGGCAGCGACGCCGATCACCACGTCCGAGGGGCCGATGCCCCGTTCGCGCACTTCGGCGCGGCCGGCCTCGACATCGTCCTCGGCGCCTTCATAAGCCTCGGTCAGGGCGCCGATGCCACCGGCCATGAGGAAGACCATGCGGTCCATCGTCCAGCCGAACGTCGGATAAAGCTCCGTGCCGTCCTGCACGGCAAGGCGGCCCGAGGTGCCCGCCCCCACGAAGACCAGCCGGCCGGTATCGCCCAGCCGCAGCGCCGCCGCTTCGGCCGCGCGGGCAATCGCCCGGGTCTGCGACTGGATCGAGGCGATGGCCGCCATCTGCCCTTCAAGCATGGCCTCCACGGCCAGTTCGGTCGGCCAGAGGTCGAGATCGAGGTATCGGGCGTCGAGCGCTTCAGTATTCATGGTATCCTTTGTCCCTTGTGGGGATCAACGTTCGGGGATCAACGTTCAACAGGGGCCATCGTCTTGCCCGATCCCGCCGGCGCGGCGCAGATCGCAAAAGCGATGACCGTGCCGATGCAAAGCTGGAACGGGAACGACAGGCTGCTCAGAGCGGCCGGAAGGCCGATGGCATGGGCGATAGAAGGCTGGAGCAACAGGATCGTGACGAAGCCGACGAGAAGCGCGGCGATGACCGATCCGGTGGTGCCCCGTCCGGTGAACAGCGCGGTGAAGTAGACACCCAGCAGGCCGGCGTACGTGAAGACCATCACTTGCAGGGCGAATTCCAGCAGCCCCATGTCGGTGTAGCGCTGCCAGTAGAACGAGACCACGGCCATGACGAACATGGCAAAGCCGATCACGCCCATGCCCACGCGCCCCGCCGAAACGAAGTGATGCTCTGGCGCGGTGCCCCGCTTCTCGCGCCAGGGGCGGTAGAAGTCCTGGACCAGCACCGAGGACATGGCGTTGAGCGCCGAGTTCGTGGTGGCGACGGCCGCCGCGCAGATGCCCACGGTCACCAGTCCGCGCAGGCCGCCGGGAAGCTGGGTGAGGATGTAGTGCATGAAGATGCTGATCTTCTCGCCGCCGAACTGGTTGCCGGCAGCCGCCGTGGCGCCGCCCATCAGGTCGGGCCGGTCGTAGAAGACATAAAGCAGCAGGCCGATGACGATGAACATGCCCACCACCGGCAGCGTCGCGAAGACCGAGAGGTAAAGGCTGCGCGCGCCGGTCTTGGCGTCCTTGCAGGCCAGCAGGCGCTGCGTCGTGTCCTGGTCCATGCCGGCATTCGCGATGTAGAGCAGCGACAGGCCGAGCACGATGGCCAGCATCGAGAAGGGACGCGAAAGGTCCATCGAAAAATCGAAGAACTTCAGCTTGTTCACGCCTTCGGGCGTATGGGAAAGGCCCTGGATGATCTCGCCGGTGGACGCGGGGATCGAGAGGCGCAGGAAGACGAGCACCGCGATCGCCGATCCCAGGTAGACCACGAACTGGATGAGGTCGTTCCAGAGCACCGACTTGAGGCCGCCCACGAACGTGAAGAGCACGCTCGCCACGATGAGCACGGCGGCGGCGATCATGATGCCCTGGGCCTCGACCGTGCCGGTGATGACCATGGCCAGCGCGATGGCGGCCAGATAGACGCGCGCGCCGCCTGCGAAGACGCGGCCGACCAGGAACATGCCCCCTGCCCAGCGCGTCGCTTTCTCGTTGAAGCGCAAGGTCAGCAGTTCATAGGCCGTCGTCGCCTTGATGGCGTAGAAGCGCGGGATCATGACATGGGCAACGAAGATCGCGCCGATCAGCCCGCCGATATTGCCGCTGAGATAGGTAAGGTCGCCGTGATAGCCGTAATCCGGCCCGCCCAGGAAAGTGGCTGCGGACTGGGTGGCGGACAACACCGAGATGGCCGCGAGCCAGGCCGGAACGCTGCCGCCCGCCAGGAAGTAGTCATGCGCGGATTCGGTCTTGCGCGGCGTGAAGATCCAGCCTCCCGCGACCAGCAGCAGCAGGTAGGCGGCGATCACCAGCCAGTCCGCCATCGAGAAAGGCAGCGTCATCGAATTCATCTCCGGACCCGGCCCTGAAATCGGTCTTCAGGGCCTGACAAAAAAGCGGGCGCCCGGTCGGAGGAGGAGGAGGTTGACCGGGCGCCGCGCAGGGTGGGTTATCCTCAGAGGTGCGCGGTCAGCGAGAAGCCGATCGTGCGTCCGAGAATGTCATAAGTATCGGGGAAGGTGTTGAAGACACCGCCCGTCGACACATAGGGGGGATTCTTGTCGAAGAGGTTGTAGATGCCGGCGCTGAAGGTGATCGCGTCGGTGAACTCGTAGGAGGCCGATAGGTCGAAGGTGTTCTGGGCCGAGATCGTCTCGGTCGAACCGACCGTGCTCGACTTCACCTTGCCGATGCGCTGCCAGTCGAACTGGATCACACCCTTGTCGAACAGCCACGAGAGGCCCACCGTGTGGCGATAGTCAGGCTGTACCAGGGTGGTGCCATCGCTGGAGCAGGTGGCGCCGAAAGTGCCCTTGCACTGCACGGCCGAAACCGTGGAGTTCGCCTGGATCAGGTAGGACGTGACGATATTGCCCTGGTAGCTCAGGCGCACGCCCGTGCCCGGCACGAAGTCCGGGTGCAGCGTGTAGCTGGCCGAGATGTCGAAACCGCGCTGGAGCAGTCGGCCCAGGTTCTGGTTGTTGACAAAGGCATCCTTGAACGTGCCGTCGGCATTGCGGGTCACCAGCGAGCACAGCGGATTGGTCGCCGTGGGGTTGGTGACATAGCAGCTGGTGATCGCCGCGATCGGCTGGATCACGCCCACGGCGCCGCGCAGGTCAAGCTCGTACCAGTCGACGGTCAGGTTCAGGCCGGGCAGGAACGTCGGCGTGAACACGGCGCCGAGCGTCGTGGTATAGCCGGTCTCCGGCTTGATGTCCGGGTTGCCGCCGTAATAGTAATTGCCGGTGAGGTAGCTGGCCGCGTTCGAGTTCGCCGAACCCACTGCAGGCGCGCCGAAGCGGGCGCACTGGGCGGCATCGCCGGTGCCGAGCACGCACGGATCGCCGCCGTAGCGCGGCTTCAGACGATCGACCGTGACGAGGTTGCTGAACGGCAGCGAGGACATGCCGGCCGCGAACTCGCCGAAGTTCGGGGTGCGCAGGACGCGCTGGTAAGTGCCGCGCAGACGCAGGTTGCGATCGACTTCCCAGTTGCCCTCCACCTTCCAGGTGCCGTGCGTGCCGAACATGTTGTAGTCGGACAGGCGGTAGGCACCGCCCACGTCGAACTTGCGGATCAGGGGCAGGTCGCGCAGGACCGGCACCAGGATTTCGCCATAGAGTTCCTTGACGTCGAACGAACCGCTGTAGGCAGCCTGCACGCCCTGGCGATAGGTATTGCCCGTAAGGAGCGCGGTGTCCTGATCGATGCTGGCGGTTTCGCGGCGATACTCGGCGCCGATGGCGAAACCGATCGGGCCGGCCGGCAGCGAGAACAGCTCTTCCAGCGTGCCGCTCAGCGTGGCCGCGGTCACGAACTGGTCGCGCTTGCGGTTGAAGCCGTTGATCGTGCTGCCCAGCGCATCGGCCAGTTCGGTCTGGTTCGGACCGAAGATGTTCACGCTGTTGACGATGGAATCGAAGTTGTTCGCGCCGGTCGGGCTGGTGACCAGGCCATCGCCGGTGATGAGCGTGTTCTCGGTCGAACGGCCGTACTGGGCATAGACGTTCCACTTGACCGCATTGGTCAGCGGGCCGCGCAGGCCGGTCTGGAACTGCAGCGTGTTGCGCTCGGTCTCGTAATTGATGAGGCCGAGTTCAGCCAGCGAGCGCGAGACGTTCACGCGCGCGGTGCCGTTCACGAACGTCAGCTGGTTGCGGATATCGTCCGTGAGGTAGGGATTGCTCTCACTGATCGAGACGGTGCGGTTGACCGAGGCCGGCGTTGCGCCGGGGGTGCCGGTCTCCTGCGTGCGCGAATTGGTGTACATCGCACGGCCGTAGATCTCGACCTGGGGTGTGATCTCGTACTTGAACAGCGCCGCGACATTGATGCGCTTCAGCGGCGAGACCAGCGGATAAGTATCCGAGATGTTCGAGGTGGCCGAAGGGTTCGTGGTGAAGTCACCGCTGTCGGTGAAGCCGAACTTGCGACCGCTTGCCAAGTCGGTGAAGACACCGCCGATGCTCGGGATCGTCTGGTTCGGTGTTTCCGCCCAGTCGCGCTGGCCCGCGCGAATGCGGTCGCGCTGGGTATAGTCGGCCGCGATGACGATGTGGCCGCGGTCGCCCAGGCCGGTACCGACCATCAGCGAGCCGCCGTATTGCGCGCCGCCATGCTCGGACAGACGGCTGGTGGCAGTGCCGCGAATGCCTTCGAACTCATCGTTGAGGATGAAGTTGACCACGCCGGCCACGGCGTCCGCGCCATAGACCGCGGCAGCGCCGCCGGTCAGCACGTCGACGCGCTTGATCAACGAGGCGGGAATGGCGTTGACGTCGGCCGAGTTGCGGAAGCTGAACGGCGTCGCGCGGGTACCGTCGATCAGGACCAGCGAACGGCTCTGGCCGAAGTTGCGCAGTTCCAGAACCTGGGCGCCGAAAGCGTCGCTGCCCTGCGAGCCCTGGCGAACGCCGCCCGAAAGCTGCGGGATCTTGGTGGAAAAGTCCTCGACCGTCAGCGCCGACTGGAGCTTGATCTGCTCCTCGCCGGTGGAGGCGACCGGGCTGCTGGACGTCAGTCCCGGAACCGCGATGCGGGTGCCGGTGACGACGATGTCGGCGCCGGTTGCGGCTTCGCCTGCATCGGCGCTGCCTGCCGACTGCGCGAAGGCAGCAACCGGCACTTGCGAAAGGGCGATGGCAAGCGCCGCCACGGCCACGGTATGTCGTTGTGACTTAACCATTAGACTTCCTCACTACTTCCCTGAACCCTGTTCCGTCGTGTGTTGGTGCGACCCGAAGACTCGACGGCATGCCCTTTCCGGACTCATTCACCATGCATACCTGTCATGGATATGTAAAGGTGTGGTATCTAAGTGGTGATGTAATAATTCGCGGCGATCAGACCACTTCGGCCAACGTGTTTTCCGGCCGCCAGATCGTTCCCCCCGTCAGCGGCTGCGACACCCCGGTAGTGCCGGGGAACGTCAGCGGCATGCCGCGCAGGCTGCGCGCGGCGAGGAAGGCCATGGCTTCCGCCTCCACGAAGTCGCTCCGCAGGCCGACTTCGTCCGCGGTCCGGCAGTCGCCCAGCCGTGCGCGGAGAGCCGCCATCAGCGTGGGATTGTGACTGCCACCCCCGCAGACTACCCAGATTTCCGGCATTTGCGGCAGGATGCGGGCCGTCACGGCGACGGCCTCGGCCGTGAAGGCGGTCAGCGTTGCCGCCGCATCCTCCAGCGAACAGGCGTCGGCCCATTCGAGCGGGAAGTCGTAACGGTCAAGCGACTTCGGACCCTCGCCGTGGAAATGCGGGTGAGACAGCAGCGCCGCCAGGGCCGCCTCATCCACCGTGCCTGCCGCCGCGATGCGTCCACCATCGTCGTAGCGACCCGCGCCATGCGCCTGGACGACCTGATCGATAAGACCATTTCCAGGCCCCGTATCGCAGGCGAGCAGAGAACCGTCCGCGCCGATCCATGTCAGGTTCGCAACGCCGCCGATATTGAGGAAGGCCAGCGGGCGGGGCAGCCCGATTTTCTTCGCCAGAGCAAGGTGATAGGCCGGGACCAGGGGAGCGCCCTGCCCGCCGGCCAGGAGATCGTCCTGGCGCATCTGCGCCACCACCGAAACACCCAGCCCGTCGGCGATCACTTGCGGATCGCCGATCTGCACGGAGAGTTTCCGTTCCGGGCGGTGCAGCAAGGTCTGGCCGTGGAAGCCGACGAGGTCAGGAAGCCGTCCCAGCCTTTCGATCACATGATGCCCCGCGCGCAGATGCGCCGCTTCGATCACTTCACCCGCCAGCCCGAACGACAGCGGCCGTTCGCCGAAACCGTCCCAGAGCAGCGCATCGCGCGTCGCCTTTTCCAACGCCGCGCGCTCGGCGGCCGAAAACGCGATCATGGCCGAGGGCCCGAAACCCTCGATCCGCTCGCCATCGGTCTCCACGACTGCCACGTCGACGCCGTCGAGCGACGTCCCGCTCATGAACCCCATGACCAGCATCAGCGTGCACTCCCCCAACTACAGACAATCAGACTGGCATCGTCATGCGGTTTCACCCGGGGATGACGGTGCAGAGAACCCGGCGCTTTTTCGAGGTCGCGCAGGCGGCCGAGCCAGCGCGACCAATCTTCCCGATCGGAAATGGACAGGAGATCGGCAGGCGCGGCGACCGCGAAAAGCTCGTTCAGCCGCAGGAAACCGTCACTGGCGATCGCAAAGCGCTGCCCCGGCCGAACCGGCATGCGGCATTGCCAAAGGTGGTCAGCCGCCGCCGGCTCGGTGCCGAGCACCCAGTAGCCGCCTTCCCGGTTCATCAGCTTACGGTTCGCTTGGAGACCCGGCAGCAACCGGGCCTTGAGCGCGTCGAACCCGATGTCGCCCTCCAACGCCAGGATCGCCTTCATGGCCTCGACCGTACGGCCTTCGAGCGCGTCGAGCGCATAGCTGCCGAACAGCCGCGCCTCGCCTTCACCGTCGCCCTCACCCTCGACCGTCACGATTCGGCAGTCCGCCAGTGCCGTGAATTCCGCCACGCCGTCGATGACACGCACCATCGCGAAGGCGGCCGAGGGATGTTCATGCGGCCCTTCCGCTTCGCGCACCTGCTCGCGCACCAAGGCGTCACGGCAGCGCCCCATCACCTCCCGCAGGAGCGCCACGGTCGGAAGTTCCGAATTGTCGGCAAGCAGTTGCGTCAGGGCGGCGTTGGCGGTCCGGGCCAGCCAGGAGGCATCGCTAGGTGCGTCAAGCAGCGCCGGACCGATCCCGGTCGCGCCATCGATAACCCACGCCGCATCACCGTGATGACCGACGCAGTCCTCATTGACTTCACTCTGCCCATCGGAAGCGGCAATCTCGATCCTGAGCATCGTCTTCTCCCACATCCGGCCCTCGCCGAACCGAACCGGTATCATGAACGCGGCGATTTATAAAACCACTTTAATGCCACTTGTACCAAAAAGCTAAACTGGTATCTGTCAGATCATGACCCAAGCGACACCGAACGCGCCGGCAGCGGCGCCCGCCAGCACCACGCAGATGTCCCGCGAAGCGCGCGAGGCGCCCGCGCGCTGCGTCGAGCAGCTTCGCCGCAATGCAGACATCGTGCGCGAGGCCGGCCGCCAGCTCCGCGAGCTTGCCCCGCCCTTCGCCGCGACTCTGGCGCGCGGCAGTTCGGACCAGGCCGCCGCGTTCGCGAAGTTCCTGCTGGAAACCCATGCTCGCATCCCGACGTTGAGCCACGCCCCTTCGGTGGGTTCGCTCTATCACGCCACGTCCGCCCAGTTCCTGGACGTGCCGATGATCGCGATCTCGCAGTCCGGTCGCAGCCCAGACCTGCTGGCTGCGGCGCAGGACGCCCGCAACAAGGGCGCGGTCGTCATCGCCGTGGTCAACGATGCCGAATCGCCGCTGGCCGAGCTTGCGCAGATCGTGATCCCCGTCCACGCCGGCCCGGAAACGAGCGTCGCGGCGACCAAGAGCTTCGTCTGCACCCTTGTCGCGCTTACCCATCTCGTCGCCGAGTGGAGCCAGGACGAAGCGCTGCTCGCGGCTCTCGAAACCACGGGCGAGGTTCTGGAAACGGCGGCCAACGCCGACTGGACGACGGCGGTGGACCTGCTCAAGGATGCCAGCGAAATGCTGGTGCTGGGGCGCGGCCCGACGCTGCCGATCGCCGGTGAAGCCGCGCTCAAGCTCAAGGAAACCTCCAGCCTCCATGCCGAGGCCTTCAGCAGCGCCGAAGTCGCCCATGGCCCGATGACGCTGGTGGGGGACGGGGATCCGGTGCTGGTGCTTGCCCCGCTCGATGTGGCGCGCACCGGCCTTCGCGAGCGCCTGGACGACTTTGCGGCGCGCGGTGCCCGGGTCATCGCCGCCGGCCTGCCCGAGGATGTCGCTCCCGCCGCGCTGGTACTGCCGCTGGCCACGGAAGTGCATCCAGTCCTTGGAGCCATTGCCGAGATCCAGAGTTTCTACGGCCTCGCCAACGAACTCTCGCTGGCGCGCGGACGGAACCCGGATAATCCTCCGCACCTCAACAAGGTGACGCGCACGCTATGACCCGGATCGCCCTTATCGGTGCGCGTATCGTCCTTGCCGACCGCGTGGTGGAAGACCAGGCACTGGTCCTCGACGGCGGGCGCATCGTCGGCCTTGCGGCACCCGACGCCCTGCCCGGCGACTGCGTGCTGGAGCGGCTCGACGGCGGCTACCTGCTGCCCGGCTTCATCGACACGCAAGTGAACGGCGGCGGTGACGTGCTGTTCAACGACATGCCCTGCATCGAAGGCATTCGCGCCATCGCCCAGGCGCATCGCCGCTACGGCACGACCGGCATCCTGCCCACGCTCATCAGCGACTTCCCGCAAGTGGTGGAAGCTGCCATCGCCGCCGGCGAAGCTGCGATGGCCCAGGGCGTTCCGGGCGTGCTGGGCGTGCATATCGAAGGCCCCCACCTCAACGTCGCCAAGAAGGGCATCCACGACCAGACCCGCTTTGCGCCGGTGGACACCGAAGTCATCGCCCGGCTTTCGGCACCGACCACGGGCCGCCGCGTGGTGACGCTGGCGCCGGAACTGGCGCCCGCAGGAACCGTGCGCGCCCTGACCGAAGCGGGCGTGCTCGTCTGCGCCGGCCATAGCCTCGCGAACTACGACCAGACCCGCGCCGCGCTTGCCGAGGGGCTGGTCGGCTTCACCCACCTGTTCAATGCGATGACGCAGTTCCTCAGCCGCGACCCCGGCATGGTCGGCGCGGCGCTGGAAGACCGCGCCAGCCACTTCGGCCTCATCGCCGATGGCTTCCACGTCCATCCCGCCTCGATGCGCGTGGCCCTTGCGGCCAGGGGTGAGGAAGGCATCATGCTGGTGACCGACGCCATGCCGCCGGTCGGCGGGACGCTGGGCCGCTTCACGCTCATGGACCAGGACATCAAGGTGGAGAACGGCACCTGCACCGGGCCCGACGGCACCCTGGCCGGCTCCGCGCTGACCATGGCGCAGGCCCTGCGCAACGCGATGGACATGATCGGCTGCGACATCGTCGCCGCTTCGCGCATGGCCAGCGGCAACCCCGCCCGCTTCCTGCGCCTCGACCATGAGACCGGCGCCATCGCGCGGGGGCTGCGGGCGGACCTCGTCCATCTGGGCAACGATCGCCTGGTCCGCGCGACCTGGATCGGCGGCGCACGCGAGGACCACCGCGAATGACGAGGCAAGGAAGCCAGCCGGAACTGGGCCTGATCGAGGGCCGTTTCGGTCGCATCTGGAACGAGGCCGAGCGCAGCCATGTGGTGAAGACGCTCGCCGAGGCCGGCTACGGCTTCTACCACTATGGCCCCAAGGCCGATCGCGCGCTGCGCCGCGAATGGCGGGTGTCGCATGACATGGCCCGGACCGAAGCGCTGGCCCGCCTTTCCGCCGAGTGCCGCGCCGCGGGCATGCGCTTCGGCATGGCGATCACCCCGGTCGGCTCCACGCATCCCTTCGACGACGAGGCCCGCGCGGACCTCACGCGGCGGGTGGCCGAACTCGACGCCATCGGCATCGACGACCTGGCCGTGCTGTTCGACGATCTTCGCGGCGATATGCCCGAACTTGCCGAGCGCCAGGCGGATGTCGTCAACTTCTGCGCCAAGCTCACCGGTGCTGCGCGTGTCTACACCTGCCCCACCTATTATTCCGACGACCCCGTGCTCGACCTCGTCTTCGCGGATCGCCCGGCGGACTATCTCGGCAAGCTCGGGCGGCTGCTCGATCCCGCCGTGCAGGTCTACTGGACCGGCGAGGAAGTCTGCTCGAAGGAAATCGGCCCGGCCCATCTGGAACGCGTCGCGGGCGAACTGGGCCGCAAGGTCTGCCTCTGGGACAACTGGCCCGTGAATGACGGCGCCCGCATGTCGCGCTTTCTCCATCTGCGGGCATTCACCGGCCGTCCGGCAGCGATCGCCGGGCACATCTCCGGCCATGCCATAAACCCGGCGATCCAGGCGCACCTCGGCTGCATTCCCGCCATCACCTTGCCGATGGTCTACCGGCAGGGAGAGACTTACGCCTATGGCGAAGCCTTCGGCGCAGCGGCGCGGCACCTGCTCGGCGATGATTTTGCGCAGATGCTGCAGCAGGATATCCCGGCCCTGCAGGACGTGGGCCACGAGCGCCTCGGCGCGCGCGCAGATCGCCTGCGGGCCCGCTACGAAGGGATCGATCATCCCGCCTCGCGTGAAATCCTGAACTGGCTGGACGGCAAGGACCTGATGACCGACGACGAGGTCCAGACCCAGTAAGCGGGGATACAACCATGGCAGCAAGCACCAAG
Source organism: Novosphingobium sp. PhB55 (assembly GCF_004368805.1). Lineage (NCBI taxonomy): Bacteria > Pseudomonadati > Pseudomonadota > Alphaproteobacteria > Sphingomonadales > Sphingomonadaceae > Novosphingobium > Novosphingobium sp. PhB55. The sequence goes on along the minus strand of NZ_SODQ01000001.1, from coordinate 113,896 downwards.
ACCCGGAATATCGCGCTACTGACCGCCCTGCGCGCCGCCGTGGGCAAGCGCCATGTGCTGACTTCCGCGCGCGAGACGGCCCGCTTCCGCAAGGGCTACCGCACCGGCGAAGGCCCGGCCATCGCGGTGGTGCGCCCCGGCAGCCTGGTGGAAATGTGGCGCGCGGTGCAGGCCTGCGTGGCGGCAGACGTCTCGATCATCATGCAGGCTTCGAACACCGGGCTGACGGGCGGCTCCACCCCCGCTGGCGAAGACTATCCCGGCGGCCTGGTGATCGTCAGCACCACCCGGCTTTCCGCACTCAAGGTGATCCGCCGCGGAGAACAAGTGCTGTGCCTGCCGGGGACCACGCTCTACAAGCTGGAGCAGGCGCTGCGGCCGTTCGGGCGCGAACCCCATTCGGTGATCGGCTCTTCCTGCCTTGGCGCCTCGGTGGTCGGCGGGGTCTGCAACAACTCGGGCGGCTCGCTGATCCGGCGCGGCCCGGCCTATACCCAGCTCGCGCTTTATGCCCAGGTCCAGGGCGACGGCTCGCTGCGCCTCTTCAACCATCTCGGCATGGACCTTGGCGCCGACCCGGAGACCATGCTGTCCCGGCTGGACCTCGAACAGTTCACCGAAGCCGACATCGATCCCGCCAGCGACAAGTGGGCGCACGACCACAGCTATGCCGACCATGTCCGCGACATCGACAGCGAAGTGCCGGCCCGCTTCAATGCCGACCCCCGGTGCCTGTTCGAGGCGGCCGGCAGCGCGGGCAAGCTGATCGTCTTCGCCGTCCGCCTCGATACGTTCGCGCGGGAAGACGACACCACCACGTTCTACATCGGCACTAACGAGGCCGACCGCCTGACCGCGCTGCGCCGCACGATGCTGCGCGATTTCGACACGCTGCCGATCGCCGGCGAATATATGCACGCCGAAGCCTTCGACGTGGCCGATCGCTACGGCAAGGACATGTTCTTCGCCATCGAGCGCCTCGGCACCGACCGGCTCCCGGCGCTGTTCGCGGCCAAGTCCCGCTTCGACGGCGTATTGGGCAGCGGGCTCAGCGACCGCCTGATGCAGTGGTCCAGCCGGTTCATCCCCGACCATCTCCCGGCCCGCATGCGCGACTATCGCGCGCGCTTCGAGCATCACCTTATCCTCAAGGTGCCGCGCGACCAGGTGGAAGCCGCGCGCGTGCTGCTGCACGACCTCTTCCCCGGCGACGCGGAGGATACAGGCACTGACGGCGGGCACTTCGAATGCACGGCGCAGGAAAGCGCCAAGGCCTTCCTCCACCGCTTCGTGGCGGCGGGCGCTGCCGTGCGATACCGCGCCGTCCACCCGGACACGGTCGAGGACATCGTCGCGCTCGACGTCGCCCTGCCCCGCAACACCCGCGAATGGGTGGAACGCCTGCCGTCCGAACTTGCGGCGCACACGGTCCACACGCTCTACTACGGGCACTTCTTCTGCCAGGTATTCCACCAGGACTACATCGTGAAGAAGGGCACCGATCCGCTTGCCTTCGAGCATGCGCTCTGGGCCCTGCTCGACGCACGCGGCGCGCAGTATCCGGCCGAGCACAATGTCGGCCACCTTTATGTCGCCCGGCCCGAACTCGCGCAGTTCTACCGCGAGATCGACCCGCGCAACCAGCTCAACCCCGGAATCGGCCATACCCCCCGTGGCCGCGACTGGGGAGATCACCCAGGCATCGGGGCTACCGGAGAACATCCATGACCTATTTCCTCGGCATCGACGCAGGCGGCAGCAATTGCCGCGCCCGGCTTGTCGACGCGCAGGGCCAGGAGATCGGCCACGGCAAGTCCGGCACCGCCAATGCGCGCATCGGGATGGAGGCACTCTACGAAACGCTGAAGGACACGGTCGACCAGGCCGTGGCCGAAGCAGGGCTTACCACGGCCGAGCGCGCCACCATCCAGGCGGGCATGGGCATTGCCGGGATCACCCGCCCCGGCGTGCGTGAGGCGCTGGCGGAACTTGACTTCGGCTTCGCCGCGGTGCGCTATGCCACCGATGCCCAGATCGCCAACCTCGGCGCCCATGCCGGGCAGGACGGTGCGATCCTCATCATCGGCACCGGCAGCGCCGCGCAAGTGCGGCTGGACGGCCGGGACTTCACCATCGGCGGCTACGGTTTCCCGATCTCCGACGAAGGCAGCGGTGCCGCGCTCGGCCTCAGCGCGATGCGCCACGCCTTGCGCGCGCTCGACGGGCGCACCCGCAAGACGCCGCTGAGCGCGGCCGTGACCGAGCGTTTCGAACACGACACGGCGCAGGCCATCGCCTGGATGGACCACGCCACTCCGCGCGACTACGGCACTTTCGCGCCGCTGGTCATGGACTATGCCGAAGCGGACGACGCCATCGCCCGCTCCATCGTCGAACATGCCGCGGGCCATATCGAGCGTTTCATCGAGACGATCTTCGAGCGCGGCGCCACCCGCTGCACGCTCGTCGGCGGCCTGGCGCCGCGCATGCAGCCCTGGCTGCGTTCGCGCACGGTCGAGCGCCTGAGCCCGGCCCTCGGCGATTCCCTTGACGGGGCGCTGCGTCTGGCGGGCTTCCAACCCGCCTGACGCCTGCCGTCCCTGCCGGGCATCTTTGCCGCTGCCGGCATCGGCCGAACGGCGCAAAAATCCCGGCCCTCCCGAGCCGAAAGCCGCCCGCATCGTTCTATAATAGGTCAGGAAAAACGATTTCATTCGGCCGGACAAGATCCGCCGGGCAGGAGTTGAACTTGACAGTCAAGACCGTCGAGGAACGTCTGGAGTTCCTCGAATTCGATGCCGCGCAGCGCCGTATTCTCACCGCTGCGCAACCATTTCTCCGCACCTGCATCCAGCCAGCGCTCGATCACTTCTACCGGCGGGTCCGCGCGACCCCCGAGATGGCGCGCATGTTCCGCAGCGATGCGCACATCAACGCCGCCAAAGGCGCGCAAGTCGGCCACTGGCTGGGCATCGCCACTGGCCGGTTCGACGCCGAATACTACGCCGCCGTCAGCCGGATCGGCAAAGTCCACGCCAAGATCGGCCTCGAACCGCGCTGGTACATCGGCGGCTATGCGCTGATCCTGGAAGAGATCATGGCCGCCGTCGAACGCAGCGCCAGCCCCTGGCAGCTGTTCACGCGCCGCGTCAGCCCGGGCAAGCTCAACCGCGCGCTGATGAAAGCGGCCATGCTCGACATGGACTTGTCGATCTCGATCTATTTCGAGGAAGCCGAAGCGGAGCGCAACCAGGCCATCGCCGCCCTCGATCGCGCCATGTCGCGGCTGGCGGGCGGCGATCTTCTCCACGACATCGACGACCTGCCCGCCGGGTTCCTCTCGCTGAAGACCTCCTACAACCGCAGCCTCGCCAACTTGCGCGAGACGATCGGATCGGTGGTGACGGCCTCCCATGCGATCTACGGCGAATCCGGCGCCATCGCGCGGGCCTCCGAAGATCTGGCGCAGCGCACGGAAAGCAGCGCCGCGAACCTGGAGGAAACGGCCGCGACGCTGCTGCGCGTCGAGGAACGCGTGAAGGCCACGGCATCGGGCGCGCAGGAAACCCTGGGCATTGCCGGGGAAGCGCTCGATTCCGTCGAGCAGGGGCGCGAAGTGGCCGGCGACGCGGTGCAGGCGATGCACGTCGTGCACGAAAGCGCGCGCGGCATCGATGCCGTGATCGAGGGGGTCGACAAGATCGCCTTCCAGACGCGCGTCCTGGCCATGAACGCGGCCGTGGAGGCCGGTCGGGCCGGAAGCGCCGGGCGCGGCTTCGCGGTCGTTGCCGATCTCGTGAGTTCCCTGGCCATGCGCGCCGAGGAAGAAGCCCGCAAGGCGCGCGACGGCCTTTCCGCCACCCGTTCCGAGATCGACCAGGCGGTCGCCACCGTCTCGCGCGTCGATCGTTCGCTGGAGACCATCGCGGGCGAAGTCGGCCGGGTCCACGCCCTTGTCGAGACGATGGCGCGGGACAACGATGCCCAGGCCACGGCCATTTCGGAAGTCAGTTCCACGGTCGGCATGATGGACCGCACGACGCAGCAGAACGCGGCCATGGTCGAACAGACCTCCGCCGCCGCCCGCACCCTCATCTCGGACGCGACGACGCTTGCCAACCAGGCCGGGCGATTCCAGATCGGCGAGGAGCCACCCGTCAGGACCTGCGCGGCCTGATCGCCCGCGCCTGATCTTCGCGCGCCGCCCTGCCGCGAGGGGGCGGCGCGTGCTCCCTGGGCGTTGACCGCGCCAGAGCGATACTTGGCCGCGCGCTGCATTCCGGCCGCGCGGCACTGGCGGGAAGTGCGCTAGCCCATGGCCAAACACGAATCGCGGGAGACACCTTCGCCATGAAGATCGACAACACGCTGGCCGCCGTCGTCACGGGCGGTGCATCGGGCCTTGGCCGCGCCAGCGCGAAGGCGCTGGCCGATGCAGGCGTGAAAGTCGCCATCTTCGACATCAGCGAGGAGGCAGGCGAAGCTTTCGCGGCCGAGATCGGCGGCGTGTTCTGCAAGGTCAACATTCTCGACGAGGAGAGCGTGGAGGCAGGCTTCGCCCGCGCCCGCGCCGCCCATGGCCAGGAACGCGTCGTCGTCCACTGCGCCGTGGTGGCCGGCGGCGGCAAGACCGTCTCGTTCGACAAGGCCACGGGCGGCTTCAAGCGCATGGCCACCGAACAGATCGCCAAGACGGCCGAGGGCGTGTTCACCGCGTCCTACCGCGTGGCCGCGATCGCCGCGCTGGGCATGGCGACAGCCGAGCCGCTCAATGCCGACGGCGAACGCGGCTGCATCGTCTTCACTTCCTCTGCCGCTTCGCAGGACGGGCAGATCGGCCAGGTCGCCTATGGCGGCGGCAAGGGCGCGGTCAATGCCATGGTGCTGCCGATGGCGCGCGACCTGATGGACCTCGGCATTCGCGTCAACGCCATCCTGCCCGGCACATTCGCCACCCCGCCGATGCTGCGCGTCAAGGAGATGAACGAGGCGGTCTATGAAGGCCTTGGGCGGGCCGTCCCCTTCCCCAAGCGCCTGGGCAATCCCGAAGAGTTCGCCAGTTTCGTGCTCGAACTGGTGCGCAACACGTACTTCAACGGCCAGTGCATCCGCCTCGACGGCGGCATCCGCATGCCTCCGAAGTGAGATAGGCGCAGAACTCGGGCACAAGCGGGTGCGGCTGCCGCACGCCCGCAAGAACGAGGGCGCGGACACGGATTCCCTCCGCACGACGGCCCCGTGACCGCCGCTCTGCACGCTCGCTTTTCTTGCCCCTCCTCCCGATACCCGCCTTGACAGCCGCGCATGCGCAGGCCCAATCGACAATCGATGCGACGTCCCGCCGTTAACGCCCTGAAAGCCCTGGTCATCCGCCAGCGGCAGCGCATGCGCGAGAGCGAGCTGGCGTTCATCGTGCTGGCCGTCATGGCAGGAATAGCCGCCGGATGGCTCACCAACCTCCAGGGCTTTCTCGCCCACACGCTGCAACAGCTGTTCTACGCGATCGACGGCAACCGGCTGAGCGCACTGGGTGAAATCCGCCATCCCTGGCGGTTGCTCGCCCTGCCTTTCGGCGGCCTGGTCCTGATCGGCATCGCCTATCTGCTTCGCAGACGCCGGCGCGCACCAATCGACGTCGTCGAAGCCAACGCGCTGCACAGCGGGCGGATTCCCTTCATCGACAATCTCATCATCTCCGCCCAGACCATCATTTCCAACGGCGCGGGAGCCTCGGTGGGGCTGGAGGCAGCTTATGCCCAGATGGGCGGCGGCGTCGCCTCGGTGCTGGGCCAATGGTTCAAGCTGCGCCGCGCCGACATGCGCACACTGGTCGGCGCCGGAGCCGGAGCCGCGGTTGGCGCCGCTTTCGGCGCGCCCCTGGCCGGTGCTTTCTACGCGTTCGAGATCGTGATCGGTGCCTATACGCCCTCCGCCATCGCCCCGGTCATCGCCGCCGCCCTCGGCGCGGCGTTCATCACCCGCGAACTCGGCGTCGAACCGTACCTGATCGCCGCGTCCAGCGCGCGCGACCTCACCACGGGCGACTATTTCATCTACGCCGTGCTCGGCCTGGTCTGCGCCCTCGTGGGCATACTCATCATGCGGCTGGTGACCTTCACCGAATTGCACGTCCAGCGCCTGACCCGCTTCGCGCGCTGGAAGCCGCTGGTGGGCGGGCTGCTGCTGATGCCGCTGGCCTGGGTCTCCCCGCAGTCGCTTTCAGCGGGCCACGGTGCGATGCACCTCAACCTCGCCATGCAGCCGGCGATCCATTTCCTGCTCATGGTGCTGGCGCTCAAGATCGCCGCTTCGGTCATCTCGCTGAGCTTCGGCTTTCGCGGCGGGCTGTTCTTCGCCTCGCTCTTCCTGGGGTCGCTGGTCGGCCTGATCTTCGCCGCCGCCGTGCAATTGCTGCCTTTGGGCATCGAACTCGATCCCACCCAATCCGCCCTCGTCGGCATGAGCGCGCTGGCGGTCTCCATCGTCGGCGGGCCGATGACGCTGGCCATGCTCATGCTGGAGACGACTCACGACTTCGCGCTGATGGGCGTGGTGCTGACCGCCTCGCTCGTCTCCAGCGCCTTCACGCGCGAGATGTTCGGCTATTCGTTCTCGACCTGGCGCCTGCACATCCGCGGCTCGATCATCCGCTCCCCGCGGGACATCGGCTGGATGCTCAGCCTTACGGCCGGACGCATCATGCGCAAGGACTGGATCTCGGCACCGGCCACGCTGTCCGTGGCCGACTTCCGCGCGCGCGTTCCGCTGGGCTCGGCAAGCAAGGCGATCCTGCTGGACGAGGACGAGCATTACGCCGGCATCGTCGCCACGTCCTCTGCCTATAATCCCGAACTGCCGCAGGACAGCGCGATCGGCTCCCTCGCCTCGCTGAAGGGCACCACCCTTTCCCCGACCACCGACATCCGCGCGATGATAAAGGCTTTCGACGTGGCCGTGGCCGACGAACTGGCGGTGGTGGATGGCGTCGGCCGGGTGGTCGGCGTCGTCACCGAGCGCCATGCACGTCGGCGCTACTTCGAGGAAATCGAAGCCTCGCAGCGCGAACTCTTCGGGGAAAGCTGACCGCGTGACCTCGTCCCGGATCGGGTCCGGAACGAGGCCGCTTGCTCAGTCACCGGCAACCGGAAGCCACACGGCACTCGCCGCATCGCCGCCGTACGTCACGGTTTCCGTCGCCTTCACATAGTCGCTGGGCCTGGCTTCCATGATGGAGGATACCCAGGACTGCGGGTTGCGGTCATAAAGCGGGAACAGGCTGGACTGCACCTGCACCATGATCTTGTGTCCCGGCAGGAACACGTGATCGACATTGGGCAGCGACCACTGGAACGTGTAGCCCTTGCCCGGCTCAAGGGGTTGCGGCTTGTCGAAACCGTGGACGTAGCGGCCCCGGAAGATCTCGATGCCGATGCCGAGCTGATAGCCGGCCAGGGCGGGATTGGCCGAGTTCTCCTGCGGATAGACGTCGATCAGCTTGACCACGTAATCGCTGTCCTGCCCGCTGGTGGAAGCATGAAGCTCGACCTTGGGGGCGCCCCTGATATGGACGGGCTTGTCCAGCACGCCGGTGCTGTAGCTCAGCACATCGGTGCGGCCGTCGACGAAACGCTGGTCGTGGACGAGCCAGGTCTTCCACTCCTCGCCCTGCATGTGGACGGGGCGCGGCAGCAGCGGCACGGGCTTGGCCGGATCGGAAACGTAGCTGTCGCTGCCCGCCGCCGGCTTGCTCCACGAAAGGCCGTAGTTCGCCGCGAGGTAGAGCGGCGTGTAGCTGCCTGCGGGCCAGCTTTGCGATACTTCCCAGCGGTTCTCGCCCGTGGCGTAAGTCACGACCGGCGGGGTATCGCACTTCGGGGCATCGGTCTTCAGGTGGCAGTCGAAGAACGGCTTCATGTAGCGCTGGCGGAACTGTGCACCGGTATCGCCTTCCCACTTGAGCGGGCCCAGTTCGCGCGCCTCGTAATTGACCTGGGAATGGCGCCAGGGGCCGATGGCCAGGCTGACCATGTCGCTGGGCGTGCCGTTGGCCTTGAGCGCCTGATAGACGGCCGGGGCGCCGTAGCTGTCTTCCTGGTCCCATTGACCGACGACCAGCATGGTCGGCACCGTCAGCTTGCGCGCGCCCAGCAGTTTGTCCACGGCCTGACCCTGCCACCAGGCGTCGTAGCTGGGATGCTCCAGCACCTTGCGGACCACCGGAAGGTCCAGCAGGCCGTACGCCTTGGCATAATCCATGGCCGAACCGGCTTCCAGATAGGCCTGATATTCGTCGCCGGTGCCCTTGGGCACCGCGCCCCCGCCCTTCTTGACGGTCTGGCCCAGGTCATAGTCGAAACCGAACATGCGGAAGGCGCCGTTATGGAACCAGTCGTCGCCCATCCAGCCATCGACCATCGGGCTCTGGGGCACGGCAGCCTTGAGCGCCGGATGCGGATCGATCAGCGCCATCAGGGAGGTGAAACCGAGGTAGGACGAGCCGGTGATGCCGACTTTCCCGTTGCTCTCCTTCACGTTCTTCACCAGCCAGTCGATCGTATCGTAGGCGTCGGTGGCATGGTCGACCTTGGTCTTGTTGAGCGGCCCGCGCAGCGGCCGGTTCATCACGTAGTCGCCTTCGGAGCCGTCCAGCCCGCGCACGTCCTGGTAGACGCGGATATAACCGTCGTTGACGAAGTCCGCGTCCATGATCGGAAGAATTTCCTCGATCTTCTGGCTGCGGTTGCGGCTGGTCATGCCGCCGGCATTGTAGGGCGTGCGGCTGAGCAGGATCGGCCCGTCCTTCGTGCCTTTGCGCATGACGATGACCGTGAACAGCTTCTTGCCGTCGCGCATCGGGATCATCACTTCGCGGCGGATATAATCCGCCTGCGGGCGCACCCAGTCATACGAGCCGACCTGATCGTTCATCATCGTATCGGTGGGCGGCGCCGCCGAGAGTTGCGAAGCGGCGGCAAGAGCGAACGGCGCAACTGCGAGGCCCGCGGCGATCCGGAAATGTTTTGTCATGGACCCGTTTGGTGGCCCGTGCATTTCGAGCGGTCAAGCGGGTTCTCGACCGATCTCCACCGGATAGAGCATCCCACTTGCGCGGCAGGATTCAGGTGGGACCAAGTCCCCGCGCCACTTGCGAACGCTCTATGTTCATCCGGTCTTCGCGCGCCTGGGCCGCCCACTCACTGCGGGACATGCAGACCCGCTTGATCTTAAGGCGCGACCCGATTTCCTGGAACTTGCGGCATTCGATCGGATCGGCCTGGCCCATCCCCGGCTTCTTCTCCGCCGCCTTTTCGGACGCCGCAGGGCCCTTTGCCAAGGCCGGAGTCCCGATCGCGAAAACCACGACCAGCGCAAGCAACGCGAACTTCTTCATGACGCCCCTCCCCACCGAAACATCCCGCCAATCCGTTGCCCCCGGCATTCCAGACGGGCTGCTCAAGAGGCGTCAGGACGGACGACGCTCGTCCAAGCCTATCGGCTTTTCGTAGATTTCACATCGATTTTGCGAAGCTGAAGGAAGAGTCCCGCCCCGTTACAATCAATTTTGCACGGCGGCCCGTCTGGGCGCCGGGGATGAGGGCGGTGGACGAAGCCGAAGTCAAGGCATTGGCGCAGACGCTCGAAATGTGGGCGGCGCTGGGCGGTTCCGTGAAGGAATGGTCCACAGCGGAGGCGACCATGCTTCAGGCCGCCGCGGTGATGCGTCGTCAGGCGGCCCAGATCGAAGCACTGCGCGCGCAAGTGCGGGAAAGCCGATCCGCCGCCTGCCAACCCTGCACCTGAGCTTCGGTCCCACCGCTCAGGCTTCCGGCAAGAAAACGGGCAGGAAAGCCAAGACTTTCCTGCCCGCGCAACTTTATCGAAAGCAGTGGTTCAGGCCGCCTGCTTCTGCCGCTCCGTCGCTTCCAGGTTGAGCAGGTCGGCGATCTCGAACGCGAGTTCGATCGACTGCGCACCGTTGAGGCGGGGATCGCAGTGCGTGTGATAGCGGTCCTTCAGCGCCTCGTCAGTGATGGCGATGGCACCGCCGGTGCATTCGGTCACGTCCTGGCCGGTCATCTCGATATGGATGCCGCCAGCATGCGTGCCCTCGGCGCGGTGGACGGCGAAGAAGCCGCGCACTTCGGCCAGGATGCGGTCGAACGGACGGGTCTTGAAGCCGCTTTCGGCCTTGATGACATTGCCGTGCATCGGGTCGCACGACCACACCACCGGATGACCTTCGGCCTTTACCGCGCGCACCAGCTTGGGCAGGCCGGCCTCGACCTTGTCATAGCCGTAGCGGCTGATGAGCGTCATGCGGCCCGGCTCGCGTGCCGGGTTCAGCGTATCGAGCATGCGCAGCAGCGCGTCGGGCTCGAGGCTGGGTCCGCACTTCATGCCGATCGGATTGCCGACGCCGCGCAAGTACTCGACATGGGCCGAGCCTTCGAAGCGCGTGCGGTCTCCGATCCACAGCATGTGGGCCGAGCAATCGTACCAGTCGCCGGTCAGCGAATCGCGGCGGGTCAGCGCCTGCTCATAGGGCAGCAGCAGCGCTTCGTGGCTGGTGTAGAACTCGGTGCCCTGAAGCTGGGGAACCGAAGTCGGGTCCACGCCGCAGGCCGCCATGAAGTCCAGCGCCTCGCCGATGCGATCGGCCATCTGTTCAAACTTCTGGCCCCAAGGGCTGCGGTTGATGTGCTCCATCGTCCACTGGTGAACCTGGCGCAGGTTCGCATAACCGCCATGCGCGAAAGCGCGCAGCAGGTTCAGCGTGGCCGAGGACTGGCCATAGGCCTTCAGCATCCGCTCCGGATCGTTGCGGCGCGTTTCCGGCTCGAACTCGATGCCGTTGATGATGTCGCCGAAGTAGCTGGGCAGTTCCATGCCGCCGATCGTCTCGGTCTGGGCCGAGCGCGGCTTGGCGAACTGGCCCGCCATGCGGCCCAGCTTCACCACCGGCTGCTTGCTGGCGAAAGTCAGCACGACCGCCATCTGCAGCAGCACGCGGAAGGAATCGCGAATATTGTCTGCGCTGAATTCGGCGAAGCTTTCCGCGCAGTCCCCGCCCTGGAGCAGGAAACCGCGACCGGCGGCGACTTCGGCGAGATCCGCCTTCAGAGCACGCGCCTCGCCCGCAAAGACCAGCGGCGGAAACTTCGCAAGCGTGGCCTCAACCTCGCCCAGCTTCTCCGCATCGCCGTATACCGGAAGATGGCGGGCTTCCTGAGCCTTCCAGCTTTCCGGGGTCCAATTGCTAGCCACGTTACGTACTCCCGGCGGTTCCTTCGCCCTCTCTCCCCGCGCCGAATGCATGGGGCCAAACCGGCAAGAACCGCAAACAAGGGGCGGGCCATAGCCTCCCCGGGCAATTTTTGCAAAGCCGGTTTAGACGATCAGGGTGATCGATTGCGCCTTCAACGCCCCGGCGCGGCGAAACAAGGTGTCGCGGGCAGGATTGCGCGCGTAACTTGCGAACAATCCTGCCCCGCGTTCAACCTGATCCTACTTCACGGCGACCGCGCCGACCGCCTTGCCTTCCGGCATGACCTCCAGCTGCCACGAATTGTTCTTGCCGAGATAGCGGGCGGCAAGCGCCTGCATCTGCTGCGGCGTCGTGGCGGTATAATCGTAAAGGATCGTGCGAACGGTGCCGATGCGCGAGGGATCGTAAGTCGCACCTTCCAGTTGGCCCATGAAGAACGAGGTGCTGGAGGCGGCGCGCGTCACCTGCTGACGCATCGGCTCGGTCACAAGCGCCAGTTCCTGCGCCGTCGGCGGATTGTTGATGAGATCCTGCGCGATCTCGTCCGCGGTCTGGAAGAACACCTTGGTCGACTTGGGGTCGAGCTGCGCCATGGCGGTGATCGAACCGCCGGCCGCCATGTCCACGGGCCACTGCGAATAGACGTAGGGCGCATAGGCCACGCCCAGCTTCTCACGCACTGCATCGAGCAGGCGGTTGGTGAAGAGCTGCGTCAGGATTTCAAGCTGACGCGATTCGCGGATGCCCATAGAGCCGCCGCCGGTCGGCCATGAGATCACCGCCGCCGCCTGGTCGGGATCGCCATGGTGCTGCAGCACGATGGGTGTGTCCGAAGGCTTGGGCACGGTGACATCCGCCAGGTTGGCGGTGGAAGGCGCCGGCGTGCGCGGCTTGAGCGCGCCGAAGGTCTTCTCCAGCGCGGCGATGGTGGAAGCCTTGTCGAAATCGCCATAGATCTGGACTTCGACCGGGCCGCTGGCCAGCGCCTTGCTCCAGACTTTCTTGAACCCGGCCGCCGTGGTCTTCTCGATCGCTTCGGGCTTCGGCGTTGCAAAGCGCGGATCCTGGCCGCGCTGGTAGAATTCCAGGTCGCGGTTCAGCACGCCCTGCGGCGAGGTGGAGTAAGTGGCATACTGGATCTTCGCCGCGGCCTTGGCGCGGACCAGCGGCTGCGGATCCCAGCGCGGGAGATCGAGCTTGGCCGCGAAGAGGTAGAGCTGGTCCGCCAGGTCCTGCGGGCGCGTTTCCGCCTGGAACTGGAAGCTGGCGTCCTGCACTTCGAAGTCGAAGCCCATCTTGCGCCCGGTCGAAATGCGGTCGAGATCCTCCTGGCCGAGCGTGGCCAGGCCCGAGCCGACGAGCGCGAACTCGCCCAGCGCGATATAGGGCGCGTCCTTCGGGTCGATCGAACGCTTGCCGCCGCCGAACCGCACTTTCACGGTGACGCGGCCGGGCTCTTCCTGAACCGGCCAGAGCAGCGCCTTCACGCCATTGGCAAAAGTCAGCTGCTCGATATCGAGCAGTCCCGTCGAGGTCTGGGCGGTCGCCTTGTGAGGCGCGCCGATGGCGGGCAGCTTCTCGAAGGACACCGGCTTTTCATTGCCGGCGGTGCGGATCGAGGCATCGGGCTTGATGGGTTGGAGCAAGGCGGAGCGGAGCGACTGGTCGGTAGCGCCGCCTTCCTTCTGCGTGGTGAACAGCGCCCGCGTCACCGTTCCGTTGAACAGCTGCTGCGTGTGCTTGAGCACGTCCGCGGGCGTGAACAAGTGCTTCGATTCGCGGAAGATGCGCAGCACGTCGTTCGGCGCGGCCACCGTTTCGCGGATGTCGAGCGCATTGACCATGTCGTCGGCCAGCTTCGAGCCCGGCAGGATGCGCTGCTGCTCGACCGGAACCTGGAATGCGACATCCAGTTCGGCCACTTCGCGGTCGATCTCGGCCTGCGTGGGCGGCTTGGTCGTGGCATCCGCGATCACGGCGCGCACATCGCGCAAGGCCGCCTCCCAGTCATCGCCGAGCGGCGTCACCGACACGAAAGTGGCGTCGGCCGAGCGCGAGACGTCGTCCTGGTTCACCGAAGCCGAGAGGAAGCTGCCGCCGGCCCGTGCTTTCGATTCAAGACGGCGGTTGATTACGGCTTGGGCAATGGAATCGACCATAAGTCCCTGGTTATAGACGATATTGTCCGTAACCTGACGCCACGGGCGCAAGATGGCATACATCAGCGAAGGCGGCAGGTCAGGCTCGACCAGCACTTTCGTCTCGCCGACGGGATTGCTGCGATCGGCATCCTTGGGCGCGACCGGATCGCCGAAGCTGGGCGCCTGGCTCAGCTTGCCATTGGCCTTCCAGTCCGCGAACCACTTCTTCACGTAGCTTTCCAGCGTGGCCGGATCGGCATCTCCCGCGACGATCACCGCCACGTTGTCAGGGCGATACCAGCGCGAATAGAAGGCGCGCACCGAGGTAGGCGTTGCCGAAGTCAGCGATTCCACCGTACCGATCGGCTCGCGCACGGAGAGCGGCTGCCCGGCATAGAGCGTCTTCTGCATGGCATCCTGCACACGCTTGGCGGCGCCGCCCCGCTCGCGCATTTCGGCCAGCACGATGGGCAAGTCGGACTTGAGGTTGGAGGCCGACAGCGTCGGCGCCGTCACCATGCCGCTCATCAGCTTGAACGTCTCGTCCAGCGAAGTGGGCGTCGCGTTGGGCAGGTCGAGCTTGAACACGGTCTGCGTGGTCGAGGTCACGGCATTGGTATCACTACCGAAGGTCGCGCCCAGGCGCTGGAAGGCGGCAATGGCCGTGCCTTCCGGAATGTACTTGGACTGGCGGAACAGCATGTGCTCCAGCAAGTGCGCATAGCCGCGCTCCGAATCGGTTTCGTAGAGCGAACCGGCATCGACACGGATGCGGATCGAAACCTGCCCCGGCGGCACGCCGTTACGGCGCACGGCATACTTGAGACCGTTCGGCAGTTCACCGAAATGCCATTCGGGATCGCGCGGAATGTCGCTGCCGCGATAGAGCCACGGATTGCTGTCTCCGGGCAGCGTGTCTGCCGCCGGAGCCGGGGCGTTCGGCACTTGCGCCAGAACGGACTGAACCGGGAGGGGAGCCAGCAGGAGCAGGCAAGCGAGCGAGCGGGCGGCGCGCGAAGATTTCGTCATCGGGAGGGGTATAGGTTCCGGTTCGATTAAGGGCCAGTGAATAGCGCGGGTGATTAGGAAGCGCCGGTCGTCAGGGGATTCAAGCGTGTGAAGTCGCGGCTTAGAAAGAGGCAAATCGCAGCCTTGTTCCCGCGCCGCGCAAAGTCAATTGCGGCTTGTGGACTTGACCCTATCCGCGCAGCACCTAAATCGCGTGGATCATGTATATCGAAACCGAAGCCACGCCCAATCCCGCCACGCTCAAGTTCCTGCCCGGACGGCAGGTCATGGCGTCCGGCACCCGCGAATTCACTTCGCCCGAAGACGCGGAAGTCTCGCCGCTGGCGCAGGCGCTGTTCGACCTGGGCGACGTGACCGGCGTGTTCTTCGGCCAGGGCTTCGTTTCGGTGACCGCCGCGCCCGGCGCGGAGTGGTCCGACCTCAAGCCGCAGGTCGTCTCCATCCTGCTCGACCATTTCGTATCGGAAGCCCCACTGTTTTCCGGCGGCGATGCCAGCGGCTTCTCGGTCCCGGCCGAAGAGGACGCCGACTATGGTGACGATCCGGCCGATGCCGACATCGTCGAGCAGATCAAGGACCTGATCGAAACCCGCGTCCGCCCCGCCGTGGCCAACGACGGTGGCGACATCGTCTATCGCGGCTACCGCGACGGCGTGGTCTACCTCGCCATGCAGGGCGCCTGCTCGGGCTGCCCCTCCTCCAGTGCGACGCTCAAGCACGGCATCGAAAGCCTGCTGAAGCATTACGTCCCCGAAGTCACCGAAGTCCGCGCCGCCTGATCCCGGGAACGACTGACCAGACATGACGGAAGCGACAGATGCGCCTTTCGGCGGCCTGACACTGGTGATCGATAGCGCGACCGAGGCCTGCTCGGTCGCGCTTTTCGATGGCGACAGGCTGGTGGCGGGCGAGTTTCGCATGCTGGGCCGCGGCCACGCCGAAGCCCTCGTACCGATGATCGCCGCCCTTCCCGATCGTGGCCGCGCGCCGCGCATCGTGGCGGCACTCGGCCCCGGCAGCTTCACCGGCGTGCGCGTGGGCCTGGCTGCGGCGCGCGCGCTCGCCCTGGCCTGGGGCTCTGAGATAGCCGGCTATTCGACGCTCGCCATGGTTGCCGCGATCGCGCGCGACCAGGCGGGCAACGTCCCCGTGGGCGTGGCCATGACCGGCGGGCACGGGGAATGGTTCATCGAAGGCTTCGCGGGCGACGGCAACGTGGCCCGTCCGCTCGTGTCGCTCCGGCCCGAAGCTGCCGCAGCAAGCGCAATCGAAACCGTGATCGCCGGCACCCAGGCCGAAGCCCTCGTCACGGCGCGCGGAAGCGGCACGGCCCTGCCCGTCTGGCCCGATGCGCGCGCGTTCCCGCTGCTGCCGGCCACGGCGCTGACATCCGACACCCGCCCTCTGTACGGCCGCGCACCCGATGCGCGCCTGCCGGGCGGCCTTCCCGCTCCCGGAAACTGAGGCGCCGATGATCGACGATCTCGACAGGATCATGGCTGTCATGGCGCAGGCTTTCGAACCCGCCTGGGGTGAAGCCTGGAACCGGCGCCAGGTCGAAGATGCGCTGGCCTTCGGGAATTGCCACTATTTCCTCATTTCCGCACAAGGAACGCCTGTCGCGGAAGACGAAGCGGCGGCGGGTTTTTCGCTTTCGCGTACCGGCTACGAGGAAGAGGAACTGCTGCTTCTGGCCGTGAACCCCGAATATCGGCGTCTAGGACTTGGACGCTCCATATTGGACTCGCTTCGACTTGCCGCAGCGGCAAGAGGGGCTAAACGACTTTTACTTGAAATGAGAAAAGGAAACCCTGCGGAACTTCTCTATTCCGCTTTCGGTTTCTACCAGATCGGCGAACGCAGGGAGTACTACCGTACACCTGGCGGTGACAGAATCGACGCACTAACCTTTGCTTGCGACATTGGTTGCCCGCCTTCTGAATAAAGATGTCGATACCTAATGTTACAACTGTCACAATTAGGGACGACTTCTAATAGACCTTGAATTCCTGAACAAAATGGTTCAGAAGACAAGTGCAGGCCTTAAATGGCCGCCGATTCCAAAATGGTCGCAAAAAAGAGGTCGTAAAATAATGGAAACCATCCAGGCTGATGCCAACGAGACGTTGATCACGCTCACGTCGGACATCGTAGCTGCTCATGTCAGCAACAACAGTGTCGGCGTAGAGGATCTCCCCGCCCTCATCACCAATGTCTACGGCGCCCTCGCCGGACTTGGCGGTGCTCCCGTGGTCGAAGAAGAAAAGCCTGAACCCGCCGTTTCGGTGCGCGCTTCGGTCAAGCCCGACTACATCGTCTGCCTGGAAGACGGCAAGAAGCTCAAGATGCTGAAGCGTCACCTCATGACGCACTACAACATGACCCCGGAAGAGTATCGCGCGCGCTGGAACCTTCCCGCCGACTATCCGATGGTCGCCCCCAACTATGCCGAGAAGCGCCGCGAACTGGCGAAGAAGATCGGCCTGGGTCGCAAGCCCAACGCGCGTCGCGGCCGCAAGCCGAAGACCGTCGCCGCCTGATCGGCTGCGAACAGAACCGTCACGAGCTTCGTCGATTTTCGTAATCGACGTTCTCCGGTTGTGATTGAAGGCACGGCCGCCTATCTAGGTTGCCGTGCCTTTTCATTGATACAGGTCAAACGTGCATCAACCTATCGACCTCGAAGCCCTCTGCGCAGAACGCGGCCTTCGGATTACCGAACAACGCCGCATCATCGCCCGTGTGCTGTCTGAGAGTACCGACCACCCCGACGTCGAGAAGCTCCATGAACGCGCCACCGCGCTGGATCCGGGCATCTCGATCGCAACGGTCTATCGTACCGTACGCCTTTTCGAAGAAGCCGGCATCCTGGATCGCCATGACTTCGGCGATGGCCGCGCGCGCTACGAAGCCGCCCCCGAAGCGCATCACGACCACATGATCGACGTCGAATCCGGCCAGGTCATCGAATTCGTCGATCCCGAACTGGAATCGCTGCAGCGCCAGATTGCGGAAAAGCTCGGCTTCCGTCTCGTCGATCACCGCATGGAGCTTTTCGGCGTGCGGATCGGCCGCGAGGAAGGCGAAGCGCGCAAGTGAAGCCAGAGGCTTCGGCCAGGGCTTCCGAACCGATCAGGCGGATCGCGATCTGGGGCTGGCCCCTGATCGCGATCCGCCTTTTCGCTTTATTGGCGCTGCTGCTGGTCTGCGTTCCCGCCTACTATGCGGCATCACCCTTCACGGCGCGCAATCCGGTGCCGCCGTTTTTCCTGCGTCTGGTGGGCACCATCTCCGGCCTGCGCGTGACCGTTCGGGGCCGCCGGCCAGCACCCGGCAGCTTCTTTCTGGCGAACCATGTCAGCTGGCTGGACATCCCCGCGCTCTCCGGCGCCAGCGGGACAGCCTTCATAGCCCATGACGGCCTCGCCGATTTCGGCCCGCTGCGCTGGCTCTGCACACTCAACGATACTGTCTTCGTGGCGCGCAATCGCCGCAGCACCGTCGCTGCGCAAGTGGAGCAAATTCGCACGGCGCTGAAGGAAACCGGCGCGCTGACGATCTTTCCCGAAGGCACCACCTCCAACGGCACGGATCTGCTGCCGTTCAAATCGTCCTTGCTTTCCGCCATCGGCACGGAAGACGCGGGCCTGACCGTGCAGCCCGTCTGGCTCGATTACGGCAGCGAAGCGGAAGAAATCGCATGGGTGGGCGACGAACCCGGCCTCGACAACGCCCTGCGCATTCTCGCACGCCTGCGACCCGTCCGGGTGACGCTGCACTTCCTCCAACCCCTGGAGGGCGAGGAACGCCGGGATCGCAAGGCCATGGCGCGCAGCGCAGAGGCCGCGATCGAAACCGCCAGAAACGAGTTGGGCCAGGCCAGGCGCTGACCCTTCGGAGCGGAGCTACGGCTCCTGCCGCATCAACCCCGGTCCCCATGATTGCGAGGGCGCCGGAGCGCCCTCGTCACACCCTTAACGCGTGGCGTTGTAGGCGAGCTGCGCCTCGTCGAGCTGGAAGCCCACGAGGACTTCGAAGCTCGACCGGGCAACGGCGGCCTTCACGGCCGGATCCGAAAGCGGATCGACAGCGGCATCGGCGTCGCCGGCCTTGCGCTTGCGGGTGATCTTCTCGCGAATGTCGGCCGGCAGCGTGGCGGCGGCGCGATCGATATAGGCCGAGCCGTTGGCGTGGAACTGCGCGCGATCCTGGCCGTCTGCGAAGTTCAACGTGACATGGCCGACGCGCTTGGAAACGACGGCGGTGCCGCCCTGAAGCACCGAGACGAAGAACGGCAGCGTCACCTGGCGCGCGCCCTGTTTGTCGTTGCGGCGCGCAAGAACGTCGAACTCCACTTTCGCGAAGACCTTGTCGGTGCCCTGGTCGTTGCAGCTCGTCCGCACATTGGTCATCGCCGCTTCGAGGTCGATATTGTTGGCGGTGCGATCGTTCGCCGCGCGGAACAGCGTCATGTCGCCGGTATAGTCGGGAATACCCACGGCCGGACAGGCCGAACGCACGGCAGTGATGCCAACCCCCGAATCGACCACGATCTCTCCCTTCTTGGCGCAGCCGCTCAGCGCGGTCACCGCGGCGGCGGAGCAGAGAACAGTGGCAGTCAGGCGGCGTGCATTCATCGTGAGGTTCCTCGAAGACGTCGGCTTGCCCTAGCGGCGCAAGCGGCAAAGCGCTAGAGGCCCATTCATGAACGCGCCCTTTCCGTCTCCCAACCCGTCCCGCGCCGGCAAGCCCCTGCGCCTTCTGATCGCGGCCCCGCGCGGCTTCTGCGCCGGCGTCGATCGCGCCATCGAGATCGTGGAGCGCGCGCTCGATATCTACGGCGCCCCGGTCTACGTGCGGCACGAGATCGTGCACAACAAGTTCGTGGTCGACAGTCTCAAGGCCAAGGGCGCGGTCTTCGTGGAAAGCGTGGACCAGGTGCCGGACGGCGTACCCGTGATCTTCTCCGCCCACGGCGTGCCCAAGTCGGTGCCGGCCAAGGCCACGGCGCGTGGTCTCGAATGGCTGGACGCCACATGTCCGCTGGTCAGCAAAGTGCACCGCCAGGCGGAGCGCCAGATCGCGGACGGGCGCCATATCCTCTTCATCGGCCATGCCGGACATCCCGAGGTGATCGGCACCTTCGGGCAGGTCCCGGAAGGCAACATGACCCTGATCGAGACGGTGGGCGACGTGGCGACAGTGGACGTGCCCGAAGGCAGCGAACTCGCCTATCTTTCGCAGACCACGCTGTCGGTGGACGATACCGCGGCGATCATCGCCGCGATCGAGGCGCGCTTCCCGCAAGTCGTGGCGCCGAAGCAGGAAGACATCTGCTACGCCACGTCCAACCGCCAGGGCGCCGTCAAGCAGATCGCCCCGGACTGCGATCTGGTGCTGGTGATCGGCTCACCCAAGAGCTCCAACTCGATGCGCCTGGTCGAAGTGGCCGAGCGCGCCGGTTCGCGCGGCGTAATGATCCAGCGGGCGACCGACATCGAGCCGGAATGGCTGCAGGACATCGACACCCTCGGCCTGACCGCCGGTGCCTCGGCCCCCGAGGAGCTGGTGAACGAGGTGGTCGCGCGCATCAAGGAACTGCGCGAAGTCGAATCCGAAGAGCGTGTGACCGCCGAGGAAACCATCACGTTCAAGCTGCCGCGCCAGCTCGCCCGCTGAAGGAATCCAGTTCGTCATGGCAGTTTATACCCGACTCGGCGCGGAAGAGATGTCCGCGATCATCGAGACGTTCGGCGTCGGTACGCTCATTTCGGCCAAGGGCATCGCGGAAGGCGTGTCCAACAGCAACTGGCTGATCGAGACCCGGCAGGGCGAAGACGCGCGCCGCTTCATCCTCACTGTCTACGAAAGCCGGACGGATGTGGCCGATCTCCCCTTCTTCCTCGACCTGCTCGACCATCTGGCCGCGCGCGACTGCCCGGTGCCGCGCACCATGCATGACCGCGACGGGGCGAGCCACCGCTTCATTGGCGAAGGCGAAAACCGCAAGGCGCTGGCGCTGATCGAGTTCCTGCCCGGGGTTTCGGTTTCCGAACCCACGGCGGCGCAAGTCCGCGCGGTCGGTTCGGCCCTGGCGCAGATCCACCTTGCCGCCGCCGACTTCGGACATGGCCGCGTCAATGCGCTGGACCTGCCCGCCTGGCAGCAACTGCTGGGCGACTGCGGCCGCGAAGGGCTGGAATCGATCGACCCCGCGCTCGGCGCCCTGGTCGAACGCGAACTGGCCGAGCTGGCCGGAAAATGGCCGTCGGACCTGCCCAGCGGCGTGATCCATGCCGATCTGTTCACGGACAACGTGCTGATGCTGGGCAGCCAGGTCACCGGCCTGATCGATTTCTACTTCGCCTGCACCGACATCCTGGCCTACGACGTCGCCGTCACCCATTCGGCCTGGTGCTTCAGCAACGACGGCACGCAGTTCGATGCCGAACTCTCGCGCGCGCTGATCGAGGGTTACGAAGCCGTGCGACCGCTTTCCGAGGCCGAGCGCACCGCCCTGCCGCTGCTGGCGCGCGGCGCGGCCATCCGCTTCCTGGCGACCCGCGCTTATGACTGGCTGAACACGCCGGATGACGCGCTCGTCACGCCCAAGGACCCGATGGCCTTTGCCCGGCGCCTCGAATTCTATGCCGATCCGGCCAATTCTGGCATCTTCGGCGCATGAAAAAGGTTCAGATCTTCACCGACGGCGCCTGCAAGGGCAATCCGGGGCCGGGCGGCTGGGGCGTGCTTCTGCGCATGGGCGTCCACGAGAAGGAGATGTCGGGCGGCGAGCCGGACACCACGAACAACCGCATGGAGATGACGGCCGTGATCAAGGGCCTCAACGCCCTTACCGAGCCTTGCGAGATCACGCTCCAGACCGACAGCAAGTACGTGATCGACGGGATCACCAAGTGGGTTCACGGCTGGAAGAAGAAGGGCTGGATCAATGCCAGCAAGCAGCCGGTGCGCAATGCCGATCTCTGGCATGACCTGATCGAGGCGGTTGCACGTCACAAGGTCCACTGGGAATGGGTGCGCGGCCATTCCGGCCATGCCGAGAACGAGCGCGTGGACAAGCTGGCCAGCGACGCGGCGGTGGCGGCAGGCAAATAGGGAGGCGCGACCTGCCTGCTTCCGAACCGCCCCGGTTTCCGCCGCTCCCCGTCCTTCGCGAACGCCTTCGCGAGGAAGCCCGTGCCCTGGTGACGCCCGGCCCGCGCATGGCCGACGAATGGGCCTGCGTCGCCTCGGTCATGCTGGCGATCCTGATCGCTCACCTGATCGGCGCGCAGATGGTCGCCTGGGCAGCCTTCACCGCCTTCGTCCTGCTCAAGAGCGAGACCGCCGAGACTTTGCTGCGCGGGGTGCTTCGCATCGTCGGCACGGCCATCGGCTCGCTGCTGGCCCTGGCGATCGTGCCTTATGCCGCTCACGCCCTTCCGCTCGCCATGGCCAGCGCGGCGCTGGTGGGTGCCGTGGGCCTCTACGGCATGATCACGGCGCGGCGCGCTTATGCCTGGCTGCTGTTCGGCCTGACCTTCGAGATGATCCTGCTCGACAAGCTGGAGCATCCCGACCTCGACACCATACATTTCGCGCAGACCCGCCTGCTGGAAGTGATCGCCGGCACCCTGGCCTGCGTGATCGTCAGCCTATCGGCGGCGACCCTGGCGGGAAGGAAGTGGCTCGCGGGACGCAAGCCCGCGCCGGACCGGATGAAATGGCACCCTCACGCCGCACGCCACGCGGCGCAGGCGGGTATCGCCATCGCCGTGCTGCCGGTGCTGCACGCGGTGTTCCAGTTGCCGCAGATGGCGCAGGCCGCCGTCACCGTCATGGCCGTGATGATCGTGCCGGTCAGCGGCATCGGCGCGAGCGGCTTCGTGCCCGTGACGCGCCGCCTGTTCCAGCGCACGCTCGGCTGCCTTGCGGGCGGCGGCCTGTCGCTGGCGATCCTGCTGGTCGCGCAGGGCAATACCGCGGTGCTCGTGGCGGGCACCTGCCTGGGTATCGTCATCGGGCGCCATATCGAAAACGGCCTGCCGAACGTGACTTATCTCGGGCTCCAGTTCACGCTCGCCGTGCTGGTGGTGTTGGTGCCGGACTCTTATGCCGACGCGCAGATCATGCCCGCCGTGCACCGCCTCGTCAGCATCTTCGTGGGCATGGCCGTGCTCGAACCGGTGCTGCTGGCATGGCACTTCGTCGCGCCCGGCCGCAAGGCATCGGCACGGGTCGGCGATGCGGAAAACAACGAGTGATGCCCGCCGGAACGAAGCCTGCGGCGGGCGCCCTGGCCTAGCGCCCGAACCGATCCGGCGCGAAGGGGGCGGGATCCACTTCGCCCCACGCCCGGCCCAGCAGGAGCCCGGCGCCCAGTTCCGCCGCGGCCGGGGCGGTCTGGATGCCGAAGCCGCCCTGCCCCGCAAACCAGAAGAAGGCCGGATCTGCCGGATCGAAACCGTAGACCGGCAGCCGGTCCGGGGCGAAGGAGCGCAGCCCGGCCCAGCGGTGCTCGACGCGGCGAACCGGGCGATCGACCACTTGCTCGAACCTGTCCACCGCGAGCGCCACGTCGATTTCCTCCGCCGCCGCATCGCAGGGCGCGCTGGGCGTCTCGTCATGCGGGCTCAACCAGAGGCGGCCGTTTTCGGGCTTGAAATAGAACTGGCCGGCCACGTCGAGGACCAGTGGCAGCGTGTCCGGCGCGGCCGGCTCGATCGCCACCTGGGCAATGGTGCGCCGATAAGGCGCGATGCCGAGCGGCCGGGCGCCCGCCCGGCTTGCCACCGTGTCCGCCCAGGCGCCCGCAGCGTTGACCAGCACGTCGCAGCCGAGGCGGCGGCCATCGGCAAGGGTGAGTGACCAGCCTTGCGGCCCCCGTTCGGCGGCAGCGAGCCCGGCACGGCTCCACAAGGCGACGCCCGCCTTGCGCGCCTCGACCAGGTAGTGCTGGTGGAGCGCGGCGACGTCTATGTCGCAAGTGCTCGGCTCCAGCACGCCGCACGTCCACTCGGGACGGAGATCGGGGATGCGCGCGGCGATTTCGGGAGCTTCCAGAATGGAAACGTCGATGCCGACGGCACTGTAAGTCTCGGCGAAAGCGGCAATGTCGCGCTCCTGCCCGGTTCGGCCGATGGTCAGCGCGCCCCGCGGAGTCAGCACGCCCAGTCGCTGCAGTTCCGGTCCCGATGCCGTCGTCAGCGGCTTGACGCGCGGGCCGCCATAACTCTCGGTCCAGAACGCGGCCGAACGGCCGGTGGCGTGATAGCCGGGGCGCTCCTCGGCCTCGATCACCAGAACCCGCGCATGGTCCGCCAGTCTGGCGGCCAGCGAGGCACCGGCCATGCCGGCGCCCACTATGACGATATCGAACCTCGCATCCATAAGGGTTTCAGCCCCTAACGCGCGCAGTCCGGTTCAGGAAGTCCCGTATGGCCGCGAGTGCCCGATCGCGTGCCGGATCGGCTTCGCGCAGGATTTCGTGGCGCGCCTCGTGGCCGAAAGCCAGGAGTTCCGCCCGCGGCAGACGGCGGAAAGCACGCCGGATCGCCGGCCAGGAGACCAGCCCGTCATACCGGGTGGCCAACAGCAGCACCGGCAGGTCCACCGCTTCCAGCACGCCCCGCGCCTCAAGCAGGCGAATCGAGGCGAGCGCCCGCTCGATCCAGCCCCAGCTTGCCGGTCCCATGGCGATGCCGGGCCGGCGCTGGCGCCACCAGTCCTCATCGGAATAGCGCCCCTTGTCATGCGTGAGCAGATGCGAGCGGGCCTGCGGCAGGAGTTCCGGTTTCTCGCTGTGCTTCCAGGCGGGGCGCCGCGAATCGCCAAGCCCTGCGATCCCCCGCGCCACCGTGTGAAGCAGCCCGGCAGGCAGCCAGGCGGGGTGAATGCCCAGCATCGGCGCCGAGAGCACCAGGCTATCGGGCCGGACTTTGCCTTGCGCCACGGCGCGAAGGGCAAGATGCCCGCCCATCGAATGACCGATCAGCACATGCGGCCCCGGCTTGTCCGCCGCCCAGCCGCGCCAGAAAGCGGCGAGATCCTCGATCCACACATCGAAGTCGGGGACATGGCCGGTCGCGGCGTCGAAGCCGAAGCGCCCGCTCAGCGCCTGGCCGCGCCAGTCGATCGAGCTGACGGCCCAGCCTTCCAGATGCCACTGCTCAAGCGTCTCCAGCCACTTTTCATAGCTGTCACCGCGTCCCGGCAGGAACAGGATTGATCCGCGCGCCTGCGGCAGGCCCGCAGCATGTGCGGGCCAGTCGATCCGGCGCAGCGGCTCCGGTCCGCTCGGCCCGGTCCAGAAGCTTTCGACGACGCCCTCGGGTATCGCCCGCCGCGCCTTCGCCGCCAGCCGCGCGATCTCGGCGGGGGACGGCATGCCTTCACCGGGCACAGGCTCGCTCTCGGTTGCCTGAATGGTCACGATTTTGCAGTCATGGGGCTAAGCTCGGCCTCGATACTGTGGTTACTGTTTGGTAAGCGATGTCCGATAGATCGTGCCCCGGGCCAAGGGGGAACTCACGAATGCCGGGCGGAGCCTTTTCGTATGCATTGCTGCTGGCATTGGCAATCGCCCTGCTTGTCGCAGCCTTCACCGATCTCAAGCGCCGGGAGATCGACAATACGCTCAATCTCGCGATCGCCTTGGCCGCGCCGTTCTGGTGGTGGTCGATCGGTCTGGGCTGGGCCGACATGGCCTGGCAGCTTGGCCTGGCCCTGATCACTTTTGTCGTCGCATGCCTGCTGTTTGCACTGCGCCAGATGGGCGGCGGCGACGTCAAGCTGCTGACCGCGCTGGCGCTGTGGTTTGCGCCTGCCGGTTTCGGCCAGGTCATCGTCCTCATGGCCATGATCGGCGGCGGAGCCTCGATCGCCATGGCCGCCTTCAACATGGAACGGCGGCCCGGCGAGGCGGTGCGCGACGCGCTCGGCTGGATCGTCGCCCTGGGCTGGGTCTTCGCTGCGAGCGCGGTGGTTTTTGCGCTGGCCATGCACCGCCCGGTGATCTCGCCCGACCAGCTCGGCGCCGTGCACGCTGCCATTCCCCAGGCATGGCTGCTGGCACTTATCGCGCTGGCCGTGGTCGCGCTGTTCCTGTTCGGCTTCCGCCACATCATGCGCCGCCAGAAGTCGCGCCTGCCCATTCCCTACGGCGTGGCCATCTCGGCGGCGGCGCTCTGGGTGATGGGCGAGCAGGTGCTTTCCAGCACGCTCGTTCGATGAACTCGATTTTAACCATTTTACGCGATTCTACTGACACTTGCCCAGTCACGAACGCAGTGACTTCGGGCGCAGGGGTTTCGCACAGGGCGTTTCTGACGCCGCATTTCGGCCTTCGGGGCGGCGCCTGCCGCTCCAGGGCTTTCAGGGGGTCGCTTAGACATGGATAGGAAGAAGCTGGTGCTGCTGGTTGCCGCGCTGCTGATAGCAGTGGTGACGGCAATGGGCGCCCGCTCGATGTTCGCCGGTTCGGCAGCGCCCCAGGCGCAGGCCGTGGCGACTGCCCAGCCGACCGGACCCAAGGTCCTCGTCGCCCAGCGCGCCCTGCCCGTGGGCACGATCATCACCGCCGACGCCGTCTCCTATCAGGACTGGCCGAAGGAGCTGGTGAAGGATGCCTACTTCATCGACGGTCAGGCCGACATGCAGAAGCTGCTCGGCACCGTGGTCCGCTTCCAGATCACCGCCGGACAGCCGGTAACCCAGGGCGCCCTCGTCGCGCCGGGGGACCGCGGCTTCCTGGCCGCCGCCCTCGGGCCGGGCATGCGCGCGGTGACCATTCCCGTCTCCGCCAAGACCGGCGTCGGCGGCTTCGTCTTCCCCGGCGACCACGTTGACCTCGTGCTCACCCAGCAGGTCACCGGCAACGACGGCGGTCAGGCCCTGCGCGCATCGGAAACGATCCTGCGCAACTTGCGCGTGCTCGCCACCGACCAGGCCACGGACAACGAAGTGGTGGACGGCAAGACGGTGGTCCACGCCTTCAGCACGGTCACGCTCGAAGTGACGCCGCGCATTGCCGAAAAGGTGGCCGTGGCGCAGGAAATCGGCACGCTCAGCCTCTCGCTGCGCGCCATCGCCGACAACCAGGACGAATTCGAGCGCATCCTCGCCAGCGGCGACGTCAAGGTGCCGGAAGGCGCCACCCGCGAACAGGAGGAGCAGCTCATGCGCAAT
Source organism: Novosphingobium sp. PhB55 (assembly GCF_004368805.1). NCBI lineage: Bacteria > Pseudomonadati > Pseudomonadota > Alphaproteobacteria > Sphingomonadales > Sphingomonadaceae > Novosphingobium > Novosphingobium sp. PhB55. Next base: position 87,271 of record NZ_SODQ01000001.1, on the reverse strand, counting down.
GCCATGAACCGCCCCATCGAAGGCACCTCCACTTATATGACCGGCGGTGACGTCTCGCGCTTCCAGCGCTCCAGCCGCCCGGCCACCGGCCCCGAAGTGGCGGCCCGCACCGTTCCAGTCGTCGGTGCACCCCAGACCGCTTCCGCAGCGCCCGTTCGTACCGGCCCCGTCGTGCGCGTCACGCGCGGCAAGGACACGACCGAAGAACCCGTCGGCAGCCACTGATGATCCGCCCGCAGAACGCATTCTCCGCAAAGCGCATCCATCCGACGAAGGGTCTCACGATGCAACCGCGCCTTCTCAAGTCCCTGCTGATCGCGGCCTGCGCGCTGGCGCCGCTCGCGGCCGCCGCGCCCGCCTGCGCGCAGTCGATCGTCCATCCCGCGCAGGACCTCTCGCTGTCGATCGGCAACGGCCAGCTCATCAACGTGCCCGGCGCCATGGCCGACGTCTTCGTTGCCAATGACGCGGTGGCCGACGTGCAGGTCAAGTCCGCGCGCCAGCTCTACGTCTTCGGCAAGGCCGGCGGCACCACCACGGTCTATGCCAGCAACGCGGCAGGCGCCGTGATCTGGTCTGCCACCATCCGCGTCGGTTCGAACCTCGACAGCGTGGACGCCATGCTGCGCCTGGCCATGCCGGAAGCTAAGATCGGCGTTTCGACGATGGGTTCCAGCACTTTCCTGCTGACCGGCACCGTCAAGACCCCGGAAGACGCCGCGGAAGCAGAGCGCCTCGTCCAGGCCTATGTCGGCAAGGATGCCAATGTCATCAGCCGCCTGCGCATGGCGACCCCGCTGCAGGTCAACCTCCAGGTCCGCATCGCGGAAGTGAGCCGCTCGCTGGTCAAATCTCTGGCCGTGAACATGGCCACCATCGACGGCACCGGCGGCTTCAAGTTCGGCATCGGGCAGGGAACCGTCAACGAATTCCATCCCGGCCGCGCCATGGGTGTCGGCGGAGACGTATCCATCACCTTGCCCGATGGGACGACGGTTCCCGGCAGCAGCGTCACCACCAACACGGCCGGCAGCACGCTGGCTGCGGCAGGCAAGCTGTTCGGCGTAAACATCCTCGGTTCGCTCGACGCCGGCGAGACCATCGGCCTCGTCACCACCCTCGCCCAGCCGAACCTGACCGCGCTGTCGGGCGAAACGGCTGAATTCCTGGCGGGCGGCGAATATCCGATCCCCATCAGCCAGGCGCTCGGCACCACGTCGATCGAATACAAGAAATACGGCGTCAGCCTCAGCTATTCGCCGGTCGTCCTCGCCAATGGCCGCATCTCGATGCGCGTCCGCCCGGAAGTCTCCGAGCTGTCGAGCCAGGGCGCCGTCAATTTCAACGGCTACGAGGTTCCCGCCCTCACCGTGCGGCGTACCGAGACCACCGTGGAACTCGGCTCCGGCCAGAGCTTCATGATCGCCGGCCTGCTGAGCAACAATTCCACCAATACCATCCAGAAGCTGCCGGGCGCCGGCGACCTGCCGATCCTGGGCTCGCTGTTCCGCTCCACCAGCTACAAGCGCGGCGAGACCGAACTGGTGATCGTGGTGACGCCCTACCTCGTCAATCCGGTCGACGCCTCCCAAATCGCGCTGCCGACCGACGGCTTCAACGCCCCGAACGACTTGCAGCGCCTGCTCGGCAACATGGAAAACGACGGCACCAGCGGCAAGAAGCGCTCGGAAGCCGTGAGCGGCGCCGCTGCCGCCCCGGGAGCGAGCGATGCCTCCACCGCGCCCGCCACGTCCGGCAAGCGCTCGGCCGCCGATACCGCCGTTCGCCCCGGCTTCAGCCTGAACTGAGAAAGATGATCCCGATGTCCAACCAGATCGCGCGTCGTTCCGGCCTCGGCCGTCTCGCTGCCGGCTCGCTCGTCCTCTCGTTCGGCCTCCTCCTTGCCGGTTGCGGCGGCATGCCCACCAACCGTTCCATGAACAGCGTGCATCAGCCCGTGATCGAGCGCGTCAACTACACGCTGGACGTGCGCACCGACGGCTCGGGTCTCGGATCCGGGGAGCAGGGACGGCTGGCCGGCTGGTTCGAGGCCATGGGCCTCAAATACGGCGACCGCATCTTCGTGGACGATCCTTCGGGCAATCCCGCCGTCCGCAGCGCCGTGGAAGCTGTGGCCGGACGCTATGGCCTGATCCTCACCGAAGGCGCGCCGGTCACTGACGGCTATGTCGATGCCGGCAATGCGCGGATCGTCGTCGCCCGCACCAAGGCTTCGGTGCCGGGTTGCCCGGACTGGTCCGCCCATAACGACTTCAATCCCAACAACGGCCTCACCAGCAACTACGGCTGCGCCACCAATGCCAATATCGCGGCCATGGTCGCCAACCCCGAAGACCTGGTGCACGGCGCCCAGTCGACCGGCGAAACCACCGTCATGAGCGCGTCCAAGGCGATCGAGGCTTATCGCAGCGCCACACCCACGGGCGGCAACACCGTCGCCGCCACCTCCAGCAAGGCGAACTGAGCCATGAACGCACCCTGGAAATCCGGCGGCCCCGGCGGCCGCGACCAGTTCGCCGCCTATATGTGCGACGAGGCATCGCTCGACGTGCTGCGCCCCATTGCGCTCGAAATGGGCTGGCAGCCGGAGAAGTGCAACAAGGGCGGCCTGCGCAACGCGGTCCAGTCGCTGTCGATCACCGCAAGCCCGAACATCCTCCTGGTGGACCTGTCGGAAAGCGGCGACCCGCTGAACGACATCAATGCCCTGGCCGAAGTCTGCGAGCCCGGCACCGTCGTCATCGCGGTGGGCCAGGTGAACGACGTGCGCCTCTACCGCGACCTGCTGGCCAGCGGCATTCAGGACTACCTGCTCAAGCCCCTCTCCCCCGGCACCGTGCGCGATACGCTGGCGCAGGCGCAGGCCGTGTTCTCGGCCCCGCGCGGCCATGAGCCCGGCGCGGCCAAGTCCCACCTTTCCACGGCCGTGATCGGCACGCGCGGCGGCGTCGGTGCCTCCACCCTGGCGACATCGCTTGCCTGGCTGTTCAGCGCGGACGAAAAGCTGCCGACCGCCCTGCTCGATCTCGACATCCATTTCGGCACCGGCGCGCTCTGCCTCGACCTTGAGCCCGGCCGAGGCCTGACCGACGCGATCGAGAACCCCAGCCGCATCGACGGCCTGTTCATCGAACGCGCGATGATCCGCGCCAACGACAACCTGGCGATCCTCTCGGCCGAAGCCCCCATAGGCACGCCGCTGATGACCGACGGCGCGGCCTTCGTGCAGCTTGAGGAAGAATTCCGCCAGGCCTTCGAGATGACGGTCATCGATCTGCCGCGCAACATGCTGATCAACTTCCCGCAGCTTCTGGCCAATGTGAACGTGGTCGTGCTGGTCGTGGAACTGACGCTGGCCTCGGCCCGCGACACGATCCGCATGCTCTCCTGGCTCAAGGCCCATGCCCCGCATGCCCGCGTGCTCGTGGTCGCCAACAAGATCCAGCCCAGCCTGGCCGAGATCACCAAGGCCGATTTCGAAGCCTCGATCGAAACCCCGGTGCAGATTGCCATTCCCTACGACCTCAAGGCCGCATCGATGGCCGCGAAGCTGGGCCAGACATTCGCCGACACCAACCGCACCAACCGGGCCGGTGCCGCAATCCGCGACCTGTCGCGCCTGATCCTCGAAGAGACCGGAGAGGCCCGCGCGGCGCCGGGCGGCGCTGCCGCCAAGCCTTCGCTGCTCGGCAAGCTCGACCTCAAGGCCTTCATGGGCAAGGCCGCGGCGAAGAAGGAAACGGCCCCTCGCTGAGGGGCCGCGAAAGGGGCGAAAAGCGGCCATGAACATGATGCAGTTGCTGCTGCTGGCGATCGGCCTGACGAGCGCGGTAGCGCTTGTCTGGGTCGCCTTCTCCGGCCCTTCGCCCGCCAAGGAATCGACGCGCCGGCTGAAGTCGGTGCGCTACCGCCATTCGCAGAGCACCACCGACCGCGTCGAGGCGCAGATGCGCAAGGCCGTGGCCGCGCGCCGCCCGAAAATGCACAAGACCGCGGGTTCGGGCTCGCGGATCGACGCCCTGGCCCTGCGCCTGCACCGCTCGGGCGTGAGCTGGTCGCTGAACCAGTACCTCTACGTTTCCGGCGGCGTCGGCCTCTTCGTCACGCTGCTGGTGCTGCTCAAGACCAAGGCGCTCATCCTGGCGCTGGCCTTCGGGCTGTTCATGGGCGCGGGCATTCCGCATTTCGTGCTCAACAAACTCATCTCGCGGCGCACCAACGCATTCAACGCCAAGTTCCCCGACGCCATCGAACTGCTGGTACGCGGCCTGCGCTCGGGCCTGCCGGTCACCGAGACGCTCGGCGTCGTCGCCAAGGAAGTGCCCGGCCCGGTGGGCGAGGAGTTCAAGCTCGTCACCGAACGCATCAAGATCGGCAAGACCATGGAGGATGCCCTCCAGGACACTTCCGACCGTCTCGACATCCCGGAATTCGCCTTCTTCTGCATCACGCTGGCCATCCAGCGCGAGACCGGCGGCAACCTGGCCGAAACCCTGGCGAACTTGTCCGACGTGCTGCGCAAGCGCTCGCAGATGAAGCTCAAGATCCGCGCCATGAGCTCGGAATCCAAGGCCTCGGCCTATATCGTGGGCTCCCTGCCCTTCATCGTCTTCGGCATGATCTGGTGGATCAACCCCGGCTACATCGGCAAGTTCTTCACGGACGACCGCCTGATCGTGGCGGGCATGGGAGGCGCGGTCTGGATGGGCATCGGCGCCTTCATCATGGCCAAGATGGTCAGTTTCGAGATCTGAGCGAAAGATAGACGGTCCGATGCCAAACCAACCTGCCGGTCCCACCCTTCTCGGTTTCGACGTCATCATGGTCGGCACGCTGCTCGCGGCCGTCGCGGCGGCGGCCGTGCTGCTGGCGATCTATGCCGCGGTCACCGTGCGCGATCCCATGGCCAAGCGCGTCAAGGCGCTCAACCAGCGCCGCGAAGCGCTCAAGGCCGGGATCGCCACCGCCCCGCGCAAGCGCCAGAGCGTCGTGCGCCGGAACGAGACGACCGATCGCATGGGCGCCTTCCTCGGCAAGCTGAAGATGCTGCAGGACAGCCAGCTTCGCACCATCGAGCAGAAACTGGCCCAGGCCGGCATCCGCAACAAGGAATGGGCGGTCGCAGTGGTCTTCGCCCGCCTCGTCGCGCCGATCCTGATGGGCGGCACCGCTGCTCTGGTGATCTACGGGATCGACTACTTCCCGCAATGGAGCAGCTTCAAGAAGTTCATGGGCTTCGCGGGGATGCTGATCGCCGGCTACAAGGGGCCGGATATCTTCATCAAGAACATGGTCACCAAGCGCACTGACGCGATCCGCAAGGGCCTGCCCGACGCGCTCGACCTGCTGGTGATCTGTGCCGAGGCCGGCCTGACCGTCGACGCCGCGTTCGACCGTGTCGCCCGCGAACTCGGCCGCGCCTATCCCGAACTGGGCGAGGAATTCTCGCTCGCCTCGATCGAACTGTCGTTCCTCACCGAACGCCGGCAGGCATTCGAAAACCTTGCCTACCGCGTCAATCTCGACGCCATGCGCGGCGTCGTCACCACCATGATCCAGACCGAGCGCTACGGCACGCCGCTGGCTTCGGCCTTGCGCGTCCTATCCGCCGAATTCCGTAACGAACGGATGATGCGCGCCGAGGAAAAGGCAGCCCGCCTGCCCGCGATCATGACCGTGCCGCTGATCCTGTTCATCCTGCCGACGCTGTTCATCGTCATTCTCGGCCCGGCCGCCTGCTCGATCGCCGATGCCTTCTCGGGCGGGGAGCCCCACGCGCCGAAGTAGAGCTAGCGGCGCTGCGACGGGCGGCGGGGGACATAGACGACCACGCCGTCCGGCCCGCGATAGACCCGCTGCCAGCGCCGCGACCGGGCGAGTTCCCCCGCCAGCGGCGCATTGTGCTCCTCCTGGATGAGGAACGCAGCCGGATGCCACTTGGCGATCACGTCGACGAGGGGAACGTAGCCGTTCTCGATCCCGCCGTTGTACTGCCACTCCTCGCGCGCGTAGCGATAGTAGCGACCGTCATAAGCGACGTGCCAGGCCGGCCAGCCCGCGTCGATGACAGGGCCGCCATAAGGGAAATCGGCGTAGATGGTGCCGTGTACGTCAAGCGTCTTCAGATAGGCGATGGCACCCAGCGGCAGAGTAGGCGCAAAGCGCGTCGGTGCCACGATCGGCGTGATCGCCGCCACGAACAGCACGGCGGCTGCGGCCAGACCCCGCGGCGCGGTGCGTTGGGTGTTCGCGTACTCTTCGCTCCCTGTCATGGCCCGCGTCACGGCCCGCGCGATCACCGGAACGAGGGCAAGGGCCCAGAACAGCACGAAGCGATAGGCAGTCGCCGTCAGGATGAAGAGGGCCAGCGCCAGCAACAGTTCGCGCGGCTCACGGCGCTCCTGCTGGCGCAGGACAAGGAACAGGGCAACGATGGCCACGGCCAGGACCGGCACGGCATTGGTCCAGTTGCCTTCGATCCAGAGCGGGCGCCATTCGCTGGCGCCGATGGCAAGGCTCATCTCGGCATTCTTCGCCGAAATCGCCAGGATCGAGACGCCGTCGGGCGTGGCGAAGACCGCGCCGATCGCGGCCAGGCTCAGGATCGCCGGGCCGATCGGCAAGGGGCGGCTGCGGTCGCGCAGCCAGGCAAGAAGGCCGAGGGCTGTCTGGATGCCCAATGCGAGCGCGCCGACGCTGACCGAGGGATGCAGGTTCTGCCAGAGCAGGAGCAAGGGCACGCCCAGCGCGATGGCCGGGAGCGGTCGTAATTCGAGGCGCTGCAGCGCCAGGAGCAGACCGAAACAGAGCGAGGCGTAGCTTTGCGGCCGAATGCTGGCCGTCGCGAGCGCGGCAATGAACGGCAGCACGAGCGCGGCGGCGACCGCCAGCCTGGAGGCGCCCCGCAGGCGGCAGGCAGCCGCGACCGCCCAGAACCCGCCGAGCCAGCATAGCGAATCGTAGATCCGCAGGCCGTCCCAGCCGCCGATGGCGCGAACGAAGGCCATGCTGGCCTGCGCCAGCCAGCCGATGGCCGGCAGCGGCTCGCCCAGATGCAACGCGGCGAATGGCTCGCGCGAGATCGGGCCGCCATGGGCCAGGATGATCTCGCCCAGCTTGAGCTGCCAGAAAATGTCGACATCCCAGACCCGGCGGAGCAGCAGCACGGCGAGCATTGCCGCCGGCACGAGCGCCGCGGCCCAACACGCCCAGGACACGTGCGCTGTCGTCCCGGCTTCGGCCGTGGGGGCCGCGGCGGCGACCGGCCGTCCTTCGCTCGTCTCGATCCGTCCGCTCACCTTGTCCCCCGGCTCATGCCCCGCGCATGCCCATCACCTGCATGGCACGCGCTTTCCTTCACCGCAGCGCGAGAGGCTGTTCAAGCCCCCTGCGCTGCGGAAGCGGGGATAATCGGGTTCGGACGGCTATCCCGAACGTTGGCACCGGACAAGGCCGCGCTCAGCGTGGCCGAAATGCCCGGCTCAGTAGCCCATCAGGCTGAGCACTTCCTTGCGGCTGCGTTCGTCGTCGAGGAAAGTCCCCATCATGCGGCTGGTGATCATGCTGACGCCCGGCGTACGCACGCCGCGCGCGGTCATGCAGGCATGGCTGGCCTCGATCACCACCGCCACGCCCTGCGGCTGGAGATGGTCCCAGATGCACTGCGCCACTTCGGCGGTCAGCCGTTCCTGGATCTGGAGGCGGCGCGCGAAACCGTGCAGCACGCGGGCCAGCTTGGAAATGCCCACGACATGGTCCTTGGGCAGATAGGCGATCGCCGCCTTGCCGATGATCGGCGCCATGTGGTGTTCGCAGTGCGACTGGAAGGGAATGTCCTTCAGCAGCACCACTTCGTCATAGCCGCCCACTTCCTCGAACACGCGGCTGAGGTGGATCGCCGGATCCTCGCCATAGCCCTGGCAATATTCCTTCCAGGCGCGGGCCACGCGCTTGGGCGTATCGATCAGCCCTTCGCGCGCGGGATCGTCTCCGGCCCACTCGATCAGCGTGCGGATGGCCTGCTGCACATGGTCGGGGACGGCCGGCTTGCCCAGCGGGTTGTCCTCGTCGGGACCGTCAAGGCTGCTCATCCCTTCTTACTCCTTCGCAATCTGTCCATGAGGCGCAGCCGCATGAGCTGCCCCTTGCGGCGGAAGAGACCGCGCCGCTCGATCGGCTCGAACATCTCTCCGGGTCGTTCCGGGTCGAGCAGAGCACTTTCACCCAGCGCTCTTTCAGCTTCGGAGAGATGTTTCAAGGGCAAGGGTTCCAGATGTTTGCCCGTGGGCACAAGGCTTTCGACCGCCGCCAGCATCGAGCCATGGCGATCCAGCGCCTCGGCGATGGTCTCTTCGGTCACGCCGCAATGCTCGGCGAGCAGGCGATGGCGCAAACCCGCGATCGCCGGCGACACATGGGCGTTGGCAGGGCGCGCCGCATCGATGAAGACATCGCATTCGGAATCGAGCCCCATCGAACGGTTATTCATGTTGGCCGAACCCACCCGCAGCACTTCGTCATCGATGATCATGAGCTTGGCATGGACATAGATCGGCGTGCCGTCCGCGGCGACCGGGTAGTAGATGCGGAAACGACCGGCATGGTCCGCCTCGCCCAGCGTCCGCACCAGTTCGACGCGCGCGGTATCCATCGCCACCTGCTCCAGCCAGCCGTCCGCCGTCAGCGGATTGACGATCAGGAACTCCGGCGGATCGTCTTCCAGCAGCCGTTCGCAGATCGCCTCGGCTATCGCGCGCGAGGCGAAATACTGAGTTTCGGCATAGACGAAGCGGCGGGCGCGGCGGATCTGCTCCACGAACAGGGCCTCGATCTCGCTGACCTGGGGGCACTCGCCATATTCGGCGCGGGTCCGGGCAATGCCGACCTCCACATCCTCGAATTCGGCGCGGAGCTTGTCAGGCCAGGGGCTGAAGTCCTGCGGCACGCAAGGCGCGATCTCCGCACCGCCCGCAACCTTCCAGCGCTCGCGCCCCAATTCGCCCAGCGCGGCGGCCACTTCGCCCTCCATCACCATCGTCACGTCGTGCCAGGGGCCATAGAGCCCTCCGGTCGGGCGGCGGCGCCGAGGGTCCTTGGGCAGATGATCCGGCGTGTCCCAGCGATCGGAAGTCATGTCGATACCACCGCACGCCGCGAAGACATCGTCCACCACCACGATTTTCTGATGGTGACTGCAGCCGATCGGATGCGCGCCGTCGAACTTGAAATCGATTCGCGCCTGCAACGCCCAGCGGACCAGGTCGAAGACCATCGTCCCGCGAAAGAGCGACTTCACCAGCGAGATGTTCCACTTGAGCAGCAGGATCTCCAGCCGGGGGTTCGACTTGACCAGCCAGATGATGAAGGAACCGAGCCGCGCGGGAAATTTCTGGCGCCGCCCGCGTTGCCACCAGCGGCGGCCCGAGGCGAGCAGGATCCGCGAATCGAAATCCCAGCCGATCAGGAAGATGCGTTGCCGGGCTTCCTCCATCACGCCGCGCATCAGTTCGAAATAGTCGGCCGCGTCGATCACCACATAGGCGCGCGTCGCCATGGCGTAGCGCCAGACCGATGGCGAAGCCGCTGGGTCCTGGCCTCCCCCGTTAGCCGAGTTTTGTATCATCACTTACCTTGCTGGATCAGCCGTCGCCCGCGATCAAGGGTTGAGATCGAGGGATGTTCCGAAGGGCATTTGTCCGACATGTGACACGACCCGCCGCCCCTGAAACCTGCGAATGGCCGATTTCCGCCACTTCACCGTAAAAAAGAGCCCCTTTGACGGTTGATCCGGCACCGTTCAGCGGCCATTCCGTTGCAAGTGTGCAACATGCACCGTCAAAGTCCGTTCCTTCCCAGTGCTAACCCACGCGGAACGGGCTTCCAACTTTCGGGTTGGAACAAATCGTCCGGGTCGTGAATTTTCCGGACCACCATTCACGCTTCCGCAGCGATTGCGCGTCGGAAGCCTCCGAGCCGGAACCGTTGGGTCGGTTCCCGCATCGAGAAGGAGTATGCCATGAAGAAATCTCTCATCGCCGCCGCGATCGCCGCCGCGACCTTGTCCCCGGTGACCGTCATGGCTCAGGGCACGGCTGCTGCCGCCACCGCCGCCCCGACGGTAGGTGCCAAGGTCTATGCCCCCGATGGCTCCGAAGTCGGTACCGTGGAAGCGGTCCAGAACGGTGTCGTCACCGTAAACACCGGCACGGCCCGCGCCGGCCTGCCCGGCACCGCCTTCGCCATGCGCGAAAAGGGCCTGACCATCGGCATGAACAAGGCCGACCTCGAAGCCGCCGTGAACGGCGCCAAGGCTGAGAGCAGCGCCGAACTCGCCACCGCCTTCGTGGCCGACAAGCCGATCAAGAGCAGCGACGGCGTCGTTCTCGGCACCGTGAGCAAGGTCGAAGGCGACGACGTCTTCGTGGCGCTCAACAACGGCTCGGTCGCCCAGCTCAAGAAGTCCTACTTCGGGCTCGGCGCAGACAAGTCGCTGACGCTCGGCATGACCTCCACGGCGTTCAACTCGCAGCTGCAGGCCAGCGCCGGCGGCCAGCCGGGTGCGGATGCCCAGGCGGCTCCCTCGGCCACTGCCGCCGCGGGCGAGACCCCCAGCGGCCAGTAATCGCCTGAGGGCAATCTGATCGAAAGGCCGGGAGCGCAGCTGCGTTTCCGGCCTTTTTCGTTTCAGCTTGCTCCAGCCTCTCAGCCCGCCTGTCATCGCGGATACGAAAAACCCCGCTGGAGCCAGGCTCCGCGGGGTTTTCAGTGCATTGGTGCAAGTGGTGCGCCCGGAGCGATTCGAACGCCCGACCCTCAGATTCGTAGTCTGATGCTCTATCCAGCTGAGCTACGGGCGCACAATTTGCCCTATGTGGTTCCATTCCCTGCCGAAGGAGAGAATGGTGCGCCCGGAACGATTCGAACGTCCGACCCTCAGATTCGTAGTCTGATGCTCTATCCAGCTGAGCTACGGGCGCAAATTTCATTCTCCAACCAAAGACCATGCCCCGAAGGAGAATGGTGCGCCCGGAACGATTCGAACGTCCGACCCTCAGATTCGTAGTCTGATGCTCTATCCAGCTGAGCTACGGGCGCGTTGGAGAGGCGCCAATAGGAGCGCTTCGCCTTGCCGTCAACGCCTATATCGCGTTCTGCGCCAAGATTGTGGATAAGGCTGCGGCAAGCGGATAGTCGAGCGGCGGCATGTCGAGACCCGGGATCTCGCCGGGCATGTACCAGCCCAGCGCTTCGGCCTCATGGGCCTCCGGCTCGCCCTCCCAGGCACGGCACGCATAAAGAAGAATGACGATCGCACGGCCGCCCCCGCTCTTGGCCCCGACGTTGGCAGCCTCGTCTCCGGACGGCAGGCTCCCCGGCCCGCTCGCGAAGCCCACCGGCATGAGCGCTTCCGGCGCCAGCGCCACGCCCAGCTCTTCATGCAGCTCTCGCGCGGCAGCCATCTCGGGCGTCTCGCCTGCCTCAACCTTGCCGCCGGGGAACTCCCAGAGCCCGCCGTGCTGCGACGCCAGAGCCCGCTGCTGCATCAGCACGCGCCCGTCCGCGCGTAGCAGAGCCACGGCGACGACCAGCAAGGGTGTAAGGAAATTTTCCAGGGAAACGCCCTCCTTTAGGAACTCTTTAACGCTAAGCCTCTAATTCAATAAATGATTGGGGGCATTGCAAGTATTCATGACAGAATCATCATTTCTTGCCCGCCTTCTTCGAGATGAAGATGGCGCCACTGCAATAGAGTATGGCCTGATTCTGGCCATGATCGTGCTCGCCATACTTGTCGCGCTCAACAGCCTTGCATCGGAAACGATCGCCCTGTGGACATCCGTCAGCGACAAGTCTGCAGCGGCTACATCCGGTCAGTAATTACTTTCTCTGTTTAAGTTTTTTTCAACACTTCCAGCTTAGATCCCAATCTGTCCAAAGCGCCGAAGCGAGTGCCTGGCGGGGCGGACCGGGTACACAAGACTGCTTTCATTCAGGAGACATGATATGAAGTTTCTCGCCAAGCTGCGCCGCAACGAAGAAGGCGCCACCGCAATCGAATACGGCCTGATCGCCGCTCTGATCGCCGTCGCCGCGATCGCCGCCATGCAGGGCCTGGGCTCGCAGCTCAACACGACCTTTACCAAGACGTCGAATTCGATCGCCGAAGGCAACAAGGCAACGACGCCCGGCGGCGAATAAAACAAAACCTCACTCCGTGTGATTTAAGGGCGGCAGGGAAACCTGCCGCCCTTTTTTATAAGTCGTATGTTTGAGGCCAACGCCGCGATCAACCTTAGTCGACGTCATCCTGAACTTGTTTTCAGGATCCATGGCAGGCCATAAACCGCGGTGTCTTGTGCAGCACATGTCCTGAATCGCGTTCAAGACAACGCCGGCAATTACCGAAACCAGGCTTCAATAAGTCACCAGCTTCACCCTCTGCCCCGGAGCCAGCCGCGCACCGCTCCCCAGTCCGTTGAGCACCAGAAACCGCTCCACGGCCCCATCGCTGTACGCCATGCGCGATGCCAGCGACTGCACGGTGTCGCCAGCCTTTACAGTCACGACCGCCAGCCTTCGCGGCTTGACCTGGCCCGCCTCGCCTGCGGAAATCCGGCGCATGCTCTTGAACATCGCGTTGAACGCGCCCGCGCCGCCGACGCGCGTGATCGTCAGGAAGTGATAGGCCTTGCCCCCGCCGAAGTCGTAGGCGAACACGGCTACATCCACCGGACCGCTGGACGCCTGCACTTGCGCCACGCCATAGGCCGCCGGAATGCCGTTCACGTTCGCGCTCTCGATGCTGGACGGCACGATCCGCGCCTGGCCTGATTCGGTGAGGCTGGAAAACACCGTCTGGATATAAGCGTCCAGCCCCATCCCCATCGGACCGCCCGAGAACTGCGCCTTCCCCGAATCGCCGTTGATCGAAACCGCCTGGGTTCCGTTCACGAGGTAGAACCCCTCGGGCGCCTGGAACGCCAGGCGCAGCTCGGGATGGGTGAAACGGTTGCCGTCGATGATTCCCTGCTTGGGATCATCGCCGTAGACCAGACCATCGATCCGGGTGAGAAATTCGTCGCGGTTGGTCATGCCCGTCGCCGATGCGCCTGCCTGGGCCTGCGCATCGCGCACGCGGGAAGCCGGGTCCGGGTGCGTCGAGGCCCACTGCGGAACCTGATTCGATGTGCCGCGCAATTGCGCCTCCAGGGCCGTCTGGCGCGCGAGGCTATCCAGCACGGTCGCCATGGCCCGCGGATCGTAGCCCGCCCGCTTGAGGTAAGTGATGCCAAGCCGGTCCGCTTCCAGTTCCTGACTGCGCGAATATTTCAGCGTCAGCATTTGCGATCCCTGTGAGGCCAGTTGTTGCCCCAGCCTGCCGAAAGCGCTGTCCCCCAGCAGGACGCCCGACAGCAAGGACCCCAGCACGCCCAGCAACTGGTTGCGCGAGGCGGCTTCCTGTCGCTTGGCCGAATGCCGTGCGGCGACATGACCGACCTCATGCCCGAGCACCCCGGCCAGTTCCGCCTCGTTGTTCATCAGGGCCGTGAGCTGGCGGGTGACGTAGATATAGCCGCCCGGGATCGCGAAGGCATTGTTCACCGGCGAGTTCAGCAACGTGACGGTAAAGTCGCCGCGCGCGTTCGAAAGGCCGGACTGGATGGCGATGTTCTTGCCGACCTGCTCGACATAACTGGCCTGAGGGCCGGTCACGGCGCCGCCGAATTCGGCGAGGAGATCCGGGTGCGCCTTGGCGCCTTCCGCCTTGTCGGCACGGCTGATGGCGTTGACAGTGGCCGGGCGGGCCGCGGCGGCGACGGCAACGCCTGTCGTGCTTGGCGCCAGGGCCAGCAGCGCGGCGCCCGCGCAAGTCGCGGCGAAAGCGCCCCTGAGCGCCCGAACCGGTTGGTATGCAGACATCTTCTTCCCCTCGGACGATGGCAATTCTTCGCGTTTCTCCCGTGAAGCAACGGGAAGGATAATGCGAGGTTCCCTCCGCTCAGCCGCGCGCCAGTGGATGGCGCGCGTTTACCAGCGCCACCAGCCGCGCGCTGTCGACATGCGTGTAGATCTGGGTCGTCGCGATATCCGCATGCCCCAGCAGCATCTGCAGAACGCGCAGGTCCGCCCCGCCTTCGAGCAGATGCGTCGCAAAGGCATGGCGCAGAACATGCGGAGAAACGCGCGTAGGATCGATCTCCGCGCGCACCGCCAGCGCCCGCAGCAATTGAAACAGGCGCACCCGCGTCAGATGGCCGCTTTCCCCGGTGGAGGGGAACAGGAATTTCGACGTGCCGCGCCGTACCGCCAGCCACCGCGAAAGCACCATGCGCGCACGGCCGCTCACCGGCACCATGCGCTGCTGCCCGCCCTTCCCCGTCACATGCAGGAAAGGCGCATCGCGCGGCACCGCGGCGACGGGCAGCGAAACGAGTTCGGTGGCCCGCAGGCCCGAGCCATAGAGCAATTCCAAAAGAGCCAGCAGTCGCACCGCGTCGGAGCGCTCTCCCGCCGCCTCTGCCTCGGCCGTGGCCAGGAACCGCTCCACTTCCGCATGCGAAAGCAGACGCGGCAAGGGCCTGCGCGTGCGGGGACGCGGCAGCGAACCCGAGGGATCGTCTGCACGCAGGCCCTCGTCCACCAGGAAGCCATAGAATTGCCGGAGCGCCGAACAGCGGCGCGAAAGGCTGGATGCCGCGAGCCCGGTCCAGGCCTCTCCCAGCCCGGCCAGCGAATCGCCGTCGGCAGCGGCAAGATCGCCCAGCACCGCCTCGGCGGCCGCAAGATCGCGCCGATAGGCGGCGAGCGTGTTGGCCGCGGCCCCGCGTTCGGCCGCCAGCATCGCCAGGAACCGTTCGGCGTGGCTTCCGCCCGCCATTCCGGTCAGGCCCGTGCCACGGCTTCCGCGGCGATCATCCTCGCCTCGGCATCGAGGCCGACCGTGCGAAGCGCAGAGACGATGTGGTAGAGGTAACGCGGCGTCATCCGCTGCCAACTGCTGCCCTGCATGCCGAGACCGACCAGCAGGGCAACGCTGGCGGCATCGCCGTCCGTGGCCGCCTTGTCGATGGCGGCGGTGAAACGGGTCGCGCTGTCCAGCTGCATGCCCCAGTCGCCCGAATAGCGCGAGGCCGCGCCTTCATCGATCCGGCCCAGTCCGGCAAGTCCGGCGACAAGGAAAGCGCTGCGGCGCTTGTTCTGGCTGTCGTCGGCCCCGTAATAGGTATCCACCGCGCCCGAATCCACGGCCCGGATACGGCCCGGCGCAGCGAGCGTCAGCAGGCCCCAGCCCTCGCTGCCCGACGCCACGATCGGCGACCAGGCCAGCGCATTGGTGTCGTAACCCGCCGAGAGCATCGAGGCGATCAGCGCAGCGGCATCGTCCTCCATGTCCTTGCTCGGCGCGATGCGCGCTGCGGCTGCGGCGGTAAGCACCTGGCGGGCATAGGCAGCCTCTCCGGTCGTGCCGGTCCAGAGGTTCTGCATCGCGGAAAGGCGCGCTCCGGGCGCTTCCAGCGTATAGGCATCGCGCAGGCTTTCTGCGCGCTTCTGCCATTCGCCGGTCACTTCGAGATCGGCATAGACCTGCGAATAGAGGTCGACCATCGCGGCATTGGAAAGCACGCCGCTGGCCGCCGCCCGGTCGGCGGCAATGGCCCGGCGCTCCAGGCCGACCATCGGCGCAAGGGCGGTGGCATAGTCGTACATCCGCCCGGCGCCGGACATGGCGCTATCGGGCGGGGTGAGACCGACGCCGATCGCCAGGCCGTAGCGCCAGGGCGTCATCGTATCGACACCGTCCCACTCGATCGTCACGGCCTTGCGTGAGCGTCCCGCAGCGCCGGCGTACTTCTGCGCGAGCAGCGAATCGATCCGCGGCATCTTGCCGCTGACGCGGGCCCGCTCCAGCCGGGCGAGCGCGGCGGCGCCGCTGCCCCGGAAGGCATCGCAGATCGACTGCGCGGCGCTCCATTCGGCAGTGTCGTCCTGCATGCCCTGGATCGAGAGCACCGGGCACATGCCGGTGAAATCGGCCGTGCGCTGGTAGATGTCGAAAGCCTCGCGGGTAATACCCGGCGTGAAGTTCGAGATATCCAGCCCCTGCAGGACCGCGCGGGCGGCATCCGTTTCGCCCATTCGAATCAGCAGGCCTACGCGAAGGCCGAGGAATTGCTGCGGGCTCATGCCCGGCGGCGCCTGGAGCCGCGAGGCGAGCGCGCGGCGCAGCAGGATATGCCCCCAGCGCGAGACCAGCGCCCCGCGATTGGCGGCGATGGCGGTCTGCACCAGATAGGGGTTCTGGGCGGAGAGCGAAGCTGCGGCCATCCCGCCCTCGCTCTCGTCGACCAGACCGATCTGCTCCATCGAGCGGCGAGCGCCCGCCGGCATGTCGAGATCTAGCTTGTCGGTCAGCAACTGTTCGAAGGCCTCGGGCGACATGCCCTGCAGTTCTTCAAGCGTGGGCATGCGCGTGAGCGTGCTCTTGCCGCTGGCGTCGGTCGTCACGAAGCCGCTGGTGGGGAAGCTCGGCGCATCCTCCACCGGCAAGGCCTGGATCACCGGGGTCGATACCGAGCGCGGCGCGCTCGACGGCGATGCCGGTGCGGCAGCCGAAGGGCTTGCCGCCGGGCGACTGGACGGCCGCGGCGGCGCAGCAGGCGCGGCGCTGGGTGTGGCGCGCGCGGGCGGTTCGTCGAACATCTTCGGCAGCAGCGATTCGGGCGCATCCTGCGCCACTGCCCATACCGAAGTCAGCGTCAGCGAAACGCCGGCCAGCAGATGCCAGGACCTTACACCCAGGCTCATCGGGGCAGCTCCGGCACCGGAATCGGCTCGACGATATCGCGCACCGGCGAACGGCCGCCATCCGACCATGCCCAGGCGCCCAACAGGACCGCCCCCAGGACTGCCACCGGAGCGACGATGGAAACGGCAGCCACGCCTGAGAACTTGCGCCTGCGTTTTTGTATCGTCACTCGCCTTCCTTCACCGATGCTTGCGCTGCGACCTAGCGCAACTATAGGCGATGGAGCAATGGACGTTCAACAAACCCGGTTTTCCGCGCAGGAAATTGCCGCACTCGCGCGGCGCATCGATCGCCCCATCGTGCTGGTGGGTATGATGGGCGTGGGCAAGTCCAGCGTGGGCAAGCGGCTCGCGACGCTTCTCGAATGTCCTTTCGTGGACGCGGATGAGGAAATCGAGCGTTCCGCGCAGATGACCATCCCGGAAATCTTCGAAACCTACGGCGAATCCTATTTCCGCGACGGCGAGCGCCGGGTGATCTCCCGCCTCATTGAATCCGGGCCGGATTCCAGGGTCGGACGCTGCGTGATCGCCACGGGCGGCGGCGCTTTCTGCAACGAGATCACGCGGCAGCTGATCCTGGACAAGGCCATCACGGTCTGGCTCGACAGCGAAGTGGAAACCCTGGTCGAGCGCACCGCGCGCAAGGACAACCGCCCCCTGCTCAAGGGCGGCGACCCGCACGAGATCCTCGGCAGGCTGCGTGACGACCGGCGGCCGCACTATTCGCAGGCCCCGATCCATGTGCTCAGTCACAGCGGGCCGCACGTCCAGACGATCAACAACGTCCTGCAGGGAATTTCGCAATGGCTGTAATCCCCGTCGATATCGCCGGCCGCCCTTACGAAGTGCGCGTCGGCGCCGGCCTCCTGGCCGAACTGGTCCCGCAGTGCCGCGGCCTCCTGCGCAAGCGCGGCGTGCCGATCATCACCGACGTCAATGTCCACGCCGCCTGGGGCGCCGTGGTAGAGGCCAGCCTGCGCGAAAACGGCCATGAGCCGCACTGGCGCATCCTGCCCGCCGGAGAGGCCATCAAGTCCTGGGAAGAACTGGCCGCCACCGTGAACTGGCTGCTCTCACTGGAAGTGGAGCGCGGCGATCACATCCTCGCGCTGGGCGGCGGTGTCATCGGCGATCTCACCGGCTTCTGTGCCGCCGTGCTCAAGCGCGGCTGCAAGTTCATCCAGGTGCCGACCACGCTGCTGGCCCAGGTCGATTCGAGCGTGGGCGGCAAGACCGCGATCAACACGCCCGCCGGCAAGAACCTCGTCGGCGCCTTCCACCAGCCTTCGCTCGTCCTGGCCGACCTCTCCGCGCTGGAAACGCTGCCAGAGCGAGACTTCCTGGCCGGTTATGCCGAAGTGGTGAAGTACGGCCTCATCGACGATGCCGACTTCTTCGCCTGGTGCGACACCAACGCGGCCGCCATGATCGCCGGCGACAGCCAGTTGCGCGAATATGCGGTGGCCCATTCCGTGGCGAGCAAGGCCCGCATCGTTGCCGAGGATGAGTTCGAGACCACCGGCAAGCGCGCGCTGCTCAATCTCGGCCACACGTTCGGCCATGCGCTGGAAGCCGAGACCGGCTTTTCCGACCGCCTGCTCCACGGCGAAGGCGTGGCGCTCGGCATGGTGCTGGCCGCACGCTATTCCGCGCGCCGCGAACTCATGCCGCGCGCCAGCGCCGAGCATATCGCCCGTCATATCGGGGAGATCGGCCTGCCTGCCGGGCTTGCGCGGCTGGGTCTGGACTGCGACGGCGCCCGCCTTGTCGATCACATGCTCCATGACAAGAAGATGGACGCGGGCACCCTGCCCTTCCTGCTGCTCAAGGGAATCGGCCAGACCTACCTCGACAAGCAGGTGTCGCTGGAGGACGTCGCCGCCTTCCTCGACGAGGAACTCGCCCGCCCGGACTGATCGGCCTTCGGCGCATATCCGCGCCCGACCGACTGATTTCACGCGCAAATGTTCCGATGTCCCGTGCCTCGCGCGCGGTGACTGCCGAAACCCGATGCCTTTCCGCACGTTCTAATTCTGTCCCGCCACGCGGGAATGTGGCGCCGATCGCAAACCCTTTTTTGGGAGGTCCGGGGGCGTACGGGAAGGCGACAGGTCGATCGGGTCTGTCGCCTTTTCCCGTTTGGAGAGAGGCGCTTGGGCCTCGCGGGCCGCGCAATCCTTTGCCTGACGTGACATTACCATGACGCGCCACTATGGTGCGCGCTTGGATAACAAAAGTACCGGGCCGCACCAGACCGCCATGACACTTTCCGAAGCCACTCCCGAACTCGACTTCCCCGAGGAAATCGAGCGCAACGACCGCGCATTCCTGGGCCACCCCAAGGGCCTGGGCTATCTCTCCTTCGTCGAGGGATGCGAGCGCTTCTCGTACTATTCGATGCAAACCCTGCTCGTGCTCTACATGGTCAAGTACCTGCTGCTGCCGGAGAACGTCGGCAAAGTCGCCGGCCTGTCCTGGCTGCGCGGCTGGCACTACGCCGGGCTGGAGGGACAGCCGCTGGCTTCGGCGATCTTCGGTGACTACACCTCGCTCGTCTACCTGACCCCGATCTTGGGCGGCATCGTCGCGGACCGCTGGCTGGGCCGCAAGGCCACCCTGATCGCGGGCGCCGTGGTCATGTCGCTCGGCCACTTCCTCATGGCGTTCGAGGGCATGTTCCTTTTCGCCCTGATCTCGCTAGTGGTCGGCGTCGGCCTGTTCAAGGGCAATATCGCCAGCCAGGTCGGCGAACTCTACAAGCCCGGCGACTTGCGCCGCGCCATGGCGTTCCAGATCTTCTACATCGCCATCAACGTCTCGGTGATCGTCGCGCCGCTGATCGCGGGCACGCTGGGCGAAGAAGTGGGCTGGCACTACGGCTTCGGCACGGCCGGGATCGTCATGGTGCTGGGTCTCGTCATCTATCTCAAGGCCGGGCACTGGCTGCCCGCCGACAACCGCGCGGCTAAGGGCGACAAGACACCCCGCTCACGTCTCGCCCGCGGCGACTGGCCGCGCCTCGGCGCGCTGGCCGTGCTGGTGCCGGTGCTCGCCATCGCGATGATGACCAACCAGGAGATCTTCAACGCCTATCTCGTATGGGCTGACGCCAAGTTCCAGCTGACTTTCTTCGGCACCACCCTGCCGACGAGCTGGATGATCACCGTGGATGCGACCCTCAGCTTCTCCATGCTGGTGGCCGTCGCCGCCTTCTGGAAGTGGTACGCAGATCGTACCGGCCGCGAGCCCGACGAACTGGGCAAGATGATCATCGGCTCGGTCTTCTCGATCATCGGCGGGTCATGCCTGGTCATCGCCGCCGCAACGGCCGGGGACGCCAGGATCGGCCTGTTCTGGCCGGTCATGTTCCACTTGTTCAATTCGATCGGCTTCGCGCACATCATGCCGGTAAGCCTCGCGCTCTTCACCAAGATCGCGCCGCGCGCGCTCAACGCAACGGTCGTCGGCATCTATTACCTGGCCTTCTTCGGCGCCAACAAGATCGTGGGCGAAGTGGGCGGCTGGTATTCCTCGATGGACACCGTGTCGTTCTGGCTGATCCACGTCGCTGCCGCAGCCGTCGGCCTGATCGCGTTCTCGGCCTTCAAGATCGCGCTGGGCAAGACCCTGGCAGGTGAGCCGGCGCCAGCCTGACAAGGCAGGACGCCACCCGACTTTCGTCATCGCGCACTTAGCGAAGCGATCCAGGGCGGTTTACGCCGCTCCGGATTGCTTCGTGGGCCGCGCCTCCTTGCAGGTGACGAAATGGGCTGGGCAACTCAGCCGAAAACCGCCACCGACTGCATCCCCGCAATCACCGGCGCGCCCGCAGCGCTCCACTGGAGAATATGCTCACTGGCCCCGCCGTCCCGCGCAAATGCGCTGGTGGTGCGCAGCATCCACCAGCCGTCCTCGGTGACCGGCGCCGGTTCCAGCAGATTGATGTGCCAGTGCATCGAACTGATCGGCACGCGGAAATTGAGCAGCGGCAGCACCGCCGTCGGCAAGGCATCGCCGACCAGCACCGCTTCCAGCGCCGGATCGAGACCGTCGCGCTCTTTCAGCCGCACCCACCAGCACATATCCGCCTCGCCCAGCGCCGATTTCGGCAAGGCGAAGCGCGCATCGAAGTTTCGCTTCAGAAATTCGGGCGCCACGTCCAGCGGCACCGGCCTGGCATCGGCCACCGGGTTCACGCCCTCCGGCATCGGATAGCCGGCGATATCCGCCGCGCTCTCGATCTGGCGCATGAACACGAAACTGGCGGTGAAACCCACGCCCTTCTCGTTCGCAAGCTCGGCGGCAACCCAGGTGGCATTGCGCCCCCTGCGCACGATCCGCGCCCGCGCTTCCACGCGGCCCGCCAGCGGCGCGATCATCGCGAACTGGCCGGAACGCAGCGGCGGCAATTCGGGATCGAGCCGCTGCGCCGCCGCCAGCGCAACCGCCGAAGTCAGCCCGCCGTAAGCGGTGCGGCCCTGAAGCCAGTCTTCGGTGATATCGAAAACGAAACCGCCCTCGATCTCCTCCGCGCTCGCCAGAAGCGCAGCAAACCCCGTCATCAGAACAACCTCGAACCGTTGGGCACCGGCTGGTCCGGTGCGAAAAGGACCACCCGGCCCTCCTCGTCCGCGAAGCCGAGCGTCAGCGCCTCCGACACGGCCTTGCCGATCTGGCGCGAGGGAAAGTTCACGACCGCCGCCACCTGCCGGCCGATCAATCCTTCGGGAGAATAGAGCGCGGCGACTTGCCCCACGCTCTTGCGCTCGCCGATGCCGGGACCGAAATCGATCCGCAATTTAAGGCTCGGCTTGCGCGCGCCCTCGTAGACTTCCGCCGCGACGATTGTGCCGACGCGGATGTCCACTTTCAGGAAGTCGTCGAAGCTGACTTGCTCGGCCGCGGGCGCGGCGGGGTCGTGGTCCAGGTGCATTTATTCCATTTCGAGGATGACGGCGTCCACCGCAAGGCTTTCGCCTGCCTTGGCATTGACCGCCTTCACTACGCCCGACTTCTCGGCGCGCAGGATGTTTTCCATCTTCATGGCTTCGACGACGGCCAGCGGCTGGCCGGCCTCGACCTTGTCCCCCTCGCCCACATGAAGCGCGACAAGCAGGCCCGGCATCGGGCAGATCAGGAACTTCGAGAGATCCGGCGGGATCTTTTCGATCATGTGCTTGCTGAGCGAAGCCACGCGGCTGGGCAGGATTTGCACATTATGGATGCAGCCGCGCGTGGTCATCCTGAGGCCCGTGCGCGTCGGTGCGACGCGGATGCCGATGGCCTCGCCATCGATCTCGGCTTCGATCAGCCGGTCACCGGGGGTGTATTCCATTGCCAGTTCGACAAAGGCGCCGTTCACCGTGACGTCCTCGTCGTCGATGACGACTTCGTAGGCCGCCTTGTCGATGGTGACGGTCCATTCCGAGGGCGGCGACAGGCGATGCGGCGCCAGTTGCCCGTCGACCCGGCGCGCCCGGTCCGCCCGCGCGGTGGCGACGAAAGCGGCGACGGCAGCCAGCTTGCTCTTGAGGTCCTCCGACGCGGGCGCGCCGGTGAAGCCTTCGGGATATTCCTCGGCGATGAAGCCCGTGGTCAGTTCGCCCGAGCGGAAGCGCGGGTGCTGCATGATGGCCGAGACGAAATCGATGTTGTGGCCAAGGCCCTCGATCTCGAACAGGTCGAGCGCGGCCACTTGCTTGTCGGCGGCTTCGTCGCGAGTTTCGCCCCAGGTGATGAGCTTGGCGATCATCGGATCGTAGAACATCGAAACTTCGCCGCCTTCGTAGACGCCGTCATCCACGCGGATGCCATCGATGCCGCGACGGCCGTTCTCGGCGCCGTCGTCATCCCAGCCGTCCACCGGCGGCTGATAGCGCACCAAGCGGCCGGTCGAGGGCAGGAAGCCGCGATAGGGGTCTTCGGCGTAGACGCGGTTTTCGATGGCCCAGCCATCGATCTTCACGTCCGCCTGCGTCATCTCCAGCTTCTCGCCCGCGGCAACGCGGATCATCTGCTCGACAAGGTCGACGCCGGTGATCGCCTCGGTAACCGGGTGCTCCACCTGAAGACGGGTGTTCATTTCGAGGAAATAGAAGCTCTCACCGGTCGCATCCGCGCCCGAGACGATCAGTTCGACGGTGCCTGCCGAATAGTAGCCCACCGCGCGCGACAGCGCGACGCACTGCTCACCCATCGCCTTGCGCATCGCGGGGGTCACGAAGGGCGACGGCGCTTCCTCAACCACCTTCTGGTGGCGGCGCTGGATCGAGCATTCGCGCTCGTTCAGGTAGAGGATGTTGCCGTGCTTATCGCCGAGGATCTGGATTTCGATGTGGCGCGGATTGAGGATGAACTTCTCGATGAAGACGCGGTCGTCGCCGAAGGAATTGAGGCCTTCGCGCTTCACGCTTTCGAAGCCCTCGCGTACGTCCTTTTCGTCGTAGGCCAGGCGCATGCCCTTGCCGCCGCCACCCGCGCTGGCCTTCATCATCACCGGATAGCCGATCTCGTTCGAGATGCGCACGGCGTGTTCGGTATCCTCGATCTCACCGACGAAGCCGGGCACCACGTTGACGCCCGCCTGCTTGGCCAGCTTCTTGGACTCGATCTTGTCGCCCATCGCGGCAATCGCGCCAACGGGAGGCCCAATGAATTCGATGCCCTCTGCGGCCAGCGCTTCGGCGAAGGAGGTGCGCTCGGAGAGGAAGCCGTAGCCGGGGTGCACCGCTTCGGCGCCGGTCTGCTTGCAGGCCTGGATGATCTTGTCGGCAATCAGGTAGGACTGCGCAGCGGGCGCGGGACCGATGTGAACCGCCTCATCGGCCATCTGCACGAACGGCGCGCGGGCATCGGCGTCGGAATAGACGGCGACGGTCTGGATGCCCATGCGGCGCGCGGTCTTGATCACGCGGCAGGCAATCTCGCCCCGGTTTGCGATGAGGATTTTCTTGAACAACCCCGTAACTCCCAAGTCAGCCGCCGTGCATGAAGAAGCCGGCGTCGATCACCAAAACCATCGCTCAGAGCGTCGCGGCGAGGATGAATATCCCCGCCGGCACACTCATCGTTCGTCTCCCTGAACTTGTTTCAGGGTCCATCGCGCCGCACAGGCCATCGGCCCGAGGCGCGAAATGGATGCTGCAGCGCGTTCAGCATGACGGGTTTGCAAGCGGAGAGCGCCGGGCATCAGTTCCCCGGGCTCCCATAAGCGCGCAGCTGTTTCGTGCGCGCCTCGGTCAATTCCTTGAGGCAGCCGTTCTGCTGAAGCGGCCAGATTGTGCCGCTTTCCTCACGCGGGCCATTCTCCGAAAGGCACTGGGCGTCGCGCCAGGCGAGCCACTTGCGCTGCGCATCGAGCAGCCGATTGAAATTGCCAACGGGTCCCTGCTTGTCGGCAGCTTTCGCCTTGGCCACCGCCTTCCCCCAAGCCTCGTTCATCAGCCGATCGGCGGACTGGAAGTCGCGATACGAACACACGTTCATGTCCGTCTGCGTCATCGCATTGGCGCAAACGATCGGGGGCTGCGAGGCCAGGAGAAGGATCGGCAGGATCATGCGTGGGTCACTCGGCCGCTTCCAGCTTCGCGCAGCCCTTGGGCATGCGCTGGGCTTCGACTTGCGCCTCGGTCAGTTCGATGGCCATCGGCTTGATGCCGAGGCGCGCGAACATCGCCATGTCGCTGTCGTCGCCCGCGTTCGGCGCGGTGAGCAGCTGGTCGCCTGTGAAGATCGAGTTCGCGCCGGCCATGAAGCACATCGCCTGCGTCATTTCCGACATCGATTCGCGGCCCGCCGAGAGACGCACCATCGACAGCGGCATGGTGATGCGCGCGACCGCCACCGTGCGCACGAATTCCACGTCATCGATCTTGGCCAGCGGAGTGTCGGCCAGCATGTCGCCCAGCACGGTGCCCTTCACGGGAACCAGCGCGTTGACCGGCACCGACTGCGGGTGATCCGGAAGGGTCGCCAGCGTGTGGACGAAACCCACGCGGTCGGCACGCGTCTCGCCCATGCCGACGATGCCGCCGGAGCAGACGTTGATGCCCGCCATGCGCACGTTCGACAGCGTGTCGAGACGGTCATCCATCGTGCGCGTGGTGATCACCTGATCGTACCGCTCGGGCGAAGTGTCGATGTTATGGTTGTAGTAGTCGAGCCCGGCGTCAGAAAGCATGTCCGCCTGATCGGGCGTCAGCATGCCCAGCGTCATGCAGGTTTCCATGCCCATCGCGCGCACGCCCTTCACCATCTCGATGATGGCGGGCATGTCGCGGTCCTTGGGGTTGCGCCAGGCGGCGCCCATGCAGAAGCGGGTGGAGCCCTGGTCCGCCGCCTGCGCCGCGCGCTGCAGCACCTGCTGCACTTCCATCAGCTTGGTCGCCTTGACGCCGCTGTTGGCCGAAACCGACTGCGAGCAATAGCCGCAATCTTCCACGCAGCCGCCGGTCTTGATCGAAAGCAGCGTGGAAAGCTGCACTTCGTTGGCCTTGTGGTTGGCACGGTGCACTTCGGCCGCGCGGAACACCAGTTCGGTGAACGGCAGGTCGAACAGTGCCGCGATTTCCTCACGGGTCCAGTCGGTACGGGGGCTGATGGAAGGGGTTTCGGTCATAGTCATTCCTCAGGCAGTGCGCGCGGGATGACGCGCGGCCAAACCCCGGTCATAGGGGCAAGCGCGGCGTCGATCCAGCGTGACCATCCTTATTCCGCCGCTTCCAGCGAAGAACCGAGCGGCGGCATGTTGTGGCCGAGCAGGCGCAGCACGTCAGCCGCGCATTCGACGACGTTGGTGCCGGGGCCGTAGATGCCCTGAACGCCGGCGTTACGCAGGAACTCATAGTCCTGCGGCGGGATGACGCCGCCAGCGATCACCTTGATATCGCTCCGGCCCGCTTCGCGCAGTTTCTGGATCAGTTCGGGGATCAGCGTCTTGTGACCGGCCGCCAGACTGGACGCACCGACCACGTCGACCGCGCTGTCCAGCGCGAGCACGACGGTCTCTTCCGGCGTCTGGAACAGTGGGCCCGAAACGACGTCGAAGCCCATGTCCCCGAAGGCCGAGGCGATCACGTTGGCGCCGCGATCGTGGCCGTCCTGGCCCATCTTGGCGACCAGCACCTTGGGCTTGCGACCGAGACGGCGCTCCACCGCCTGCACACCGTCCAGCACCTGCTGCCAGCGGCTGTCGCCCTCGTAAGGCGCGGCATAGACGCCCTTCACCGGGGTCGGCTGGGTGCCATAGCGCTGGAAGCTGTCTTCCATGGCCGAGCTGATCTCGCCCAGCGTGGCGCGGGCGCGGGCGCACTCGACGGCGAGCGCGAGGAGGTTGTTCTCGACGCTGGACGCACCTGCCGCGCCGTCGCGCAGCGCCTTCAGAGCGGCCTGACACTTGGCCTCGTCACGCTCCGCCTTCATCTTGTTGATGCGGGCGATCTGGCCTTCGCGGACCTTGGCGTTGTCGACTTCCAGCGTCTCCAGCAGGTCTTCGCTGGCGAGACGGTACTTGTTGACGCCGACGATCACGTCGTCGCCCCGGTCCACCCGGGCCTGACGGGCGGCTGCGGCGGTTTCGATCATCGCCTTGGGCCAGCCGGCGGCGACGGCCCTGGCCATGCCGCCCTCTGCCTGAACCCGCTCGATGATCTCCCAGGCCTGGTCGACCAGCTGCTGTGTCAGCGATTCGATATAGTAGGACCCACCCAGCGGATCGACGACATTGCACATGCCGGTCTCTTCCTGGATGATGATCTGCGTATTGCGGGCGATACGAGCCGAGAAGTCGGTCGGCAGCGCAATCGCTTCGTCCAGCGCGTTGGTGTGCAGCGACTGGGTGCCGCCCAGCATCGAGGCCATCGCCTCGATCGTGGTGCGGATGACGTTGTTGTAGGGGTCCTGCTCCTGCAAGCTCACGCCCGAAGTCTGGCAGTGGGTGCGCAGCATCTTCGAACGCTCGTCCTTGGCGCCAAGCTCCGTCATCACCCGGTGCCACAGCACGCGCGCGGCGCGCAGCTTGGCCACTTCCATGAAGAAGTTCATGCCGATGGCGAAGAAGAACGACAGCCTCCCTGCGAACTTGTCGATATCAAGGCCGGAGGCCACGCCGTACTTCACGTATTCCGCGCCATCCGCGATGGTGAAGGCCAGTTCCTGCACCTGTGTCGCCCCGGCTTCCTGCATATGGTAGCCGGAAATCGAGATCGAGTTGAACTTCGGCATCTCGCGGCTGGTATAGCCGAAGATATCCGAGATGATCCGCATGCTCGGCTCGGGCGGGTAGATGTAGGTGTTGCGGACCATGAACTCCTTGAGGATGTCGTTCTGGATGGTCCCGTCGAGCAGCTTGCGATCGACGCCCTGCTCTTCGCCCGCGACGATGAAGAAGGCCAGGATCGGAATGACCGCTCCGTTCATCGTCATAGAGACCGACATCTTGTCGAGCGGAATGCCGTCGAACAGGATCTTCGTATCCTCGACGGAATCGATGGCGACGCCGGCCTTGCCCACGTCACCCACGACGCGCGGGTGATCGCTGTCATAGCCGCGATGCGTGGCAAGGTCGAAGGCGACCGAAAGGCCCTTCTGCCCCGCCGCAAGGTTGCGGCGATAGAAGGCGTTCGATTCCTCTGCCGTCGAGAAGCCCGCGTACTGGCGGATGGTCCAGGGACGACCGGCATACATCGACGCGCGCACGCCGCGCGTGAACGGCGCGAAGCCGGGAAGGCCGGGATCGACGGTCACGTCCTCGGCGGTGTAGAGCGGCTTCACCGCAATACCCTCGGGCGTGTTCCAGGTCAGGTCTTTACCCTTGACCTCCTTGTCGGCGGCCGCCTTCCAGTCATTGATGTCTGCCATTGTCCGCATCCCTTTCGGCCCGCTTCATTGCGGCGGGCCGCAATCTTTTCTCAGTGAGCGCCCTTGGGCGTTTCCATGATCTCGGTAAGCTGACCGCCCATGTCCTTGGGGTGGACGAAGAAGATCAGCGTCCCATGCGCGCCCATGCGCGGCTCACCCAGCACGCGCTTGCCGAGGCCTTCGAACCAGGCCTTGGCGGCATGAATGTCGGGCACTTCGTAGCAAATGTGGTGCTGGCCCCCGAGCGGGTTCTTCTCCAGCCACTTGCCCACGGCCGAGTCCGGCGCGGTCGGCTGGAGCAGTTCGATCTGCGTACCTGCCGTGCCACCCTCGCCCGGCGTATTGACGAAGCAGACGCGAACCTGCTGGCTTTCGAGCACGAACGGCTCGGTAATATCGGTAGCGCCCATCACCTCGCGATAGAACGCAATCGAGGCGTCAAGATCGGGCGTGGCGACGCCGATGTGGTTGAGACGACCCAGCTTCACGCCACATTCTCCAGCACCAGAGCGATGCCCTGCCCGCCGCCGATGCACATGGTTACTAGGCCGTACTTCCCGCCGGTGCGCTTCAGCTCATACATGCACTTGATGGCGAGCATCGTGCCGGTGGCGCCGACCGGGTGGCCGATGGAGACGCCCGAACCGTTGGGGTTCACCTTCTCCGGATCGAAGCCCAGCACCTTGGAAACGGCAGCAGCCTGCGCAGCGAAAGCCTCGTTGCTCTCGATCACGTCGATCTGACCCAGCGAAAGCCCGGCGCGCTTCAGGGCCACCGGAACCGCCTTGATCGGGCCTTCGCCCATGTAGGCAGGCTCGACACCGGCATGGCCCCAGGCGACGATCTTCGCCATCGGCTTGAGGCCGCGCTTTTCGACCTCCGAGGCGGTCGCCAGCACCACTGCGGCAGCGCCGTCATTGATGCCCGAAGCGTTGCCCGCCGTGACCACGCCGTCCTTCTTGAAGGCAGGCTTCATGCTCGCCAGCGTCTCGGCCGTGGTGTCGGCGCGGACATGCTCGTCGGTGTCGAACACGGTGACGCCCTTGCGGGTCTTCACTTCGATGGGAAGGATCTGGTCATTGAAGCGGCCTTCCGCGATGGCGCGGGCGGCGCGCTGGTGGCTGGTCGCGGAGAGCGCATCCATGTCCTCGCGGGTGACGCAGTGGCGCTCCGCCACGTTCTCCGCCGTGATGCCCATGTGATAGCCGCCGATGGCGTCCGACAGGCCGACGGTCAGCGCGTCTTCCTGCGTGTTGGCGCCCATCTTCTTGCCCCAGCGCACGCCGTGGTCATGATAAGGCACGTTCGACATCGATTCCGCGCCGCCCGCGACGGTGATCCCCGCCTCGCCCAGCTTCATCATCTGCGCGGCCGAGACAATCGCCTGCACGCCCGATCCGCACAGGCGGTTGAGCGTCAGCGAGGGCACTTCGAACGGCACGCCGGCATTGATGCCGATCACGCGGCTGAGCATCTCATCCTTGGCGCTGGTGGGCATGACCTGGCCGATGACGATATGGCCGACGTCTTCAGGCGAAACGCCCGCGCGGGCCAGTGCCTCGGTCACGACCTTGCCGCCGAGATCGGACGGCATGAACGACTTCAGCGAACCGCCGAAGTCACCGACTGCCGTGCGCACGCCGCTGACGATGTAGATGTCTTCCATGACCTGACTTCCCAATCTTGCTTCTGACACATGCCGTCTTTCGCGGCCTGGAAGAGATCGCGGAACTCTCAAAAAGGAGGTGTCCCGCGATCCTCATGCGCCATCAAAGCGGAATGTTGTCGTGCTTCTTCCACGGATTTTCGAGGCTCTTGGTCCGCAGCTTGCGCAGACCCAGCGCGATGCGCTTGCGGGTCGAGTGCGGGTAGATCACCTCATCGATGTAGCCACGGCTCGCCGCCACGAAGGGGTTGGCGAAGCGGTCTTCGTATTCCCTGGTCTTCTCGGCGATGCCCTCGGGCGAGAGGCCGCGGAAGATGATCTCCACCGCGCCCTTGGCGCCCATCACCGCGATTTCGGCAGTCGGCCAGGCGTAGTTGAGATCGCCGCGGAGGTGCTTCGAAGCCATAACGTCGTAAGCGCCGCCATAGGCCTTGCGGGTGATCACGGTGATCTTGGGCACGGTCGCCTCGGCATAGGCGAACAGCAGCTTGGCGCCGTGTTTGATGATGCCGTTGTGCTCCTGGTCGGTGCCGGGCAGGAAGCCCGGAACGTCCACGAAAGTAATGATCGGGATGTTGAAGGCATCGCAGAAGCGCACGAAACGCGCGGCCTTCTTCGAGGAATTGATGTCGAGCACGCCCGCCAGCACCATCGGCTGGTTGGCGACGACGCCCACGGTCTTACCCTCGATCCGGCCGAAACCGACGATGATATTGCCCGCATGGAGCGGCTGAACCTCGAAGAAATCACCCTCGTCGAGGGTCTTCCGGATCACCTCATGCATGTCGTAAGGCTGGTTGGCCGAGGGCGGGATGACGGTGTCGAGACTTTCCTCGGCGCGGTCCCAGGGATCGGCGCTAGGACGCTCAGGCACTTCCTCGCGGTTGTTGAGCGGCAGGAAGTCGAAGAAATCGCGTGCCGCCAGCAGCGCCTCGATATCGTTTTCCAGCGCGAGGTCGGACACGGACGTCTTACTGGAGTGCGTGATCGCGCCGCCCAGTTCTTCCTGCGTGACCACTTCGTTGGTGACCGTCTTCACCACGTCCGGCCCGGTAACGAACATGTACGAGCTGTCCTTCACCATGAAGATGAAGTCCGTCATCGCCGGCGAATAGACCGCGCCGCCCGCGCAGGGACCCATGATCAGCGAAAGCTGCGGCACCACGCCCGAAGCGAGCACGTTGCGCTGGAACACTTCGGCATAACCGCCAAGCGAGGCCACGCCTTCCTGGATGCGCGCGCCGCCGGAATCGTTGAGGCCGATGACGGGCGCGCCGACCTTCATCGCATTGTCCATCAGCTTGCAGATTTTCTGCGCGTGACGGTGCGACAGCGAACCGCCGAACACGGTGAAGTCCTGGCTGAACACGAAGACGAGGCGGCCGTTGATGGTGCCCGATCCGGTGACGACGCCGTCGCCGGGGATACGCTGGCTTTCCATGCCGAAGTCGGTGCAGTCGTGTTCGACGTAGAGGTCAAATTCCTCGAAGCTGCCTTCGTCCAGCAGAATGTCGAGGCGTTCGCGCGCGGTCAGCTTGCCCTTGGCATGCTGCGCGGCAATGCGCTTTTCACCGCCTCCCAGCTTCGCTGCGTCGCGGCGCTTCTCCATTTCGGCGATATTGGCTGACATCCGGGTTCCCTTGGCAAGTGACCTTGGCGGCACGAATTATTGCCCCTGCTAGGCAGGTCGAGGGGGGAAGGTCAATAGTTTTAAGTGATCGGTTAAATGACAAAAGTGGCAGGTTCGCGCGGATTTCGCCCCACCGATGTGTTTGGGTGCGGTTCGATCGTCCCGGCGCGTTATCGCGCTGCCGCGGGGTTTTCCCGGCCTGACCGGCAAACGAAAGGCGCCGCGACCGAACCGACGGTGGCGACGCCCTTTCGTTCCGCCTTGGCGGATCGGCCGACAGATTGCGGCAATGACCGCGTGGCGGGCAAAGCCGCCCGCCCGGCCGCCTTATTTCATGAGCACCAGTTCCTCCGACATGGTCGGGTGAACGGCCACGGTAGCGTCGAAATCGGCTTTGGTGAGCCCGGCCTTCACCGCAATCGCGGCGGCCTGGATGATCTCCGGTGCGTCAGGCCCGATCATGTGCAGGCCGACGACCCGGCCGGTCGTGCCTTCGCAGACCATCTTGTAGAGCGAGCGCTCGTTGCGGTGCGCCATGACGTTCTTCATCGGCCGGAAGTCGCTGGTGTAGATCTCCACCGATCCGAGTTCCTGCCGCGCCTGCGCTTCGGTCATGCCCACGGCGCCGATCGGCGGATGGCTGAACACGGCCGAGGGAATGCAGGCGTAGTCGAGCGTGGTCGGCTTGTTGCCGAATACGGTATCGGCAAAGGCCTGCCCCTCGCGGATCGCCACCGGGGTAAGCTGCACGCGGTTGGTGACATCGCCCACGGCGTAGATGTGATCGACATTGGTCCGCGAATGCTCGTCGACCCGGATCGCGTTCTTGTCATCGAGCGCGACGCCGACATTCTCCAGCCCCAGCCCCTCGACATTCGGCACGCGGCCGGTGGCGAAGAGGACGCAGTCGACCTCGAGAGGCTCGTGGTTGGTCATCGTGACGGTCAGCGAGCCGTCGGCATTCTTCTCGATGCCGCTGAAATCGGCATTGAAACGGAAATCGATGCCCTTGGTGAGCGAGATCTGCAGGAGGCGATCGCGCATGCTTTCGTCATAACCGCGCAGAAGCTGGTCGGAGCGGTTGATCAGGGTCACCTTCGAGCCGAACTGGTGGAAGATGCCGGCAAATTCATTGGCGATATAGCCAGCGCCCGCGATCAGGATGCGCTTCGGCAATGCGTCCAGATGGAACGCCTCGTTTGAGGTGATGCCCAGTTCGTGACCCGGGCAGGACGGCACATGGGGCCGCGCGCCGGTGGCGACGAGGATGACTTTCGCGGTCTTCTTCGCGCCGCTCGCCAGCGTGATCTCGTGCGGGCCGGTGATCGTGGCGCGCTCGTGGAAGATCTCGACCTTGTTGTTCTCCAGGGTCTGCGTGTAGATCCCGTTGAGCCGGTCGACGTCGCCCAGCACGTTGTCGCGCAGCTTCACCCAGTCGAAGTGGCAGGCCGGGATTTCCCAGCCAAAGTGACGGGCATCTTCCAGATCCTCGGCGAAATGGGCGCCGTAGACGAGCATCTTCTTGGGCACGCAGCCCCGGATGACGCAAGTGCCGCCGACCCGGTACTCTTCCGCCACCGCCACGCGCGCGCCATGCGCCGCTGCGATCCGGCTGGCGCGGACGCCGCCCGATCCGGCGCCGATGGTGAAGAGATCGTAGTCGAATTCTGACATGCACTTGCTCCTGCTGCGCCGGCTTGCGTCCGGGCACGGCGCATATGGGGCATGGTGCCTTCGATTGCCAACGGACGTTTTGTCGGAACACGACCTCCGTTGAGCGCAAAGATATTGTCAACTAAAAGAGTTGAGTTTATCGGAGTCGCATCACGTTCCGCATACCTACAGGACAGCCTGCGCCAGCGGACATCGGCAAAAGCCCCATTGCGGGCCTACTCCTAGTTTCGGGAGACGAGCGAAATGGCAAAGACGAACCAACATCCCGCATCCCCGCAGGAGCCTCTCGTGCTTCTGATCCCCGGTCTTGACGGCAGCGGGCCCGGCCACTGGCAGCGCCGCTGGGCCGAGGAGATGGACAATGCCCAGATGGTCGACCTTGGCCTATGGGAAAAACCGCATCGCAATACCTGGATCAACCGCCTGAACCTCTCGGTCCAGCGCGCGGGTCGGCCGGTGGTGCTGGTGGCGCATAGCCTGGGATGCCTGCTCACGGCCTGGTGGGCGAAATTCGAGCAGCCCGCCTGGTCTTCACCGGTGATCGGCGCCTTGCTGGTCGCCCCGCCGGAAGTGGACTTCTTCCCGCGCGACGACCGGCTCAACGGCTTCGCGCCGACGCCGAGCGACGAACTGCCCTTCCCCTCGATCCTCGTGGCCAGCCGCAACGATCCGTGGATCGGCTTCCCCACCGCCCGCCTGCTGGCACGGCAATGGGGCAGCCAGTTCGTGGATGCGGGCGATACCGGCCATATCAACGCGGATTCGAAGATCGGCAGCTGGGAGGACGGCAAGCAGTTGCTGCGCCAGTTGGCCGGAGGTGCCGCTTCGCCGCAGCCTGCGCACACGCCGCTTCATGCGGATTGGTCGGAAGGCCTTGAATACCGTTCCTGAAGCGCACAGGCCCGGGAATGGAGAACGGGGCAGGTCGCCATGCGGCCTGCCCCGTTTCTCATGAAGCCGTAATTTCAGGGGGCCTTGTCTCGCCCCCCCCTACCTCAGGCGATTCCCGAAAGCTGCAGCAGCGCCTCGGTCGAGGGATCGAACGTGGTGCCACCCTTCTCGATCTGCTTGGCGATTTCCTTGCCCAGCTCGACACCGAACTGGTCGAAGGGGTTGATCTCCATCAGCACGGCATTGGCGAAAGTGCGGTGTTCGTGGAACGCCACCAAGGCGCCGAACGTCGCCGGCGAGATTTCGTCCAGCAGGATCGTCGCCGAAGGACGGTCGCCCGCATAGGCCCGCGCCGGGTCCTCGCTCGCCTTGCCGGCCATCAGCGCCGCGCCCTGCGCGAAGCAGTTCGACAGGAGAATGCGGTGATGCGCGGGGTTGAGATCGTCGCCCGGGGCAATCGCGGCGATGAAGTCCACCGGCACCAGGTTGGTGCCCTGATGGAGCAGCTGGAACACGGCGTGCTGCGCGTCCGTGCCCACGCCGCCCCAGGTGATCGGCGCCGTCGGCCCGTCGACCGGCGAGCCGTCGTACTTCACGCTCTTGCCGTTCGATTCCATCTCCAGCTGCTGGAGATAGTCCGGCAGCAGCGCCAGTCGTTCGTCATAGGCGAAGACGGCGCGGGTCTGGCAGCCGCGCAGGCGGGTATAGTACTGGTCGGCGAAAGCGGCGCGCAGCGGCAGGTTGGCGAGACCGTCGGTGTCGCGGAAGTGCATGTCCATTGCCGCCGCGCCGTCGAGAAATTCGGCGAAATCCGGCCAGCCCAGCGCCATGGCGACCGGAAAACCGATCGACGACCAGAGCGAGTAGCGCCCGCCGACGCTTTCCGAGAACGGCAGGATGCGAGTCTCGTCCACGCCCCATTCCACGGCCTTTTCCGGCGCTGCGGTGAGGGCGACGACCCGTCCGTAGGGGTCTTCCACGCCGTTCTCGCGCATCCACGAAAGGACGCTTTCGGCATTCGTCATCGTCTCGATGGTGGTGAAGGTCTTGGACGCTACGGCCAGCATCGTCGTTGCCGGGTCGCACTTGGCAAAGGCCGCTTCGAGCGCGCAGCCGTCGATGTTGGAAACGACCTGAACGTCCACCATGGCGCCGTCGCGGGCGAGCGCGTCGATCGCCAGCGCCGGGCCGAGGGCCGAGCCGCCGATGCCGACGTGGATCAGGTGCTTCACTTCGCCCATGGCGCCGCGGTGAATGGCCTCGACGATGGCGGCCATGCGGGCGTGGAACTCATGCGCAAGTGCCACGCTCTCGTCGCTGCCGACGCCGCGCTGGGCGGTATGCTCGGCAGCGCGACCCTCGGTCGGGTTGACGATTTCGCCCGAAAACAGCGCCGCGCGGCGCCCGGCGAAGTCGGTGGCTTCGGCCAGTTCCTCGAAAGCGGCGATATGGGCGGCATCGAGGTGAGTTTTCGACCAGTCGAACCGCATGGCGCCGGGGCTGGTCTCGTCACCCAGCTCCAGGCGAGTGGCGAGCAGGTCGAGCCGGGCCGGATCGGCGTCGAACAGCTCGGCAAGCGTCGGTTTGGGCAATCCTTTCAGCTTGTTCCATACCGTTTCGCTCATGCCATGGTTCCTTTGTTCGGGTTGGGGGCCAGCCTTATGCCCAGCAGGCGGCAGAAGGCCAAGGTCATTCTTGTACCCATCTCTGCGCAGGACGCACGTCAGGAACATGACGTTTTTGGTCGATACGGATGTGTCTCTGCTCGGTATGTCACTTGACGGATGGCCTCGCGCGCAACAAGGGTTCGAGCCATGAGCGACATCGAAACCGCGACTTCCGGCCCCGCATCCGACAAGTCTGAACTACCCTCATCGGGGCCTGCCTCAAGCGGCGGCGGCAAGCCGGTCGTGAAGGACGCCAAGAAGGATGCCAAGAAGGATGAAGGCTTCTTCTCCTTCCTGCTCTGGCTGGTGCTCGGCGTCGTGGTGCTGCGAAGCTTCATCATCTCGCCGTTCAACATCCCCAGCGAGTCGATGCTGCCCCGGCTGCTGAACGGGGATTACCTGTTCGCTTCCAAGTGGTCCTACGGCTATTCGAAGTATTCGCTGCCCTTCAGCCTGCCGCTGATCCCCGGCCGCGTCTTCGCCGGCCAGCCGGAACGCGGCGACGTGGTGATCTTCAAGGCGCCCCCCGGCAACGATGTCGACTACATCAAGCGCGTCATCGGCCTTCCGGGCGATGAAGTGCAGGTGAAAGGCGGACAGGTCTGGATCAACGGCAAGGCGGTTCCGCGCGTCAAACAGCCCGACTTCGCGCTGCCGGTCACTGCGAACACCCATTGCTACGCCCCCGAGTTCGAAGGCAAGGATGCCGCCGGCGGCCCGGTCTGCAACTACCCGCAGTTCCGCGAGACCCTGCCGAACGGCAAGAGCTACAACGTGCTCGACCTTGGCCAGACCCCGCAGGACGACACCGGCGTCTACATCGTGCCCGAAGGCCACATGTTCCTGATGGGCGACAACCGCGACAATTCGCTCGACAGCCGCTTCCCGGCGATCGAGGGCCAGGGTATCGGCATCGTCCCGCAGGACAACCTGGTGGGCAAGGCCGCGGTGATGATGTTCTCCACCGACGGCGATGCAGAATGGCTCAAGCCCTGGACCTGGTTCACTGCCGCCCGCTGGAGCCGGATCGGGAGCGTGATCTGAGTGCTTGAAGCAAAGGACCGCGAGTTCCTCGCCGAAGTCACGGGCAACCTTCCGGGCGACGAAACGCTCTGGCTGGCCGCCCTCACTCACGGCAGCACCGGCGAGAAGCGCAACTACGAAAGACTGGAATTCCTCGGCGACCGGGTCCTCGGACTCTCGGTCGCCGAATGGCTTTTCGAAAACAGCGAGGAAGCGGAAGGCCGCCTTTCGCAGCGCCTCAACGCGCTCGTCAGCCGCCAGACCTGCGCGCAAGTCGCGCGGCAGATCGGCCTCGGCCCGCACATGCGCCTCGGCAAGCAGGCGCGCGACGACGGCGGGCTGGACAGCGACAATATCCTGGGCGACGTGATGGAGGCCTTGATCGGCGCCTGCTTCACTGAGCGCGGCTTCGAAGCGGCGCGCGTGATGGTGCGCAAGCTGTGGTCCGAATCGATGCACGGCAAGGCGGGCAAGCGCAAGCACCCCAAGTCCGCATTGCAGGAATGGGCCGCCGGAAACCGCCGCCGCATGCCGGAATACAAGCTGGTCGAACGCTCCGGCCCGGACCATGCCTCGCAGTTCACGGTGGAGGTCGCGGTCCACAATGTCGGCGCCGCGCGCGCCACGGCCAATTCCAAGCAGGATGCCGAGACTCGCGCTGCCGAAGAATTCATGAGAAAATTCGGCTGATCCTTCGGCAGGACCGACTGGAGCGAGCCGGGACACCAATCGGAACGTCCCGCGTTTAGCCCTGGACCTGTCGAAAACGAAAATCGCCGAAGACCCAAAGCACGCAGGCGCCGAGCCTGACCAAAGGAATGACAATGACTCAAAAATGCGGACTCGTCGCCGTGATCGGCGCGCCAAATGCCGGCAAGTCCACGCTGGTCAACGCGCTGGTCGGGCAGAAAGTGGCGATCACTTCGGCCAAGGCCCAGACCACCCGCGCGCGCCTGCTGGGCATCGCCCTTGCCGATGACGTTCAGATCATCCTGGCCGATACTCCCGGCATCTTCGAGCCGAAGCGCCGCCTGGACCGGGCGATGGTCGCTGCAGCCTGGGAAGGCGCGCAGGAGGCCGACGCCATCCTGCTGGTGGTAGACCCGATCAAGAAGCGCCGCCACGAGCTGGAACCCCTGCTCGAAGCGCTGGCGACGCGTCCCGAACGCAAGATCCTGGTGATCAACAAGGTCGATGCCGGCGCCAAGGAACCGCTGCTGGTGCTGGCCCAGGAACTCACCGGCAAAGTCCAGTTCGACGAAGTGTTCTTCGTCTCCGCGCTCTCGGGCGACGGCGTGCCCGAGCTGAAGGCCCATCTCGCCGGGCTCATGCCGGAAGGCCCCTGGCACTACCCGGAAGACCAGGTCTCCGACGCGAGCGAGCGCCTGCTCGCCTGCGAGATCACCCGCGAGCAGCTCTACAAGCAGCTTCACGAGGAACTGCCCTACGACGCCGCGGTGCGCCCGGAAGCCTATGAGCAGCGCAAGGACGGCTCGGTGGAGATCCGCCAGCAGATCGTCGTCACCCGCGACAACCAGCGCGCCATCGTGCTGGGCAAGGGCGGCTCGAAGATCAAGTCCATCGGCGAGGCGGCGCGCAAGGAACTGGGCGAAGTGCTCGGGCAGAAGGTCCACTTGTTCCTCCACGTCAAAGTCGAGGAAAACTGGGCCGACGCCCGCGATTTCTACGAAGAGATGGGGTTGGACTGGGTCAAGTGATGGCACGTTTCACGTCGACGGCGTTGTCAGCCGCCGTCATGATTTCCGGCACGCTGGCGCTATCGGCCGCGCAGGCCCGGGCTGCCGAGGCCGAACAGACCGTTGCCGTCGAGGAAAGCCTCGTCGGGCAGCGCTACGTGGCGATCGGCTCCTCCTTCGCGGCCGGCCCGATGCTGCCGCCGGCCAAGTCCGGCGCTCCGGCACGCTGCGGCCAGAGCATGAACAACTATCCGACGCTGCTGGCAGAGCGCTTCGGAATGATCCTGACCGACCGCACCTGCTCGGGCGCCACGACCAACAATGTCCTTGGCCCCTGGGGCGAGATCGGCCCGCAGATCAATGCCGTCACCCCGCAGACACGGCTGGTGACGGTGACGATCGGCGGCAACGACCTCAACTACATCGGCAATCTGTTCACCGCGACCTGCCTCTATCGCGCCAGCCAGATGCCGGCGGGCAGCAAGCGGGCCGCCTGCGGCGCCGTGAAGGTCCCCACCGAGGTCGACTACGCGCGCGACGAGATGCAGATGATGGAGATCGCGCGCCGCATCCGCACGGTCGCTCCGCGCGCGCGGCTCGTCTTCGTGCAGTACCTCACGCCCCTGCCCCAGGCAGGATCGCTGTGCGCCGTCACGCCGGTCAGCGAGGATCACGCCGCAGTGGTGCGCCGTACCGGCCAGCGCCTTTCGGAAATCACGGCGCGCGTCGCGCAGGCCTACAATGCCATCGTCGTCGAGATGAACCAGTCCTCCTCCGCGCATACGCCCTGCGATCCGCTGCCCTGGATGATCGGATCGCCGGAAGGCTATGACGGCAGCCAGGGCCTGCAATGGCACCTGAACTTCGCCGGCATGCAGGCCACCGCCAACGACATCGCCTGGTGGCTGACCCGTAGCGGCGTGAAGGCGCCGCGGCCGACGCTGACCCTGCAGCCGCAGGCGGCGCCCGCGCCGATGATCGCCACCCCGCCCCCGCCGGCTCCACAGGCAACGCCCACGCCCGCACCTACCGGCAGCGCGGCCAAGCCCGGCATCAAGAGCCAGACCGGCGTCAAGTCGCGGCGCTAGGCCTTCTCGGCCAGGCGCCAGCGGGCCAGGCTCGCAAGGGCCGCCACCACCGCCAGCGAAGCGGCCATGAGCATCGGCGCCGGGCCTTGTCCGGCGCCGAGCGACAACATCGTCCCGATCATCGCCGCGCCCAGCGTCTGGCCGAAGAGGCGTCCGGTGGCGAGCAATCCGCCTGCCGCTGCCGACCGCGCGCGCGGGGCGTTGCCCACGACCATGCGGGCATTGGGCGAGAAGAACAGGCTGAACCCGAAAGCTGCGACGACCAGCCGCCAGGCGATCGCAAAGGCACCGGGTTGCGCGGGCAGGAACGCCAGCAGCACCAGCCCGGCGACGGCAATGCCCATTCCGACCAGCCCCATGATCGAGGGCGAGACATGGTCCGAGAGCCATCCCGCCACGGGCGCCACCACCAGCATCGTCAACGGGAACGGCAGCACCAGCAGGCCCACTTGTTGGGCGCTATAGCCCATGCCCTGCTCCAGCCGGAAGGGTAGTGCCACGATCAGCGCCGCCGAACCGATGAAGGCGGCCACGGCGGCGATCGTGGAGAGGCCGATGGCCGGCCGGGCCATGAGGTCTACCGGGAAAACCGGATTGGCTTTGCCCCGCTCCCGCCGTGCCAGCAGCAGGGCCGAGCCCAGACCGCCCAGCGCCACGACGATGCCCAGTTCCACCATGCCGCCATGTGCCGCGAGTTCCAGGCCGCCGATCAGCATGGCGAAGCTGGCCGCACTCCACAGCCCGGCGGCCCAGTCAAACGGGGTTTCTCCCCGCTGCGGCTCAGGCAGGAAACGCCCGATGACGAGCGAGATCAGCGCGAAAGGCACTGCCGCCACGAAGACCCAGCGCCAGTCCGCATGGGCCACGATGAAGCCTCCCAGCACCGGCGCCAGCGCGTTCGACGACGCCACGATCACCGAGTTGATGCCCAGCCCGCTGCCGAGCTTTGCCTTGGGGTAGATCTGCCGGATCAACGCGGTGCCCACGCTCATGGCCATGCCGGCACCCAGCGCCTGACCGGCACGGATCACCAGCAGCATCGGCAGCGAATTGGCGAGGAACGCCAGCGCCGAAGCGGCCATGAAGATCACCTGCCCGGTCTGGTAGACCCGTCGCAGCCCCAGGCGCTCCCCCAGGTTGGCGAAAGGCAGGAGCGCCATGACCATGACGAGCTGGTAGACCGTCACCACGTTGACGACGACGCCCTCTTCCACCGAAAGCTCGCCCGCAATCGTCGGCAGGGCGACATTGGCGATCGTCCCGTCCAGCACGAACAGCGCCGTGCCGAACGAGATGGCCACGATCGCCCATATGCGGCGCGGCATCGGCAGGCCGCTATCGTCCTCGTCCTTCAAGGCGGCCGGGGTCACGCCTTCATCGTCTCGCATTCGCAGCATTATCTTCCAACGCCTGAGTTCCGCTCCGGTCGCAAGGTGGCTCGGGTAAGAAATTGTCGCAAGCCATCCGAAGGGTGGGTGGCGCCGGTGTCTCCATACCGCAACCTTCCCCCGGCATGACACGGCCGCGCCATCGCCTGCCCGCCGTATCGGGGCACGAGGGCGAGTGAAAAAGGGTCGAAGCAATGATCGGAATCGCGCGGCTGACGGCGGCGAGGATCGCCCGCGCGGGCAATGTCGCACCGGCACGGCCGGCGGTCGCCTCGCCCCTGCTCTACCTGACCGCGGGACTGATCCTCCGGCTGATGATGTTCGGCAAGCCGGCCTTCCAATCGGACGAGCAATTCTACCTGCTGGTCGGCCAGCGCATGGCGCAGGGCGCCTTGCCTTTCGTCGATATCTGGGACCGCAAGCCTTACGGCCTGTTCCTGCTCTATCGCAGCCTGTTCGCCCTGCCCATCGACCCGGTGCTGGCATATCAGCTCGCCGGCCTGGTCTTTTCGGTTCTCACGGCGCTGGTGATCGAACGCATGGCCCGCGCCATCGCGCCTGCCCGGGCAGCGCAGGCCGCGGGCCTTGCCTACCTGCTCTACCAGCCGGTGTTCAACGTGGCACTGGGACAGGCGCCTGTATTCTACAATCTCCCCGTCGCGCTGGCCGCCCTGATCGTGCTTCGGGCCATGCCGCGAAACCGGGATGCAAGGCTGGTCCTGCGGGGATGCGCCGCCATGCTGCTGCTCGGCCTGGCCCTGCAGATCAAGTATAGCGTCGTTTTCGAGGGCGTGGGTTTCGGCATGATGCTGCTGCTTCGCGGGCGGC
Organism: Novosphingobium sp. PhB55; assembly: GCF_004368805.1. Classification (NCBI taxonomy): domain Bacteria; kingdom Pseudomonadati; phylum Pseudomonadota; class Alphaproteobacteria; order Sphingomonadales; family Sphingomonadaceae; genus Novosphingobium; species Novosphingobium sp. PhB55. The sequence goes on along the minus strand of NZ_SODQ01000001.1, from coordinate 46,032 downwards.
GGGACGGGTGGGGCCTGCTGCGGCTGGCTCTGACCGGCCCGGTCTGGGCCGGAACCGCCCTCGCCCCCACTCTCGCCGTCTGGGCCGGCTATGCCGCGGCCGGGGACGGCGCGGCATTCGTCCAGGCCAATTTCCTCTCGATATTCGGCCGCGCCGTCGATCAGGCAGACGCTTTCGCGCAACTGGCGAAAGAGGGCCTGGCGATGACGCCCTTCGCGCTCGCCATCCTGCTCGCGCCGCGACGTCATACGCTTCCAGGCGGAACTTGTCCTGCCATGCTTCCGGGCATGCGCGTCTGGGCGCTCGTCGCCGTGCTGGGGTTCCTGGTTTTCGGCACCTGGTACGACCATTATCTCGGGCCGGTCCTCGTGCCGCTTTGCCTGCTGTCGGCCCCGGCCCTCGCCCGCGAGGCTCGCGGCGAGCGTTGGTACGGGCGGCTCCTGCTGGGCTTCGGCCTGCTGGGCGCTCTGGTGGTTCCCGCCCTGCAAGTGCGCGAACGCGGCACGGCGGCGGACTTTGCCGCCGCCAGCCAGGCGGTCGCCCGCGAACTGCGGGGCCGCTGCCTCTATGTCTACGAAGGCGACAGCGCCCTCTACCGCACCACCAATGCCTGCATTCCCACGCGCTTCGCCTACCCAAGCCATCTCAATGCGATGAACGAGGCCGGCGCGCTGGGAGTCGATCCCGAGGCGGAAGTCGGCCGGATCCTGCAAAGCCGCCCCGGCGTGATCGTGGTCTCGGAATCGAGCCGTCCCAACCTGCCCAATCTGCGGACCCGCGCGCAGATACGAAAAGCCCTCGCGCACTCATATGAGCGCTACGAGGGCGTCATCGTCGGCACCCGGAAATTCGGGCTCTACCGGCTGAAACCGGCCTTCTGAACCAGGCCCGCAGGTTCAAAGGCGGGCCCGGCTGGCGGGTCAGCGGGCCTTGGCGACCGCAAAGCCGTGCTGGCGCGCGGCATCCTTGGTCGATTCCTCGGTGCGGTTGAGCGCCTTGGCGATTTCCTTCAGACCCTTGCCCTTACCGGCCAGGGTCTGAAGCTTCTGCAGTTCCTCCGGCTTCCAGGGCTGCTTGTGCTTGGCGATCTTGTCGCTCATTCGGCTGCTTCCTTCTTGGGCTTTGCCGGAGCCTTGGCGGTGGCTTTCTTTGCGGCAGGCTTCTTGGCTGCGGGCTTCTTGGCTGCAGCAGGCTTGTCCCCGGCATCCTTTGCGGCCGCTTTCTTTGCAGGCGCTTTCTTGGCCGCGGCCTTCTTGGGCGCAGCCTTCTTCTTGCCCTTCGCCGGGCCCTTGGCAGCCTTCTCGTCGATCAGCGTGATCGCCTGCTCGGCCGTCAGGTCCTCCGGCTTCTGGTCACGCGGCAGGGTGGCATTGGTCGTGCCGTCAGTGACGTAAGGCCCGTAGCGACCCGCCAGCACCTTGATCTCGCCGCCCGATGTCGGGTGAGCGCCCAGAACCTTGATCGGCTCGGCTGCCGCACGCGAACCACGCCCGCCCGCGCCCGCCGCCGCTTCGGCAAGCTTGGTCACGGCCATGTTCATGCCCGTCTCGAACACTTCAGCGGTCGAACGCAGGCGGGCATATTTGCCGTTATGTGCAAGATAGGGGCCGTAACGGCCGATGCTCGCGGTGATGTCGTTGCCGGTTTCCGGGTGCGGCCCGATCGTGCGCGGCAGGCTGAGCAGCTTGATCCCCCATTCCAGCGTGAGTTCATCGATATCCTTGGGGATCGACGCGCGCTTGGCTTCCTTGCCTTCGCCGAGCTGGATGTAGGGACCGAAACGTCCCGAACGACGCATGATCTCAAGGCCGGTTTCGGGGTCCTTGCCCAGGCCTTCGTCATCGCCGCCATCCGCGGCGCCGCCGGGCTGTGCGAACTTGCGGGTGAACTTGCACTCCGGGTAGTTCGAGCAGGCGACGAATGCGCCGTAGCGACCGCCGCGCAGCGACAGGCGGCCCTCGCCGCACTTCGGGCAAAGACGCGGATCGGTACCGTCCGCCTTGGGCGGGAACAGGTAGTCGGACAGGAATTCGTCCAGCGCCTCGGTCACTTCCGAGGGCTTCTTTTCCATGACTTCGTCCGACTTCGGCTTGAAGTCGCGCCAGAAGGCTTCGAGCAGCGCCTTCCATTCCTGGCGGCCGCCCGAAACGTCGTCCAGCTCGTCTTCCATGCCCGCCGTGAATTCGTAGGCGACGTAGCGCTGGAAGAAGCGTTCGAGGAACGAGGTGAGAAGTCGGCCCGATTCCTCTGCGAAGAAACGGTTCTTCTCGGTGCGGACGTAGTTGCGGTCCTTGATGACCTGGATCGTCGCCGCATATGTCGACGGACGGCCGATGCCGAGTTCTTCGAGGCGCTTGACCAGGCTGGCTTCCGAGAAACGCGGCGGCGGCTGGGTGAAGTGCTGCTCGGCCGTGACGCCCTTTTTCGCCGGCATGTCGCCCGACTTCATGAACGGCAGCAGGCCGCCGTCGTCATCTTCGGACTTGTTGTCCTGACCTTCCTCGTAGACGGCAAGGAAGCCCGGGAACTTCACCACCTGGCCCGAAGCGCGCAGCTCGTGCTGGCCGGTACCGTCCCGGAGAGTGACCGTGGTGCGTTCGAGCGCGGCCGAGGCCATCTGGCTGGCCATGGCGCGCTTGAAGATCAGGTCGTAGAGGCGCGCCTCGTCGCCCGAGCCGAAACGGTCGCGGGTGAACTCGGTCGGCCGGATCGCCTCGTGCGCTTCCTGCGCATTCTTCGCCTTGGTCTGGTAGATGCGCGGCTGCTCGGGCAGGTAATGGCCCGAGAACCGGTCCGTGATCGCGGCACGGGCGGCGGAGATGGCGCTGGGGTCCATCTGCACGCCATCGGTACGCATGTAAGTGATCGCGCCGGCTTCATAGAGCGTCTGCGCCACGCGCATGGTCTGGCTGGCCGAGAAGCCGAGCTTGCGCGCCGCCTCCTGCTGCAGCGTAGACGTGGTGAACGGCGGCTGCGGGTTGCGCTTGTGCGGCTTGGTCTCGACCGATTCGACGGTGAAGGCACCGTTTTCGACAGCGGCCTTGGCGCGCATCGCCGTGCCTTCTTCGCCGATGCTGAGGCGATCGAGCTTCTTGCCCTCGAAAGCGACCAGCTTGGCGGCGAACTCGGTGCCGTCATGCGCCATCTGCGCCGCTACGGACCAGTATTCCTGCGGCTTGAAAGCCTCGATCTCGCGCTCGCGGTCGACGATCAGGCGCAGGGCCACCGACTGCACGCGGCCGGCCGACTTGGCACCCGGCAGCTTGCGCCAGAGCACCGGCGAAAGCGTGAAGCCGAACAGGTAGTCCAGCGCGCGGCGGGCGAGATAGGCGTCGATCAGATCCTGATCCAGCTCGCGCGGCTGGGTCATCGCCTTGGTGACGGTATCCTTGGTGATGGCGTTGAAGGTCACGCGCTGCACGTCCTTGGGCAGCGCCTTGCGCTTGGCCAGAAGCTCGCGCACGTGCCAGGAAATCGCTTCGCCTTCGCGATCAGGGTCAGTCGCGAGGATCAGGCGGTCTGCCCCCTTCGCGGCGTCGGTGATCGCCTTCACCTGCTTCTGCTTGTCCCCGTAAAGCTCCCAGTCCATCTCGAAGCCCTCGTCGGGACGGACGGAGCCATCCTTCGGCGGAAGGTCGCGGACGTGGCCGTAGCTGGCGAGAACCTTGTAGTCCTTGCCGAGGTACTTCTCGATGGTTTTCGCCTTTGCCGGCGATTCTACGATGACTAGCTGCATTCTTTCAGACTCTGTGTGCCCCTGGGCGACATGCGCCTTACGTGCGCATATACGTGTACGCATAGGGTGGGAAGCGATTGGGGCACTCGTCAAGCGCCCAGATGTGGCATCTTCATTTCAAACCAGAATTCAGGTCAGGTTTCTGCCCTGGCTGCGGGAAACCCGCCTTTCCCGCCGCTCACCGCGACCAGGACGCTCAGCACAGACTGACCCTGCCCCCCGCATGACGCTGCAGACGGCCACCGATTTCGAGTTCGAGAAGGGCCATCTGCACCGATGGCGCGCCCGCGCCCGACTGGCGAATCAATTCGTCGACCGCTACCGGCGCGCTCGTCAGCAGGTCCGCCACGCAGATTTCGCGCGGCGCCACAAGCAGCCGATCCTCGTCCTGCCACTGCGACTGGGCTTCCTGCAAGCTGGCGCTCATCCGCGATCCGGGTATCCCGTCGAAACCGGAAAGCAGTTCGATGACGTCCTCCACCGATTGCACCAGCACGGCCCCGTCGCGAATGAGCTGGTTGCAACCATGCGAGCGCGGATCGAGCGGCGAGCCCGGCACCGCCATGACCTCGCGCCCCATCTCTCCGGCGAGCCGCGCGGTAATGAGCGACCCGGACTTCGGCGCCGCCTCAACCACCAGGGTACCCGTTGCCAGCCCGGCAATGATGCGGTTGCGAGTGGGAAAGTGACGGGCCAGCGGCTCCGTCCCCGGCGGCTGCTCTGCAAGCAGCAGGCCCTCGCTGGCGACTCGCGCCTGCAAGTCGGCATGTTCGGGCGGATAGGCGATGTCGATCCCGCTGGCGATCACGCCTATGGTCGAGCCGCCCGCCAGAGCGCCGGCATGCGCCGCGCCGTCGATGCCGCGCGCCAACCCGGAAACTACCGTGAAACCCGCCTCGGCAAGGCCATGCGCGAAGTCCCGCGCCAGACGCACGGCACCTGCCGAAGCGTTGCGCGCGCCCACGATAGCCACGGCCGGGCGGCCCAGAACGGCAAGATCGCCGCGATAGGTCAGGATCGGCGGGGCGCCGTCGCTATGGGCGAGAAGCTGCGGATAATCCGGCGAATCGTGAAAAAGATAACGCGCGCCGGCCTTTCGCGTCGCCGCGATTTCCGCCTGGACCCGGTGTTCGGACGCCGCTTCGTATAGCCGTCCTGCCCGTCCGGCGAGATCCGGAAGCGCGCCGAGCGCCGCGCGCGCCTCCCCAAATCGGCCGAGAAGCTGCCTGTACGTGATCGGGCCGATATTCGGCGAGCGCAGCAGGCGAATGCGGGCGAAGGCTTCCTCCTGCGAAAGCGCAGCAGCCTCCCCTGGCGGTACGCCCTGCTCCGCGCCCCCCGCCCCGGTCACGGCTTCTTGCCGCTCCCGATCCTGGGTTCCGTTCCGGCGCGCAGGCGGGCGAGGTTCTCGCGGTGCTGGAACACCACGATAGCGGCGATCACGGCGAGCACGCCGGCCGCCTCACCATGGCCCAGCAACAAGGCCGCAATCGGCGCGACGACGGCGGCCGTCATTCCTGCAACAGAGGAAATCCGCAAGGTCAGCAGCAGCCCGATCCAGGTCACGGCATAGGCAAGCCCCACTGGCCAGGCGAGCCCGAAGGCGATGCCGGCGGTGGTGGCGACCCCCTTGCCGCCCTTGAAGCCCAGCCAGACCGGGAAACAGTGGCCGAGAAACGCGCCGAGCGCGGCCAGCCAGGTCCATTCCGGCAGGAAATGAGCCGCGATCAGGACCGCGGCCAGGCCCTTCAGCAGATCCAGCAGCAGCGTGGCGGCCGCCAGCCCCTTGCGGCCCGTGCGCAGGACATTCGTGGCCCCGATGTTGCCCGAACCGATCGAGCGCAAGTCGCCGGCCCCGGCCATGCGCGTAATCAACAGGCCGAAGGGCACCGAACCGAGGGCATAACCCATAAAAAGGGCGAGAATCCAATCCATGAACGCCTCTTAAGAGCCTGCGTGAAAATCCGCCAGAGGTGCATTCGCCGCGCCGCTGTTCGATGGCTCCATTTCGGCGCAGTCTTACCCGGTTACGCGCAAATCGCGAGCGGACTTGCAGCTTTGAACATTGCTCTTTCCCGTGCCGAGCGATTAACAGGGTACAAGGTCCAGGAAAAACGATGTCTCCAATGCCCCATGCGCTGCCCGCGACGTCCGTCGCTCCCGCTTCCGTCGATCCCACTTCCGTCGAACCCATTTCCGTCGAACGGGGCGCGCCGATCCTGCTTTTCGATTCGGGCGTGGGCGGGCTCACCGTTCTGGGCGAATTGCGCAAGATCCTGCCGCAGGCGCCGGTGATCTATGCCGCCGACATGGCCGGCCTGCCCTATGGCACCAAGAGCGAGGCGCAAGTCACCGCGCGCGTCGCCGGGCTGCTCGGCCGCATGACGGAGCGCTTTGCGCCGCGTCTGGTCTGCATCGCCTGCAATACCGCATCCACGATCGCGCTCGGCATGGTGCGCGAGGTGCTGGAAGTGCCGGTTGTCGGCACGGTCCCGGCCATCAAGCCTGCCGCCGCGATGACCCGAACCGGCGTCATCGGCCTCCTGGGCACCCAGGCGACCGTCCGGCAGGCCTATGTCGACAGGCTGGAACAGGAATTTGCGCCGGGCAAGCGCCTGCTGCGCTATGGCGGCCCCGGCCTGGTCGAAGCCGCCGAAGCCAAGCTGCGCGGCGAGCCGGTCGACCTCTCCGCGATAGTCCGGGCCGCAGAGGCTCTGCGCGCCATGCCCGGCGGCGAGGATATCGACACGCTGGTGCTGGCCTGCACTCATTTCCCTCTGCTCGAAGAGGAACTGGCGCAGGCTTTCGGCCCCGGCGTCCGCTTCATCCACGGCGCCGCGGGTATCGCCCGGCGCATCGCCCAGCTTACCGAGGGCCAGGAATACGCTCGCCAGCAGCCGGACCGCGCGTTATTCACCGGATCGGGAGAATTTCCCGGAGCGTATGGCGATGCGCTGGCTCGCTACGGGTTGCCGGAGGGTGGACGGTTTTGACGCCGCGACTGAACCTGTTGCTGCTCATCCTGGTGCTCCTGCTGGGCGTGCCGCTCTACTGGTTCCAGTTCGACGCCAGCGCCCCTGGCGCCAAACCGCTGCCGATCACCATGTCGCGCCTGCGCGAACTGGCCGAGGGCATTCCCGGGCCTGCCCCTGTCGCCTTGCGGCAGGAAGTCCTGGGCTACCATTCCGAACTCTACAACCGCATCGCCGCCGGCAGCGGCCTGCGCCCGGTGAGGCTGGCCCTGCGCGCTTTCGAGCTGGTCGTTCCGGGCCGTGCCCCGATCCTGATCGATGCCGGCACCACGCCCGTCGATGCCAGGAAGCGGGACGTGGAGGATTTCAACTTCTCCGCCCAGAGGCGCGTCGACGAAGCGGCCGAAATCGCCACGATGAAGCTGGTGCTGCTAGATCGGCCGCTCCACCGGGGCAATCCGGCGCTGGCCTCGCCCGATGCCGTGCCGCTTCCCGATCTCGGTGACGGGGAGCCGCGCGCGGTGGCCCCCGGCGTGGTCGCCATCCCGCTGAAGGGCCTGCCCGACCGCGCGATGATGGTCTACATCCGGCTTGAGGACGGCCGCGAATATCTCTTCACCGGCGATGTCGCCAAGATCGATGCCAACTGGATGGAGGGCCGCCCGCCGGCCCGCACTTTCGCGACGATGCGAAACGGCGACGAGCGCCGCCTGACCGTCTCCTGGCTCATGACCATCAAGGCCCTGAAGCGGGCCGCCCCGGCGATGATCGTGGTGTCCGGCCATGAACCGCGAGACGTGGCGGGGATTGCAAGCGGATTTGCAAAAGATCGATCACAGTCCGCAGGACAAGCTTCTGGCCATGTCCCGATCGATCATGTATTTGCCCGCAGCAACGGGTAATAGCCCTTGGGTAACAGCCCCTTCAAGGCGAACGCAGGATAGAGCCTAGGTGAACTACGAAAACATCTTCGATCAAGCGATCGAGCGCCTCCATTCGGAAGGCCGCTATCGCGTTTTCATCGACATCCTGCGCAACAAGGGTGCCTACCCGAATGCCCGCTGCTTTGCCGGTCACAATGGACCGAAGCCGATCACGGTCTGGTGCTCGAACGACTATCTCGCGATGGGCCAGCACCCCAAGGTGATCGAGGCCATGGAAGAGGCGCTGCACGATGTGGGCGCCGGTTCCGGGGGCACCCGCAATATCGGCGGCAACACGCACTATCACATCGAACTCGAAAGTGAGCTGGCCGACCTTCACGGCAAGGAAGGCGCGCTGCTGTTCACTTCGGGCTACGTCTCGAACGACGCGACGCTCTCCACCCTGGCGAAATTGCTGCCGGGTTGCGTGATCTTTTCGGACGAACTCAACCACGCCTCGATGATCGCCGGCATTCGCAATTCGGGCTGCGAAAAGAAGGTGTTCCGCCACAACGACCTCGAACATCTCGAGGAACTGCTGGCCGCCACCGACCCCGCGCTGCCCAAGCTGGTCGCTTTCGAGTCGGTCTATTCGATGGATGGAGACGTCGCACCGATCCACGCGATCTGCGACCTGGCCGAGAAGTACAACGCCCTCACTTATATCGACGAAGTCCACGCGGTCGGCATGTACGGTCCGCGGGGCGGCGGGATCACCGATCGTGACGAAGCGGCTCACCGCATCGACATCATCGAAGGCACGCTGGGCAAGGCGTTCGGCGTGATGGGCGGCTATATCGCCACCAACCAGAAGATCATCGACTGCATCCGCTCCTACGCACCGGGCTTCATCTTCACCACCTCGCTTTCGCCGGTGCTCGTTGCGGGCGTGCTCGCCTCGGTGAAGCACCTCAAGGGCTCCAGCGCCGAGCGCGAAGGCCAGCAGCGGTCCGCCGCCCTGATGAAGCAGATGTTCCGCGATGCGGGCCTGCCGGTCATGGATTCGACCACGCATATCGTGCCGCTGATGGTCGGGGATCCGGTGAAAGCCAAGAAGATCAGCGACATCCTGCTCGCGGAATATGGCGCCTATGTGCAGCCGATCAACTTCCCGACCGTACCGCGCGGCACCGAACGCCTGCGCTTCACGCCCGGCCCGGCGCATACCGAGGCGATGATGCAGAGCCTCACCGAAGCCCTCGTCGAAATCTGGGAACGGCTGGAAATGCGCCTGGCGGCCTGACCGCCGCGCGCTTTCGCAGTCGCAACATTTTCTTTTGCAAAGGGCTCCCCGTTCGCACGGCGGAGCCCTTTTCATTTGCGCATCGGCCCCCAAGTTCCTCCCGTCGCCTCCCCGCGTCTCTCCCGACGCCTTCCCCCGCGACGACGTGACCAGAAGGACTTCCATGGCCAAGCTGTTCGAGCCGATCACCATCGGCAACCTCACTCTCGACAACCGCATCGTCATCGCGCCGATGTGCCAATATTCCGCCGAAAATGGCCGGATGACGGACTGGCACACCATTCACCTCGGCAATCTGGCGCAGTCCGGCGCGGGCATCCTGACGATCGAGGCCAGCGCCGTCAGCCCCGAGGGCCGCATTTCCTACGCTGATGTCGGGCTGTGGGACGATGCCACCGAACAGGCGATGGGCCAGGTGCTGGAAAGCGTGCGCCGCTGGTCCGACATGCCGATTGCCATCCAGCTTGCCCATGCCGGACGCAAGGCCAGCACGGCCAAGCCCTGGGACGGCGGCGCGCAGATCGCGCCCGATCACGAGAACGGCTGGCAGACCGTCTCGGCGTCGGACCTGCCGTTCCTGCTCGACGAGAACCCGCCCGAAGCGCTCGACCGCGAAGGGCTGGCCCGCATTCGCGACGCCTTCGCCGACGCCGCCCGCCGCGCTGCCCGCCTCGGCATCGATGCCGTGCAGATCCACGGCGCTCACGGCTATCTGCTTCACCAGTTCCTCTCGCCGCTCTCCAACAAGCGCGAGGACGAATATGGCGGCAGCCTGGAAAACCGCATGCGCTTCCCCCTCGAAGTCTACGATGCCGTTCGCGCCGCTTTCCCGGCCGACAAGCCGGTGACGATGCGCGTTTCCGGTACCGACTGGGTCGAGGGTGGATGGGACGTGGAACAGTCCATCGCATTCGCCAAGGCGCTGGAAGCGCGCGGCTGCGCCGCCTACCACGTTTCCAGCGGCGGACTGGACGCTGCGCAGACGATCCCGGTCGGCCCGAACTATCAGGTTCCGCTTGCCCGCAAGGTCAAGGACGCGGTGTCGATGCCGGTGATCGCCGTCGGCCTCATCACCGAGCCCGAGCAGGCCGAAGCCATCATCGCGACGGGCGAGGCCGACATGATCGCGCTGGCCCGCACCGTGCTCTACGATCCGCGCTGGCCCTGGCATGCGGCCGCGGCCCTGGGCGCCAAGGTCAAGGCGGCCCCGCAGTTCCTGCGCAGCCAGCCACGCGCCTACAAGGAGCTGTTCGTCCAGGCCTGAGGCAGCGCCGCCGTCCCGGACGCGATCCGGGAGGGCGGCAGCAACCATGAAAAAGCCCGCCGGAATTGCTCCCGGCGGGCTTTTCTGTAACCGGACGGCTCAGATCAGCGCAGCGACACCACGTTGTCGGAGACGCGCGGATCCTTGCGCTCGCCCGTGTAGAGGCTCGCCATCGGCTCGTCGGCGACGTTCAGCACTTCGCCCGTGCCGAAGCCGTTGAAGGCCGTGCGCATGGCCGCGCCGTAAGCGCCGAGCATGCCGACTTCGATCCAGTCGCCCGCCTTGATGTCGGCCGGGAGCATGAACGGGCCTTCCATGAAGTCCGCGTCGTCGCAGGTCGGGCCGTAGAACGAGAAGCCCTCGAGATCGTCCGAACGCTCGCCACCGACGGCGGCCTCGCGCGAGATGCACTTCACCGGGAAGCGCCAGGCGACGTGGGCGGCATCGTAGAGCGCGCCATAGGCACCCTCGTTGATGTAAAGCTCATCACCGCGGCGCTTCTCGACCTTGACGATCATCGAGCTGTACTCGGCCGAGAGCGCACGACCGGGCTCGCACCACAGTTCGGCGTTGTAGGCGATCGGCAGGGCTTCGAAGTGACGGTGGATGACCTGGAAATAGTCTTCCAGCGGCGGCGGCTCCATGCCCGGATAGACCGAGGGGAAACCTCCACCAACGTCGATCATGTCGATGACGACACCGGCGTCGGCAATCGCGGCGCGTGCGCGCTCGAGAGCCTGGACGTAGGCGAAAGGCGTCATCGCCTGCGAACCGACGTGGAAGCATACGCCCAGCCAGTCAGCAACCTGACGGGTGGCCTGGAGCAGCTCTCCGGCATCGGCAAGATCGACACCGAACTTCGAGGCGAGGCTCAGTTCCGAATATTCGGAAGAGACGCGCAGACGCACGCAGAGGCGCAGGTCCGTCGCGCGGTTGCCTTCCGCGTCGGTGGTCGCTTCGAGGATCTTCTCGACTTCCTCGATCGTGTCGAGGCTGAAGGTGCGGACGCCGTGTTCGAAGTAGGATTCGCGGATCGCGCTGGCCGTCTTCACCGGATGCATGAAGCACAGGGTCGCGTCGGGCAGTGCCCCGCGAACCATGCGCACTTCACCGATGGAAGCGACGTCGTAATGCGTGATGCCGTTCGCCCAGAGGATCTTGATAAGATCCGGCGACGGGTTCGCCTTCACGGCATAGAGCGCCTTGCCCGGAAACTTCGTTGCGAAGAAACGGGCCGCGCGCGCAGCAGCATGCGGGCGGTTGAGAATAACGGGTTCGTCGGGCGCGATTGCGCGCGCTACAGCCGGTGCGTCAAGAAATTCGAGCAACTCAAGGGACCCCCAAACGGAATTGTTAATGACAAGAGCTGCCTTGCGGTTTGGAAGTCCCCATGGGGCAGCGAGGGGCGGGATATAGGGCTCTCAAGCTGAATCGCAAGTGAAAAAAGGTCCGTTTCACAGAAACGTCATAATCGGAAATTGGGCGTGAAACCATGCCGCCTCTCCACTTGGTTTTTCTGCGACTTTACAGAGCGTTAGCTCGCGCAACCCTAACCGGTCATCCGTCATGAAAGAGACACCTGGATATGCCGGTTTCACAGCTACAATGCAGGAGAGACCGGCCGAGTTCTTTCGAGTCGACCAGGAGGGGACCGAGTGGGGGAATCGCGGGACGGATCGAGCCGTCCCGCGTTGATTTCAGGGGCTTCCCTTAGCTGAGACGGTCGCGGAAATCCTCGTAACCGAAGCGGCGGATGCATTCGAGCGAGTCGGTCTCGGAATCCCAGAGCCAGATCGAGGGAAGCGGAACGCCGTTGAAGGTCGTGGTCTTCACCATCGAATAGTGGGCCTGATCGAGGAACGCGAAACGTGCTCCGGGCTCGGCCGCGACGGGCAGGACGTAATCGCCGATCACGTCGCCGGCCAGGCACGAAGGCCCGCCAAGCCGCACCGGCTCGCCTTCGCCCTCTTCCTTTTCCCCGAGCATCGCGGGCCGATAGGGCGCTTCGATCACGTCCGGCATGTGGCAGGTCGCGGAAATGTCGACGATCGCCACGGGCATTCCGTTATGCGCCACGTCGAGCACGGACCCCACCAGGATGCCCGCATCGAGCGCGACGGCCTCACCCGGCTCGATATAGACTTCGGCGCCGGTGTCCTCCTGAAGGTCGATCAGGAATTCCACCAGCTCGTCGCGCTGATAGTCGGCGCGGGTGATGTGGTGGCCGCCGCCCAGGTTGATCCACTTGAACTGGCCGAAGAACGGTTCGAGGTAATCGAAGGCCTTGTCCCAGGTCCGCCGCAGCGGCTCGAAGTCCTGTTCGCACAATGTGTGCATGTGGATGCCGTCGATCATCTCGACATGCTCTTCGGTGAGCTGGTCAATCGGGAAGCCCAGGCGCGAATGCGGTGCGCAGGGGTCGTACTTCGGCACTTCGCCTTCGGCATGCATCGGATTGACGCGCAGACCGATGTCGAAGTCCTCTCCGCGCGCGCGCGCCGCCTCGATCTGCGCCCAGAAGCGCTCGATCTGCATCGGTGAATTGAAGATCACATGGTCCGACAGGCGCAGTATCTCGTCGAGATCCTGTTCCTTGTAGGCCGCGCAATACGTCGCGATCTCACCATCGTAGAATTCCGAGGCAAGACGGGCTTCCCACAGGCCCGAGGTGCAGACACCGTCGAGATATTCGCCGACGATCTGCGACGTCGACCACATCGAGAAGGCCTTGAGCGCGGACAGGACCTTGGCGCCCGATCGTTCGCCGACATCGGCCAGCACGCGCAGGTTGCTGCGCAGCCGGGCCGCATCGACCACGAAACTGGGGCTGTCGACGCGCGACAGGTCGAAATGGGCGAAAGCTCCCGGATCACCGGCGCGGGTTTCCATGTTCGTTCAGTCCTTTTCGGATGGCCCCCGCGAAGGGAGCCGAATTTGCAACCAGATGGCCCTGCCTGCGCACGGCTTCAAGAACACGTCAGCCGAACGGGCCCTTGAAGATGAACCAGGCCCCTGCCCCGACCAGCGCGAAGCCGACGATCTCGTTCAACCCCGGCTTCTGACCGAACAGCGCCCAGGCCACCAGGACGAAAGCCATGAGCGACATGGCCTCCTGCAGCACCTTGAGCTGGCCCAGCGAATAGACCTGGCTGCCGATCCGGTTGGCAGGCACGGCCAGGCAATATTCGAAGAAGGCAATGCCCCAGCTCATCGCCACGGCCACCCACAAGGCTTTGCCCGGCATCTTGAGATGGAGATACCAGGCGGTGTTCATGAAGATATTGGAGCCCGCCAGCATGGCCACGGGCGCAACGAAGGTCCAGTTCACGGCCGCCTCAGTCGACGCAGATGGCGTTGACCGCCTTGCCCTGCTTGACCTCGGCATAGCAGCCATAGAGCTTGTCGTCGGCCTGGCAGGTCCCGCTCGCGGCCCTGTCCGGAGACAAGGCGCCCGCACTGCCGACGCACTTGCCCTGGCACTGCGCGGAATCGGTGCAGGGCTTGCCCGCATCGGCGTAGGGATGGACGCATTGCTCCATGCCCAGCATGCCGCGGCGCTGCACGGTGCCGCCTGCGGACTGGCAGGCTGCGCGATCGTCCGCGCTCATGTCGCGGTTATAGTCCTGCCCCTCGCCCTTGTGTCCGGCCGGCTGGGTCGGCGGTGTCGGGGTGGCGGGTGCCGGGGTGGAAGGCGGCTGCGGACCGTCCTGCGGCGCGCAGCCGACCAGCGCGAGAGCGCCGAAGGCCGCGACGAGGACGGTCCGCAGCCCTGCCATCAGAACGCCAGCGGTCCGTCGAGTTCCTCGACCGTCCACGGCAGGCCATGCTGGTTGAGCATGTCCATGTAGGGATCGGGATCGAACTGCTCGATGTTGAACACGCCGGCACCGCTCCATTTGCCGGTCAGCAGCATGGCCGCGCCGATCATCGCCGGAACGCCGGTGGTGTAGCTGACGGCCTGGTTGCCGGTTTCGGCATAGGCATCTTCATGGTCGCAGATGTTCTTGATGTAGAACGTCTTCTCGCCCGAGCCGTCGAGCGCCTCGCCGGTGGCGATGTCGCCGATGTTGGTCTTGCCCTTGGTCGTCGGGCCGAGCGAAGCAGGCTCGGGCAGCACGGCCTTGAGGAACTGGAGCGGGATGATCTCGACGCCGTTGTAGATCACCGGGTCGATGCGGGTCATGCCCACGTTCTGCAGCACGGTAAGGTGCTGGATATAGGCATCGCCGAAGGTCATCCAGAAGCGCGCGCGCTCCATCTCGGGGATGAACTTCGCGAGGCTTTCCAGTTCCTCGTGATACATCATGTACATGTTCTTGGGACCGACGGCTTCGAAGTCGAAGCTCTGCTTCACGCCCATCGCCGGGGTTTCGACGAACTGGCCGTTCTCCCAGTGGCGGGCCGGCGCGGTCACTTCGCGGATGTTGATTTCCGGGTTGAAGTTGGTGGCGAAAGCCTGGCCGTGGTCGCCGCCGTTGCAGTCGAGAATGTCGAGCGTGCGGATGGTCTTGAGCTTGTGCTTCTTCAGCCACATGGCGAAGACCGAGGTCACGCCCGGATCGAAGCCCGAGCCGAGCAGCGCCGTGAGGCCCGCTTCCTTGAACTTGTCCTGGTAGGCCCACTGCCAGTGATATTCGAACTTGGCCACGTCCTTGGGCTCGTAGTTCGCGGTATCCATGTAGTTCACGCCGGTCGCCAGGCAGGCGTCCATGATCGCGAGATCCTGATAAGGCAGCGCGAGGTTGACGACGAGTTCCGGCCCGATCGAGCGGATCAGCGCGCTCGTCGCGGCCACGTCATCAGCGTCGATCGCATACGTGCTGATCGAAACGCCGGTGCGCTCCTTGACCGACTCGGCAATCGCCTCGCACTTGGAGACCGTGCGGCTCGCGAGGTGAATGTCCGAGAAGATGTCGGGATTCATCGCCATCTTGTGGACCGCGACCGAACCGACGCCGCCTGCGCCGATCACCAGAACCTTGCTCACCAATCTGTCTCCTTAACGCGATGCTCGCGAACAGCCGCATATAGAGGCCCTGTGTGACAACTCAACTGTGAGAGTTTTTGCCCGAACTGGCGGTCGGGGCAAAAACGATGGAGGTCGCAGGGGTACCAAACAAAAGACTGTCATAATCCGCCATCGTCCCGTCATCGCGCGGTCACGCCGCGGAGGCATTGGAGCCGCACAAGCTTCTTACGGCCCGGGGGTCCGCCGAACGATGTCCAATGCCCATCCCGCATCCAACCTGATCGAAGGCGCCGTCGTCCGGCAGGAGACCAGGCGCGGTGCGCGCCTGCTCGACAAGGCCTTCGCGCTCGCCTTCAAGGGCCTGGTCTACGCGCAGATCTGGGAGGACCCCGTCGCCGACATGGAAGCCCTGCAGATCGGGCCGGACAGCCGGATCATCACGATTTCCAGCGGCAGCTGCAACGCACTGTCCTATCTCACGGCAGACCCGGCCGCGATCACCAGCGTGGACCTCAACACCGCGCATATCGCGCTCGGCCGCCTCAAGATCGCTGCGATCCGCAACCTGACGGACTATGCGGACTTGCGCCGCTTCATCGGCGAGGCCGACCATCCCGGCAATTTCGCGACTTATCGCGAGCGTCTTGCGCCCCATCTCGACGAGGCCACCCGCCGCTACTGGGAAGGCCGCGACCTGGTGGGCCGCCGGCGCATCAAGGGCTTTACGCGCGGCATCTACAAGCAGGGCCTGCTCGGCCACTTCATCGGCGCCGCCCACGTCCTTGCCAAGCTCTACAAGATCGACCCGAGCGAGATCCTCGGCGCGGAAACGCTGGAGGAGCAGCGCCGGGTGTTCGACGAACGCTTCGCGCCGATCTTCGAGCGCAAGCTCGTGCGCTGGCTGACCGACCAGCCAGCCTCGCTCTTCGGCCTTGGCATCCCGCCTGCGCAATACGACGCGCTGGCCGGCGGCAACCGCATGGCTGACGTGCTGCGCGCGCGGCTGGAGAAGCTGGCCTGCCATTTCCCGCTCGATGACAACTACTTCGCCTGGCAGGCCTTTGGCCGTGGCTATGGCCGTGAGGCCAAGGCGCCGCTGCCCCCCTATCTGCAGGAAGCCAATGTCGAGCTGGTACGCGAACGGCTGGGCCGGCTCACCTTGCGCCACGCGAACTTCACCCAGGTGCTGAAGGAAAGCGCCGAAGCCTCGCTCGACCGCTATATCCTGCTCGACGCGCAGGACTGGATGAGCGACGCGCAGCTGACCGAACTCTGGAGCGAAATCACCCGCACCGCCCGCCCCGGCTCGCGCGTGCTGTTCCGCACGGCCGCGGAGCCGACGCTCCTGCCGGGCCGTGTGCCCGAGGAAATCCTGTCGCGCTGGGACTATCGCGAGGACGAATCGCGGGCGGCAACCCAGGCGGATCGCTCGTCGATCTATGGCGGCGTCCACCTCTACGTGCTGCGCGGCTGAGCGCCGGACGATGACCGGAACCGCCGTTTCGCAGGATCATGCGGCCCTGATGGACAAAGTCTATCGCGGCCAGCGCCACATCTACGACTTCACGCGCAAATATTACCTGTTCGGCCGGGATCGCCTGATCCGCGAACTCGATGCGCGCCCCGGAATGGCCGTGCTCGAAGTGGGTTGCGGCACGGGCCGCAATCTCGAACTGATCGCAGCGGCATGGCCGGACGTGCAGTGCCACGGCTTCGACATCTCCAGCGAGATGCTGAAAAGCGCGAGCGCCCGGCTGGGCCCGCAGGCGCAGCTGGCGCTGGGCGATGCAACGCGGTTCGATTCGCAAGCGCTGTTCGGGCGAACAGGCTTCGACCGGGTCGTGCTCTCCTACACCCTCTCGATGATCCCCGGCTGGCAGGCGGCGCTGACGCAGGCTGCCGCGGCGCTGGCGCCCGGCGGCGTCCTCCATGCGGTCGATTTCGGCGATCTTTCCGGCTTGCCCTCTCCCTTGCGCGCGGCGCTCAGGGCCTGGCTGGGGAAATTCCACGTATCCCCGCGCCTGGACCTGCCGATGGTCGCTGCGCGCCTCGCGGGGGAGCATGGCCTGCGGATCGAGGTCCAGCGCGGACCGCTTGGCTATTATCAGATGGTGCGCCTGATCCGCTGAGGCTATGCCCCCGGGCATGACGCACTCGCCCGACTATCGCCCCACTGCCGCAGGCGTGGCCCTGGCTGCCCGCAAAGTCGCGGAAATCCTGCCGCGCACGCCCCTGCTTCCGCTAGAGGTCGAGGGCCGCACGATCTGGTGCAAGGCCGAGAGCCTTCAACCCGTAGGCGCCTTCAAGATCCGCGGCGCCTGGCACCGGCTCACCGCATTGAGCGAAACGGAGCGGGCGCGCGGCGTCGTCGGCGTCTCCAGCGGCAACCATGCGCAAGGCGTGGCCTGGGCCGCGCGCCGCCTGGGCATTGCCGCTGCCATCGTCATGCCCATCGACGCGCCCGCCGTGAAGCTGGAGAACACGCGCGCCCTGGGCGCCGAAGTCATCCTCTACGATCGCCCCGGCGGCGAGGACCGCGATGCGGTGGCCGGTCGGATCTGCGCCGCCCGCGGCGCCACCCTCGTCCATGCTTTCGGCGACCCCTGGGTGATCGAGGGACAGGGCAGCACCGGCACAGAAATCGCCGCGCAAATGGCGGAACTGGGCCTTGAGGCCCCCGATCAGGTGGTGGCGCCCTGCGGCGGCGGTGGCCTCACGGCCGGCCTCGCCCTCGCCTTGCCGGACGCCCGGATCGTCCCGGTCGAGCCGGAAGGCTGGGACGATGTCTGCCGCAGTCTGGCGGCGGGAGAGATCCAGCGCGTGGCCGCCGATGCCCCTCCCACCGCCTGCGACGCTCTGCAGACGCCGGCGACATGGCCCGTCAATTTCGAGATCATGAAAGCCCGCTGCCCCTTTGGCCTCGTGGCGACGCCGGCCGAAATCCGCGCTGCCCAGCGCCTGGCCTTCGCCAAACTGCGTCTCGTGATCGAACCGGGCGGCGCCGCGGCGCTGGCGGCCGTGCTGGCAGGCAAAGTCGACCTGACCGATCGCACCGCCGTGATCCTCTCGGGCGGCAATACCGATGCCGAAGCCTTCGCACGCGTCCTTCAAGAAGACACCTGAACCCAGCGCTCCGCCTTTGGCGGAATCCCGTTTCGAGATGCTTTCATCTGAACGTATTTTCTGGACGAGGCCCCTGCTCCGTATTATTCTTGCCCCAAAGGGATAACTTTGGGTTGGGAGACGGGCGTGAGCACACGCAGCGAGTCATATTCGGTCGTCTCCATGCGCTGGGGTTTCGCTACTCTGGAAACGCTTCTGGTGCTGGTCACGCTGGCTGCGCTCACCAATAATCTGCTGGACGCGGACTGGGGACTTAGCTGGTCGACTTTCTTCGTGGGCATGATCGGCAGCACCTGGGCTCTGGTGATCTACCAGCTCGTCGCGGCCCAGATGGCCGAAAAGGACGGCGATTCCTGACGGGTCTTCGCGATCCGATCTTCCGGTGCTAGGGCCGGGGCATGGATTTCGACGATCAGCTCCGCCGCTATTTCGGCACCGACGACCTTTCGACCATCGCACCCACCACGCTGGAAACCGGCATCGATCGCATGCGCGTCGATCTGGGCATGGAGAAGGACCGGAGCCGCCGGTTCGCGCTGTGGTCCCTGCTCTATCTGTTCAACGCCTCGCCGGACCTCGACGTCGCTTTCGACAATGATGAGGACCGCAACGCCGCGCGGGATTTCATGGACATGATGGCGAAAGCGCAACAGGCTGACTGATCCGGCGCCGCCGGTTCAGTCAGCACACATCCGCGCTTCAGGTAACCCGCAGCTTCAGGCGCGCTCGAAATAGCTCGCGAGTTCGACGTGGGTGGACCAGCGGAACTGGCCCACGGGGCGCAGTTCCACCAATCTGAAGCCCGCCTCGATCAGCCGCGCGGCATCGCGCGACCAGCTCGACGGATTGCACGAGATATAGACGACGCGGTTCACCGTGGACCCGGCGATGCATTCCACCTGCTCGCGCGCACCGGCGCGCGGCGGGTCGAGCAGCACGGCCTCGAACTTGCTCAGTTCGTCGGGTTGGAGCGGGTTGCGGAACAAGTCGCGGTGCGCGCTGAACACCGGCAGCTGGGCCCGGTCAGCGGCAGACTTGCAGGCCAGATGCGCATCGCGCGCGGCTTCGGCTGCCAGCACTTTGGTCTGCGGTCCGGCCAATGCCAGCGCGAAAGTGCCAAGCCCGGAAAAGAGATCGGCAACGGTCGCGGCGCCCTGAAGCCAGCCGCGCGCCGCTTCGACCAGCGCTTCCTCGCCGTCCACCGTCGCCTGCAGGAACGAGCCCGGCGGAAACGGCACATGCACGCCGCCGAGTTTCACGGTGACCGGCACCGGCTCCCACACGGTTTCGAAGCCGTAGCCGCCGTCCATGGTAAGGCGCGCGAGCCCATGTTCGCGCGAGAAGTCGAGCATCGCTTCGGTCGCGGCCAACCCCTCGGCAGTGAGTCCCTTCACGCCAAGGTCCACGCCCTGGTCAGTCAGGGTCATCTCGATATCGGCGGCCATGCGCGCCTGCTGGTGCCGGGCCGACTTGCCGGGCTTGCCGCCCTTCTTCGCCGGTGCCGCCTTGCCCATCATGATGAGCAGCTTGCGCAGCGGACCGAGCACGGCAAAAAGCTCCGGCGCCATGACCGGGCACTCGTCGAGCTCCACCAGCCGGTGGGACTTTGCCTCGCGGAAGCCGATGACGATGCGCCCGCCCGAGCTTTCGGCGCGCAGCGACACGCGTCGGCGCGCGCCCGGTGGGGACAAGTACGGAGCGGAGATCGTCTCCGCGCCCAGTTCCTGCGAGGCCGAGGCATTGGCGACGCGCCCTTCGACGAAGGCGGCCAGGCTTTCCTCGTCCAGCTGCTGGAGCTGGCAGCCGCCGCAGCGGCCGAAATGGGTGCACGCGGCCTGGATATGGTGCGGCCCCCATTCCAGGGTGCCGTCTTCGCGCAGCAGGTCGCCCGGCGCGGCGCCCCAGGCGAAACGCCCGCTCGCGGTTACGCCGTCGCCCTTGGAGGCGATTCTCAGGATTTCTTCGGTTTCGGTAGTCACAGGCAGGCCGCTAGCGCAGCCGGGACCATTTGTCCAAGCTGACCGGCAGTAAAGGCAGGCGGACACCGCCGCGCGGCCTCTCCGTGGAGCCAGACGCCCTCGCAGGCGGCCGCAAAGCCATCCGCTCCGGCGGAGAGGCGGCTGGCGATGCAGCCGGCCAGCACATCGCCGGTTCCGGCCGTGGAGAGCCACGATGTCGCGCGCGGGGCGCAGGCCAGTCGGCCATCGGGCGCGGCGATCACCGTATCCGGCCCCTTGGCGACGACCACCAGCCCCGCCGTTTTCGCCAGCGCCAGCGCTCGGCGCGGCTTGCTGCCCGTGCCGTCGAGACCGAAAGCACGTTCGAGCGCCAGCAGTTCGCCCTCGTGCGGCGTCGCCACGGTCGCCGCCTTGCGCTCAGCCAGATGGCGCGGGCCCAGCAGCACCAGGGCATCGGCATCCACCAGGGCCGCCGCCGAATCGGCCAGGGCGATCGCCAGTCGTTCGCGCGCGGCAGTGTCGCGGCCGAGGCCCGGTCCCACGAGAATGGCCGTGTTGCGATCATCGGCCAGTACGTCGATCAACTTGCCCTGGTCGACCACGAGGTCCGCGGGAACATTGCGCTTGCTGTCTGCGAACAGCTTCACATAGCCCGCTCCTGCTCCCTGCGCGGCCAGGCTCGCCAGTACGGCCGCGCCGGGCATTGCGCCGCCCACCACGGCCAGCAAGCCGCGCCGATATTTGTGCGCGTCAGGCCCGGGCGCCGAAATCCGCGGCTTGCTCACGGCCGTGGCCGCGCCCGACACCGGTTCGACACCGATCGGCACCAGGCGCAAAGCCCCCATCCTGGCGGTCGCCGGCATCAGGAAATGGGCGAACTTCCATGCCCCAAGCGCCAGGGTGAGGTCATAGCGCGGCAGCACTTCGTTCAGCACCATGCCGGTATCGGATTGTACGCCGCTGGGCAGATCGATGGCGACCCGGTGGTGATGCGCCTCGGCCAGACGGTTCAGCAGCGCGAATTGTTCCGCCGAGAGCGGCCGCGTCAGCCCGCTGCCGTAAAGGCAGTCGACGAAGACATCGCCTTCGGCTGCGCCCGCCTGTCCGGCGTCCAGCACCCGGCCCTGATAGAGCGCGCGCGCATGCCGCGCTGCATCGGACTTCGGCTCGCCGGCGGCCACCACGGCGACCTGGCCCCCGCGCTCGCGGATGGCCTCGGCCATGACATATCCGTCACCGCCGTTGTTCCCCGGGCCGCACAGCACCGTGACCCGCCGCCCGGCGCAAATCCGCCAGATCCACTCCGCCGCGCCGCGCCCCGCCAGCTGCATCAGCGCATCGACGGAAGAACCCGCCGCCATCAACGCCTCCTCCGCGCCGCGCATCTGCGACACGGTGAGGATCTGGCTATCGTGCGGGCTTGGACTCTGCGGCATGGGGCTTCCTCGTGACCGGGAACAGGTAACGGTCCGCCCCGAGGCTGACGTCGAGCCGATCACCGTCCAGCCTTGTTACCGCCACTTGCGCCCCATCGGCAACCGCCAGCCCACTGCCGTCGGTCATGACCATGAAGCGCCGGAACCCGCCGTCCGGATGATGGACCACCAGCACCAACCGGTCCTGCTCGCGCACGCGCTCTACCGCGCAGACCGGTTTAAGTTCCGCCGAACCGGCGACGGCGCAGGGAATGCGCTCTCCGCCTTCGGCCTGCTCCGGCACCTCATGCCCGGCAGAGCATGCCGCAAGAGCAAGGGAAAGCGGCAGGACGGTGAGGAATTTCATGGCCATGCGCCTTGCTACAGGCGCGAGCAGCGCGGCGCCAACGCCATGTGCAAGGCAGACCAAAATGGGACACCGCCTCCCCGGATCGCATCCGGGGAGGCGGCATGCATGCCTTAGCGACGCTTGAGCTGGGTCACGTCGCGCACCGCGCCCTTGGCGGCGCTGGTGGTCATCGCGGCATAGGCCTGGAGCGCGGCCGAAACCTTGCGCGGGCGCGGATGCACCGGCGACCAGGCATCGGCCCCGCGTGCTTCCTGCTGGGCGCGGCGATGGGCCAGAATCTCGTCCGAAACCATCAGGTTGATGGTGCGGCCGGGGATATCGATCTCGATGGTGTCGCCGTTCTCGACCAGCCCGATGGCCCCGCCCTCGGCCGCTTCCGGCGAAGCATGTCCGATCGACAGGCCCGAGGTGCCGCCCGAGAAGCGACCATCGGTCAGCAGCGCGCAGGCTTTACCCAGGCCCTTCGACTTCAGGTAGCTGGTGGGATAGAGCATTTCCTGCATGCCCGGCCCGCCGCGCGGCCCTTCGTAGCGAATCACGACCACGTCGCCCGCGCCGACTTGCGCGCCAAGAATGCCGGCAACAGCCGCATCCTGCGATTCGTAGACCCGCGCGGTGCCGGTGAACTTCAGGATGCTGTCATCCACGCCCGCCGTCTTCACGATGCAGCCGTCCTGCGCGATATTGCCGTAGAGCACGGCAAGACCGCCGTCCTGGCTGAACGCGTGCTCCTTGCTGCGGATCACGCCGTTCTCGCGGTCGAGATCGAGTTCTTCCCAGCGGCGGCTCTGGCTGAACGCGGTCTGCGTCGGCACGCCGCCCGGCGCGGCCTTGAAGAATTCCTGCACCGAAGGCGCGTTCGTGCGCGAAATGTCCCAGTGGTTCAGCGCGTCGCCCAGGGTGCGCGCGTGAACGGTCGGCAGGTCGGTGTGCAGCAGGCCCGCGCGGTCAAGCTGACCGAGGATCGCCATGATGCCGCCGGCGCGGTGGACGTCTTCCATGTGGACGTCGTTCTTCGCCGGCGCGACCTTGGACAGGCACGGCACCTTGCGGCTGAGGCGGTCGATGTCCTCCATCGTGAAGTCCACGCCCGCCTCCACGGCGGCGGCGAGCAGGTGGAGCACGGTGTTGGTCGATCCGCCCATCGCGATGTCCAGGCTCATGGCGTTCTCGAACGCGCCGAAGCTGGCGATATTGCGCGGCAGGGCCGTCTCGTCGTCCTGCTCGTAATAGCGGCGGCACAGGTCCACGGCGAGGCGGCCGGCCTCCAGGAACAGGCGCTGGCGATCGGAGTGGGTGGCCAGGGTGGAGCCATTGCCCGGCAGCGAGAGACCCAGCGCTTCGGTCAGGCAGTTCATCGAATTGGCGGTGAACATGCCCGAGCACGAGCCGCAGGTCGGGCACGCCGAACGCTCGATCGCCTGGACTTCCTCGTCGGTGTAGCTCTCGTCGGCGGCGGCGACCATGGCGTCCACCAGATCGAGCGCCTGCTCCTTGCCGCGCAGAACGACCTTGCCCGCTTCCATCGGGCCGCCGGAAACGAAAACGACGGGGATATTGATGCGCAGCGCCGCCATCAGCATGCCCGGCGTGATCTTGTCGCAGTTGGAGATGCAGACCATGGCGTCCGCGCAGTGAGCGTTGACCATGTATTCCACGCTGTCGGCGATCAGGTCGCGGCTGGGCAGCGAATAGAGCATGCCGTCGTGGCCCATGGCGATGCCGTCATCCACCGCGATGGTGTTGAATTCCTTGGCGACGCCGCCGGCCGCCTCGATCTCGCGCGCGACCATCTGGCCCAGGTCCTTCAGGTGGACGTGGCCGGGCACGAACTGCGTGAACGAGTTCACCACCGCGATGATCGGCTTGCCGAAGTCCCCATCCTTCATCCCCGTCGCGCGCCAGAGGCCACGCGCGCCCGCCATGTTGCGGCCGTGAGTGGAAGTGCGTGAACGATAGGCGGGCATTGTGCGAACTCCGGGATTTTTCATGGGCACGGCGCGGGACAGCTACCGTCTCGACCGCGCCCCTACGACAAGTGCCTGGCTTTTGCGAGGCATAAAATTTCCAAAAACGCGCTTTTCGCTTTTCGGATCGTGCGGAACTAGCCTCGCGGCTCCGGGTCGAAACGGTTTTCACCGGGCTTGCCGGACCGGGCGAGCAGCAGGATTAGCGCGCCAAGGGCTGCAAGATAGCAGAGATTGTTGAGGAACAGCAGTCCGAACAGCCGAGTGTCGAACACCGGATCGGCAAAGAGCACGGGCATCCTGGAAAAGCCGAAAAACAGGAACGGCAAGGGCAGCAGTGCCCAGGCGCCCGAACGCCCCGTGTCATGCAGGCGGCGCACCGCAGCGGCGGCGATCAGCACGATCAACACGGCCATCATACCCTCCAGCGCCACCACGAACGGGCCCATGTCGGGCATCAGTTCCGGATGATGGCCCTCTATGCTGATCTCATAGTGGCCCGGCCCCGAAGTGATCGTCGCCTGATCGGGGTGCTCCAGCGCGAACTTGCGCATCTTCGCCATGGACGCGAGCACTTTCGGCGTCATCGCGGCAACGCCGCCAAGGAGGACCAGCCCGACCACCACGGCCGCCCATGGCCAGAATGCCGCGCGGGTTTCACGACCGGAGAATTTCGCCAGTCGCACAAGGTGATAGCCGATCATGTTGCCCCCGGATCAATCTCCGGCAGCCTATCCGCGCCGCGCCTTCGCGACAACCCGGACGAATCAACGCAGCCCGTCGGCGACCGCGCTGCAGATACGGGTCATCCGTTCCGCCCAGACCGCCTGCCCTGCCGCATCGGCGATCTGGTCCTGCCGGATCTCGATGGAAAGGTAGGGGCGGCCATGCCTTTCGGCGTGACGGTTCATCGAGGCGTTGAGCACCCTGCCAGAGTAAGGCTCCTGGTCGCCCACTGTCAGGCCTTCGGCTTCCAGCAGCGGAATGGCGAGACGGGCGGCGCGATCGTCCTCGTTGTAGAGAATGCCGATTTCCCAGGGGCGCGGCTTGTCGCACGTCGCCAGGCCGGGCGTGAAGCTGTGAAGCGAGACGATCAGGGCGGGCGCGGCTTGCTCCAGCGCCTGTTCGAGCGCCGTGTGATAGGGATCGAAATAGGCCGCGACGCGCGCTGCCCGGCCTTCATCGCCGATCATGTTGCCGGGGATCGCATAGCCGTCCGAAATCTCGGGAAACATGCCGGGCATGCCGATATCGCGGTTCAGGTCGCAGACCAGGCGGCTGATCCCGGCGAGCCAGCCCCACACGCCCGGAGCCACCATGCGCTGCGCCACTCCTGCCACGCCGATGTCGATGGCGATGTGCTGGTTCATCAGCTCGGCGGGAATACCGAGATCGATCCCCTCCGGCACATGGTTCGAAGCATGGTCCGCCACGACGAGAATGCCGCCCGCGGCCGGCGTGCCGAGCACCCGGTAGACTTCACCCGCCGCTTCGGGGTCTGAAATATCGGAAGTTTTCAACGCAGCTTCCCGGATAATTGCCACCAATCGGCATGGTCTGCCGCGATCCTTGCCGCGGCCTGGCTTAAGGCTTCCTGACTCTCATAGAGGGCGAAGCACGTCGCGCCGGAGCCGGACATGCGCGCCAGGAACGGCGCGGTGTCCCGCAAGGCCGCGAGCACTTCGGCTATCACCGGGCATAGGGCGATCGCCGGGTCTTCCAGGTCGTTACGACCGGCCAGGGCGATCTGCCGCAAGGTTCCGCTCTGCATCGGCCCGCGGTCGCGCTGGTCCCAGGCCTTGAACACCGGCCCGGTCGGCACGGGCGCCCGCGGGTTGACCAGGAGGACGGGGCAGCCTTCGAGGTCGTTCTCCGCCACTTCGGCAAGGTCGGTGCCCGTGCCGGTGCCGATGCAGGGCCGCGACAGCACACAGGCGGGCACGTCCGCGCCCAGTCTTGCCGCCCGCGCATGCCAATCCTCGGGGAGGCCATGGGCACGCTCGACCATGCGGAACACCGCGCCGGCATCGGCCGATCCGCCGCCCAGCCCCGCCGCAACCGGCAAGCGCTTTTCGAGATCGACCGCCCAGCCCTGCTTCCCCTCGCCATGCGGCAGCGCCAGCAGCGCCTTGGCGACGATATTGCCGAAAGGATCGTCGATCTTCCCGGCAAATTCGCCGTGCGTGGTCAGCCGGTCCGCCTCTGCTGGGGTCGCAGCCAGGGCGTCCCCCGCATCGACGAAAGCGAACAGGGTTTCCAGCTCGTGATAGCCGTCCTCGCGTCGCCTGCGGACATGAAGCGCGAGGTTGATCTTGGCGTAGGCGATTTCGGTCAGCATCGCACCGTCCATGCCGCGCCGCGCGCGGAGAGGCAAGTTGAGCTTCGCCGGCCGGTACTCCGCATTATTCGCCAATACGCACCGACAGACTGCTTCCGTCACCCGACCGGCAACGAAAAAGGGGAAGGCCTGGCCTTCCCCTTCTCGATCACATATTCGGATAGTTCGGGCCGCCGCCGCCTTCCGGCGTCACCCATTCGATGTTCTGGGTGGGGTCCTTGATGTCGCAGGTCTTGCAGTGGACGCAGTTCTGCGCGTTGATCTGGAGCTTGGCGCCCGCACCGTCCGGATCGACGAACTCGTAGACGCCGGCCGGGCAATAGCGCGCTTCCGGCCCGGCATAGAGCGGCAGGTTGATCGCGGTCGGGATGCTGGCATCCTTGAGCTTCAGGTGGACCGGCTGGTCTTCCTCGTGATTGGTGAACGAGTAGGACACGCTGGTCAGGCGGTCGAAGCTGATGACGCCGTCGGGCTTGGGATAGGCGATCGGCTGGTAGAGATCGGCGCGCTGCAGGGTCGAGGCATCGGTGTGATGCTTCATCGGCTTGGCAAGGCCGAAGCCGAACAGCGTGCGCAGCCACATGTCGGCGCCGGCCAGCACCGTGCCGATTTCTCCGCCCCACTTGGCGACCATCGGCTCGGCATTCTGGACGAGCTTCAGTTCCTTGGCGATCCAGCTTTCGCGCACCGCCGTATCGTATTCGCCCAGCGTGTCCTGCGCGCGGCCCGCGTTGATCGCCGCGGCCATCGCCTCGGCCGCCAGCATGCCGCTCTTCATCGCGGTGTGCGTGCCCTTGATGCGCGGCACGTTGACGAAACCGGCCGAGCAACCTGCCAGCACGCCGCCCGGGAAGGCCAGCATCGGCACCGACTGCCAGCCACCCTCGTTGATCGCACGCGCACCGTAAGCCACGCGCTTGCCGCCCTCCAGGATCGCGCGGATTTCCGGGTGCTGCTTCCAGCGCTGGAATTCCTCAAACGGGTAGACGTAGGGATTCTTGTAATCGAGCGCGGTCACGAAGCCGAGCGCCACCTGGTTGTTGGCCTGGTGGTAGAGGAATCCGCCGCCCCAGCTGTCGGTCTCGCTCATCGGCCAGCCCTGGGTGTGGATGACCCGGCCGGGGACGTGCTTGTCGGCGGGGATATCCCAGAGTTCCTTGATGCCGATACCGTAGATCTGCGGCTGGCAATCCGCCTCCAGGTCGTACCTGGCCTTGAGCCGCTTGGTCAGGTGGCCGCGCGCGCCTTCGCAGAACACGGTGTACTTGCCCAGCAGGTTCATGCCCGGCTGGAAGTCGGCTTTGGGATTGCCCTCGCGGTCGACGCCCATGTCGCCGGTCTGCACGCCGATCACGGCACCGCTCTCGTCATAGAGGATCTCGGCCGCCGGGAAGCCCGGGAAGATCTCGATCTCCAGCGCCTCGGCCTGTTCGGCCAGCCAGCGGCAGAGGTTGCCCAGCGAGCCGGTGTAATTGCCCTCGTTCGACATGAACGGCGGCATGACCAGATGCGGCAGACCGAAATTCTTCTTCTTCGTGAGATGCCAGTGCCAGTTGTCGGTCACCGGCGTTTCCGCCAGCGGGCAGCCGTCCTCACGCCAGGTGGGCAGCAGTTCGTCGAGCGCCCTGGGATCGATCGTCGCGCCCGAAAGAATGTGCGCGCCGATCTCCGACCCCTTCTCCAGCACGCAGACCGACAGCGCCGGATCGACCTGCTTCAGCCGGATCGCCGTGGCAAGGCCGGCAGGCCCACCGCCGACGATGACGACGTCATACGGCATCTCTTCGCGTTCAATCATTGCGTCCACTGAGCCTGCCCCTAATTTAGTCGCTCGATTAATTTTCTCGAATTGCCTTGATTGGTGGAAGCCAAGAGGTCAAGACCCAGCCGATGGATCAGGCCTCAAATCGGCAATTTCTGGACGATATCACAGGTGCGCTGGACTGGTGGCGCGAGGCTGGGGTCGATTTCGACTTCCTGGACACGCCGCGCCAGTGGATCGTGCCCGAGGAAGAACGCGACGAAAACGGCGGCCGGATTCCCCCGCGGCGGCGCCCCCCGGTGCAAGTCGACGCGCCGCCGGCCCTGCCTTCGCGGATCGATCCGGCGCTGCTGCCGGCCGACCTTCCGGCCTTCCGCGACTGGTGGATGCGCGAATCGCTGCTGGACGACGGCGGATCCGCCGGGCGCATCCTGCCCTCGGGGCAAAGCGGCGCGCCGCTCATGATCGTCGTCGAGACTCCCGAGCCGCAGGACCGCGAGACGCTGCTGACCGGGCCCCAGGGCAAGCTGCTGGACGCGATGCTGGCCGCCTTCGGCACCCGGCGCGAGGAAGTTTACCTCGCCAGCGCCCTGCCCCGCCACGACGCCCTGCCCGACTGGCGCGCCGCGGAGACTCGCGGCCTGGGCGATGCGCTGGCCCGGCACGTTAACCTTGTGGCCCCGCAGCGACTCATGGTGCTGGGCGGAAACGTCCTGTCGCTCATTGGCCACGAATCGCCGCAACGCGCTGCCGTTTTAAGACAATTTCATCATGAAGGATGTGTTATACCGCTTCTGGCCGGGTGGGGGCTCGCCGCGCTGATGCAACAACCGCGCGCGAAGGCGAGCTTCTGGAGCGCCTGGCTAGAGTGGTCAAAGTCTGAAACTGACAAGTCGGTATCAACCGCGCCGGAGGATCAGAAGTCCTGAAAGGACCGATTTCCGCCGGCGATTAGGTCGCACGATGCGGGGAATGAATTTGAAAAGATCCGGCATGGAGAGAAACCGCAAGGGACCCTGGCGCGCCAGCGCAGCCACAGGCGTCACTTTTGCCGTTCTCACCGTCATGTCCGTCCTGGGCGCAAGCCCGGCCATCGCCAACAGCGCGGCCGTGGAATATTTTCGCTCGCGCGCGGACAATACCGCGGTTCCCTCGCTGCTGAGCCAGGATGACCGCGCCTATTACAAGCAGGCTTTCGACGCCGTGGACTCCAAGGATTGGTCCACGGTCCAGCGCTTGCTGGCAGACCGTCCCGAGGGCCCGCTCCACCAGCAGCTGCGCGCCGCTTACTATCTTGCGTCCGGCTCTCCCAAGATCGAGCTTCCCGCGCTGCAATCGTGGCTGGCCGAAGGCACCGACCTGCCCGGCGCCGACCAGATCAGCCGCCTGGCCCTGAAGCGCGGCGCGCTCAACGTGCCTTCGCTTCCCGCCGAGCAGCAATTCGCCCGCCTGCCGACCATGGTGAAGCGCGTGCGGCCCTCCTCGATCGACGACGGCACGATGCCCGCCATGATCGCAAGTGGCATCAACGACCGCATCAAGGCCGACGATCCCACCGGCGCCCGCATGCTGCTGGACGGCATCGACGCTGGCCTCAGCCCCTCGACACGAGCCGAATGGCGCCAGAAGGTAGCCTGGAGCTTCTATATCGAGAACCAGGATGCGCAGGCCTACCAGCTGGCGCAGCTTGCCGCGATGGGCACTGGTCCCTGGGTCGGCGAAGCGTGGTGGACCGCCGGCCTGGCCGCCTGGCGTCTGGGCGACTGCGACGGCGCGGCCGACGCGTTCGACAAGACCGCCAAGTCTTCCGAGAACGCCGAACTGACCAGCGCGGCGCACTACTGGCGCGGCCGCGCGCTCGTGCGTTGCCGCAAGCCGGAACAGGCTTCGGCAGCCCTGCGCCTCGCCGCCGCCCGCGACGAGACGCTTTACGGCATGCTGGCCGCCGAGCAGCTGGGCATGAAGCTGCCGGAACAGCATGCCGCGGCGGACTTCACCCAGAACGACTGGCAGGTGCTGCGCACCAACACCAACATCCGCACGGCCGTGGAACTCGCCGAGATCGGCGAGGACAGCCTGGCCGACGAAGTGCTGCGCCACCAGGCCCGCATCGGCACGCCGGACCAATATGCCTCGATCACGCGCCTTGCCCGCGATCTCGGCCTGCCCTCCACCCAGCTCTGGATGGCCTATAACGCGCCCTTCGGCGGCAAGCCCGAGCCGGCAAGCCGGTTCCCCACCCCCAAGTGGAACCCGGTGGGCGGCTGGAAGGTCGATCCGGCACTGGTCTATGCCCATGCCCTTCAGGAATCGATCTTCCAGACCAGCGTCGTCAGCCCGGCGGGCGCGCGCGGCCTGATGCAGATCATGCCCGCGGCCGCGCGCGATCATGCCAATTCGCTCGGCTACACCGGCAACGCTTCCGATCTCAACAAGCCGGAAGTGAACCTTGCCTTCGGCCAACGCCATCTTGAGATGCTGCGCAACGATCCGGGTACGCAGGGCCTGCTGCCAAAGGTCATGGCCGCCTACAATGCCGGTCCGCTGCCGGTGCGCCGCTGGAACTCCGAAGTGAACTGCCAGGGCGATCCGCTGCTCTGGATCGAATCCTTGCCGTACTGGGAGACGCGCGGTTACGTGAACATCGTGCTGCGCAATTACTGGATGTACGAGCGTCAGGCCGGCGGCCAGTCCGAAAGCCGCATGGCGCTGGCGCAGGATATGTGGCCGACGTTCCCCGGCCTCTCGGGCTCGCAGGCCGTCCGGATGACGGCCAACGGGGCAATCGTGCGTGGCCATTGATCCCGAGCGTGTCTTCAAGCCCATCAACATCGCCGTCCTGACCGTCTCCGACACGCGCGGCCCCGAAAACGACACTTCGGGCGACATCCTCGTTCAGCGCATTCGCGACGCCGGCCATGCCCTGGCCGACCGCGCGATCGAGCGCGACGATGCCGACGTGATCGCCGCAAGGTTGAACGCCTGGATCGACGATCCGAACGTGGACGCCATCGTCTCCACCGGCGGGACCGGGCTCACCGGGCGCGATGTCACGCCCGAGGCCATCGACCGGGTGAAGGAGCGCGACATTCCGGGGTTCGGAGAGCTGTTTCGCTGGCTTTCGTACAAGACCATCGGCACGTCCACCGTCCAGTCCCGCGCCTGCGCCGCCGTTTCGCGCGGCACTTACCTCTTCGCTCTCCCCGGCTCGAACGGTGCAGTGAAGGACGGTTGGGACGGCATTCTGGCCGAGCAGCTCGACAGCCGGAACCGGCCCTGCAACTTCGTGGAACTGATGCCGAGGCTGCGAGAGAAGTAAGCTGGGCGCCTCTCAGCCGCCCGGCGCATCACCGCTTGGCGGACAAAATGAGCCTCTCGTAAGGGACTGCTTGCTCAGGCGAAAATCGGCAGTTTTGCAGCGTCTTCCTCGCTGAGCGCGATGCCGAACGTCTCGCCCAGAAGGCGGGCATATTCGGCAGCGGTTTCGATCTGGCGAACTTCGCTCTTGCCGTGACGGCCGATCGTGAACTGCCGGTCGCTCAGGGACGCGAAGCCGCCTTCCAGCACCACGCTGGCGACGCAGAGCGTGGTGAAGCGCGTGCCGGGCCGGGTCGAGGTCCAGTGGTTGCTCATCTCCAGGTCGTCCTGCGCGACATCATCGAGATCGAACACATATTGCGGCTGCCAGTCGCCGTGGGGAGCGCCGCGTCCATCGGTGGCGCCTGCCGGACCGGCGCGTTCGAGCCGCCATTCACCGCCCAACGATCCGCGTTCTCCGCCGCGCAGAAGCCTGTGCCAGGCGCCGTCGCCGGTCTGCACTTGCGCGCCGTCTTCTAGCGGGAGCGGCGGAACGTAGCTGCCGCCGAAGCCGGCATCGGCAATCCATGCCTCGCCGTCCAGATTGACCAGCAGCAGGGTATGGGTACGGGGCGGAACCACGCCCTCGCCCAACCCCAGCAGCACGCGGGCCAGCAGGGGCCGATTGACCAGCCCCATGGCCGAAAGCGCGTCGGCGTAGAGGCGGTTCTGCTCGAAGCAATAGCCCCCGCGACCGCGCGTCACGAGCTTTTCGAAGACGCTGGCACTGTCGATGCGGATGCCCTGTCCCAGCGGTATCGCGAGGTTTTCGAAACCGATCGACTGGCGATGCGCCATCTGCACCGCGCCCAGCCCGTCCGAAGAGCGGGCCGGCATCTCGGAAAGGCCGATACGGGCGAAGTAACGATCGATGTCCATGTGCCGTTTCTGCGCCGCTCGCCCCCGCGGGGCAAGCCTGTGGATAAGCTGTGCAAAGCCTGGGGACTGGCCGTGGAAAGCCGGTGGAGCGACAGTGGAAATCCTGTGGGTTTCCCGCTTCGCCCCGCCCCCTCCGGCAGGATCAGTTCGCGGCGGTCAGCGCTTCGTGGAAAGCCTTGATCGCGGCGGCTTCGTCGCCGTTCCAGACCGCGCCCGATACGGCCAGGAAGTCCGCGCCGGCCTTCACCAGAGGAGCACAGTTTTCAGGCGTGATCCCGCCGATGGCCACGCAAGGGATCTCGAAGATCGCCTGCCACCATTCGAGCAGGTCGACGCCCGCCATGTGCTTCACCTGCTTGGTCGTCGTAGGGAAGAAGGCCCCGAACGCCACGTAGTCCGCGCCGGCCTCACCCGCATCCATGGCCAGGTGGCGGCTGTCGTGGCAAGTCACGCCGACTTGCGCATCGCGGCCGAGCGCATTGCGCGCCTCTTCCACCGTGCCGTCTTCCTGGCCGATGTGCACCCCATCGGCGCCGAGACGCTTGGCCAGGCTGATCGAATCGTTGACGATGAACGCCACGTCCCGTTCCCCGCAGATTTTCTGCAGTGGTTCCGCCAGCCGCGCGGCCTCGTGCTGGTCGAGGTCCTTGACCCGGAACTGGAACGCCGCGACCGGCGCCGCATCCAGCGCACGCGCCAGGCGATCGGGAAAGCCGCCGCCCACTTCGAGCGGCGAGATAAGGTAAAGCTGCGTCGGTTCGCGTTCGTTTTCGTCCATGCCGCGGCCCTAGCGCGTCCTCGGGCTCAGGAAAAGGCTTCCTCGTCCGATGAGGCATTGGCGCAAGGGCTTCAGTTCGGGCAAGGTTCAGGCGCGATGCGGTTTCTCGGCGAGGAGCCGCCCCAAGTCCCTCTCCCCCTATCGTGTGAGGATCATGAGAAGCCGCGCCCTGACGACTGCTCTTTCGCTCGCGACCGCGTTGGTCGCGCTGTCTGCCTGCCGGATCATTCCAGCCTCCCCTGTGCGGCCCCATGCGCCCGCCTCGACTCCGGCACCAGCATCGGCCCCTGCCCCGCTCCCGCCGCCGACCGCCGCGGAGCCGGAAGTGCTGGCCCCCGAACCGGATGTCCATGCAGGCGGCCCACCGGCCACCGATTTCTACACCCCGCAATCCCCCCCGCCGCGCGCGCCCTACGAGGGACCACCGCTCGCTTATACCCGCATCGGCGAGACGGTCTTCGTCGACGGCCCCAAGGTGACCCCGCTCGCCCTGCTGGAGGACAGCCGCTGCGCCGAAGGCACCCAATGCGTCTGGGCCGGCCGCCTGAGAGTTCGCGTTCGCGTGGACCTGGGTTCGGGGCCGCGCGAAGTGGAGATGACGCTGGGACAGCCCGTGCAGATCGCGGATGGACAGCTCGACTTGCTGGATGCCCTGCCCCGGCCCACTGCGGGCAGGAAACCGGCGCCTTTCGCCTATCAGTTCGGCTTCCGTTTCATGGGCGGCCTCTGACCGCTGCCAAGCAGCCAAGGACCTGACGAAAGGCCGTAACGGAAAAAGGCGGCGCCTTGCGGCACCGCCCTTCCTTCAAGCGAAAATCCGCGGGCAGGATCAGGCGGCGGTGGCCGCGTCGACCTTTTCGGTAGAGCCCGCGAAGATTTCGTCGATCGCCTCGCTCAGCGCGGCGTCGAATTCCGCGTCGCTCATCTGCGAGCGCAGGTCTTCCAGCAGCGCGCGGCTGAAGCTGGCGATGATGCCCTTGTTCTTTGCCAGTTCGGCGCAGGCTTCGGTGCGTTTGTAGCCGCCCGAAAGCGCCACCACGCGCAGCACCTTGGGGTGCGAGACCAGCGGGTCGAACGTGCCCGGCACGATCGGCAGCGAAAGCTTGAGCATGACGCGCGTGCCTTCCGGCAGGGCATCGAGGTTCTTGAGGATTTCGGCCAGGAGCAGCGAATCGCACTCGGCGCGAGTCTCGCTCTTGATGTTCACTTCCGGCTCGATGATCGGCATCATGCCGTGCGAAAGCACTTGGCTGCCGATCTCGAACTGCTGCTTCACCACCGCGGCGATGCCTTCGGCATTGGCCGAATTGATCACCGAACGCTCCTTGGTGCCGAACACGCCGAGCGCCTTGGAACGCTCCAGCAGGGCATCGAGGGTCGGCATCGGCTTCATCAGCTGAACGCCGTTGGCTTCGTCTTCCAGGCCCTTGTCGACCTTGATGAAGGGAACCACGCCCTTGGCGATCAGCGCCTGCGGAGTGGGCACGCCGGCGACTTCGCCATCCATGGTCCGCTCGAACAGGATCGCGCCGATCACCTTGTCACCGGTGAAGGCCGGCGAGGCGATGATGCGGGCGCGCATCTGGTGGATCAGGCCGAACATCTCCTCTTCGCTCGACCAGGCGCCTTCCTCGATGCCGTAGCCCTTCAGGGCCTTGGGCGTGGAGCCGCCGCTTTGGTCGAGCGCGGCGATAAAGCCGTTCCCGCCGGCCATTTTGGCCGCCATTTCCGAATATTGCATGGTTTTCTCCTCCTAGTTGTATCGACAACCTGAAACGGGCTTATTCCCCGAGCCACCGTTTCGCAACTGCGGCAAAAGGCTATCCGTCGGTTGGGTGATCCGTTCCGGCGAAGACGCGCGCGCGCTTGCGGCGGCGCAGCATGTCGGACAGCAGCATGCGCGCGGGAACGTCGATCCAGCGCACGCAGAACCAGGCGACGAGGAGGCACGCGCCCAGGAACGCGAAGGCCATCAGCACTTCGTTGTAATGGAGGTCGTCCTTGAAGTAGCGCATCGGCTCTATCAGCGCCCAGTGCACGGCATAGAGCGCGAACGACACCTCGCCGACGAACCAGGCCGCAGGCGCCAGCTTTCGCGAGGGTTCGACGCGCGATCCCAGCCAGACCAGCAAGGGGGACAGCAACAGCGTGCAGGCAAGGTCGTAGTGGCTGGCCGATAGCCAGTGAGGATCGGCCAGCAGAATTGCAGCGATCGCGGCGAGGCAGGCCAGCCCGCCGAGCGTCGCCGGCCGGTGCGCGGGCTGGCGCAGGCGCGCGATCAGCATGCCGGCGCAGAAGGAGTAGAGCGTGCGGGCCAGCGCCACCGACCACTCGTTCCAGATCGCACCGATATTGCCCGAGCCGTTCTCCAATACCGCCGGGGCGAACCACCATGCCGAAGCCGCGCAGACCGCCAGCAGGGCGAACCGCGGCAGGCGGAACAGCACCAGGATCATCACCAGATTGGCGACAAGCTCGTAGAACAGCGACCAGGCCGGGACGTTGAGCGGAAACAGGGTGTTCGTCAGCGGGGACGGCAGCATCAGCGCATTGACGGCAGTGCTGATCACGATCGTGGGCACGCGCAGCGAAGTGTCACCGCCGGTATAGTGGCGGACCAGGCCCACCGTGGTCGTCAGCAGCACACCGACGAGAAACAGCGGATAGAGCCGGACCAGGCGCTTGGTCATGAAGTCGCCCGCGCCCATGCCTCCCTGCCAGCGCGGCAGGTAGCTGGTGCAAAGCACGAAGCCCGAGAGCGCGAAGAAGAAATCCACCGCGACGTAGCCGTGCGGTGCCTGGGAGATGTTGAAGTGGAACAGCGCCACCGCCAGCGCGGCAATCCCGCGCATGCCGTCCAACGTGACGTAACGCCCGTGCCACGGCGGCGCGACTTGGTCACGGTGGCTCATTCCTGCGGCATCCCCCTCTCGACGTCCCGGACCTGATCCGGGACCGCCGGCCCTGAACGGCCCCTTCGCGGCGGCGCGCTTCGCATCCCCGCCCAAAGACCTGTCATCGGTCCCGGATCAGGTCCGGGACCGATGGTGTAATCGACTCAGGCCGAAAGCGCGGCCACGCCCGGAAGTTCCTTGCCTTCCATCCATTCGAGGAAGGCGCCGCCTGCCGTCGAGATGTACGAGAAGTCTTCCGCCACGCCCGCGTGGTGAAGCGCCGCAACCGTATCGCCGCCGCCGGCAACCGAAACCAGCGAGCCCTCGCGGGTCAGCGCGGCAGCGGTTTTTGCCAGGGCCACGGTGGCCGCATCGAAGGGAACCGTCTCGAACGCACCCAGCGGCCCGTTCCACACGAGCGTGCGGCAGGTCTTGAGCACGTCGCCCAGGGCTTCGACGGCCAGCGGGCCGACGTCGAGGATCATCTCGTCAGCGGCCACTTCATGAACGTTGCAGGTGCGCAAGCTGGGCGGATTGGCGGCGAATTCCTTCGAGACGACCACTTCGTAAGGGAGGTGGACGGTGCAGCCCGACTGGTCGGCCACGTCGAGGATCTCGTTGGCCGTGCCGGTAAGGTCGTGCTCGCAGAGCGACTTGCCCACGTCCACGCCCTTGGCGGCCAGGAACGTGTTGGCCATTCCGCCGCCGATGATGAGGTGATCGACCTGGGTGACGAGGTGCTTGAGCACGTCGAGCTTGGAGGAGACCTTCGCGCCGCCGACGACGGCCGCGACGGGCTTCTCGGGCTTGCCGAGCGCCTTGTCGAGCGCCTCGAGTTCGGCCTGCATCGAGCGGCCGGCATAAGCGGGCAGCACATGGGCAAGACCCTCGGTCGTGGCATGGGCGCGGTGGGCGGCGGAGAAGGCGTCGTTCACGTAGAAGTCGGCATTGGCGGCAATGGCCTTGACCAACTCGGGGTCGTTCTTTTCCTCGCCCTTCCAGAAGCGCGTGTTCTCCAGGATGGCGATGTCGCCCGCGCGCAGGATGCCGACCGTCTGCTTGACGACGTCGCCGGCGATCTCCGGCACGAACATCACTTCCTTGCCGAGCACCTTTTCGACCGCGCCGACCACCATCGACAGCGACATGGTCGAGACGCGCTCACCCTTGGGGCGGCCGAAGTGGGCCAGCAGCAGCACCTTGGCGCCCTTTTCGGCCAGTTCCAGCACTGTCGGCGCCGCGGCGCGGATGCGAGTGTCATCCGTGACCTGCCCGTCGTTCATCGGCAGGTTGAGGTCGACGCGCACGAGCGCGACCTTGCCCGTCACATCACCAAGGTCGTCAAGGGTCTTGAAAGCGCTCATTGCTCGATCCTTATCTCGTCACCGACGGCGATCGTGCCGTCTGTCAGCACCGTGCCCAGCACGCCGCCCCGCCAATCCGGCAGGAGCGCGGCCATGAGCCCCGGCACCACTTCTTCCATGCGGCTGCATGGGTCGCATTCCATGGTCACTGCGATGCGCAGGCTTTCGCCGATGGCGATGACGCAGCCTTTCTCGCGCGGAAGGTGCATCCCGTTCACCCGCAGGCCTTCGACCAGCAAGTTGGCGCGCCGTGCATGCCAGGGCGGACAATCGCCCTCCGCCAATCCCAGGTCGCGCAGCGCGGCCAGCCAGTCTTCGGCTGCCAGCAGCGAGACCTGTCGGCGCGGCACCCGGCCCGGACGCACCGCGCCGCGAAAGTCCCCCTGGACTCCCGCGGCGGCAGTTACGGCGGCGGACCGTAATTCCTCCATCGGCGCGCGCGGCCGTTTGCGCCGCGCGATACCGATGAGGCGGCCCGCCTCCATCAACGCCTCAGAGCAGGCGCATCAGAGGAACTTGGCCATCACGCCGGCCGTATCGACCATGCGGTTGGAGAAGCCCCACTCGTTGTCGTACCACGACAGGACGCGGACCAGCTTGCCCTCGAGGACCGAAGTCTCAAGGCTGTCGATGGTCGACGAATGGGCGTCGTGGTTGAAGTCGATCGAGACCAGCGGTTCTTCGGTGAAGGCGAGCACGCCCTTGAGTTCGCCCTCGGCCGCTTCCTTGAGCAGCGCGTTGACTTCCTCGGTCGTGGTGTCGCGCTTCGGCACGAAGGTCAGGTCGACGACCGAGACGTTCGGGGTCGGCACGCGGATCGACGAACCGTCGAGCTTGCCCTTCAGGTCCGGAAGAACGAGGCCCACGGCAACGGCGGCGCCGGTGCTGGTGGGGATCATGTTCATCGCGGCGGCGCGGGCGCGGCGCGGATCGCTGTGGATCTGGTCGAGGATCTTCTGGTCGTTGGTGTACGAGTGGATCGTGGTCATCAGACCGCGCTCGATACCGATCTTCTCATGCAGAACCTTGGCGAAGGGCGCCAGGCAGTTGGTGGTGCACGAGGCGTTCGACACGACGACGTGATCGGCGGTCAGTTCCTTGTGGTTCACGCCGTAGACGACGGTGAGGTCCACGCCCTTGGCAGGCGCCGAGACGAGCACGCGCTTGGCGCCCGCGTCGATGTGCTTGGAGGCCGATTCCTTGTTCGTGAAGAAACCGGTGCATTCCAGAACGATGTCCACGCCCTGCGCGGCATGCGGCAGGTTGGCGGGATCGCGCTCGGCCGTCACATGAATGCGCTTGCCGTTGATGACGAGATCGGTGCCGTCAACTTCCACGGTACCTTCGAAAGTACCGTGGACGCTGTCGCGCTTGAACAGGAGAGCATTGGCCTTGGCGTCCGCCAGGTCGTTGATCGAAACCAGCTCGAGGTCATGGTCCGTGCGTTCGAGAATGGCGCGAGCGACATTGCGCCCGATACGTCCGAAACCGTTGATCGCAACCTTGGTCGCCATTGCAATAATCTCCTCTTTAAACGCTGAGCTTGTTGAGAATCTTCGGAACGATCGCCTCGACGGTGAAGCCGAAGCGCGCGAACAGGTCCTTGGCCGGGGCCGAGGCGCCGAAGCGGTCGAGACCGATGTTCAGGCCGCCATTGCGGCTCTGTGCGGTATAGCGTTCCCAGCCCATGGTCGTTCCGGCCTCGATCGAGACCTTCAGGATCGACGCATCATGGGGAAGGATCTCGTGCTGGTAGGCTTCGTCCTGCGCGGCGAAGAGTTCCATGCACGGCATCGAGACGACATCGGCGCCGATGCCCTGCGATTCCAGTGCGTCCTTCACCTTCACGGCCAGTTCGACTTCCGAACCGGTGGCGATCAGGATCACCTTCCGGTCGGCGCCGGCATGGCGGAGCGTGTAGGCGCCGCGGGCCGAGAGCATGTCGCCGCTGCTGCGAAGCTGCGGCAGGTTCTGGCGGGTAAGGGCCAGGACCGAAGGCGTTTCCTCGGATTCGAGCGCGATGTTCCAGCACTCCGCCGTCTCGATCACGTCGGCCGGGCGGAACACGTAGAGGTTCGGAATCAGGCGCATGGACATGACATGCTCGACCGGCTGGTGAGTCGGACCGTCTTCGCCGAGACCGATCGAATCGTGCGTCAGCACGTAGATCACACGGGTCTGCTGCAGCGCCGAGAGGCGGATCGCATTGCGGCAGTAGTCCGAGAAGATCAGGAACGTGCCGCCGTAGGGGATCACGCCGCCGTGCAGGGCCATGCCGTTCATGGCCGCGGCCATGCCGAATTCACGGATGCCGTAATAGACGTAGCGGCCGCCGTAGTTCTCGGGATTGAACGGATCCTGGCACTTGGCCTTGGTGTTGTTCGAGCCGGTGAGGTCGGCCGAGCCGCCGATCATCTCGGGGATGGCCGGGGCCAGCACGTTCAGCCAGTTTTCCGAAGCCTTGCGGGTGGCGACGGTGGATTCGCCCTCCAGCC
The DNA here is from genome assembly GCF_004368805.1 of Novosphingobium sp. PhB55. NCBI lineage: Bacteria > Pseudomonadati > Pseudomonadota > Alphaproteobacteria > Sphingomonadales > Sphingomonadaceae > Novosphingobium > Novosphingobium sp. PhB55. The sequence continues at coordinate 6,225 of NZ_SODQ01000001.1, read as the reverse complement.
ATTCGGCCAGCTTGGCGCGGATCGCGTCGGCTTCCGGCAGTTCGCCGGCCATGCGGCGGCTGAATTCCTCGCCCTTGTCGGAAGCGGCCAGGCGGCCGAACCATTCCACATGGGCAGCCGCGCCGGCTTCGCCCGTGGCGCGCCAGTCGGCCAGGATCTCTGCCGGGATCTCGAAGGGAGCCGAGGTCCAGCCAAGGTATTCGCGGGCCGCGGCGACTTCGGCATCGCCCAGGGCGGCGCCATGAACGTCATGACCGCCCTGCTTGTTGGGCGCGCCCTTGCCGATCACCGTGCGGCAGGCGACGAGCGTGGGCTTGTCCGAAGCGGCGGCAGCGGCCAGCGCGCGTTCGATGTCCGCGAAGTCGTGGCCGTCGCAGTCCAGCGTTTCCCAGCCGGCGGCGCGGAAGCGCGCGGGGATGTCTTCGCTGGTGGAGAGCGCGGTATCGCCGTCGATGGTGATGTGGTTATCGTCCCACAGCACCTTGAGGCGGCCCAGCTTGAGATTTCCGGCGAGGCCGATGGCCTCGTGGTTGATGCCTTCCATGAGGCAGCCGTCACCCGCGATGACCCAGGTCTTGTGGTCCACAAGATCGTCGCCGAACGTGGCATTGAGATGACGTTCCGCCATCGCCATGCCCACGGCCATGGCCAGGCCCTGGCCGAGCGGGCCGGTGGTGCATTCCACGCCTTCGATCAGGAAGTTTTCCGGATGACCGGCGCAGACCGAGCCGAGCTGGCGGAAGTTCCGGATGTCGTCCATCGTCGGGCTGGCATAGCCGGTCAGGTGGAGCAGCGAGTAGACCAGCATCGAGCCATGGCCGGCCGACAGCACGAAGCGGTCGCGGTCGGCCCACTTGGGCTGTGCGGGGTCGAACTTGAGGAACTTCGAGAACAGGACGGTCGCGACGTCGGCCATGCCCATGGGCATACCAGGGTGGCCGCTGTTGGCCGCCTGGACCGCGTCCATCGACAGCGCCCGGATGGCATTGGCCATCGGCGCGAGACGGTCAGCAGCAAGGGTCATCGTGAAGGCTCCGGAAACGGAAAGAATGGGACGATTCGAACTTGCCGACCCCCTTTAGGGCGAGGCCGTCTCCCGTCAAGTTCACCTAAGGAGGATTGGCCTGCCGCCTACATGAGGACTTGTACAGGGATGCGCCAATCATATGGTGGCACATTCGTCTCGTCTGATCGAATGCACTGTGAACAAGGCGGGGCAATTGATTGCCTTTTGGCGTTTTCACGGTAGCGCAGGCGGCAATGGAAAAGGTGACGAACGAGGCCGCTACAGAGCAGGCAATCGACAGGATCCGGGCCGCACTCGCGCGGCTGGAAAGCGCGGTATCGCATAGCCGCGACTTGCAGGACCGCCACGGCCGCCTGCGCGGCACGGTGGAGGACACGCTGGGCGAGATCGACGCGCTGCTGGCGCAGCACCGCCAGCCCCAGCATCTCCCCCCGCAGCAGAAGCCCTGAGCCGATGGCAAACATCTCCCTGATGATCGGCGGGCGCGAATTCATGCTCGCCTGCGCGGACGGCGAAGAGGCTCACCTCACCCGCCTGGCCGAGATGATCGACGAAAAGCTGGCGCAGGCCGGCGCGGTGGGGCAGACCGAGCCGCGCATGCTGCTCTTCGCCTCGCTGATGCTGGCCGACGAACTGCACGAGCTGCGCCAGCGCGCCCAGCAACCCGCGGCGGCGCCGGTCGCCACCCCGCCGCCCGCTCCCGCGCCGGTACCGGAAATTCCCGAGGTGCTGGTCGAGGAACTGGCGCGGATCGCCGATCATGTCGAAAAACTTGCGGACCTCCTTGAGCAGAGCGCTTCGAACGCCTAACTAGGGGATGACGGGATCTGCCCGGCACGAGCCGTTCGAACATCCCTGAGGCTATAAGCAATCCAATGGGGTCTGTCCCTGCCCGGACCGTGGTCCGACGCACATGGTCCCCACCTGACGTCGAGGCGTCAGAGGATTTCTAGGCAACGACCCAAGGTGGACCCGTCACCCACTCCGCACAGGCCCCCGAAGGCCCGCTTCCGGCCTTATCCTTTCGGCACGCCAGATGCCCGAATTCCGCCGTGCCGCGAAGGCGCTTCGGTGGTATTGTCGCGGTTCCGAACTTTCTGGCCTGATATTCTAGAATGGGACTCACGGTGGATTCGTCGCCTCCTCTCTCCCCCACGATCGAGAAAAGCGCCTTGCGCAAGGCGCATCGCGCCGCGCGTGCGGAGCATGTCGCCTCGCTGCCGCAGGGCATGCGGGCGCTCGTCCTCAATCGCCCGCCCGCGCCTGTCGCGGAAATGATGCCCGAGGGGCTGACGATCGGCCTCTACGCCCCCGTGCGTGACGAAGCCCCGGCTTTCGGCTGGGCGCGATGGCTGTCCGAACACGACCGGCGCATCGCCCTGCCCTGGTTCTCGGAGCGCGAAAGCGCGATGGAGTTTCGGGAATGGGCCAATCCCTTCGACGAGGAACAGCTGACGATCGGCCCCTGGGGCGCTCTTCAGCCCCTTCCCGACGCACGGCCGGTGGTCCCGGCCATCGTCGTGGTGCCGCTGCTCGCCTTCACGGCCCAGGGCCATCGCCTCGGCCAGGGCGGCGGCCATTACGACCGCTGGCTCGAAGCCAATCCCGACGTTCCCGCGATCGGCCTTGCCTGGGACTGCCAGTTGGCCGAAACTCTCCCCCTGGAGCCGCACGACCGCATTCTCGACGCGATCGTGACGCCGACCAGAATCTACGAGGGAGAGATCTGACTTGCGCGAAACCCCGACCTGGCGAATCCCCATCGGGGTGCTCGCGCTGTTTGCGGCGCTCTGCGTCTACGGCCTGCTGCTGGCGCGCTACCTGCCGCCGGTGATCGGCAACTGGCATGTGCTGCTGCAGACGCCGGTCTACCTAGCCCTCGGCATCGTATGGATATTGCCGCTGAAGCGGTTCCTGATCTGGATGGAGACTGGACGCTGGGAATGAACGATTTTTTCCTTTAGATTCCTAGACTTAAATTTTCTTCCCACTGATTCGTCTAATATCCGTCAAATAACCTGTCGCGGATGCGAGCGAACAATTAAGGTCGGCGAATCGTTCATTGATTGGCTTACGGCACCGATTCGGCCTTCCGTTCTCTTGTCGATAATCGCCGGCATTCCGGAGGCTGTGGCAGCCCAGCGCGATCGGTCGGCGGAGAAATTCATTGCTTGATGAACGCCGAACCGACCAAGGTTTGGCGAGTCGCCTCACACCGAATTTGAACTCATCGTTTGAGCCATTACGCGAGCAGCACCCACTCTTGCGCAGACTTACAGTTTGGGACGGTAATCGTTCTCTCAGTCTCGTCCCGGGACAGGGACGAAACCGCTGCGCGGGAATGGCGTTTGGCGCGAGGTTGCTCCGTAATAGCGCGGTGTTGGGGCGCGCGGAGTCGCCATGAGATTGTGAGGTTCCTTCAACGCAAAGGAACTCACCATGGACACCACGATTACCGCCGCCCCAATCGGTTCGCTGCGCCAGCGGATGCTGCAAGATGTCCAGAGCGTCGAAGAGGCCGCGCGGCTCAACGAGGCAGCTCCAGGCATCAAGTACAAAGCGATTTTCAGCGTGGCCTACGGCGCCGGCCTGCGTGTGTCGGAGGTCACTTACCTAAAGGTTGGAGACATCGACAGCGAGCGTATGATCATCCGTTGTGAGGCGCCGCCGTTTGGGTTTCCGAACGGCGGGGATAGGGATGTTGGTAGTGGAGACGATTGCGAGAATCCGTCGGGAGCACAAAGACGGGAAGCCAATCAAGGAGATCGCGCGGGATCTGCGTTTGTCGCGCAACACGGTACGCAAGGCGGTGCGCGCACCTGATGCGGATGCCAGTTACAGGCGGATTGATCAGCCGCGCCCCCAGACCGGGCCATTCAGCGCACGCCTGGAGGCACTCCTCGAGCAGAATGAAGATTTGCCCCGCCGCGATCGGCTGCGGATGACGCGGATCCACGATCTGCTTCAGCGAGAAGGGTTCGGCGGTTCCTATGATGCAGTGCGGCGGTACGCGGCCCGCTGGAAGCGCGAGCGGCGTGTTGATGCGGGGGATATGAGCAAGGTCTTCATCCCGTTGATGTATCGGCCCGGTGAGGCCTACCAGTTCGACTGGAGCCACGAGGACGTGGAGATCGCTGGTAAACCGATGCGCGTGAAGGTTGCGCATATGCGGTTTTGCTGGTCGCGAGCGCCATTTGTCCGGGCCTATCCTCGCGAGACGCAGGATATGCTGTTCGATGCGCATGCCCGTGCCTTCGCCTTCTTCGGCGGGGTCCCGATGCGCGGCATCTACGACAACATGAAGACGGCGGTGACGACGGTCTTCACAGGCAAGGAGCGGCTGTTCAATCGGCGGTTCCTGATCATGACGGATCACTATGGCGTCGAACCAGTGGCCTGCAGCCCTGCTGCGGGATGGGAGAAGGGCCAGGTGGAGAACCAGGTTCAGACCAGCAGAGAGCGTCTGTTCAAGCCGCGGCTGCGCTTTGCCAGCCTTGAGGAACTGAACATCTGGCTGGAAGCCGAGTGCCGACGCTGGGCAGAGCGGAACACGCATCCAGACCTGGAGGATGCTACGATCGCGCAGGCGCTGGAGACGGAGCGCGGCATGCTGCAGGCGCTTCCGGCGCTGTTCGATGGATTCTTCGAGAGCGAGCACGTGGCAAGTTCGACGTGCCTGGTGAGCTTCGACCGCAATCGCTACTCTGTGATGGCGAAGGCGGCCCATCAGGCTGTGCAAGTGCGGGCCTATGCAACACGCGTCGTGATCCGCAGCGAGGGTGCTGTCGTGGCCGAACATGATCGGGTCTTCGGCCGGAACCAGACTGTCCATGATCCCTGGCACTACCTTCCAGTCCTTGCCCGCAAGCCCGGGGCACTGCGTAACGGCGCTCCCTTCCAGGACTGGGATCTTCCACCTGCGCTTGCCCAGCTACGCCGCAAACTGGGCAAGGGAGACGAAGCTGATCGACGCTTCGTCAAGGTGCTGGCTGCCGTTCCTGATGACGGCCTTGAGGCTGTGGAGGCCGCTGTACGCGAAGCTCTCAGGGCAGGCACTGTCAGCGATGAGGTCATTCTCAATATTCTGTCGCGCCGGCGCGAACCTCAGGACGCCGTGACCATGGATGTGGTCGTGAACCTGAAGCTCAGATACCCGCCGGTTGCCGACTGTGCGCGCTACGATAAGCCGCGAGGTCTCGATGCAGCGGCATGAGATCGTCGCAGCTCTCAAGGGGCTGGGGCTCAAGGGCATGGTCACTGCCTTCGATGATGCCGTCACCAACGGTATCCGCCGCGACAGAACGATCATGGAGATGCTGGGCGACTTGCTACGCGCAGAGACCGCACATCGGGACGCAGCGTCGATCCGCTATCGCATGACCGCTGCAAAGCTGCCGGCGATCAAGGATCTGGATGGGTTCGTGTTCGACGGCACACCGATCAACGAAGGATTGCTCCGTTCGCTCCATGCGGGATCCTTCCTGCCGGAACGGCGCAACATTGTGCTGGTCGGCGGAACTGGCACGGGCAAGACCCACTTGGCGCTAGCCATCACCGCGGCCGTGGTCCGCGCCGGTGCCAAAGGTCGGTTCTTCAACACGGTCGACCTAGTGAACCGGCTCGAAGAGGAAGCCCGACAGGGAAAATCCGGCAGTCTTGCTGCCCAGCTCTCACGGCTCGACCTCGTCGCTCTTGATGAACTGGGCTACCTGCCGTTCGCTCGATCTGGCGGACAGATGCTCTTCCACCTGATCAGCAAGCTTTACGAAAAGACCTCGGTGATCATCACGACCAATCTCGCCTTCGGCGAATGGCCGAGCGTCTTCCACGATGCCAAGATGACCACCGCACTCCTCGATCGCATCACGCATCATTGCGACATCATCGAGACGGGCAACGACAGCTGGCGGTTCAAAAACCGGAACTGATCTCCAAACCCCTTCCCCCGGACCCCCATCCCCGGCGGTTAACCCGGTGGGCCCACAGGGGACCTCCCACGGACGACGCCGCCAGCACACCTGACGGTGCGCGTCGTCGTCCGTGGGCCCCTCCTATGGGCTACCGGGATAACCGCCGGACTGCTCAAAGATGGGGTCAACTTTGGGGTCTGACTCAAATTCCGTGCACTTGGTATCATGCTGGTGCCATGACCCTTGCCTTGAGCAGGTCGATTTTAGCGCGCCCGAACATCTGGCGCT